>JACJXV010000014.1 GCA_020636445.1 Lewinellaceae bacterium | reverse complement strand
ATTCCTTAGCCATTATTTTTTGCACCTCTGCCGTTTCACCAAAGCCCTCATAGGTTCTTCCCCACCGTTCGTTGCGGGGCACAGCTATACAAGGGGCAAATGTCCAGTCAATACCCGTTGCAGCAACTTCGCTGGCAACGATCTGATTGGCTGTTCTTATCAAACCTGGGTTCCAGGTGCATCCCATACCGATGTTGTGTGGAAAAATAACGGCTCCCCAAACGTTGTTATGTCCATGAACCGCATCTATCGCATAAATCATGGGGATACCCAATCGGCTTTGCATGGCAATTCGCTGGAAATTATCATACATGTCAGCCCAACCCGTCACCGTATTGGATGACGGTGAAGAACCGCCCCCACTCAAAATAGACCCAATACCATAAGAAGCGAGGTGTTGTAAATCGACCAGTTCACTTCTTTCCACCTGGGTCATCTGACCCACTTTTTCCTGGAGGGTCATTAACTTTAAGACACTGTCCACCTTCGCGTCCACCGTCTGACTCACCGCACTGGCTGTGGTCAGGAGGCTAATAACAATTACTAATGTATACTTCATGGAAAGGAAATATTATGGCCATTCCGAAAGGAGAATATGGCCGTTAAGAACTATCCTTCAAGGAGATCCGCAGATTTTTGCTAACAAGGCATTATTCCTTCAGTAAAAACGCCACCGGAATATAAAGTCGCCTGGACCAATCCCTTTCATTATGGCCGGTTTTTTCAAAAATAAAACTTTGGTAATTGCGCGCAGTATACCCTTTGGTTAACCATAAGACATCCATATATTGCTGGTAAACCCCATACAGACTGTCCATTTCAATGGTTCCACAATCGTTGTATATCTTATGGTCGGTGCCGGATGGAATTTTTTTATTGAAATAATTGAATCCCGCCAGGGTGATTTCCGTATTAGGTTTGTCTATGCCGATGTAAGCACAAGATAAACCAGCAGCCCCTCCAAACACGTCCGGATATTCACAAATCGCATACATAGAGATCAGCCCGCCACGACTACTTCCCATAATAAAGGTATTTTCCCTGCTGGGAAATGTAGAAAAATGCGTATCGATGTAGGGTTTTAATTCCCTGACCATGAATCGTAAGTACCGGTCACTCTGGGGTTTGTTTTCCAGCACTTCCCGGATGAATTGGTTGCGAAAATCAGGCTCCATGGAAGGCAGGAATTTCTCCGGAATAAATTCGGAAGCCCGGTATTTACCGTTATTCCAAATGCCCACTACTATGCAATCTCTGATTTTTTGCTCTTTCAACATTGTCGAAAATGTTTCGTCAACACCCCACTCCTGTTTGTTCCATGTTATCGTTGAATCGAAGAGCATCTGCCCGTCGTGCATGTAAACGACGGCATATTTTTTATCCGTGGAATAGTCATCGGGAAGCCATACGTCTATATGACGGGCATCCACATACTTCGATTGGAAATTTTCAATTCTGATAATCTTGCCAGCGCTAACGCTTGGCAGGTTCTGGGCGTATACTGCTGGTGTCCCTAGTATGATTAGTATGAAAACAAGGCCCCAGTGCAGTGATATGTTTACATGAGTGGCCATTAATCCCTGGATTGGACGTAAAGTTTTCGTAGCTGGAAGCGGCTGACCGCAGTGTTTATAATTCTTTATCGGCAGTATAAGTCTCATGCAAGATGGGGTTTGCAAGCATCATAAAGGGGCAGTAAGGGAGCTCATCACTCCGGCCCTAAAATATACGCTTTAATTCGCATATACCCATTACGAAGGGCAAAGGGAGTTGTATCCAAAATACTGCCATGTAAAGCCAACCTAAAATGCAGTGGGCGCGGAATCCTGGAATTCCGCGCCTACCCTTGAATTGCCAAAAAAGCTTTTCTATCCCCCCGGTGCTTATCGCTTTCCTTCCGGCTATTCCTGAATGCAACGGCAAGAATAAGCTTCTGGTTTTGATGCTTCATATTTATTGACTTTAGGCCCATCATAACTGATAAAATTATACTGCCAGGCCTCGGAACTATTTTTTGGCGAACTACTCCAATAATACCCTTCCGATTCAAAACTTTCCACACCATAACTGTTCATTCGACCGCCTAAAGGGAATAGTAACCCAGAAGGCAGACCACTCTCCAGGGCCTGGTATGTCTGGTACTTGGTGTACGGATTGTCAGTGCCGTCGCTTTCAATTAACTTACCCTCACCATAGACTTCCAATGAGTTATCCCATTCTTTTTCCATAAGCAACCGCCAACCCTTCGGACAAGCTTTCAGGGCCATATCCCAGGAGTACAACCGGCCATACGTTTGGCAGTAACTACAATCGGCATTGGAGCTTCCTGAAAAAGAGAACCTGGCATTCTCTGCCAGCCAATTGTTGCCATCCTTTAAGGTGATCCAATGGTAAGATTCCTGGTTCCGTTCATCAATAACAATATTGGCATTATTGACATAGGTTTCAACCGCCGGATATTGATGGTTTTGTATCTCACCGACAGCGCTCAAGGTGGGAAGGAGCTCCTCAATGATCGTCCTATATTCTTCCTTTTCTGCAGCAGAAACCCGGGCAGTAAAACGAGCTCCAACGTTTGCCTCATCATCACTTGTAACGCAAACAATTGCTCAGCAGTACCATCTATGGAACGCTGCAACCAAAAGCCAGGAGCCGTATAGGCGTCATATACGTTCAGGTTTTCCGTTCTTCGAGACTGGCAAAGCTATTGTAATGCGAATTAAATGCGTAGCTATCTATCCCCGCGCTACTGTTCATTTCGGCCAGGTATTGCTTCTACAATGCCTTCAAGAGCGCAGGATCTTGATTCACAAAACAGTACGCATCGTAATACACTGAATATGTTTGTAATAAATATTTTTCAAAATGCCCCTGAATTCGGGATTGGCGACTACGGTTTTCCAAGCGCTTCTGAAGCCAGCAATAAATTTCGGATTGTAATGGCCAAAATCTTTCATCGATTGATAATCAGCCCCCGAGCCTTGAGGTCATTCCAAAAACACTTTTTCCCCGAAGGCCGCTTCCAGTAGACTCAACGCTGCATATTTCCTGGCCATAGCATACTTGGCCCGAATGCCAACCTCCAGCCAGGTTCCGTCCCTGTCCTGGTTGGGGACAGCCTTTTAGTGCGAATACGTCTAAAGCCAATTGGCGAACGAATCCAATTAAATAATCATCCCTGCACCTACGGTTACATTGGTTGCTTCATCCACTAAGATTATGCTTCCCGTATTGCGATTGCGGCGATAGCTATCGAAAAACAGGGGCTTGGTTGTACGGATCAGCAGGCGGGCGATATCATTCATCTGGATGACGGTATCCTCCTGATTGCGATGGAGGGTATTAATGTCCAGCTTGTAGCGAACCTCCTTAATGACACAACGAGCCTCGGAGCTGGTGTGGAAGAGGGTGTATTTTTGCTGGGCCTGGAGTGGGCGTTCGCTAAACCAGCATACCATTACCTCGATGTCCTGGCTTACGGTAGGCTGGTTGTGTTCCCGTACAATCATATCCCCGCGACTCAGGTCAAATTCATCTTCCAGGGTTAGCGTTACAGAAAGGGGCGGGTAGGCTTCGGCAAGCTCTCCATCGAAGGTGTGAATGCCAGCGATACGAGTGGTAAAGCCGGAGGGAAGGAGGGTTACCGTATCGCCTTTTTTTAGAACCCCGCCGGCAACCCGTCCGGCATAGCCGCGGAAGTCGTGGAATTCATCCGTATTGGGGCGAATCACGTACTGTACGGGAAAACGCGCATCGATAAAATTCTGATCGCTGCCGATATGGACATTTTCCAGGTAGTATAGCAAGGTAGACCCGCCGTACCAGGGCATTTGGGTGGATTTATCCACGATGTTATCTCCGCGCAGGGCTGAGATGGGGATAAAGTGTACGTCTTTGACGTCCAGTTTGTAAGTGAATTTTTCGAACTCCTGCTTGATTTCTTCGTAGACACTCTCCTGGTAATCGACCAGGTCCATTTTGTTGATACACACCACCAGGTGGGGAATTTGCAGGAGGGAGGCGATGAACGCATGCCGCCGGGTTTGTTCCACGATACCTTTGCGCGCATCCACCAGCACCAGGGCTACATTGGCAGTCGAGGCCCCGGTAACCATGTTGCGGGTGTATTGAATATGCCCGGGTGTGTCGGCAATAATAAATTTTCGGCGCGGCGTTGCAAAATAGCGGTAAGCGACATCGATGGTGATACCTTGTTCGCGCTCCGCCTTTAGTCCGTCCGTGAGCAATGCCAGGTTTACTTCTGTTTCTCCACGGCGTTCACTGGTGACGCGCACCGCTTCGAGCTGATCTTCAAAGATAGCTTTGGAATCGTAGAGCAAACGACCAATGAGGGTGCTTTTTCCGTCATCAACACTGCCGGCGGTAGTAAACCGCAATAATTCTGATTGTTTATAGTCCATGTGTCTGTAATCTAGCGATTGGGGGTAGCTTAAAAATAACCTTGCTTTTTGCGATCTTCCATGGCGGTTTCTGACCGCCGGTCGTCGGCCCGGCCGCCCCGTTCGGTAATACGGGAGGCCGCTACTTCTTCAATAATCTCATCGAGCGTACTGGCGGTTGATGCCACGGCGCCGGTGCAGGTCATATCACCGATAGTTCGGAAGCGCACGATGCGGCGCTCCGTAACTTCATTGGGTTTTCGCTGAATAACATCCGTTACGGCCAGTAGCATACCATCACGTTCAAATACTTCGCGTTCGTGTGCAAAATAGAGACTGGGGAGGTCTACACCTTCCATAGCGAGGTATTGCCAGACATCAAGCTCTGTCCAGTTACTGATGGGGAAAACGCGGAAGTGCTCGCCGATGCTTTTCTTTCCATTGAATAAATTCCACAATTCGGGCCGCTGATTTTTGGGGTCCCATTGCCCGAACTCATCGCGGTGCGAGAAAAACCGCTCCTTGGCACGGGCTTTTTCTTCATCGCGGCGCGCACCGCCCAGGGCAGCGTCAAATTTACCCTGTTCGATGGATTCCAGAAGAACGGCTGTTTGCAGGAAATTCCGGCTGGCATTGAAGCCTTTTTCTTCTACGACCAGTCCTTTGTCGATGGCTTCCTGTACTGAGCCGACGATCAGGCGAGCCCCAATGCGCTCCATCAACCGGTCGCGGTATTCGAGGGTTTCGGGGAAGTTATGGCCGGTATCGATATGCAGTAAGGGGAATGGGATACGGGCCGGATAGAAGGCTTTCATCGCCAGGTGAGTAACCAGGATGGAATCTTTGCCACCCGAAAACAGGAGGACCGGATTTTGAAATTGGGCGGCTACTTCGCGGATTACAAAAATGGATTCCGCTTCCAGTTCCCGCAGGTGATTCAGATTGTAGTTGAAATATTCCATAGGAGGTTGTTGCAAGTTTGGGCTCAAATGCGGATTTGGGATAACAAAAAGGTGTACAGCACCTCAACAGCTTCGTCAATACTGAGGTGGGCGGTATTGATCTCAAGCGCAGGCGCAAGGGGAGCTTCGTAGGCCTGGTCGATGCCGGTAAAACCGGGAATAAGCCCCTGGCGAGCCTTGGCGTAAAGCCCTTTTACGTCGCGTTGCTCACACACGTCGAGGGGGGCATTGATATAGATTTCGAGAAAATCAGCAGGGCCAATAATCTGCAGTGCCAGATCCCGAATCGCCCGGGTAGGGCTGATAAAGGAATTGATGCAGATGACGCCGCTGTATAGAAACAGCCTGGAGACTTCGGCAATCCGCCGGATATTTTCGGTGCGGTCACTTTCGCTAAAGCCCAGGTTGCTGTTGATGCCACTGCGGATATTATCCCCATCCAGTACCTGTGCAAAGAATCCCGCTTCGAATAGCCGCCGCTCGAGATGACGGGCGATGGTACTTTTACCAGATCCCGACAAGCCGGTCAGCCACAATACCTTGCTGCGTTGCTGCAGGCGAGCTTCGCGCTCACTGCGCTGCACCAGCTGATCAAAAATGGGATGAATGTGTTCGGCCACGAAATAGATTTTTATTGCGTGGGGCAAATATAGGGGCTTGCTGCAAATTTTACCACTTCTTTTTATCGCAACACATTGAAATACATTCATTTATTGGAGAATAGGGCAGGGTGGGCTTTGCTGGCAAATGCTTCGCTATCAGGAATTTGGCTCGGGAAGAAGTTGTGTGGGTTTGTTGACTTTCCGCAGAGAAGGGGTGGGATTTTCTTTCCATGGGAGGCCGGATAGCTCACTGCCGCTCACTGCGTTCGCTTGGTTTATACCGCTTCGCCCGGTTTATGCCGTTCGCTATCGCTCGCTCGGTTTATAAAGTTTATTTAGTGGAAGCCAACGTGAAGCCAATACGCCAACAGCCAATACGCTAACGCACTGACAACAGGTTTATGCTGTTCGCTATCGCTCACCCCTACGGGCAAGTTCGGTTTATGGGGTTTATTTTTCTGCCCACTGCTCACTGCTCACTGCCCACTGCTCAATTACACCCCATGTCCTTTTTGGCGAGGGGGTCGTTGTTTGGGAAACAATTACCGGAGAGCACCCGTTCGGGCACATACCGGCGAAGGTTAGGATCGCGGAGGCCATTGCTCAGGAAAGCCGTCAGGTCAGTTATTTCCCCAGGGGTCAAATTAAGCGGGTGGAAAAGTGGGGAAATATTCTCCTCGGGAGCATTGGGGTTCTCGGGAACCGCATTATTAAAATATTCTACTACCTCGCGCAGGGACCGCTTGCTGCTTCCATGGAAATAGAAGGGTGAATCCGCCATATTGTAGATTTGTGGGACTTTAAATTTGCACATGTCTTCATATTTCAGGGTATAGCCACCCCGTCCCCGGTTGCGGATATCATTCGGTCCGGTAGCAAAAGCTTGCCCCGTTTGATAGAGGTCCCCTACTCCCAGCGCATAAAACTCGTTGGAGCTGAGGGCTGCACCCTGATGACAGCGATAGCAGCCGGCCTTACTGTAGAACAAAATGGCGCCCCGCTTTTCCTGTTCATTCAGGGCAAGTTCGTCGCCGCGCAACCACCGCTGGTAAGGCGCTTCGGTAGGAAGTAAGGTTCGGAGGTAAGCAGAAATCGCAAAACTCGTTGCTAACTCGGAATAGCGCTCGGCCACATCCCAATCACCAAAGGCTTCGTCGAACATGCTGCGATACCCTAGTGTATCCAATACATATTTGTCAACCACAAACCGGTGAATGCGCAACCCTTCAATGTTTTGCGCTTCAAGGCCATCCAGGCCTAGCTTGTTGACTGCGGTAGTTGGATCTTTCCCCCAAAGGTTTTCAGTACCGGCATTTTTATGAAAAGCACCAAATTTGCCACTCCAGGTGGTATTGGTAACATAAGCTACATTTAATAAACTGAGGGGGCGTGCGCCCTGCACGTCAATTTCTGTTTCGGCGTAGGCCGACAGTTTTCCCCGGCTTTCTCCTTTTTGCCCAAACCCTTGCCCGCCATCGGCAATACCTTGCACCCGACCAGGCATAAACCCTGAAGCAGGTACATGGCAGGTGGAGCACGAAAAAGTACCTATACCGCTGGCTTGCCTGGCTTTGCGGGCCAACCCTGTTTCGTAGAAGAGCATTTTCCCCAACTTTATCTTAGCAGGAGAAAGAGCGTTCTGTGGCCCCTGTGGAATTGCCTCCAGATCAGTGGAATTCGGCAAAACAAAGTGGCTCAGGGTACCGTCGGGTGAAATGCGCTGCAGGAGAGCAATTAACTGATTGTCGAGCGGATTATCTAATTGATCAACGGTGCACATGACCGCTGTCAGGGCGACAAAGACTAGTAGCGTTACCTTTTTCATGGTGAATGAAATGTTATGGGACCTGTTTTTGTTTGTTTACGATGTTCTTGCAGAAAAAATGGTAACCATACGGGGGGACGAAACCAATGACAAAACCATTGAGAAAGGAATTGTCAGTGAGATGAAGTCACCAAAAAGGTAGGTAAATAGCCCGAAAAACTCTATTTGGAAGGAGCGCAATGGATGCAAAGCTCGCATTGCTTTGCGAAAGATCGATAATTTTTACAAGCTATCCAATACTTCCCCATTATTTAGAAAAATTCCAGGTTTGGCGTGCTTGCCGCTTTGGGGTGCATTAAGCGCTTGGATTTGGCTACCTTTGCGGCGCAACTGTACTTAAGAGCGTGTTTGGGATTTACCCTTTGGCCTGCAAATGGCCATGATTTGAACCTCACGGCAGCCTTTTCTCGCTCCGTAGCGCTGCTACGAACCTCAAAAATGGCTTTGTGAGAACCCAATCCTGACCATTTTCGTCTTCAAAGCAAATCCCAAATACGCTCAAAGAAACCTAAACAAATTGGCTTCCTGGGTCGTATTATACCCGGAGCTAAACCGTTGGCATGAAAACAACTATTGAAGAGCTATTACAGCGTCGCATTTTGGTCATTGATGGTGCGATGGGTACGATGATTCAGCGTTACCGACTTACGGAAGCGGATTATCGTGGTGTCCGGTTTGCCGATTTCCACCGCGACCTGAAGGGAAATAACGATTTACTCTCCCTTACCCAACCACAGATTATTGGCGAGATACACCGCGCTTACCTGGAAGCGGGTGCCGATATTATTGAAACCAATACCTTCAATGCCAACGCTATATCCCAGGCGGATTACGATATGGCGGCGTTGGCCTATGAAATCAACTTCGAATCGGCGCGCATTGCCCGAATGGAAGCGGATGCTTACACGGCTCGTACGCCCGATCGACCCCGCTTTGTTGCCGGGGCTCTGGGGCCGACTAATAAAACGGCTTCGCTCTCTCCGGACGTCAATAACCCCGGTTATCGAGCGGTTTCTTTTGAGGATTTACGGATTATCTATCGCGAACAAGCAGAAGGCCTGCTGGACGGCGGGGCGGATATCCTGCTGGTAGAGACCATTTTTGATACGCTCAATGCGAAAGCGGCCCTTTTTGCCATTGACGAATTGCTTCAGGAACGCGGGCTGCAAATCCCGATCATGGTGTCAGGGACGATTACCGATGCCAGTGGGCGTACCCTTTCCGGACAAACCGCCGAAGCCTTTTGGATTTCGGTTTGCCATATTCCACTGCTCAGCGTAGGATTCAACTGTGCCTTGGGTGCCAAAGAAATGCGCCCTCACCTGGAGGTGTTGTCCGAGATGGCAGATTGCTTCGTTTCGGCGTACCCCAATGCCGGCTTGCCTAATGAATTTGGCCAGTACGACCAGGGAGCTGGAGAAATGCGGGAATACATCCGTGAGTTTGCTTCCAGCGGGCTGGTCAACCTGATTGGGGGGTGTTGTGGAACAACTCCCGACCATATTCGGGCAATGGCCGAGGCGGTACGTGGTTTGCCTCCACGCAAGGTGCCTCAGGCTTCCCCTTATGCCATGCTCAGCGGGCTTGAACCCCTTATTATCCGCCCGGAAACTAACTTTGTCAATATTGGGGAACGGACGAATGTTACGGGGTCGCGGCAGTTTGCCCGCCTCATCCGGGAGGGGCAATATGCGGAAGCCCTGGTGGTGGCCCAACAACAAGTTGAGGGTGGGGCGCAGATCATCGATGTCAATATGGATGAAGGGTTGTTGGATTCCGAAGAAGCCATGCAGACTTTTCTGCATCTGGTTATGGCGGAACCGGAAATAGCCCGCCTTCCCATCATGATCGATTCGTCCAAGTTCAGCGTTATTGAGGCCGGCTTGCGCTGTGTGCAGGGAAAATGCATTGTTAACTCCATCTCGATGAAAGAGGGCGAGGCCGAATTCATTCGGCAGGCGCATCTGGTGCGTCGCTATGGTGCTGCTGCCGTCGTGATGGCTTTCGATGAAGCAGGGCAGGCCGATACGACTGAACGCAAAGTGGAAATCTGCCAGCGTGCTTACCGCATCCTTACGGAGCAGGTTGGATTCCGGCCACAGGATATCATCTTTGATCCCAATATTTTTGCAGTTGCCACGGGTATTGAGGAGCACAATAACTATGCGGTGAACTTCATCGAAGCTACCCGGCAGATCAAAGCGCTTTGCCCGGGGGCTAAAATTAGTGGTGGAGTTAGCAATATTTCTTTTTCTTACCGCGGCAACAACACGGTGCGCGAAGCTATGCATGCTGCCTTTCTGTACCACGCAATCCAGGCGGGGATGGATATGGGGATCGTCAATGCCGGTATGATTGAGGTGTACGAGAATATCCCGGCTGAGTTGCTCACCCGGGTTGAAGATGTATTGTTCAACCGCAGGGAAGATGCTACGGAACGCCTGACTGAGATAGCCGAACAACTAAAAGGTGAGGGAGGGCGTGCGATACAGCGGGATCTCAGCTGGCGGGAGACTCCCGTCAAGCAGCGCCTCGAACACGCTTTGGTCAAAGGCATAACCGATTTTATTGAGGAGGATGTGGAAGAAGCCCGGCTTCAGTATCCCAGTCCGCTGGCCGTGATCGAGGGCCCTTTGATGGATGGCATGAACCATGTAGGGGACCTGTTTGGCGCTGGGAAAATGTTTCTGCCTCAGGTCGTGAAAAGTGCTCGTGTCATGAAGAAGGCGGTCGCTTATTTGACGCCCTTTATTGAAGCCGGAAAAGCGGACGGGGCATCTTCTGCCAAGGGGAAAATCCTACTGGCCACCGTCAAAGGGGATGTGCATGATATTGGCAAAAACATTGTTGGCGTAGTACTCGCTTGTAATAATTATGAGATTATCGATTTAGGGGTAATGGTGCCTACCGATAAAATTCTGCAAGAAGCCCGGGCTCATCAGGTAGATATTATTGGCTTGTCAGGACTCATTACACCCTCGCTGGATGAAATGGTCCATGTGGCTAAGGAAATGCAACGCCAGGGATTCACCATGCCCTTGCTGATTGGTGGGGCAACTACCTCCAAGACCCACACCGCCGTAAAGATAGAACCTCAGTATGGGAACCCTGTTGTACATGTCCTGGATGCTTCCCGGGCAGTGGGTGTTGCCAGTGCATTACTCAGTGAAGATACGGAGGCCCGCAAGCAATACCTCCAGGAAGTGACGGACGAATATGAGCGCCTGCGGGTACAACGGGCCGGACGGACGACCGGGAAGCGATTCCTTTCGCTGGCTGATGCCCGTAAGAACAAATGGCAGGGAAACTGGGCGGAATATACCCCGCCGAAACCCACTTTCCTCGGTACCCGGGCATTTACAGATTATTCGCTGGCTGAACTGGCAGCCTATATCGACTGGACGCCTTTCTTCAGTAGTTGGCAATTGAGTGGTAAATACCCGGCTATCCTGGAGGACCCTGTAGTTGGTGCCGAAGCGCGTAAGCTCCTGGCTGATGCGCAGGAGATGCTAGGTCGGATTATCCAGGAAGGCTGGCTTCAGGCCAGGGCTGTCATTGGCTTTTTCCCGGCAAATAGCCATCAGGATGACTCCATCCGGGTATTTACGGATGATTCCCGTAAGCAAGCGCTAGCTGAGCTTCACCACCTGCGGCAGCAGGTCCAGAAAGCGGCTGGTAAGCCCAATCGCTCTTTGGCCGACTTTATCGCCCCTGAAGGGACTGCTGCGGATTACATCGGTGCCTTTGCGGTGACGGCGGGTATTGGCATCGAGCCCTGGGTAGCTAAGTTTGAAGCAGCGCACGACGACTACCAGGCCATTATGCTCAAAGCCCTGGCTGACCGCCTTGCGGAAGCCCTGGCCGAGCGCATGCATGAACGGGTGCGCCGCGAATTTTGGGGTTATGCACCTGATGAGGCGCTTCCGAACGAAGCATTAATTGCCGAATCGTATCAAGGCATCCGGCCCGCACCGGGTTATCCGGCTTGCCCGGAACATACGGAAAAACAAACGCTCTGGCAGCTCCTGGCCGTCGAGAATCAAATTGGCATTACCCTAACGGAAAGCTATGCGATGTATCCGGCCGCCTCGGTGAGTGGCTGGTATTTTTCCCATCCCGAGTCGACCTATTTTGGCTTGGGCCAAATTACCCGCGACCAGGTGGAGGATTACGCCGCCCGCAAAAAAATGGCGATCGATGATGCGGAACGCTGGCTGGCACCGGTCCTGAATTATTAGGTTTATGCCGCTGCGCTCAGTTTATGCCGCTCGCGTTGCTCGCTTAGTTTATTCCGTTCGCTATCGCTCGCGTTGCTCGCTTAGTTTATTCCGTTCGCTATCGCTCGCTTGGTTTATTTTTTAGCAACTGCCAACTGCCAACTGTCGTCTGCTAATGCGCAAACAGCCAAAACGCTAATTAGCTGGTTTATGCCACTCACTGCGTTCGTTTGGTTTATGACCGCTCGCGTTGCTCGCTCGGTTTATGACCGTTCGCTATCGCTCGCTCGGTTTATGCCGCTCACTGCGTTCGCTCAGTTTATATCGTTCGCTATCGCTCACTTGGTTTATTTTTTAGCAACTGCCAACTGCCAACTGTCGTCTGCTAATGCGCAAACAGCCAAAACGCTAATTAGCTGGTTTATGCCACTCACTGCGTTCGTTTGGTTTATGACCGCTCGCGTTGCTCGCTCAGTTTATGAGGTTTATTTTTAGCTCACTGCTCACTGCAATACGCCAACGCGCTAATACGCTTTCTTAAGATTAGAGGCCAACAAAAAAGGGTACTACCTTTTCACTGCAGGTAGCACCCTTTTGCCCTGGTGGGCTATCGTTTGTTTTAGGCAAACATCGATTGCTTGCCAAACTTCACGACCAGGTGATAGTAAAATACCGCCCGGTATTTGTTGCGGTTCGAAGAGCCCATCGTTTCACAGACATCTTTCAGGGCAGCATCCAGGGCAGGGCTGTCAGCCAGGCCTAGCTTACCTTTTAAAAAGCGCTCTTTAATGCGCTTTAATTCTTCGGGGTCTGAACAGGATACTTTGGAGGCGTCTTCGCGATAAATGGAAGGGCCTAAACTCTTGGTAACGGCACGCAGTAAATTAGCATCAACGGCGGACTTGCTATGTGATTTCAATTGTTCGCCATACTTAACCAAAGCTTCATCAAACTTGCTCATCTGGTTGAATTTTATTCAGGGTTAGAAAATAATTATTGATAACAGCACCAGGAAGGGAAAGTGCCAGTGGTCCTTAATTGGTTGGAAACCGGCCCTTTTTAATGGGTTCCGTGACCTGATCGCTGCGCTGTTTAAAGATAGGGTAAGTACATGATCTTCCGAAATTTCTCATGGAGAAAACGGGCGTCTCACAGAAAATATTTCCGAACTACTTCTTTTAGATGAATAATAGGGGGTAAAGTCACCTTTGGCTCTACGAAATAGGGAGCAGAACATTTCGGCGGTAGATACGTTGGGAAAAACGATACCTTTGCAACCATTTTAATATGCATTACCCATCCCGCAGTGGTTGGGAAAAATCAGGCGCTGCTGATTATGGAACAGAAAGGAATACCGACTGCCACCCCGGAAGAAATCAATATAGCCAACTACGATTACGATCTACCCGCGTCCCGCATTGCCCAATTTCCGGCGGCTACCCGCGATAGTTCCCGGTTGTTGGTGTACCGACAGGGAGCATTGAGCCACCAAACCTTTCGGGAATTACCGGCACAATTGCCGCCTAATGCGGTGTTACTCTTTAATAATACCCGGGTTATTCACGCCCGGTTGCGTTTTCAGCGAGCCACTGGAGCCACTATCGAAATATTTTGCCTTGATCCTCTGATGCCCGTTGAACATCAGGGAAGCCTGGGGAGCCGGGAGCCGGTAATCTGGAAATGCCTCATCGGAAATAATAAACGCTGGAAAGACGACAGCCTGTCGCTGGAGATTTCACTGCCGGGCCGGGAATCGGTAACCCTATATGCCGAACGCCTGCATGCGGTCGAAGATGCCTTTGCCGTGCGCTTTTCCTGGGATCAACCGGACCTGGCCTTCGGGGAAGTACTGCATGCCGCCGGCCTGATTCCCCTGCCTCCTTATCTCAATCGGGAACAAGTAGCCGAAGATGCTGATCGCTACCAGACGGTGTACGCCCAGGAGCAAGGATCGGTTGCGGCCCCTACTGCTGGATTGCATTTCACCGATCGGGTTTTTGCCGATTTAGCGGAATCCGGGGTGCAGCGACTGGAGGTTACCCTGCATGTCGGTGCGGGTACTTTTAAACCGGTGAAGGCGGACCGCCTGGCGGATCACCATATGCATGAGGAACAGATTTTTATTACTCAGGGGACGATTGCTGCCCTGGCGGCGGCAGTAAGCGCAGGGCGACCCATTATCCCGGTAGGGACAACCAGTCTGCGGCTGCTCGAGAGCTTGTACTGGCATGGGATCAGCCATTCGGCGGCTGGCCAGCTAGCCGTTAAGCAGTGGGATCCGTATCAGCAAAGAGAGCTTCCAACAGCGAAACTGGCCTTGGAAAATATCCTGAATGGACTTGATGCTGTTGGTCTGGATATGCTGACGGGGCAGACTCAGTTGTTAATTGCTCCAGGGTATTCCTTTCGGCTGGCTTCCGGACTGATCACGAACTTTCACCAGCCTCGCAGTACGTTGTTGTTATTGATTGCCGCAATGGTGGGCGAAGATTGGCGCCGTATTTACGCCTATGCGCTGGACAATGATTTCCGCTTTCTCAGCTTTGGTGATAGTAGTTTGCTCTTGCCCTGATCAGGGGGAATATCCGGATATTCCCCAATGCTGAGCCGTTGCGTGCAACGGCTGTACTTCAGGTATGCCCCAATGTTTAGCCGTTGCGTGCAACGGCTGTACTAAATAAAGGAGCCTTTGTGAGTAACGGCTTTAGCGCACTGCTTCAAAGCGCATATCCAAACGGGCACTCAAGGTTTGTGGGGTAATGTCCTGGAGATAAAACAGCACTTCAACTTTCACCCGGTCGCGGATGAGAAGGCGCCGGGCATTGATCAGGGTGGGGATCAGTTTCAACTCATTGCCTACGCGTCGGTTGGCCAGATCGTCGAGGTAAAAAACTTCTTCGCCAGCCCGGCATTCAGGTGAGCCGGTAGTGCAAATGCGGACGGAGACCTCCCGCAGGAATCGAAAATCGGCACCGCTATCCAAAATCGTCAGGGTTGCTGAAGCTGGGCGAATTCCCGTGATGGTTGTCGTATCGACGCCCTCGCCCAGATATCCTTTGATTCCGGTAGCAAAGTTTTCGATTTCAAAAACCCGGGGTAAAAGCCCTCCCAGCCCGGCAGGAATCTCAAACCGGATGTTGGGATAGACCATATCGAAAAGCCGCTCCCGGTTGTCCCCTCTACAGCCACTCATCAATAGGATTAAGATCAAACCCCCAACCAAAGATGATTTCATTTTCTTTCTTTTTTTCCAGTTAATACTGCACTTTGCTACTGTCCAATAATTATCTTTCCTTTTTATGTAATGGTAAACTATTATTTTTACCCCCGGGATAAATAGTGTGGATTAATCCCTATTTTATACCGAAGATCAAAAAAATATGGGAGAGCAGCGCGTAACTGGATTTAATGATGAAGCCCGTACCCAGCAATTTGTTTACAACTTGCTGCGCGACGTACAGGCATTGGAATATATGCTTCAGAACGATTGGTTTGAGTCGGATATTACCCGCATCGGTGCCGAACAGGAAATGTGTCTGGTAGACACCCGGACACTCAAGCCTGCGACCATCGCTATGGAAGTATTGGACCATTTGAAGCAATACCCCTGGGCTGGTACGGAACTAGCTAAATTCAATCTGGAAATAAACATGGATCCCCATGAGTTTACGGGGTCTTGTTTGCGGATCCTGGAAGAAGAAACGATAGGGAAATTAGGCATCATCAGTGAGGTATTGAAGGATTTTAAGAGCCAAATTGTGCTGACCGGCATTCTGCCAACGATTCGGAAGTACGATTTGGAAATGCATAACCTAACCCCCAAGGAGCGTTATTTCCATCTGATGGATGCGCTGCGGTCGCAATTGCAGGGGAATGCCTTCGAATTACGGCTACACGGCATTGACGAGTTGTTGGTTAAATCAAATACCCCGCTGCTGGAAGCGGCTAATACCAGCTTCCAGGTGCATTTGCAGGTAGCTCCGGCCAATTTTGTTCAGCTATACAATATTTCGCAGGCATTAGTCGCGCCAATTATGGCGTTGGCGGCCAATTCTCCCATTGTATTTGGTCGTCGGCTTTGGCATGAATCACGCATCGCGTTGTTTCAGCAAGCTCTTGATGTTCGGACAACTAATGAGCATATGCGGGAAAGAAGCCCCCGCGTCAGCTTCGGTACCGATTGGATCAGTGAGTCCATCCTGGACATTTACCGGGAAGACATTGCCCGCTTCCGGTCGCTCATTTGCCCGGAAACCGAAGAAGATGCTATGGCTGAGATTGCTGCCGGTCGCGCCCCCTATTTACGGGCGTTACAGGTGCACAACTCTACGGTATATCGCTGGAACCGGCCCTGCTACGGGATTAGTCCTAATGGGAAACCGCACCTACGCATTGAAAACCGGGTTTTACCTGCCGGGCCTACGGTGGCCGATGAGGTCGCCAATGCTGCTTTTTGGTTGGGAGCGATGGTTGGCTGTGCCGATCAGTGCCCTGATGTGCGCCAGAAAATGAGCTGGGAGGATGCCCGGGATAATTTTGAAAAGTCTGCCCGGTTTGGGATTGATTCTAAATTTACCTGGTTCCACGATCAGAAAATATCGGCGGTGGACCTGATTTTAAAAGACCTGGTTCCATTGGCCGAACATGGGCTGAAGTTGCGCAATGTAGATACCGCCGATATCGACCGCTATATGGGGATTATCAAGGAAAGGGCTATGGCCCACCAAACGGGAGCCCGCTGGCAATTGCGCGCCTTCACCAAGCTGAAGAAAGAAACCAGCGCCGATGAGGCCTTGACGGTTCTGACCAGTGCGATCCTCAAAAATCAGCATGAGGGTAAACCCGGCCACACTTGGCAGCTTCCTGAGTTAGCTGATTTGGCTGAATATCGTCCCTCCCGTTTGCGGGTCGAGGAATTTATGCAAACGGACTTATTCACAGTTCGGAAAGATGACCTGGTGGATCTCGTTTCCAAGCTGATGGACTGGCGCAAGGTACGCTATATGCCGGTAGAAGATACTAAAGGACATTTGTCTGGGCTGATTACCTCCCGGCTGCTACTCCGTTATTACAGCCAACAGTTACCCAATATCGAAAACAATGGCCGGATGGCGGTCCAGGATATTATGATCAAAAATCCGATCACGGTTGATCCGAATGCTACCATTATTGAAGCCTTGCAAAAAATGCGCGAAAACAAACTGGGCTGTTTGCCGGTAGTCAAGGATGGGGAGCTGATTGGCATCATCACCGAAATGGATTTTCTCCGAATCTCCGCGCGGCTGATTGAACGGCTGGAGAATACGTAGTAAAACAGATCGGGCATGCTTGTAATGCCTAATGGCCAACAACCATTCCAGATTTTAGTGTCTCGCCGGAAAGCGTCTGAAATCTGACCGGAAAGCCAACCAAATCGTTGGTGCCTGGCAAAAGGGTGTTAAAATGGAGGTGCGGGGTGGTAGAATATCCCGTATTGCCTGAAAGGCCTATCGGTTGTTTTCGGTTAACGGTATCTCCGATGGCGACAAGTGCTCCCCGGTAGCTCAGGTGCGCATACTGCGTAAAGGTGCCGTCCTGGGGATGATAAAGTGTAATGAAATTATCGCGATTCCGGTATTTTTCTTTGGCTCCTCCTCCGCGATACCCCTCGACGATGCCGACAACAATTCCCTCCCGGGCGGCGCAAACCGTGTCGCCCTTGTTCATTTTGAAATCGATGGCATATCGTGAATTGGGATTATTATGCGTAAAAGTGCCATCGTAGGCCTGGAGCACCCGGTACGTTCTCCCCGGCAGGAAAGGAAAATCGTACCGATCAGCAGTATCTGGGTGGGCTACCGCGGGATCCCCTAAATATACCTGGATTTTCAGTTTACTGATAATGTCCTGCGTGCTACTGCCGGTAGCTCCTAAAACAATCGAAAAAGGGCGCTGTGGGGGAAGCACGATTGGATTGGGCCCCGTATAAGCAGTGGGTGTAGACTCAGTGAATTGGATAAAAAATCGCAGCGGACAGGCCAGGGCGTTTTTTCCCCTAACCACCACATCGCCTGCCAGGGTGTCAAACTCGACGGGAATAGAGAATTGCTGCAATTCCCCGGATTGGTTTTTCTTTTGGAGGACGGCGCACCCCGACCAGGAGCCAACCAGCGTAATCACCAGGCAGATGAATACTGTTGGCCAAGCGCAAACACGGAATAATGCGGTTTTTTCCATTACATATGAATTTTTTTCGGTATGCTTTTACAATCCGGCGTTCTTTTCGACTACGCAGCTACTCCCGATCTACGGTAAGGGTGGCGCTACCCACCACAGGCCTTCCATCGATGGTAACTCCCTCTACCCGCACGGCATACTGGGTAGCTTTATCGGCGGTAAAAAAAGAAACCTGAGCCTTGCCGGAGTCATTTACCTGAATAGTAGGTGCCCAAAATAAGGTAGTCCGGTAGTCGGGTTTCTGGTGTTCGGGTTTGGGGGCACTGTAATCGGGGCTGTAAAATTCCCGCACACGATAAAAGCCGGGATGGGTGAAGGTAAGCACCCCGGGAGGGTCCTGCCGGACTCCCTCATCTCCCCGCTTGGTGTAAATGGCAATGACGCCGTTGGCGCCGCGGGCGCCGTAGATGGAAGCGCTTGCCCCTTTTAGCACGTCGACGAAGGCTACATCCTGCAAGCTAATGGTATTGGCAATATCGCTATCGACGACGATACCATCCAGCACGATCAGGGCTTCGCTACTCAGGGTAAAAGAACCACTCCCGCGGATAACGGCATACTGATTGGGGAAGGCACCAAATACCTGTAAGCCGGCCACTCGCCCGCGCAGGTAGTCGAAAACACCCAAAAATCCCTGGACGCCCGCTACCGAGTCAATTACCAGCCGCTGGTCAGGAACTCCGTACATGCGCTGGGCATTTTCGAAAGGATTCCGTTTGCGGGATTGGGCCTTAATCTCAATGGCATCGAGGTCGATTTCCCAAAGGTTTTGGTAGGCGGAGTCGATGGTGGCGAGGGTGCGTTGGCCTTCGAGGAAGGCCTTCAGTAGTTCGGGGTCCTCCCAGGGGAGGTAGTAGCTGCCATTGCGCTCAATCCGGGGTGGAAAAACGTCCTTCAGGATGATGTCGACGGCCCGGTCGCCGCTGAGTTTGATGGTGTTGGGATCTTCTTTAGCCGTGCGTTTTTCTTTGAAAACACTGGCCTGAACCATGATATTGGTCGTATCCATCAGTTGGAAACCTACGGCAGTGAACAGGCCATCCTCCCCTGTGCGAAAGGGGTCGGGAAATACGCTATTGCTGATCAGGGGGGTAATCCAGGCGGTTGCCGCAACGGGGTTGCTGGACCCTGCCCGCAGGATTTGTCCTTGAATGGTGAAACCGTTTTCGGGAAGGTACTGCAGGATGGAAACGTCGTCCGATAAAATATTCTTCCAGGTAAACCGTCGCCAGCCATGGGTGAGCATGACCAGGTCGAGGAGTTGGGCGCGGCCTGCACTGCTAGGGTTGAAATAATAACCGGGCTGCTCGATGCGGCCGCGCAGATCGGAACTCAGCAGTAAGTAGGTTTTGATATTTTCCCCATGGGTAGGCCAGCCGACCAGTCCGTCGTCGGTTACCGTCATCGAAAGGTTGCCAGCCAGCGGAGTGCCGTCCGGCGATTGTAAGTTCAGGTCGAGCTTAACCTGCTGGCGTTTTGCGAATGCTTTTTGATTTGCAGTGACCGTTAAGGTAGCCTCCCGGGTGGGCTGCTCGACAAAAACGAGGCGTTCGCACACCGGTTGCGACTGCCCGTCAAAGAGGGTGAATTGAGCAACGCCCTCCAGCAGTTGGTCGGTGGTGAGGGTGGCGCGGAATTCCTGGCCTTCATCGGGACCGTTCAGGGTAGTAAAAATCAGTCCGCGGGTATGCCCAATGAGGGTCGTGCCCCGCAGCCCCTCGGGGCGGTTGGTTCGCACAATCAGGTTGATTTGCGTGCCCCGGGGAACTATTTCAAGGGTGTACCCCTGCTGTTGCACCCTGGGGAGAGGAACGGTAAATGCCCGATCCTGGTAGGTGATTTCGGCGGTGTACTGACGGCCGGTCTGGGGGGTAAAGCGGAAAGAACCCATTCCGAAGCGCAGGGCTTTGAATACAGTTACGAATTGCCCCTGATCATCAACGATGCGGCCCTCAATGGGCAGGCCGGTTTCCTGGGCGTCCGTAGCGTGGAAGGCTACCACGGCGGGCAGGCCGGCTACCAGGTCGCCCCCTTCCGGGAAAAACCGGACGGTGGGCAACGCCGTTGGTTGGGCTCCGGGCCGTTCCCCGGGGCGTTCCCCGGGCCGTAGAGACGTTGCCTGCAACGTCTCAATCCTGGTAGACGTTGCCTGCAACGTCTCTACACCGGCGGGATCCAGGATATCGATTTCGCGCTGGTAAAAATAATCGTTCCCCCCATTGCGCATAAAATTCGTGTAGGCACGCAACAGGTAACGGCCGGCAGGCCAGTCGCGCTGGATGGCTATCTCACCGGGCCCATGTCCGCTGTCGATGCGGAGGTTACGGCTGGCGCGGATCGTGTTGTTGGGGTCGATAAGCTCCAGGTAGAGCACATTGCTGACAGTGCGGGGTTGGTGGGTGCGGCCATCAGCGAGGTAGGCGGCTGCCCAGAGCGTATCGCCCAGCGTGTACTGCGGTTTGTCGGTGTGCAGGTAAGCCTTTTCCCAGGGGAACTGGGCGTGGTAGGCATCCAGTTTCTCCCGAATCTGCATGCCGGGGTCGGTGGTGGTTATCAGAAAGCTGCTAAGCCCGAGGGTGAGTAGGAACAGGGGTAGTTTCGTTATCATGGTCTTTTGGTTTTGGGATGCTAATTGCATCCATTCGCATAATTTGGGAATTGGGACGACTTGGGACGCGCTGCAGCGCGTCCTTACCTTATGGGATAAGAAAATGCACCTTTGGCATAACGTATGATATGGATTATGGTTGTTTAGCAGAGGTGTCTTTGGGGTTGTCGGCGACCACGTTATTTTGGGAGTGCTAAATAAATTATTCCCCCAGCTCCGATGATCAAAGCCGCTAGTTGGCATAAGCCAGCGAGGGAAGAGGCCCTGACAAAATCTGGAGGGAAATCCCGTTTTTTAAATTCCCGAAACATGAACAGGCGCAAGGCTATCACAAACACAACCACTAAGAGCATGAGGATTAGCAAGTGGGTTTGAGTGAAGATACCCCGAAAAATGTTTCCGGCTAAGGCTACGAGCAGCCCTCCTGCTGCCAAAATACCCCAGGGAAGTACTTTGGCGTTAATCGACTTCCAGGCACTTTTTTCGTTGGGACGGAGAGCCCTGACGGCTCTTTTTTCCATAATGGAGCCAGCAATGATGCCCAGGTTCATGAAAACGATGAGGAGGATGAAGCTATTCATGGTGATATTAATTGAATCAGTGAGAGAATGGTGTAATTCGAATAGATGAATACTTCGGGTAAAGGTGTTGAGCTGTGCAAAGGGGGTGTTGGGGTATAAACCAGCCCCGGCAGCCTTGCGGCCACCGGGGTGTTTGTACGCTCACTAAAGGGTTGTTGTCTTATTTTTTTCTCCCGTCTTCTTTCGGGGGCCAATATCCGTATTTGGCCAGGGTGTCATATTGTTCCTGCCCCAGGTGAACAATATCGGGGAAATCCAGCGCTACCCGGAGTACCTCTAGTCCGGTGGTGCATTTTGCGTAGGCTTCATCGAGTTGCCGGCGGCGATATGCATTTCGTTTATTGGAAAGATCAAGTGCTCTAGCCGTTTCTTGTTCTGCGGCAAAGCTTTCCCGGAGTTGCTTCTCTGTTGATAGCCATTCTTCTTCTGAAATAAAGGTATGTCCTGTTTCCGGAATGGTAAGGTTTATTGAGTTGGGTTCCAAGCCCAAGTCTTGTTCAATTTTACGAACGAGCTCTGTCATTCTTAGGTTTTGTTCTTGTATTTTATCCGGGGAAATTTCATTGCTGCCGTAGGCAATACCAGTGTCCTGGGCGCAGGCAGTCAGCAAGGAGAGTAGCAAAGCAAAGCGAAAGAGTAGTGTCAGGAAGGGCTGCATAGGCCTTGGGGTTTTGGAGTAAAGGAATGTAAATGACGTTGTTGATTAATAGTAAATTATTTCCAGCAAAAGCAGGCAGGTAAGCGGATAAAATCCCCCGACAACGGAGTGCCGTTGCCGGGGGTGTACGCTCACTTAAGGGTTGTTGATTTAGTTTTTGCGGTCATTAGCTTTTGGAGGCCAGAGGCCGAGTTGACGAAGTTCCTCATAACCAGCGGCGTCGAAAGAGACAATATCGGGGAACTTAAGAGCCACTGCAAAAGAGTCTCTTTTGTTGTTGCATTTTGACCAGGCTTCTGCAAGTTGTTCGTTTCGGATTCGGTTCAGTTCGTTTTTAACATTCGTTTCTTTACTGTTGTGGGCAATTACCTGGAATTCCTGGCGCATTCGTTGTTCGAGTTGTGTCCAGTCCTCATCAGATAATATCCTGTGATTGGTATCTGTAAATGTAGGTCTGATAGAATTACTGTCAAGTCCAGCCTCTTTTTCCAGTTTTCGTATTAGTTGGGTAAATCGTTGATTTTGTTCATCGATTTGCTGCTGAGAAATTTCATTTCCGAGCAGGTGATTGGCGTTTTCTGGTTGACAGCTTGATGTTGCCAACATTATAATTATGCCGAAAATTATGGCATGTTTGTATGAATTATTTTTCATAATGACAGGTGTTTTTTATAACCAACAATCTCGATATCCAAAGTAATCCATCCGTTCTACAGAAAAGGATTGAGTATCAGCTTCGATGCCCCAACCATAATTTCCATAGAGGTATGAGCGATAGCGAACTTCCCCATCGAATTGGGATCTTACATAGTTTTCCCATGTTGAACTGGGAAAAGCTGTGGGGGATTCTACGTCTGAGATTAATTCATACATTCCCGTTAGTGAGTTACATTGTCCTGAGGATTGAAACAAGATTCTGGCATCCCATTGACCGCCACCCAAAGCATATGTTTTACCAATAATTTCGGTAGTACAAAGATAGATTGGTGGATTGGTTGGAGTGAAAGTGCTAAATGCTGCAATTGTTCCTTCCGCTGAGCAATCACCTCTATCCACCGTCGTATACTGATACTCCGCCCCTCCCCCGGTGGGTTCCTCCGAAAAAGTTGGTTGAGTCAGGCTACCATCGGGTATGCAGTAAGAGTACATATACTCCGTCCAGAGGACATTGCCGTACGTGTCGGAATAGACCATGTACACGTCCTTACAACTGGCCAGCAGGCTGGTGAGGTTTATCAGCAAGAAGAGCAAAAGCAAGGGTATTCGCTGTTGCATAGGTATTAAATTTTGGGTTGCGTGGGGATGCGATTAATCGCATCCCCACGATCTCAATCCGGTTTAGTCCCTACTCTGTTCAGGCTTTTCGGGTTCCGCCACTTCCTGGCCAGGGAGATAACACAATAATATGTTACGGGGGGTCCAAATGCAAGTTTTTTGTCCTGTTTTTTAGGGTGTAAACCCAACTATTTCCGGGTTTTGGCTCATTTTGGCTCAACTTGGCTCAATTGGGCTCATTTTGGCTCAGGGGTTTTGGCTAGTTGGCTGTTGGCGTTTTGGCGCATTGGAGTGAGCAGTGAGCGGTGAGCAGTGAGTAGTTAAAATAAACCCCATCAACCGAGCGAGCAACGCGAGCAGCATAAACTGAGTGAGCGACAGCGAACGGCATAAACCGCGCAGCGCGTTAGCTATTGGCGTGTTAACGTATTGGCTGTTGGCGTATTGGCTGTTGGCGAATTGGCTTCCACTAAATAAACTTTATAAACCGAGCGAGCGATAGCGAACGGAATAAACTAAGCGAGCAACGCGAGCGGTATAAACCAGTTTCAGCGTGTTAGCTCATTGGCTTCGATTTCACCTAAATAAACCTTCTCCTCAAAAAAATAAATAGTGGTGCTCAGGAGTGCTTCGACTCCGTGGCTGGCCCGGCAAAAAGCTCAGGGAAATGCTCATCTTCTTCGAGGGCAATCAAAATTCGGCGCACCATGGCCCGACTCAAGTGCCCGCGTGGGACGGTAAAGGGTAGCTCCTGGAGCCGTCGTTTCATAGTGCTGTAGCTACAATGGAGCAAAGTAGCCAACTCGCGTTTGGTTTTGGGGAATGGGGTTGGTAACGCCATGAATCCTGTTTTTTGGGGGAAACAATAAAAAAATGCCCCGGAGCAAGTACTACAACGGGAGCAGGGTGTTACACGAGGTAGGATTCGTCTGTAAAATAATTTTTTTTGGAATAAAGCGAAAGAGGGCTAGGCGAAAAAGGACAATTTAACCGGATGATCGATGGGTATTGCTAACTCAAAGGGACTTACATCAGGACAAAAACCAACGCATTGGTTAAAAATTTGGCAAGCGGGTTGGTTTTGGGATGAGGTTCATGAGTAGTGGGGAGGTGATGCATCGCGTTCCGCACGGGTCCCAGGGGGTACGGATTACCGGATAGCAATCACCACCGGTAAAACAGCAATCAGGCGATTACCTGTTATGACTCCCAGACGGTAAACCCCAGTGGGCAACGGCGGCAATGACAGCGTAGGTGTATAAGGCCAGGAAGCTACCTCCCTACCCTGCGCATCCCATAGCCGAACCCAGTCGGCCTGGCCCTGAATTCTGAGGTGCAGGTAATCGGTCGCCGGATTAGGGAACACTTGCCAGGCGTTGGCTGAGTTAAGGTGGTCTCGCAGCGCGGTAACGGGGGCTCCAAAATAAGCCAGGAACAGGTCGTACCCCTGGGTGGTGGGGAGTTGCAGGGGAGGCAATTGACCGGGTCCCGTAAAAGCACCTCCCAGGAGGATGGCTCCGTTGGGAGCCGGTTGCATTACCTGGGGCAGGCAGACGCCAGGAAGGCCCAGGGCATCCAGGCGGGTAGCCTGCCCGGAGCCAGGGTCTATTTCGGCCAGGAAACCCAGGAGGGAAGTGCCGGCATCCAGCCGGAAGGCATCCATTTGCAGGTCGCCCAGGAGGAAGCCACTAAGAAAAAGGTCACCCTCGGCGGTTAGCGCGAGCGATGATGCGGTTTGTACGCTGTTGCCACTTAGAGCTCGACCCCAGCGCAGCTGCCCCCCGGGGGTGTAGCTGATGAGGAAAATATCGGCATTACCATCCTGGCTCTGGATACTGGTAATACTGTCGAGGCGCATAACGCCCACCAGGGATCCCGTACAAAAGATATCGCCGGTTAGCGGATCAAGGACCATATCGGCGACAGTTTCTTCAAATACCCCGCCGGCCCGGCGAGCCCATTGTACCTCCAGGGTGGAGGCATCGAGGGTGGCAAGAAATACATCCCAGTCGCGGGTATTGGCAATAAGTGTGGTGTCACCGAGGGGAAGCCGTTCGTTGTACTGTCCCGCAACAACCAGCTGTCCGGTGGGAGATAGCTGCAGGGTTACCGGGCGGCTATCGCCGGCTTCACCCCAGGTAGCCGCCTGAATGAGCGATCCATCATCAGGATTGAAATCCATCAAGAAGGCATCGCTGCTGCCGCGGGCTGTCCAGCGCTGGTCGGTACCGGTAAGCAACAGGCTATCCGCAAAGTAACCACTCAGGAATAGCTGTTGGTGGTCGGGCATCCACAGCAAGTCGGTAACCTCTTTGCGGGAGCCTCCTTCCAGTGTTTGCGCCCAATGAACGGTACCCGTTGGTGAGCAACGCATCAGAAAAGCTGCGCGTGGATTGGTGGAGCTGCGGAGGGTCCCGCCGGGGTAGTTCATTTCCCGCCAAAAAGTGCCGGCGATGAAGAAATCGCCATCAGGACCAGGGACTAGTGCGCGGAGATACTCGTCGTCGGGGCCACCCAGGGTCAGGATGGGGGTGAGCTGGCCATCAGCCGCCCGGTGGATGACAAACACATCTGCTTCACCCCGGCTAACCAGGCTGGTGTCGGGAAGAGGCAGCCGATCCAACCAGCTGCCCCCCAGCCACCAGCCATCGTTTGGTGCCGGTGCCAGTGCGTCGAGGGTTTCGGCACTGACTCCCCCCAGGGTGCTTAGCCACTGCCATTGCTGGGCTTTTCCGGGAACCAGGCCGATCAGCAGGAAGATAATCATCAAGGCAATAGGGGAAAGGACGCGGCGTTCCTTTGGAGAGTTGATCATGGCAACCTATTTTGCAGATGCTGAACAGGGTTGTCGGGCAGCGTAGCACCTGGCAAGTTGCCAGTTAATACGCAAGTAACCGTACTTCGGCTGAGCTACTGCAATTAATTACTAATAAACAGATGATAAAGTACCCTTTTTTAAACATCCAAACCCTGGCCTTAGTGCGTTCTTTTTTGCTTTTATCAGGCCTTGGGCTGGGAATAATGCTGCTTGGGTCAGGTTGCCGACAGCAAGAGAATAAAGACAAGGCTCCGGAAGGGGCGGCGATGGTGATCTCGCCGGAAATTGCACAACTATCCGCGGAGCTGGCGGCTAATCCCCGGCGCAGTGATTTATACTATGCCCGGGCGCAGGCATTTTACGATCGCGAAAGTTATGACGAAGCCATAGCCGATTTACAGCAGGCCTGGCAACTTGATTCTACGCATGCGGAATACCTGCATTTGCTGGCGGATGTCTATCTCGATTATTTTAAGTCGCGTGAAGCACTCCGAACGATGGAGCGGGCTGCTGAGCGATTCCCTGACCGCATCCTCACGCTGCTCAAGTTAAGTGAGTTTCAGTTGATTTTGCAGCAGCACGAGGCGTCGCTGAAAACGATCGATCGCGTTTTTCGGCTGGATCCACAGAATGCCGAAGGGTATTTTATGTTTGGGATGAACTTCAAGGAAATGGGGGATACGGCCCGGGCCATTAATAGTTTTCAAACGGCCGTAGAGAACGATCCCAAGTTGATTGACGGCTGGATAAACCTCGGGCAACTGCAGGCGGCACTGGGCAATCCCATTGCTGCGCGTTATTTCGACAGCGCCCTGCGGATTAGCCCGGGGAATATTCAGGTGATGCACGCCAAGGCTTTTTATTTGCAAAGCCAGAATAAACTGGCGGAATCGCTGGCGCTGTTCCGGGAAATAAGTGCGCTCGACCCCCAGTATACCGATGCCTATTTTAATGCCGGGCTGTTGTACCTTGACCTGGACTCCATTCCCCAGGCATATAAACAGTTTCAAGTGGCCCTGGAGACCAACCCTGTATTCATCGAAGGGTATTATTACCGGGGGGTGGCTGCTGAGATTATGGGTAACAAAGAACAAGCGCGCCGCGATTATGAACAGGCCCTGCGCTTAGCCCCTGATTACCAGGATGCCCGGGAAGGTCTGGCAAGATTGCAGAACCCGGGAAAATAATTTTTATTTTTCGTGCAACGTTTTTTAACACTTGGTGTCACTATGGATGATTGCGGTATTGTCGCTACTTCCCGGAAAACGATAAAACCAAAATCGCCCGACTGTCACCTATAAGCTCGTAAGATTGGATCACGCAAACACGCACCGGGATATTGTTGAGCAATGTCAGCAAGGGAACCGGCAGGCTCAGTTTGAATTATATCGCCTGTACTCCAAGGCGATGTATAACGTGTGTTTGCGTATGCTGAAAGATGAGTTTGATGCAGAAGACGTTCTGCAGAACGCTTTTGTGGATGTGTTCATGAAGATGCACACTTTTAAGTTCGAAGCTTCGGTAGGCTCCTGGATTAAGCGCATTGTGATTAACAACTGCATTAATTTTTTGAAGCGCCGCCGCCTTCAGTTTGAAGAACTTAACGATCGCCACGGAGAGGTTCACGATGATCACGAAGCTGGCGCCGGCGCCGATGCGAACGGAATCAGTGTTGAACTAATCAAAAAAGCGCTTTTTGAATTGCCGGATGGCTACCGGGTGGTTTTTACGCTTTATTTAATGGAAGGGTATGATCATCAGGAAATAGGTGAAATTTTAGGGATTACGGAGGCAACTTCGAAATCACAGTACAGTCGGGCAAAAAAGAAGCTGCGGGAAATTATTGGTGGACAATATTCAGCTTCCTCATTTTAAGATCACAGATTGATTGAATAGCTATGCAAAAGGATTCTTTGGAAAAATTTATTCTGGACAACCGCGCAGCGTTCGACGATGCCACTCCCGGACTGAAGGTCTGGGCTGATATCGACCGGCGTTTAGCGGAGCCGCAGGTGCGGAAACTTACCTGGCGTCACCGCCTGCAAATGGCCGCAGCTGTAATGCTGCTGCTATTCGCTGGGGGACTGGCCGGGAGTTACCTCACGCAACAGCAACAGAACCAGGCTACGGCTATTCTGGAGCAGGTTGCCCCGGAATATTTTGAAACAGAACGTTTTTACCAACAAAAGATTGATCAACAACTGCAACAGCTGACCAGCTACCAGACCGACGATGCGGTGCTTACCGACCTTAATCAGGTAGATCAGGTGATGGATGAGCTGAAAGCAGAATTGGAAAAAGCCCCCAAAGGGAGGGAACAGGAAATTATTGATAATCTCATTCTCAACTATCAGACGAAGGCGGCCATCCTCGAGCGTGTACTTAAGCGTATGCAGGGGGCTCAGCCGGCGACTGATTTCATTAAACCAACCGATAATGCAGTTCGCATATAAAACATTATTCGCAGTAGCCCTGGTAGGGATACTTGCACTGCCGGGAAACGCCCATGTGCGCCAGGAATTTACCAAAACCATTCGGAAAGAATTTCCGATCACAGCTACCGGTACTACCGAGCTGATCAACAAATACGGGAAAATCGATGTGAAGACCTGGTCGAGCAACAAGGTCAAAATTACGGTGAATATTGTGGTGAACGCCAGCAGTGAGTCGAATGCCCAACGGGACTTTGACCGCATTAATGTGCAGTTCAGCAACCAGAGTGATTACGTTAGGGCCGAGACGGTTATCGAACCACAGAAGAGCCGCTGGCCCTGGACGGTTAGTTCTGATGTAAAAAATGATTACAGCATTAACTATGAAGTTTATCTGCCCGCATCAAATCAGCTGAAGGTTGATCACCGCTATGGTGATTTGTACGTGGCTGCGATGACAGGCAAAGCCAGCCTGGATGTTAAATACGTCAATTTCAAGTTGGAAGGTATTGGACCGAATTCTTCACTCCTCTTTGGGTACGGGAATGGAACCATTGCCAAAGCCGAGGACTTAACAACCGAGGTAAGTTATTCCAACCTGACGATTGATCAGGCGACCAACCTGACGCTAAATACCAAGTACACCCAGGTGATGGTCAACAAAGCCACAGATGTGACGTGTACCAGCCGCTATGACAACTACAAACTGGGCGCGATCCGGGACTTTAAGAACGCCGGGATGTATGACAATTTTACCATCAGTTCTGTGCGTACCTGTGAAGTTAGTGGCAAGTATTCACAAGTACAGGCCAACAATGTCACTGGGCGGGCTACACTGGATCTGGTTTACGGTTCCGCGAATATCCGTTTAGATAAAGGCTTCTCGGAAGCTACCATCAATGGGCGCTATACCGACGTGAAAGTTCGGGTAGCACCCGGGGTTCCTTACGCCTTGGAAGCCATGGCTTCCTATGCCGGCATTAATTACCCCAAGAGCTTATCCGTTACCCACAATATCAGTAAATCCACCAGCCAGGAAGTGCGTGGCTATTCCGGTGACAAGAGTGCGCCGATGATTCGCGCCCAACTGAGCTATGGCGGGATGAAATTATGGGTGGAATAGAAGCTTAATGAGCTTCCGGCGTTCGTAACGCCAGCGGGAAACCAATTTTACGAACCATAGGTAGGCCATTTTAGCGAACGAAAGTTTCTGCTAGAATGGCTTTTTTCTTATTTTCAGGGTTCACACCGTTATGGAAATAAGTCTATGAAAATAAAATTCTGTGGTGCCGCCCGCGAAGTGACCGGCAGTGCCCATTTGCTTACCCTCGATGATGGGTTCACTATTTTGCTCGATTGTGGTCTGTATCAGGGGTATGAAGATTCTATGGAGAACTTCAACCGGGAATGGCTCTTCGAGCCGGAGGATGTAGACTGCCTGATTCTATCGCATGCACATATTGATCATACCGGTCGGGTACCGAAACTGGTGAAAGATGGCTTCAAAGGTGATATCCATGCCACTCATGCCACCCGCAGCTTATGCGGCATTATGCTGATGGATAGTGCCATGATTCAGGAACGCGATGCCGAGTATTTCAACAAGAAGAAGGCCGAAAAAGCCAAGTTTGAAGATGTTGCTTTTCGCGAGCCACTCTATACCCTCGATGATGTCCACCAGGCGATGGATCGGTTTATCACCTACAGTTATGATCACTGGTTCCGTATCAACGACCGGGTAGAGGCCATTTTTCGCGATGCCGGTCATATTCTGGGCAGTGCCAGTGTGACCTTGCGTATCCGGGAGGGCAATCGCACCATTCACGTTGGGTTTACCGGTGATATAGGCAGGCCCAATCGCCCGATCTTGCGGGATCCGCAGCCCATGCCGGAAGTAGATGTGCTGATTAGTGAATCGACCTATGGTGACCGCGAACACGAAAGCGCACCTGCCGAAACAGGCCATTTCCTCCAGATTATTCAGGACACCTGTGTGAAACGTGGCGGAAAAGTGATCATCCCCGCATTTAGCGTGGGGCGTACGCAGGAGTTGGTTTACATGTTGGACAAACTTGCGAATGCCGGCCAGTTACCTGATATTCCGGTGTATGTGGATAGCCCACTGGCGGTTAACGCCACGATGGTTTTTGCTTCCCACCCGGAGTGTTTCGACGCTGAACTTACCGAATACATGCTGGTGGATGATAATCCTTTTGGGTTTAACCGGCTTCATTATATCCGCAAGGTAGAGCAATCTAAGGCTTTGAACACCTCCAAGGAGGCCTGTATTATCATCAGTGCTGCTGGCATGATCAATGCAGGGCGGATTAAGCACCATGTCTATAACAATATTGACCACGAGCAAAATACCATTTTGATTGTGGGGTATTGCTCGCCAGATACCCCGGGGGGTAAGTTGCGTGCCGGAGCTGACCACTTGCGATTGTTCGGCGACTGGAAACCCGTCAGGGCCAAGGTAGAAGTGATGGATTCCTTCTCCGCACATGGGGATCGCCTGGAGTTATTTGATTTTCTACGTCCACAGCGCGAACACGCCAAGCGTATCTTCCTTGTACACGGCGATTATGATGCCCAACAGGCATTTCAGGAAATGCTAACTAAAGCAGGTTTTGCACAGGTTGATATTCCAGCCTTGGGACAGGAAGTGGAGGTTTAGATGGTTTAGGGCCGTAGGTCGCTTTGCTCCCTACTGGTTTAGAGCCGTTCGCTGCGCTCACTGGTTTAGAGTTAATGGCACTGAAGGGCTTGTTGAGTTATCAACCATAACATTTCTCTAAACTAGTGCCGTAGGCTCGGCTCTAAACCAAGCTTGCCCGTATGGGGCTGGGTAGTGACCTGCGGACTAAACTTGCCGGTTAGCCAAAAATCAGAGTAGACTCATTTAGAGATAGGGAGAGGAACAGACCCCGACTTGCGCTAAAGCTATGGCAGGTAACCCTCCTGCACCGAAGGTTTCTGCGGGTAAAAACCGCTCAACGTTTAACGAGCCCGCCAGAGGCGGATAAATAACGCTCAACGAGGAACGAGAAACCGGAAAACTGATTTCCGGTTTCTCATTTCTTTCTTAATCATCATCTCCTGAATCGGCGGCTTTGGTAACCTGAATGCGGTTAAGCAATAACTGTGCTTTGATGAGGAAGTCATCGTGGTGCAGGTGCCATTCATTGAATACCATCATGAGCCGGGCAGCATCATAGGCGGCCGACTTGGGTACAATTTGGCGAGCAGCGATGGGGTGCAGCCAGTATTCCAGGTTGTTGGTCCGCAGATAGGAGCGATCGAGTTCGAAGTTAGCGACTACGGCCAGTTTGTTAAGGGAGAACAGGTAATCGGTCTCCTTGTTGAAGTCTTTCTGTAAGTCGATGATGTTGTAATGACCAAAGTTAGCTCCCGAGCGTTCGCAGAGGAATACGTCGCGGCGACCGTCGAAGACGACGATATCCATGAATCGATACTTGCGGAAGTTTTTGATCAGGAAGTTTTTGATCGGCATTTTGGAAGGCCGCAGTTTGCGGAATTCTTCCTGTAAATCTTCTTCGGAAAGTTTGAATTCTTCATCATAAGGCCGGCGGCGACCCGTTTTCATGTTGAAGACTTCTTTCACGCGACCAACAGTGTGGCCCAGTTCGTTGGTTTTAGAGGTTACAGTGACGATGTCTACATTAGCATTGTTGATCCAGCTCTCTAAGAAGATCTTATTGGATCCATACTCGAAGACTAGCAGGGCAATTTCACTGATTGCATAGAAATTGGGGTACCCGCCGTAAATGTTGCCATACTTTAATTCTAGGAATGCAATCGTTTTGTTGTTCACGGTTTAATGTGTTTTGGGTCTGCAATTTTTTTCAACGTGCTCACTATCAAAAATATAACTGGTTTCTAGTGTTTCACTGTGCAAGTTATGGATAAAATTCTAGACTCGCTCTTTTCCCGGGCCAAAAAATCGGCCTGCATCTGTTGTAAAGCCTTGTATTTAGGGCATTTTATCTACTTGCAGAAATTGAATTAGGTGAGTAAGAATTGACCATTCGCATATATCTTTTTACCGTCGGCAAAAATTTCCCCTCCCTGGGTCATATCGGTGATCATATCCCAGTGGACGGTTGATTCGTTTTTCCCGCCGGCCTGAAGATAGGATTGCCCAATAGCCAGGTGTACTGTTCCGCCAATTTTCTCATCAAAGAGGATATTGCGGGTCATGCGGGAAATGTTGTAGTTGGTGCCGATGGCTGCTTCGCCAAAACGCCGGGTGCCTGCAGTTTGGAAAATCTCATCGAGGAAATCCTGGCCTCGCCGGGCAGTCCACTTTTCAATATAACCATCTTTGACCCAGAGGGTGACGTCTTCTACTTCGTGCCCCTGGTAGAGGCCGGGGTAGGAAAAGTATACTACTCCGTTGACCGAGTCTTCTACCGGAGAGGTGTAGACTTCTCCGGAGGGCATATTGGTTCGGCCATCAGAATTGATCCAGGTGCGGCCGGTAGTGGAAAAAGTCAGATCAGTACCCGGCCCCACGTAGCGCACCTGCTGGCATTGGTTAAGGTGATCTACGATATGCTGCTGTTGGCGCCGAACCTCGTGCCAGGCGGCAATAGGGTCAGGGGCATATAGTTGACAGGCACCGTAGACGAATTTTTCGTATTCTTCCAGGGACATTCCGGCCTCCTGAGCTGCTGCCTGCGTAGGGTACTGGCACAGGTTGCGCTTCAATTCGCGGGTGGCGGTTCGCCGGAAATAAGTTTGATTGACGCCACTGAGCGCCTGGCTGCGACGCCGTGCTTTGGCGGGGTCAACCTGTTGATCTTCCCGCAGGTTATAAGGCGCACGAATGTAGAGGTAGGCATCGAAGGTTTCCATTGCCTGTTGGTAGGCAGGCGAAACGAAGTCCAGTTGTGCTTCTCCGGCCTCCTGGAGGAAGATGCGATTTTTTTCCGCAAAGTCGAAATCAACTTCGACGTGGGCACCCGCGCGGAGCGCCAGGCGGTAAACCTCCCGTACCAGGGGTTCGGCCAATAGGGTGGTCCGGACGAGTAATTTATCCCCGGGTTGAATTTCGAGGCAATAATGGACTAAAAGATTTGCATAGTGTTCCAGGATCATGATATAGGGCATAAGGGGTTTGCCGGACAGTTAGTCAGTGGCAAAAAAGGGTTACCATTGCCGCGACTGATACGGATACCGCAGTTTATATTGTTCTTTGATCATTGTCAACATTTTTTCGCGCAATACGTCGATATTTTCTTTGCGTACGGCAGAAATGAGGACGTTATCATGTTCAAAGAGGTTTTTAAGGTTCCCCTGCAGGCCTTCTTCGATCTCCTGGCGGGCTTCGTCGTCGATGAAGGGGTCATAGTAACGTTCGCGAAAAAGGTCGAACTTATTGAAGACAAAGAGGGTAGGTTTTTCGATGGCTTCCAGCTCCTGGAGCGTAACATTTACTGTGCGGATATGGTCTTCATGCTGGGGATGGGCAATATCCACGACATGAATGAGTATATCGCTTTCCCGGACTTCATCGAGCGTGGATTTAAAACTTTCGATCAGGTGATGGGGGAGCTTGCGAATAAACCCGACGGTATCGGAGAGCAGGAAGGGGACATTTTCAAAAACGACTTTCCGCACCGTAGTGTCGAGGGTGGCAAAGAGTTTGTCCTCCGCAAAAACCTCTGACTTGCTGAGGATATTCATCAGTGTCGACTTGCCTACGTTGGTATAGCCAACGAGCGAAACGCGAATCAGTTCACCGCGATTTTTCCGTTGGGTTGTATTCTGCAGGTCGATTTTTTCCAGGCGCTTTTTCAGCAAGGCTATTTTGTCGCGAATTATCCGGCGGTCTGTTTCAATTTCTTTTTCCCCGGGGCCCCGCATTCCGATACCCCCGCGTTGGCGCTCAAGGTGAGTCCAGAGACCCCGCAAGCGGGGGAGGAGGTATTGCATTTGCGCCAGTTCGACTTGTGTTTTAGCCTGGGCGGTTTGGGCCCGCGAGGCAAAAATATCGAGAATCAGGCTACTGCGGTCGATGATCTTTACCTTAAGTGCTTCCTCCAGATGGTTAGTCTGTTTACCGGTGAGGTCATCGTCAAAAATGACCATGTTGACATCCTCATGGGCGTCAATGTAGGCTTTGATTTCTTCAATTTTGCCTTTGCCAATAAAGCTTCGGGAATCCGGATGGGGGAGCTTTTGGATAAAGCGTTTACGGGCTTCTGCGCCGGCGGTCATTGCGAGAAACTCCAGTTCATCGAGGTATTCCGTGACCTGTTCTTCGGTTTGACCTTTTTGGATCAGCCCGACCAGTACGGCATATTCGGTTTGTTTTTGCAGACCTTTGCGCTCTTTCTCTCCTACATTCCACTCTTGGGCCATAAACGATTAGGTTGATGATGAAGGCCGGGGGCTTATTGCTGCACCCACTCGGCGGGGTTCAAACGCTGTTTTTCGCGCCACACTTCGAAGTGTACTTCCGGTTTTTCCTGGCCAAGCTCGCCAATCACCTGCTCGGCACTGACGGAGTCACCGCGTTTGACCCGCAAGGTAGCAAGGTTTGAGTAAACCGAGTAATAGGTGCCATGCTGCAGAATTACGGTATTCTGATAGCCGGGGATAAATTGTGTTCCAGCTACCTTGCCAGCGAATATTGCCTTGACCGGTGCACCCTGGGTGGTACGAATATCAATACCGTTGTTGGTGATTCGTACACTTTTCAAGGTAGGGTGCGCCTGCGTGCCATAACCCCTGACGATTTGGCCGGAAGCTACCGGCCAGGGCAAACGGCCTTTTTGCTCCTGGAAACTATTCCCGGATGCGGCGTTAGTAGCGGTAGCGCCATCCTTAGTGGGTATAATTTCTGAGGTCCGGGCGCGCCTGCGTACGGCTTCCATTTCCTGGCGAATAATATTTTCAATTACCGAATTCAGCTGGCGGGCAGCTTCTTCTTGGCTGCTTAAAGTGCTGGCTAACTTGCGTTCATCTGTTTTCAGACTTTGTAACAAGTTGTCTTTGTCTGTAAGTTCCGTACTCAGTTTTGTTTTTTGGAGTTCTGTGACTCCGAGGAGGTTAGCTTTTTCAGCCAGCCGGGCTTCGAGTTGTACGGATTTATCGGCTAACGTTCGCTGGGTTTCCCTGATGAGATGTGCCTGGCGACGGCGGTAACGCTCATACTGCCGCAGGTATTGCCAACGACGGAACGCCTCATTGAGGTTGTCGGCGGAAAGCAGAAAGAATAAATAACTATGATTTAGCCGATGCCGCAGGGCTACCCGGAGCATCTGGGTGTATTCTTTTTGCAGACGGGTTACATCCGCTTGTAGGGAGTTCAGTACGTCGTTAGTACGCGCGATACTGGCTTCGGTAAAGATCATCTCTTCCCGAATGGTATTGAGTAGTTGCTGGCGTTGGCGAATTTGCTGCTGGAGTGTAAGATATCGCTGCAAGGTTTTTTCCTTGTTCGATTGGGTGGCAACTAATTGCTTGGAGGTTCGCTCGATGTTTTGGAGCAGGCGCTTGCGCTTTTCCTCCAGGTCACGCCGACTTTGGGTTATTCCGGGCAAGGCAACTGCCAGGAAGCCTATTATCAACAGCCATTTAATCCACACGTGTGAATCGGCCGGGAACCTCGAAGGGAAAGCTAGTCGGGACATTGAATTCTACCTGAGTAAACTGGATATCCACGGCGACGGGGCCGGTTTCCTCGCTACTGAGCTTAAAATTACGAAAATAAGCAAATTGTTTGCGGCCCAGCGCCGAATTATATTCTTCAAAGGTAACCGCTAACGACCGCTGGTGGGGTTTGTTGAGGTAGGTCATCGCTTGTAAGTGATAACTCTTGCCGTCGAGTTGGTAGCGCAATTCTTCCTGATTGGTTTGATCAATCAGGATGAGGTTAGCACCTTCATTTTCGACCTTTCGGCCGCTGCCGCCGAGCCAAACGGCATTGCCGAGCAGTAGATCCTGGATCATGGCAAAGCTTGCGGGAAGGTTATATTTTTTGCCCAGGTAATCAAGGCCATAAACAGCATATTCGTTATTCAGGCGATCGAGGATATGCACGGAGTCGGGCAAAATGAGCACTCTTGCTGCTTCGAACCCCAGTTTTCGCAGTGACATCCAGATAGCGCTGTCGCGCTGCAGGCGAATTTGGGCCGTAGCTCGTACCGAAAAGTAGTCGTCCGCGAACGCTATTTTGGCTTTGGCATCGAGCCATTCAGCGTCAAGGCGTTGACTATTCAGGCGGCTGAACAGGAAATCTGCAGAGCGTTTTTCTGTAGTGCTGGTCGTGCCTGTTTTTTTAGCCGTTCCACAGCCGGAGAACAAGAAAAGGCTGGCACCCAGGAAAAGAACGAAAAAGGACAAAGCGTATTTATTCATGGAGTTGTTTATCGGTTATCTTCTTTACTAAGACGGGGTTAATGCTGCCCGAGTTACGTGCCTGGTTCCAATATTGAATAGCTGATTCGGTTTGACCTATACGAAACAGCATATCCCCATAATGTTCCAGGACCAGGGGATTCGCTCCTTTAAGCAGGGGTTGCAGGCTCTTTTGTGCCTCATCCAATTGCCCTTGCCGGTATTGTGCCCAGGCCAGGGCGTGAATGGCCTCCGGGTTTTGGGCTTCCAATTGGCGGGCTTGCTGCGCCAGGGCCATTGCTTGGTCAGCATTTTGGGTTGCCAGCGACTGGCGGGCCAGAACCGTTGCGGATTTAGGGTTTCGTTGACGGGCACTGGCAAAAAGCGCCTGTGCTTTGGAATCCTGGCGGGTATTGGCGTAGGCCCATGCCAGCAGGCTTTCGATATCGGGGAGCAACTCGCTGGCCCGACCGGCCATCAGTTGTGCTTGTTCCAGGTCGGCGGTAGCCTTTTCCCATTTACTCTGCAGGGCGTTGGCCTGGCCAGCGTAGTAAAAGAGTACGGCTTTATTGGGGAAAATGTCCATTGCATTCTCGGCATGACGCCGGGCGGCATCAAGGTCTCCTTGTGCCAGGTTGGCTAAAATTAACTGATCCCATACCGGGAAAACAGTATCATCGAGTTGTAAGGCACGTTGGTATTTGGCAGCGGCCTGCGCGGGTTGCCCGGCATAAAAAAGAATATCCCCGGCAGCGGCATAGGGTTTGGCATCGCGCGGATGAGCTTGCTCAAGTTGCGTTGTCAGATCCAGGAGGGGCCGGGCGAGGGTCGTATCACCGGAATTGGCCAGCTGCTGCAGGAGCGGGATGATTTTATTTATTTTAAGGTCAATAGCGATGGTGCGATCGGCAAAAAGGGGTTGCAGTGACTGGATGTATTGTACTTCCTGGGCATTGCCGGTGGGTTTATTGTCGATCAGGGCCAGGGCTGCTTTGGTTTCCTGGGGATCTCGGTCGAGAATTGCCTGGTAAACCTTACGGGCATTACCGGCATCACCGATCTGCTGGTAAAATTCAGCGAGCAAGTACTGGTAGTCTGTTCGTTTAGGGAAAGCCTCAATGAGGCGTTCTATTTCGCGGGCGGCTTTTTTTGTATCCCCAATACCGAGGTAAAGGGTCTGCTTGCGGCGGATGATGTCTTCGGTGATGCCGATGCGGCGCTCGAGATCGTCATAAGCACGAAGGGCACCAGTTATATCTCCTGCCTTGACCAGGAGAAAGGCCCATTGTTCAGAGAAATAAGAATCCTGTGGATGGGTTTTGGCTAGTGTTTCGAAAACGCCTGCTGCTTCTTTTAATTGACCCAGCTTTTCGTAGGTATTGGCTAGTAAAATCTGGAACCAGGGGTTGGTGGGATCGCCCTGCGCAGCCCTGCGGGCCAGGGGAAGTGCTTTTCCCGCTTCATCAATACCCAAATAGATGCGAGCCATTTCGTAGGGAGCAACCACGTCGCTGGGGCTACTATCAATGATCTGTTGATAGAGTGCCAGGGCTTTTTCGGTATTGCCTAACAGTTTTTCGCGCCCCGCTTCAATAAGCAGGCTTTCGCGGTTGAGCTCATCGGATTGCCCGTAAGCGATGCTCGTAAAACCGAGGACTAGCAAAAGCAAGTAGCTGATATGCAGGAGGAAGGAAGCGTTTTTCATCATGTGTCTAACCTAAAACCGTTTATAATGTCTCGCGTCTGGTAATTATCGAGGAATACTTGGTAAACATCCATTTGGCTAACGGAGTTTCACCGGCAGGAATTGTTTGCCACAAGCCGTAGTATGCTGCCAAGGCAGGGGCGGATATCCTGGCCACTAAAGGTAGGTAATCTTTACCGGAGCTACATAAAAGAGACCCCAGGTAACCGGAAAGTTGCCTGGGGTCTCTTTATTATCATAAGGGAAGGATTCCTACTCCACAACAGTCACTTTGAGCATGTTGGTACGATGCCGGCGATGGAGTGGCATTGTTCCGGTGTTCACTACGATATCTCCGGTAGAAACCATGCCATCTTGTTTGAGGATTTCAACTACATCCTGAATTGTTTCATCGGTGGTGGTGAAGCGGTCGTAGTAATAGCATCGTACGCCCCACACCAGGTTCAGGGTTGAAAGCATATTCATCCGGTCTGAGAAAATAACAATTTTGACGTCGTTGCGTGGCCGGTAGCTGGATACCTTAAAGGCCGTATAGCCAGAGCTGGTCATACCGACGATCACCTTAGCCCGGATATCCTCCGCCGTTTTGGCAGCATTGAAGCATACCGCGTCAGAAAGGAAAGTCCGGGAGTTGGCCGACGGAATCGGGCGATTCCCGTTGATGGAATATACATTTTCGGCTTCGGCGATAATCCGGTTCATCGCTTCCACAACTTTGACGGGATGGCGTCCTACTGAAGTTTCTGCACTCAACATAACCGCATCGGCACCATCGAGCACCGCGTTGGCGACGTCCGTTGCTTCCGCCCGGGTGGGGCTGGGGTTGGTAACCATACTATCCATCATTTGGGTAGCTACGATAACCGGCCGGGCCCGTTGAATACACTTTTGGATAATCTGCTTTTGGATAATGGGGACCTTTTCGATAGGGATTTCAATACCCAAGTCGCCACGGGCAACCATAACCCCATTGGAGGCTTTGATGATTTTGTCGATACGCTCGATGGCTTCCGGCTTCTCAATTTTGGAAATGATCTTGGCCGGATGATTCCGGGCTTCAATCCGTTGCCGCAAGTCCTTGACATCTTTTGGCGAACGCACAAAAGACAGCGCAATCCAGTTGATAGGCTGGGTAAGGATAAAATCAAGATCGTGCAGATCCTTTTCCGTTAAGGAGGGTAGGGATATCTTGGTATTGGGTAGGTTAACGCCTTTCCGCGAGGAAAGTACTCCCCCAAACAGGGTTTTCAACCTGACCGTATCGATGGAATTGGTTTCGATAACTTCAAAAACCAGTTTGCCATCATCAACGAGCACGCGTTCACCGACCGTAACATCCCGGGCAAACTCGGGATAGCTCATATATATACGGTCCATAGTGCCTATGCAGGGTTCATTGACAAAAGTGATGATATCCCCTTCTTCCAGAAGGAGTTCATTGTTTTCAATCTCACCCACCCGTAATTTGGGACCTTGCAGGTCAGCCAGAATGCCGAGGTAAAGCCCGTATTTTTCGTTGATATACGTGATGCGGTTAATCACTTCCAGGTGCTCTTCATGGCGGCTATGCGAAAAGTTGAGCCGGAAAATATTCACACCTGCTTTCGCCAACGCGAGCAGATTCTCGTAAGAGCTACAGGCGGGCCCCACCGTAGCGACAATTTTCGTGTTTTTTTGATCCATTAATCGCATAAATGTGAGCTGTTGGTTAGTTTCAAAGACCCTCTTATCGGTATCAACCAGCAGGCGGAAGAAAAGCCAGTTACTGGTAGATATTTCGATAATTCATTGGATTTCTACTGCGAAGTACGCAATTTCCTGGCAAGTAAGTGTAAAAAATACAATAATAATTATGTGGGGGAATGAAATTCAGGAATAGACCATATTGGGAGGATTGGAGCACGGGTTGAAATATTTGTTTGGGGTTATTTCTGATCAAAAGGCCAGGAAACCCTGCGTTTTTAGGGATTCCGGCCAGGGAGGACCCGCAAAAAAAAGAGGAAAAACTTTGTTTATCAAGGTAGTTCTACTTTACTTTGCAGGTGCATTCGTAAACCAATAAAGTACATTCTTATGTCGAGCATTGCAGAAAGAGTTAGCAAAATTATCGTCGAAAAGCTCGGTGTCGACGAGTCGGAAGTTACTCCAGAGGCTAGCTTCACGAGCGATTTAGGAGCCGATTCTTTGGATACGGTAGAGCTGATAATGGAGTTCGAAAAAGAATTTGATGTTTCGATTCCTGATGAGCAGGCTGAGAATATTCAAACCGTTGGTCAAGCGATATCCTATTTGGAGTCCCAACTGGAAGGCAAGTAATTTTGCCGACAAGCTTTGGAAATCCACAAGTCGGGAAACCGGCTTGTGGATTTTTCCATGCAGCTTACCACAAGCTGCACAATACCTATCGAAGTAGCTACCTTCAATTGAGCAGGCAGCATGCTCCCTCAGAAAATGGCGGTATATGAAACGAGTTGTTGTCACGGGCATGGGGGCGATTACGCCCATCGGAAACAATGTACGGGAATATGCAGAGGGGCTTAAGCAAGGACGCAGTGGCGCCAATCTGATTTCGCTTTTCGACGCATCCCAATTTAAAACGCAGTTTGCTTGTGAGGTCAAAAATTTTGACCCAGAGCAGTATATTGATAAGCGCGAAGTACGGCGGATCGACCGCTTTGCGCATTTTGCATTGGCAAGTGCCAGTCAGGCGATGGAAGATGCCGGGCTGGATCCTGCCACTAACCCTGCTCTTGACCCCGACCGGATTGGGGTAATTTGGGGCTCGGGCATTGGCGGTTTGCGTTCCCTGGAGGAAGAAGTAGAGTCCTATGCTAAGGGTAGTGGTATCCCGCGTTACAGCCCTTTCATGATTCCCAAGATGATCTCCGATATTGCAGCCGGCCACATTTCGATGCGCTACGGCCTGCGGGGCGTGAATTATGGAACTGTTTCCGCTTGTGCGTCGGCAACTCACGCGATTATGAACGCCTTTGATTTTATTCGGTTGGGGCGTAACGATATAGTAGTAACCGGTGGATCAGAAGCTGCCGTAACGGCTGCGGGCATTGGCGGCTTTAATGCCATGAAAGCCCTGTCAACCCGTAATGATGACTTTCTAACCGCCTCACGGCCCTTCGATAAGGATCGTGATGGGTTTGTTTTAGGTGAAGGCGCTGCCTGCCTGGTACTGGAAGAATTGGAACACGCTCAAAAGCGTGGCGCGACCATTTACGCTGAAATCGTGGGTGGTGGAGCAACTGCCGATGCGTATCACCTGACCGCCCCACATCCTGAAGGCCTGGGTGCCCGCAATGTGATGCGGATGGCACTGGCTGATGCCAAAATGGTGCCTTCCGATATCGACTACATCAATGTACATGGTACCTCTACACCTTTGGGGGATGTGGCCGAAACAAAGGCTATTCAGCAGGTTTTTGGAGACCATGTCTATGACCTGAATATCAGTTCGACGAAGTCAATGACTGGCCATTTGCTGGGAGCTGCCGGTGCCGTTGAAGCCCTGGCTGGTATTCTGGCAATGCAGGAAAACTTCATTCCCCCTACAATCAATCACTTCACGGATGATCCGGAGTTGGATCCCCGATTGAACTTTACTTTCAATGAGGCCCAGGAACGTAAAGTCCGTGCGGTATTGAGTAATACCTTCGGATTTGGCGGCCATAACGCTTCCGTGATCTTTAAAAAATTCGATTAACTGAAACACCTTGCGGTTCGTATTCAGGCTTTATAATTATTATCTGTCGCCAGACCGGGATTTTGCGCGAAAGATGCATTCCTTACTCGGGTTCACCCCGTCGAGCTTACGCATCTTTAAATTAGCTTTCGCCCATAAATCCTCGTCGAATAGCGATAAAGCCTTTCCGATTCAGAATAACGAACGGCTTGAATACCTGGGTGATGCTGTTTTAGGCACCATCGTGGCGGAGTATTTATTCAAAAAATACCCGAATAGCGACGAAGGATTCCTCACCAAGATGCGCTCAAAGATTGTTAAGCGCAAATCACTCAACAAGATAGGGGATAAAATGGGTCTGGATATGCTGTTGCAAGAGTACAACAGTACCCGGCTGAGCCGCTCGATGTTGGGCAATGCGGTGGAAGCCCTGGTTGGAGCCATTTACCTGGAATGTGGCTACCCGGAGACGAAGCGCTACGTCATCAACCGCATGCTGCGTAAATACGTCGATATTCACGAACTAGAGCGGGTGGATGACAACTATAAAAGCCAGTTGTTGGAATGGTGCCAGAAAAATGGCCGATCAGTGGCCTACAAACTACTGGCTCGTTATAAATTCGAGAAGCGCGACCGCTTCAAAGTAGCGGTGATGATCAATGGTGAGCGCGTGGCCACCGCAGATGATTTCAATAAGAAAAGTGCCGAGCAAACTGCTTCTGAGAAAGCGATGGTGGCTCTCGGGATCTTATTGGAAGAGGAAGAGGATGACGATTGATAAATACCCTCCTTGGAAGGCGTATAGCTGCACTCAGCCCTACTCTCCCTGGTGAATTAGTGAGTGTGCTGGATTTTCTGTAATCACCCTTATATCTCCAGTGCCAGCAGATGTTTACAACAGACGATATACCGCAATTAGCACCCGATCCGGCAACGCTGGAGCGGGCTTACCGCTTGTTGTCACCCCGTCGATGGTCGGGGGTTACCCACGCTGATACCTTTATTTGGGCGGAATGCCGCAGTCAGGGGGCTTCCCGGTACCGGGTTGCCTGGGATTTGGCGAACCGGCACGCCTACAGCAATACACCAATCTTGCGTAAGCCGGATAAATATGCGCTGGCCCTGGCTATTCTCTGGTTGCGCGACAAAACACTCTTTAAGCATGGGACGGAAGTTCCGGATTGGGTGCGGGAGGGGCTGCAACCCACTGTGCTTTCAGCTGCCGAGCTAGCCACTCGTGCTGATCAACAAGCGGAGCAACGCCGCCGCACCCGAGAGCAACGCCTGGTAGCCATGCAGGACGGCGTGCAGGAGCTCCGTCAGTGGTTGGTCGATGTAGCCCGGCAAGGCCTGGGGGCTCTGCAGGCACAACCAGCAACTTACTGGGAGGCTATTGCTGCCCGTTTAGTAGACCAAAAACTCGCTGCCGTTGCTAACCGTATCCGGCAACTAAGGGATAAATGCGATGCGCCCAACTGGATCACGGCTTTCGCTCAGGAGATCGCGGACTTACATTTATGGGTAGAAGCGTTTGACCGCCTGGATGAATTGCCGGAAGCGCTCCAGGATGATGTGCTGATCTACGGAGGGGTGCGGTTGCGCAAGGATGATATCCTGGCAGATGGAACCACGGTGAAGGACCAGTGGCTGGTTGTTGGGCGGGTAATGGGAGAAGAGAATAAATTGCGCTTTCGCCGGGTTTGGCTGTGGGGTACTCAACAAAACCGCTTTGCCTTGCTTCTCGACTTTGCATGGGGGGACGCGGCTTTTGAGGGGGATTGGCAGCCGGGGCAGCTTTATGAGGCTGCATTAGTTTATTATCCCTCCGCGTATCCGCAGCGTGCACTTTTCAAAGAAGGGGCGTTGACGCCTGCCCCAGCTGTTGCCCTGACAGGAGAATCTACCGTAGCTGCTTTTTTGGATAGCGCAGCACTTGCTATTGGACAGCAGCCCTGGTTAGGGGTTATTCCTGCCTTGCTTAGTTGGGTGACCCCTGTCCAAAACCCACGTCTATTACTTGTAGACCAGGCCCGGCAGACGCTGCCTCTGGTCATGTCTGGACCAGCAGGGTGGAAATTGCTGGCGGCAAGCGGTGGGCAACCGGTTACCGTATTCGGAGAATGGCAGGAAGCCGGATTAACCCCCCTCAGTCTGATCCGCGATGGGCAGGTAGTTTCGCTGGCTGAATAATGGACTGTTTGTCCAAAATTATGTATCTTAAGTTAAATAGTATATACCATAGTTATGAGTGAATTTCAAGAAGTAGTAAAGGATGGTGCCAAGAATGTTGGCAAGCGAATCAAGCAGCTGCTACGCATCCTTTTAGGCATAGGATTACTTACCCTGGTGGGCTATTTTGCCGTTTGTAATTACACCTACAGCAAGGGGACCCGTTCGGGGATTTTAGTCAAGATTTCCAAGAAAGGTGTTGCCTTTAAAACCTACGAAGGAACCCTGAATTTAGGTGGTTTTTCCGGCGAAGGCGGTGACGGGAGTATGGGTAATATGTGGAATTTTTCCGTTTGGAAGACTTCCATATACCAAGATCTGGATGCTCAGCAGGGTAATCACGTGAAGTTGTATTACCGGGAAAAAGTAAAAGCAATGCCCTGGCAGGGAGATACCGAATACTTCGTGTACAAGGTTGAAAAACTTAATGATTAACAACAAGAATCATCCCGGCTGACGGAAAGAGCCAACCGGGATGATTTCATTTTACTCCACCCGAATGTTGAGCTCGCGGGGAAAACGGACATCGTAGCGCAATTCCCACTCGCGCTGTTCTCCGGGCTTTAGTTCGATAACCCAGCTTAGCTCTCCGGTTTCTGCTTGCAAGGTGCCATCGCTTAAGGTGACAGGAATCACTTCAATTTCTTTGCTGGTACTGAGCGGAATTTGGTCGCGAACGGTAATCCGTATGGGTTGGGTTTTGTTGTTACGCACGACCAGCCGGTAGCCCCGGCTCACCGTTTTCTTGCTACCCAGGAACCCCCGCTTGCTGACATCCTGAATAAGTTTGCGTTCCAGCCCAATACCCGGGTCTTTGCCGAGGGAAAGTTTGAGCGTATCCGCCAGGTTGCGGGTATCGATCAGGGTTCGTCCCAGGTAGGTATCTTCCAGAAAAAGATTGGCATCCCCATCGAGCAGGTTGTATTGCTCCCAATCGGTGATATAAGCGGTCAGGTAAGCCGCTTTTTCCAGTTTAGGGGTTGCCTGGTAGTCAAACTGGCCAGGGATGGCCATGGTGGCAAGGTCGAGGGTGTATTGCTCGCCATTACTGGGTACACTGTAGGGGATATCAAGGGCGAATTCCACATTCGTGGTTTTCTCGACAATGGTGGTTGGCAGGGTGGCCGGTGGCGGGGCGGCAGCTTTGCGTTCGCGGCTAACATTAACGCCAGCAGCATACCCCGTTACGACGACTTCCGATAAGGTTATATCATCGTTTTGTAACTTAACATCCTTGCGTCCGCTATCGATCACGCGTTCCTGGGTGGTAAAACCGAGGTACGAATAGACCAGCCGCGTCACACCGGCGGGGATAGTGATTTGGTAGTAACCATTGAAATCCGTTACGGTACCAATGTTAGTTCCTTTGGCCAGAACTGCAGCTCCAATCAGGGGTTCACCGTTTTCATCGAGGAGGTAACCCTCCACTACCCGGACAGTAGGGTCGTAGGCTGCATCATTGAGTGCATAGCGGTAGGGCTCCGGCTGGAACGGTCGCAGGTAGTAAGGTGGCAGGTCAGGCAATACTCCACTCTGATCGGGGCGGGCATTGGAAAATACCAACTTCACCTGGGGCCAGTCCTCGCCGGTGTTTTGGTACACCCGCGCCTTATAGACCAATTGGATAGGTTGATCCAGCCGGTCAACTTTAATATCGTAGGTGGGAAACCAACCAGCCCCTTTACAGAGGTAGCTGAGTTGAATCCGAATTGTTTCGGGAGCCTTGGCGTCGAGGCGGAGCACTACCTCGCTGCGCTGTGTGGGGGCCTTGGCGCTGATTTGCGCTAGTTGTTGTTGGAGTAAGTTTTGGATGGAGTCGAGCCGGCTGATGAGTTGGGTGCGTTGCAGTTGTTCGAGCTTAATTTCCCGGAGTCGGTCGGCGTAATAGCGGCTGATTTGTTGTAACTCAGCCAGCGAGTAGGCGGTTTGATCGCTGCCGATACGGCGGTTGGCCTGGAGAAAGGAGATTTCTTCCTGGAGGGTTTCCAACAGGGCTTGCTGCGTTTGCGTGCTATCGCGCAGGCGCCGCAGCCGGTTATTGATGAGCGTCATGGAGGCATCCATTTCCTGTCGTTCGAGGAAGTTGCGCCGGTGGTTGACACTGAGCAGGGTAGCGGCGGCTCCGGGGAGTGTTACCCGCAGACTGGCCGGATCCATTTCGGGCGAGAGGCCAGTGATTACCAGGGTCGTTTTACCCGTGGGAATACGAGCTTCCGCTGTTCGCTGCAGCTGAGCCGATTGTTGGAAAACGGTGACTTGTTCGATTTGGGAGGGAACCTTAGTTTCGCCCGAAGATTGGGCGGAAGCGAAACCGGAAAGACAAAAAATACATACAAACACAAGAAAGACTGTTTGGCGCATAATGGTAGGTTTTTAAGGTAGTTCCAGGGAGGAATCGTGCAGAAACATGGGTTATCCCGAATTTAGGGCAGCATGGCTTTCGCGTTTAGAGCCGCTGCGCTGCGCTTGCTGGTTTAGAGTCGCGTGTCGCATTCGCTTCCCGCTGGTTTAGAGCCAGCCCTACGGGCTTAGTTTAGAGAGGGTTTAGAGCTGCGCGTCGCTTTGCTCCGCGCTCGTTTACGAGGGTTTAGAAGAGGTTTAAAGTATACTCAATCTAAACCAAGCCAGCCCTACGGGCCCCTTCAGGGTCGTTTCTAAACTAAGCTTACCCGCCCATAGGCTGTGGTAAACCCTCCATAGGCGGGTAAACCCTGCCTGCCACCAAACTAGAACTCGGGATGACTCATGTTTAATGTGATACCTGCAAGTACTGGCCACAGTGTTTAAGAACCAGCACGACATAAGATACGACGAAAAGGAATCCTTTGCACGGGGAAGCTGGTTTTTGTCAGCGATGACACAAAAAGCCAGGTTCAGGTTGAGCCGCCAAGGGCTTTTATCTCAGGTGCTTTCCTTGAAAAACAGATTACGCTAACACGCTAATAGCCAATGCGCCATAGGAAGCAGAAAAAAAGCATCCCGAACTTCGGACGTTGCCAAAATTCGGGATGACTCTTTTAAGGTTATCAGTGAGTAAGAGAGTTGGCTCCCTTTTCCTGCTTACAAACAGTAGCTGTTGGAGGCAATGAGCGCATCGGCTATTTGCCGGCGGAGTGCCTTAACATTCTGTGGAGGATACTTGGTAAACCGCTTAAGGCCCATCAGCATGGTGCGCAGGAGATCCCCTTCGGCAAAAGAAGCCAGGGCATCGGTAGCGGTATGCTGGATGCGGGCAGTAACATCGTGCAGGAATACGCGAAGGATAGCATCATACACTTCCTGGGGAACGTTGGTGGAACGTCCGGCTAGTTTCTCAACCCGCAGCAGCGTAGATTCTGCCAGGTACAGGTCGGTGAGCATGTCGGCAACATTCATGAGGATTTCCTGCTCGTCCTTGAGGTTGAGCTTGCCGTCCATCTGCATTTTGGCAGCAGCACCGGCTACCATCAGGACGATTTTCTTGAAATCCTTAATCGCCTTGTATTCCTCTCCGTAAGGGCCTTCTGCCGGCTCGTTGGTGGGCATCGAGGCCAGTTCCTTCTGAACAGCCCAGGCCGGGCCGACGATATCCAGTTCGCCTTTCAGGGCACGCTTGAATAACATGTCGATCATCAACAAGCGGTTGATCTCATTGGTCCCTTCGTAAATACGGTTGATCCGGGAGTCGCGGTAGGCGCGGGCGGCAGTACCTTCTTCTGAAAAGCCCATCCCGCCGTGAACCTGCAGGGTTTCGTCAACGACGTAGTCGAGAATTTCAGAGCCTGCGACTTTCAGAATAGAGCATTCGATGGCGTACTCTTCAGCACCTTCCAGTTTTGCTTTGGCAAAGCTGGTACCTTTGGCTACCAGCTCCTCCGCTTTTTCCTGGAGGAGATTGGAGACCCGGTAAAGCGTGCTTTCGCCGGCGAAAATGCGGATCGCCTGTTCGGCTAGTTTATGTTTAATTGCGCCAAAATTGGCGATCGGTTGGTTGAACTGGTGGCGTTCAACGGCGTATTTCACTGCCGTATCAGCGCTCATTTTAGCACCACCCAGGCACAAAGCGCCTAATTTGAAACGGCCGATGTTCAATACGTTGAAAGCAATCAGGTGACCCTTGCCGATTTCTCCGAGAAGGTTATCGGTAGGTACTTTTACGTTTTCGAAAAACACCTGGCGCGTGGAGGATCCTTTAATGCCCATCTTATCTTCTTCGGCGCCAAAGGTTAATCCTTCCGTATCGCGTTCGACAATAAATCCGGTGAATTTATCCCCGCCAATTTTGGCGAAAACGATGAAAATATCAGCAAAACCAGCATTGGAAATCCACATCTTCTGGCCGTTGAGGACGTAGTGTGTGCCTTCCGCTGTTAAATCAGCGCGGGTTTTGGCGGCCAGGGCATCCGAGCCCGAACCAGGTTCCGTAAGGCAATAAGCAGCCTTCAGTTCTCCGGCAATCAGTCGTGGCAGGTACTTCTGTTTTTGCTCCTCTGTACCGAAGTAAAGGATGGGGAGCATGCCAATTCCGATATGTGCCGCATAGGAAACGGTGAAAGACCCGGCAGGCCCCATCGTCTCGGCAATAATGGTATTGGTATTGTTGTCCATTTCCATGCCACCGTATTCCTGCGGCATGTGGGTGCCGAGCAAGCCTAGTTCAGCCAGTTTTTCCAGGAGACTGACCGCAATACCGGCTTCCTGTTTTTCAATTTTCTTGGCATTGGGGATGATCTCGCTCAGGAGGAAATCTTTAACGGTGTCGCGAATCATCCGCTGCTCTTCATTCATTTCTTCGGGGATGAAGGTTTGCCCCGGGGTGGTATCCTTAATCAGGAACTCACCACCTTGTAGTACGTCTTGCTGAATTGTTGTGGCCATGGATGGAATGTATTTTTACGCTTAGCGAAATTTCGCTACAAAGATAGGAGGCTCCCGGGACATAGTAAAGGGCTGAAGCATAAAATTTAGCGAATTTTCGCAAAAATTATCTATTAACAGGCAGCTTGTGTGGGGTTGAAGGGCTGATTTCCGATTTTTTGCCCTGACGTAGTCGGGCTCATTTCCTACTGTTCGCAGGAATCTTTCGATTCCAAGCGGCGTATTGGCCGGTATTCAGACCGCTGGTTTGGGACAAACCAAAGTTTACCCGCCTACGGAGGGTTTACCCGCCTACGGAGGGTTTACCCGCCTACGGAGGGTAAACTGTTTCCACTGGCGTTAGAAAACGTTGAGGGTTACTGCACTTTGGCTTGGTAATCCTGAGTATAACTCCGCTCAAGAACCACCGCTCAGTAACCAAGCGAAGTACTCATTTCTCACCCGCCGGAGTCGGGTAAATTTCCCATTTCTGATTTCTCAGTCAAGTAGCAGCCAGCGTTATCCAACCGGAAGGTTTCCAACTTGACAGACTGATGGTATTACGACTGGACTTTTGTGGCTAAAAACCGTAGTTTGGCAGCCACAAGTGTTTGCGGTATTTTTTTAGCCTACAACCTACGTTATATGAACCAGCCTGCTCCCATTCCCGCTATTCCCCGTTGGCGAACGTTGCGCAACTCCTTTCGGTTTTTACGCGATCCCATTTCCTTATTGGCGGAGAATGTGGAACGTTTCGGGCACACGTATTCGATGTACATGGGCGGGGTGTTTCCGGCCATTTTTACGGCTGATCCAGGATTCATTCAGTACGTATTGCAAAAGAATAACCGCAATTACCGCAAATCGCCGGCGCACTTTGACAAGTTGAGTCATTTTTTGGGAAATGGGCTGCTGACCAGTGAGGGCGATTTCTGGCGGCGGCAGCGGCGACTGATTCAGCCGGGCTTTCACCGCCAGCGGCTTGCTGGTCTGACGGGCTTGATGCAAACGGTGATTGATGAATTTGCGGAGGAGCTGGATCAGGAGATTGCGGAGGGGCCGGTAGATATGGCGCAGCACTTGCTGGAACTGGCGTTTAACATCGTAGCCCGGTCTATTTTCAGTACCCGGCTTCCCGATGAGGACCTGCGCGAATTGAGTGATAATATTACCATTTTACAGCAATTTATCATCCGGCAGATCCGGCAGCCTTTTCTCAATCCCTGGTTGAAGGTGTCGGGGCAATTACGGGAACACGAAGTATTGGCGGCAAAAACGATGGCAACAATGCGGCGCTATGTGCGGGAGCGCCAGGAATCCGGGGCTAATCCGGATGATTTATTACAGATGCTCCTGGAGTCGCGGTATGAGGACACGGGCGAGCCCATGGAAGAAGAGCAATTGCTGGCGGAGTTGAATATTCTTTTTGTCGCCGGCCACGAAACTTCGGCTAATGCCCTGGCCTGGACCCTTTACTTGCTGGCTCAGCACCCGGAGTATGTAGATCGTCTGCGCCAGGAACTGGCGGAAGTGGTAGGTGATCGCACTCCCGGATTTGCAGACCTGCCCCGCCTGGAATTACTAAGCCAGGTGATTGATGAGGGTATGCGTTTATACCCACCCGCCTGGATCACCGATCGGGTGGCCATTGCCGATGATAATTATAATGGGATACCCATTCCGGCCGGAACGTTTTTGGTAACCTATATCTACGGTGCACACCATTCGCCTGAGCACTGGGATGATCCGGAGGCGTTTCGCCCCGAGCGCTTTGCCAAAGAGGCGATGGCCGGTAAACATCCCTACGCTTATATTCCTTTTGGTGGCGGCCCCCGCCTGTGCATCGGGAATAATTTTGCGCTGTTGGAAATGCAATTAGCGTTTGCCATGCTGGTACGCCGCTACGATTTCAGCGTGGTTCCGGATCGGATTCCAGTGCCCCGGCCACTGTTGACACTGCGGCCGGCAGATGGAATCTGGCTCGGGGTGAAAAAACGAAGCTGATTATTTTATACGGGTTATTTTTTGCCTGGCCACGACTGGGCACAGGCTCTGGCGAGTTGGCGGTCGCGATAATTCCATCCCCGCCAATCCTGAGTGGCCAGCCGCTGACGGATGCGCTGCGATTGTGTTTCCAGGGTTACCTGGACGTCCGCTTCGGGCCAGTTTGCTATTAACGTGGAATACTTGGCCAGAAGTACCGGAAACTGTTGTGGGGAAACTGTAGAAACCAACCACTGTACATCAGGAGCCTGCGGACGCTGATCGGAAAGATTGTAACGAGCAATAATAACATCCCAATTGAAGCTGGCAGCCAGTACCAGGCAGAGCACCCAGGCCCAGGCGTTACTCACCAATAGGTAAAAAAGCGAGCGCCGCAGGTATAACTTCGCATAGAGACTCAGTAACCCAACCATCACAAGAACCAGAAATGCCAACACCCCCAGCCGAAGGTAGGTTAAGCCGTAAGTGTTAAAATAGTGGTAGTTGCGAACCCCTACTGCCAGTGCCAGCCAGGCATTTTGGGCGAGCCAGGCATAGCCGAGTACTTGCAGCCAGCCAGGTGAGCGGTAAAAATTGAGATTTCCCCGGAAAAACCAAACCAATAATCCCATGGCCAGCACGATACTCAGCATCAGCAAGCTTGTACCCGCATGGACGAACTGGCTGAGGGTGGCAGCAGAAAGCTGAGGATGAAGTCGCCATACATAGGGTAGATCCGCAAGGTTCACACTGAGCAAAAGCCCATTGAGAAGAGACAGGGTGAGCATGGCCATGGCATATTCGCGTTTGAGTCCGATAGTGGAAAAGCGGAGAGGAAGCCATTGTTTTTGTCGACGACGTTCCAGTGCCAGCGGGTGCTGATCGAGCGGCGCAAGTAAATCGACAAAGTAGCCAGGAAGCAGCAGTGCGCTGACAATACAGGCGCCCCGGAGGAATAAGCCCAGGATGCCTGGTAGGTTACCCCAATCCCATTGTTGCCACCAGTAAGCCCAGGAGGAAAACCAACTGGCAAAACGGGGGTTAGCCTGGTAATACAGCGTAAAAAACACAACAGTAACCGTCACCGGAAGTATTGATAATGCAACCCGGCGCCCCCAGCCTCCGCCAGCCTGGCTTACTCCGGCAAGAGCTCCCTTGATAAGTTGCCAGGGAGCGGTCAGTAGTTGAGAAACTCCTAAAATGCCGGCGAAAAACAAGAAACGCAGCTCGCGGGCCTGACACAGGCCTATGAGCAGTATCCAGGAAAAAACGTGGGCTATCAGCGCCAGCGTGGTATGGTGTCCGACGACTAATGTTGCTGTATACAGGTTGATGGTGGCCATGATCCAATAGGTGCGGTTGTTGCGTTGATCGGGGTGCAACAACCAGGATAAGACTATGGCCAGCATACTAAAAAGTAAGATATTCAACCCCTTTTGGGCTTGCCAGAACAAAAGGGTGTAGGCGAGTGCTCCGCTAAGGATGGCACCGCTGGTGAGCAATTCTTTACGCATGGTGAGTAGGTTTAAACAGACAGGAGATTTGTTGATGAATCAGCAGTAATACGGCTCCGACGACCGGAATAAGGATCAGTTCGCCCCGGTAGGCTTCCCAGTGTGTCAGAAGTTGGACTGCATCGCTGAGTAAGCCTCGTGGGTTGGTGATGAGTTCCCAGCTATTCCAGCGCAGGAAACGTCCGCAAAAAACACCCAGTCCGGCGAGAAAAAGCCAGAGTCCGGTATAGGAGCGTCGATGTTGGGGCCACCAAATACGGAGTTGTTGTTCAACGCGCAATAATGACCAGAGTCCGAGTGCAAGCCCCGTCCAGGCAAAGGAGAAAAAGAGAATCCCGTCGAACCAAAGAGGAATGGGGGGGCGCTCCCGCAGGTGAATCAGATCGGTCAGTAAATAAGGGGCATTGGGCAGAAAGACCAACCAGCCCATGAATAAGCCCAGGCTGAGGAGCCCCGGCTGTCGGGCAGTCAGCCGACTGCTAAACCATACGGGTATCCAGGCCAGGAATAAGTTCCAAATGAGAAAAAGAAAAAGAGAATTTGGGGAAACATTGGCCCAATGGGCCCAGGCAACCCGAACTCCGATTAATCCCAGGTTGAAGACGCTTTGGATATAGAGCCAGTTTCGCCAGGAAGTCAATTTACTATCCATAAAGTACTTTGTTTTTCAAAGTTAAAAGGCAAAAAAATATTCATTACTCCCGGAAGCGCAATAATTGTTCCAGGGCATCCAGATGATCATTAAATGCCTTGCGGCCCTGGTGCGTAACCTGGTAGGAGGTACGCGGCTTTCTGCCAATGAATTCTTTGCGGACGTTAAGGAAAGCGGCATCCTCCAGTGTTTTGAGGTGGGCCGCCAATGCGCCATCGGTTAGTTCTAATCTTTCTTTGAGGGTATTAAAATCCACCCAATCATCGACGAGGAGGATCGACATGATTCCCAGGCGCGCCCGGTGGTCAAAAACTTTTTGTAACCGGGCAATGATATCCTTCATGGCATCTTCGCTCACGGTTTTCTTTCGTATTTGTTATACATTAATACACCATAGATAATGTGGAGGATTCCGAAGCCGATCGCCCATAGCTCTAAGCCATAACCGGGAAGGAACATGCCTAGCAATCCCAGTGCAATTTCGCATAATCCCAGGTAACGAATATCGTCCAGGGTGTATTTACTTCCATTAATCAGGCCAAGCCCATAAAAAATCAGGGTTGCCGGAGCAATGAATCCGTTCAGGTGATGCAGATAGAGCGCAATAATAAAGATTCCTCCGGTAACAATAGGGAGTCCTAAATTGATCAGCAGGCGCCGGCTCAGTGCATCCCAGACGGGTTGCCCGCTACGCCTGGCCTGGCGAGTGGTAAAAAAAAGGGCTCCGCCGATGGCACCGATCAGGACGAGCAGGCCGTCTAGTAAGAAAAAGATAAGGTATTCTTCCCGCCAACCTTCTCCATCGTGGGTAAGAAAGTAAAAAGGAGGGTTGTTAGTGAAAGGTATCGTATCCAGAAAAAGAAAAGCAGCTAGGGCACCCAGCAGCGCAAACGTGCCAGCAATGACGCCGGATAATCCACTCAAGGAGATGAACCGCGAGGACCGTTCCATCAGGTGACGAATTTCCTGTAAGGTTGCCAGCGGGTTGTGGTGTTCTTCCATAAAAGCACTTTGAAAAACAAAGTTAGTGAAAATACTTAATCCTCCAAGTGCCAGGCAAAGAATCTGGAAAAAGATCTGTGAATACGTGAGGAGAATCGATTGAATAGCAGAAAGTGACAGTTCAACGGGCTCAACCTACGCTTCAGCGGGATTAGGTAGTATTATTCCCGGAAAAGTAAGACTTTTATCATGCCGCTGGTGGGTAAACCGGCGCTTGACATGGATCATGCATAATCAACTATCTTCGACAACATATCAGCTCAACGACCGATGGGCCATCATCATAGGGGTGCCGATCATTTCTTTTGTGGTTCCTTTGCTTTTTTTTGAAGAGCAACTATGGCCGGATTGGCAACATTACCTTCAGGCTTGGGTAGTCTCTTTTTTATTTACGATATCCTATTGGTTAAGTACCCGGGCTATCGTGCTGTATTTTCGCCGTCGCTGGCCGGAGTTTTCCCGCACGATGAAGCGCATCGTCCTTACTGGATTTTGGATAGCCCTGACTTACTTTTTCCTGTCCAGGTTAATCAAAGGAGCTATACTGGTTCTGGGGATACACCCGGAACACAATCCAAATATTACGGATATCGATTACAATACAGCGTCTATTTTGATTATTGCACTGGTCTGGTCGATTTACGAAGCAGTTTTCATGTATGAGCGCTGGCGGGATTCGCTGCTGGAAGCCGAACAATTAAGGCGGGAAAACATCCAGTCGCAGTTGGATGGATTGAAGAGCCAGGTTAATCCCCATTTTCTGTTTAACAGTTTGAATACCTTGGTTTACCTGATTCCGGAGGACCCAACCCGGGCGGTACAGTTTGTTGAACGCATGGCGAAAGTTTACCGCTATATTCTGGAAATTCAGAATAAGCCCCTGATTTCACTGGGCGAGGAGTTAACCTTTTTAAAGTCCTACTTTTTTCTGTTACAGGCGCGGTTCGGCGATAACCTGCGGGTAGAATTCGATACCCCTGTGTGTTCGTCGGTCCAGTGGCAGGTGGTACCTTTAGCTTTACAGCTTCTGTTGGAAAATGTGATTAAGCACAACATCATTTCCAGCGATAAACCATTGACGATTACCTGCCGGGTAGAGGCGGATAGCTTTATTATGATCAACAACTTGCAGCGTAAACACCAGGTAAGTCCCGGTACTCAGGTAGGGCTGCAGAATATTATGAACCGCTATGCTTTTTTTACTGATCGCACAGTAATAATCAATGAAACGGCGGAGCATTTTTCGGTTATCTTACCCTTGCTACCACCACCGCAGCCTGCAGCCTGATTCCTCCTTTTTCAATTGCTGGTCTTTTTGGGTTTTACCCAGGCGGAAGGTTTTGCTGTCTGCTGGGCTGATAACAATTTTCCCGCTTGCGCGTTTTAGAGAAAAACGAAAAAAATGGGCGTTTGGGTTATTGGATTGCTGTGTTTGGGAAGTTGGATGGCGCCGGGAGTTGAAACGGGCGACTTAGTCATTGATGTGCGAAATATTGAACGAGAGGAGGGAGCTATTCGGTTAGCCTTGTACAATCAGGCGGATTTGTTTATGCAGGATAATGCCGATGCCTGGGGTGGGGTGCAGCCGGTAAAACGATTAGGGCCTTATCAAATAGTTGTACCCAATTTACCCTTTGGCCAATACGCAGCTGCGGTATATCACGATATTAATAATAATGGCCGCCTGGATACGAATACATTAGGTATTCCCAGTGAGCCTTATGCTTTTTCCAATAACGCCCGCGCGAAATGGCGTGGCCCGCGTTTTCAGGAGGCCGTTTTTCCTTTTATCAGTAATCGGCAGCAAATTGTATTGACCCTTAAATCCTGGGGAAAACAATAACTATTAATTTGTCCAGACCTGGATCGACTCATTCCTGTTGCAACCATTTACGGATGTCCGGGCTATTCATTGAAGCTACCTGAGGTGGAAGGTTAACCAGTTGGCCCTCCTTCAGGTCGATTGCCAATGCGGGTTTGTTTTGTGCCAGTACGAAATATCGGTCAGCCATCGGGTTACCTTTACCGGTGGGCATTTCCAGGGTGCGTGGTTTTGGGAAGAGCGGGCGCAAGCTAAACTGAGCAGACTGTGGATCATAGCCAGGAATAATTGCCTGAACGTACCCATTGCTTGGAATCATAAAAAGCGAGTGAAAGCCCGTTTGCCCCTCCGAATACTCAGCAACGGGTAAGATGGGTTGAGGAGTTACCGATTCCAGATCAAAAGCGAATGCACCAAAATCGGTAGCATAGCCTAGCAGGCAGTATTCCCAAAGTTCCAGGCGTTCTATATTTCCGGACTGCGCATCTAGTCCTGGGCGCTGCTGGGCAAAAACAGGTGTAAAGGGGCCGGTTAACGCTTTCTCGGCGAGGTTGTATACCCAAACTTTTTGGGCACCACTGATCGCGATCATGTTACTAACCCGGTTATAATTGATGGCAGCCAGCTGGTAATCAGCATTGGCGTTGGCCGGGAGTTCCTGCTTGCTAACCAGCTTACAAATAGTAGCATCCCAGATTTCTAAGTGGTGTTTTTGAGGGTCCAGTGAGTCCCGGGAGATACAAGTGAATAGTTGATCGTGGTGAGAAAAATGGATATTCTCAGGCAGGACAACGCCGCCAGGGGGGCATGGTAAGGCGGGCATAGCCTCCTGTTCGGTGGGTGTTTCTATGCTGGCCGTCTGGTTATTGGATTTTTCAGCTGGCCTGCATCCGCACAACAAAAATATTGCTGCACTGAAAATAACGTGTTGAAGTTTCATAGATCTGCATTTTGGGGGTGATGGCGGACCGCCTCGGGACGCTGCTAATTATTTCGAGCGAAAAAATACCGTTTTTTTCGGCGTTTGCGATTTTGGGTTAAGTTATTGATTATCATCGGTAAAGGCAAGTTTATCGGCCTTTAATTACAGGAAAAATTGATTTTTTTACTTCATTATACGATGTTCTTCGTAGATAAATTTGCATTTACGAAAGGATTCGTATATACTTGTAGTACGAAATGGTTCGTAAGATAAAAACAGACGAGTAATGGCACAAAACCTACCCCAGCCTACTGAGGCGGAGATGGAGATTCTACAGGTATTGTGGGTACAGGGGCCGACTTCTGTTCGCACTGTTCACGAAGCGCTGAGCGATCGGCGGGAGGTGGGCTACACAACCACGTTGAAGTTGATGCAAATCATGGCTGATAAGGGCTTATTGCGCCGGGATACTACGCAGCGGGTACACATTTACGAAGCAGTGGTCAGTGAAGCGGATACCCAGCATCAGTTTCTTTCCCGCTTTGTGGACACGATATTCAGGGGGTCGGCGAGTCAGTTGGTGATGCAAGCGCTGGGTAATCATCAGGCATCCCCAACCGAATTGGAGAAAATCAAGGACCTGATTGAACGCCTGGAGCGTGATAGTCAGGGCCCAACAAAGTAACCCTTGTCATTTTTCGGAGGTTAAGTGCAACCTCCTCTTAGGTTGGCCCCCTCTTTAGGGTGCCGCGAGTAATGAATGATCAACATCGAATCCTTTTTACTATGGAATTTATAGATCGCCTTACCTCTGAACCAGTTATTCATGCCTTGGGCTGGACGGTAGTACATTCCCTTTGGCAGGCAGCGGCCGTAGCCTTGCTTTTGGGTTTGTTATTGCTTTACTGGCAACGAAAACCCGCCTTTTGGCGGTATTGGGCGGCAATGGGTGCCCTGGTATTCCTGTTGATAGGGGCGATTTTTACTTTTGGCTACGTCTACCAACCCCTGGATGAAGAGGCGGTAACGTATTCCCTTGGTGGGCAACTAATGACAGCTCAGGATTGGGCAACGGGGTTGATTCATCCTGAGTCAACCCACAGTTGGCTAACCTGGCTATACCGGTATTTCGAACAAAACCTGCCACTGATTGTAACCGGCTGGTTGCTTGGGGTGTGTATACTCACCCTGCGCATGCTGGGGGCCTTAGCCTATGTGCAACATTTGCGTCATGCACAGGTTCAGCCGGCTTCACCACAGTTGGTAAGGCAGGTTGAGGAGCTGGCTACCCGAATGGGGTTGTCGCGTTCGGTATCCGTACGCCTTTCAGGGAGGGCTGCCGGGCCCTTAACCATAGGGTTTTGGCAACCGGTGATCCTTTTGCCTTTAGCATTGGTTACGCAGCTGAGTCCGCCACAACTTGCCGCCGTATTGGCCCATGAACTGGCGCATATTCGCCGGCATGATTACCTGCATAACATTTTACAATCGGTTGTTGAGGTGCTTTTTTTCTTCAACCCGGTAGTCTGGTGGGTGTCGGCGATTATTCGTCGGGAGCGGGAACATGCCTGCGACGATCTTGCACTACTCCATGGTGGAGAGGATGCGCTTACCTATGTGCGTACGTTGGTTCGCATTCAGGAATTTCAACAACAGGGGCGTCCGGCATTCGCTATGGCTGCCGTTCATCGGCGTCCCAACCTGCTGATCCGGGTAAAACGGATTTTGCAACAACCACAAAACTCAACGAACATTATGGAAAAGACAACAGTAACCTGCGTTATCCTGTGTGTGATGGGATTGGTAGCACTGCGGGTAGACCCCATGCAGGCCAATGAACCTGCGGGGGGAACCAGCACCTGGGTTAACAATGTCCCTGAACCAGGGATACAGGCAGACACGCTGCCTCCTTTTAACGTAACCGTTAATTCAGATAAAAACGGACGAGAAATCCGGGTAAAAATCCGGGAAGGTAAAATTGACTACCTGCGGGTAGATGGTAAAGTGATTCCTCCGGAAGAGTATAGTAAGTACGAAGCCGAAGTTGAGGAGATGATTAAAAATGTACCGCCTCCACCGCCTCCTCCTCCTGCACCTATGGCTCCTCCTGCGCCTCGGGCTCCGGGAGTGCCACCGCCACCCCCACCGCCGCCTGCTCCCAGAAGCAACGGAGAAGTGATCATCATTGAGCGCGATGGTGAAGGCAGTCAACGAGTGGTGATTCGTGACCGGGAGCAGATCATCATGCCGCGGATGCGTGGCTTCTCATGGCAAGGAGAAGACGGAGAGGCGTTTGATTTAAAAGGAATGCCTGGATTCCGGTTTATTCCAGGGGAAGAGGGGCAAGGCTTTGCTTTTGAAATGGGCGATAGTGCTTTCCGATGGAATCCCGAAGGCATGGAAGGATTGCGAATCCAGATGGATTCAATGCGGTTCCATTTCAAAGGCATGGGAGAGAACTTCCGCGAAGAACTTGAAGAGCGGCTACGTAACACCGAGCATCAGGCTCGTGATATGGAACGCCAGGCTCGCGATCTCGAACGTGGGTCGCGTGATCTTTGGGGAATTCGGGGGCAATTGGCCCCACGCGTAGAGGTCTGGTCAGGCGAAAACTTCCCGGGTATGGGCGGTAATGCGCAAAGTAGATTGGAACGCCAGCTTCTTCAGGATGAGTTAGTCAGCCCCGGGACTCCTTACCGTTTTGAATTAACGGATCGCTATCTCAAGCTGGATGGTAAAAAGTTACCCGATTCCCTGCACCGGAAGTATCAGGAGATTTACGAATCAGCATCAGGGATAAACCTTACCAGTAAGAGTAAAGTTGCGATTGAAGGCGAAATTGATGGTCCACGCCAGCGGTCAAGAATCATTGTCCACTAGGGCGGTCAAGTTTGAACATTTAGGTAAGACATCTTTTCGCTGATACCTTACCCGACGGGCCACAACCAGTGAATACTGTCCTGAAGGGTGTTATCGTATCTGTTATACAGCTTGCTAAACCTGGGGAGTGGGCATACCAGATGGCGAACATCCCCTGGAAATAAGCAATTGTAGAAATCACCTGACCCAAAGGGTTTAATGGCTATACTTCGGTGCGAAGGGTAGCCATTTGCCTGTTTAACAAACCACTCCCCGTTGCAGATTTACCAACCCAGCCCTGCAAGGTTAGGAATGACTCCCTGGTGATCGCCCACCAAGGAATAGAGGATACAGATCAGGAAAACGACGAAGGCTAGTACAATGTCGAAAGGAAGTGCTTTTGCACTGTTTGGGGAGTGTCGGCTCATAGGGGCTCGTTTTGGGATTACTATTGGCAAAAATTGCCAAATTTGTGTAAAGATGCAAGTCTTTAGCAGGATAGCGTCGAAAATATTTCAAAAAGGAGTAAGATTATCCCCCCTTGGCACATTAACTATCCAGCCAGCGGCGAAAATCAGGCACTCGTTCCCGACTTAAGATTACTTCAAAATCAGGATTTGGCATTAATTCCAATTTCAGGCGGCCATTAAAGTAGGCATGGATTTTTTGGATAGCCTCCAGATGGATAATTACTTGGCGATTAATCCGGAAAAAATGCCGGGGATGAAGCACTTGTTCTAATTGCTCAAGAGACTGCTCGATATGACATTTACGGTTGTCTTCTGTTCGGGCGAAAGTTAATCCGCTATCCGTAAAAAAGAAGCGGATTGTGTTGGCATTCAGATACATTAGCGTTTGGCCGGTACGTACCAGGAACCGCTCCTTGTAGGAAGGCTCAGTGAGTTGCCGGAGAAGGGTTTGCATAAGGGCTGCATCCGGTAATCTGGGCTGGTCGAAGAAGTGATCGAATTTATTAAGCGCTCGCAGAAGCTCTTCGTTTTCAATAGGTTTGAGCAGGTAATCTATACTATTCACCCGAAAAGCTTCCAGGGTGTATTCATCGTAAGCAGTGGTGAAAATAATGGGAGCGGTAATCGGAGTTTGGGCAAAAATCTCAAAACTAAGCCCATCGGCCAATTGGATATCGAGAAACACCAAGTCGGGAGCAGGATTTTCCTGCAGCCATAACACTGCTTTTTCCACCGAATCGATCACCGCCAAAACTACCCAGCCTGGTCGGTGTGCATTCAGCAAGTGCTGCAAACGGTGTGCTGCCGGTGGTTCATCTTCGATCAGCAATATTTGCTTCATCAGGAAAGAAATTTTTTATAAAAACAAGTATACTTGATTTGCAGATCATTTCCCGCTCATTATCAATGATTTTACGAATACAGAATGCTTATTCGCTGGTTGTCACATTATGAAAAACAATAATAAATTCGGCTAAACACATGTTTTTTATTTTATATTTTAATAAAATTTGGACGAAAGCCGAATAAATGTTATTTTTACTGGCGTACAGCATTAAGTAATAAAGGAAGTTTAGAGCGGTTCTCCCTACCCACGCCAACATTTCCCCTCAGGCGAACTTGTATTACTCCCAGAAAAGTATTGATAGCGTTGACATCCGCATAGTTTTTTATCTTTCAGGAGATAAAATGATTGCGGAATTCATGCTATTTCTAGACCGTATGTAATGCGCAACGACCTAATAACAAATCATGATACGAGCATTAAATGAATTAGCCTTGGTTATTCAGCAGGGGCAAAGCAAGGCAAAAGAGTTCCTAGAAGTTGGGTATGCGGGTAACCTTCCGCTGCAACAGTTTTATGAAGGATTAATCAATCGAACATATACTACCGATAGTGACGCTGCTGCAGTATTGCTGGAGGTCGAACCATCTGATGCGCGCTATCAGCGGCTTAAACGGGAGATGATGCATCTCCTGCTTCGGTCTACATTTTTCCTCGACTTACAAGATTTCAACGACCGACAACGGGCTTATTATGAAGTGCACACCCTCTGGGCTGCAGCCAAAATCCTCTTAGGCAAAAATGCTCTGGAGATTGGTTTGTACTTGTGCAAACGCGTACTACGGTACTCAACAAAATTTGAATTTACTGAAATAACGGTGGAGGTTCTACGGAATTTGCGTCTGCATTACGCAACTAAAGAAGGAAACCCGAAGCTCTTTGAAGAGTTTAATGAGCAATATAGATACTACTTTTCCATCTATGGGGCAGAGAACCTGGCAGAAGAACTTTACGCTGATCTGGTGCTTAATTTCGTGAATAGCCGGGCTGACGATACACTGAGTAAACAGCAAGCTTTGGCGGCTTCCGAACAGCTTCTGCCGTTGTTGGAAAAATACCCGGAATCTTACCGTTTGCCCTTATGTGCCATGCTCATTGAATTGAATGGCTATCTCACTGTTACAGAGCAAGAACAGGCTATTGCAGCGAGTAAGCGCTATTTGAAATACTTCAAGGGTAAGCCTTATGAGGCAATCGTTCCTCTTCAGGTACTCTATTATCAGCAACTGATTTCGTATACCATGTTGCGTGATTATGCAGCAGGGCAGCGAGTAGCTGTGGATGTGCTTAACAACCTGGAGGAAGGGTCGTTTAACTGGTTTAAAGCGCAGGAGCTATTATTCATTTTGGCGATGCATACCGAGAATTACCTGGAAGCTTACTCGGTCTATAATATTGTTACCCAGCACCGGCGATTTTCTTTTTTGCCGGCAGCCAACCAGGAAATCTGGCAAATTTTTAAAGCCTACCTAAGCTTTTTGCAAGTTGCTGGTTATCTGGAAGATATTCAGGAGGACGATGCGGTGCAGTTCCGCCTGGGTAAATTCATGAACGAAACCCCGATTTTTTCTAAAGACCGGAGGGGGATGAATATTCCCATTTTGATAGCCCAGTTATTGCACTGGATATCACAGGGGAAAACGTCCAAAGTGATCGACAGGATTGATGCTCTGGAGAAGTATTGCTCCCGTTACCTGACCAAGGACGCTACTTTCCGGTCCAATTGCTTTATCAAAATGGTTATGCAGCTCCCAGCTGGAAACTTTCATCCGGTTGCCGTGGAACGAAAAGCAGCAAAGTACGTTTCCCGGCTGGAGGAAGCACCAATCGACTTGAAAAGCCAGACGTATGAGGTGGAAATCATTCCATATGACACCTTATGGGGGATGGTGGTTGAGGTTTTGGTACAAAACCAACAGCGGACCGGATAATCCCCGATTCTTCCCTTTTATCGCAGAAGGTACAAATAAGCGCTGGCATTATTGGCAGGCTTAGGGTGCCTGTCTTTCCTACAGTGATTAGCACCCACTACTATTTATTGGCGGGGGCAAGAGGACTATTAATTACATACCCGAAGGCGCCCGTTTTTGTCAATCGACCGAAACGGTTTGGGGAATCCCAAGCGATGTTGCGTCTTATTTTCTTTTCAGAAAACACTCCGTATGTTCTGGTACGTGTAATGACTCAGTTTGATTGAGCAATGCTTAAAGTTAGGAGTCAAAACAGGGCGTGGGAATGTTTTTTGGATAAAGCGGAAACACTATTTAACACTATACACACTATGAAACACGTTTACAATGTCCTGATTGTGGATATTGTGGGTCCCTGTACCCATAATACGCCCCGGCAGGTTATCGACGGCCTATGGGCTGGATGAAATGATAACTGCCACGGGTAGTTACTACCCGTTAGCCCGGATTTTTTTTGCATGTTTTACCAGCAAGGAATCAATTCGGGCTATTTTTTTGCCTCACCCTCAGGGGAATTTCCCTGCAAAATATCGCTTTTGACCGGGCTGCTTTCCTGCCTGGAACGCTCCCTAACGCGCTAATTCCACCTGGATGGTTCTTCTGTTGAACAGCCTGCTTTTCGCAAAACCGTCGTATATCATGGCTGAGGTAATTCAAGGGAACTGACCAGTATTCCTGGAATAGGCGGTAATTTTCTTCAATAAATATGTAATAATTTTTTAATTGGTAATGTTTTAAGTTATTGATATTTATTTGGTTATGAATTTTTTTTATTCAAATCGCATGTAATTCCCGTTTAAAATGGGCCGCACCCTTGTCGGCAGGGTTTCTATGGGCTAAACCTACTTTTATGACAATAACAAATCATAAAAGCTCATGGAAACCAAGAAGATTATCATTGTTGATATTATTGCCCCTTGCTAGGGTAGACCTGGAACAAGGGGGCAGCAATTTTGACCGGTAAAAGCCTGTAGGCCACTATCATCGGTACGTTGATTAACAACGCAATACCTAATACCATTGAGCGAGAAAACTTTCTCGGAACAAAAGTTGGTGGTATAGCGATTCAATTCAGGCTCCTGGCGGGCTGATAGCCACCTGTCTGGAAACTGAAATGCAGTAAAGTATTTTTAGGTCGTATATATTAATGCTCGTATGTCGAAATGCGCCTTATTTAAGGCGCATTTTTTTGTTTACAACGCATATTTCACGGAGCGTAAATATTTAATAATCAATCATATGAAATAAAAAATAATATTTAAAAGAGCGATAAATTCAGGTATAAAATGGCCGTGTACCTGTCAGATGAGGGCAGACCAAAGGGTATTACCTTTACGGATATTCAGGAAACTTAAAGTGAAACTAGCCCAGGAGATTTGTCCTCAAGCTTGCGTGTTTACACTGTAAAGGCCAGGAGGTTAATATTGGTAGTTTGAGGGATTTGACAGGTCGAGATTGCAACCAATCAAAACGAATCGCGAATAAATTAGAAAATTTTATAAATTAATATTATTTTTAATGCCTGAAAGCAGTTCCCCCCATCTTGACAATTGCCTTAAACAGGCCATTCCGAAAAGGCTTTACATGATGAGGCTTCAAACGTTCAGGCGTTTGCAAAGCTCAACTTAACTATGATACACATCGATCTTAGATCAAATCAAATGCGTAGCTCACGGGGAGTTCCTTTCATTTGGAGTGCTCCTTTTGTTATCGCAAAAGTACGGTTCGGACAGACTACACAACGTTGCCGGGGAACGGGTATTTGTGCTGTAGAGTTTCAGGCTCAGCAGGATAATATTATTGGGGCTTCCGGTGGCTGTAAATGTGAACGGGCCGCGGCTCTAGTCGTTCAGGAGCCGGACAGGCTGGTGTTTAAGTTTTATCGGGCAGAACTTTGTCCACAAGCTTATCAGCGGCAGTTTGCTTCGGGGGTCTTTAAAATGGAAGAATCGTATACGCTACCGGCCAGTGTAAGCCAGCGGTTAAGTAGGAAACAAATCCAAATTGCAGCTGGAACCTATCCAGTTGAAGAGAATGAACAATTCATTATTGTTGCTTTTCCAAACCTTTCGGAATGCGGAGAAATTTATCGCAGCTAATAAAGGTTATATATTTAAAGATTTGTCTATGTTAATTTTAGTCGTCAGGGGAGTGGAGTTATCCATTCCCCTATGTTTTTAGGACTGGGTATCAGGATGAAATATTAACAAAAATGAGTGAAATAGTTGGCGGTACAAATTTCAGAATATCATATCTTTAAGCCATCTTAAGGAAGATTTGACTATATTTAGCTAGCAATGGTGTCGGGGTATTTGCTACCCCCCAATCGACTAATCGGCAAAACGATAAACAGATTTGCCGAGACATCGGCTCCGGCACGCAGGTTATAAAAGATGCGCAGCATTAGCAGCTTCTGGATTAACCTATGTTGCAAAGCCCTGATTTTAAGCTCGGTAAAAGTAAACCTATTGAAAGAGATACATGTGGGCGCGCTTACATGTGTTTTTTGCTTTTACATACGAGTCATTCCCGGGGCAACCCGAGGACCGATTATAATAAGACGACCATGACGAGATTTCACCATATCGTTCCGATAGCGGCGTTAGGTAGCCTATTAATGTGGTGGCTACCGGTGTTATCTGGAAAACTATCTGAACCTGCCTTCGCAAGTTGGAATACTAATCAGGCGGTATCCTTTTCGTGTATAGATACCGTAACGGTTTCCCTGGATGGAACCTGTCAGTTTCAGCTTTCCCCTGTGCATATATTGGAGGGTGAATTCCCCGTCTGTATCTCCCCTGCTGATTTTTGGATTATTGTGGATGATGCGAATCCTCAAAACGGTCCGGTAATTGATGGTCCGGGGACTTATAAAGTAGCCATTGGCCTGAAATCTTCGGCAGTCTGTACTGACTTTACAACCTGCTGGAGCATTGTGGTTGCTGAGGATAAGACAGGACCCCAACTGCAACTTCCGCCAAACATTACGCTTTCGGTGTTTTGTACGCGGCTACCTGATTTTCAGAATAATCCTTCCAGTTTAGCCATTACGGGCAAAGCCATAGCGCTGGATAATTGTAATCCGGCCAAGGATACCATGCCGGAGTTTAATGACCAGGTAGAAGAATTAACCTGCGACACGTTACTGATTAGCAGGACGTTTGTCGCCAAAGATCGCAATGGCAATCGGACTTTAGGCAAACAGCTAATCAAGCTTGGGCGGCCAAAGCTACAGCACGTAGAGCTGGATTCTATTATTTTGCTGGATGCGGGTTGCGCCCGGAACCGGGAATTTCCACTCGACGCGCAGGGTAATGTACATCCGCGCGTTACCGGTTATCCTTATATTATTGATGAATTGGGGGACACCACCCGGCTGTACCCAGGTGAGACCTGTGGTCTTTCCGTAGTATATCAGGACGATCGGTTCTCGGTTTGCCCGGCTGCCTATAAGCTGATCCGACGGTGGAAGATTCTCGATTGGTGTGCTGGCAAGGATACTGTATTGATTCAGCAAATAAAAATCGGCGATGTAGAACCCCCAAGGGTTAGTTGTTCAGCCCCACGCGATTCATTTAAGCTATCGACTGATCCATTTTCCTGTACGGCAGCCCTGCTAGTACCTGCTCCACAGGTGGTTGATAGCTGCTCGGCTTATACCTGGCAGGCGTCCGTAGTCGTGGAGGAAGAGCAGGTAGTAGATGGACAGCTGAAAAAAGTACGCATCGTAATTGGAACTGCTCATTCGGGAATGCCACGGCCTGTGATTTCGGGAATCCCTGTGGGGTGTCATGAACTTATTTATACCGTCCGTGACGCCTGTGAAAATACGGCAACGGCAGTGTGCACCGTTTGTGTGGCAGATAAGGTAGATCCCCTGGCCATTTGTGATGATCAGATTCGCGTTTCACTAGATGATACGGGTGCTGCATATCTAACGGCCAAGGATATTGATGAAGGCTCCCGGGATAATTGTCAGTTGGCAAGAATTAAAGTCCGGCGCAAATATACGGAGGCAACGGCGTGCTACCCTGTCAACTTGCAACTATCGGAAGATTGGTCGGACCGGCTTTGGTTTTCCTGTTGTGATGTTGGCCAACCCGTAACGGTAGAATTGGGGGTTTGGGATCTCAGTGGGAACTTTAGTTATTGCTGGACGGAAATAACGGTGGAAGATAAACAGCTACCCCGCTGTGTTCCTCCACGTGATACCATGGTAGATTGCCTTGTCTTTCAAGCAGCTGATTTTGACTATCACGATCCTGTCCAGTTAGCCTCCCGCTATGGAACGGCCCGGGTTATTGATAATTGTGAAGCAACGGTCACTGAACTGGCCCCCATCGTTCGGCTGAATCAGTGTTTAGTCGGGTATATTGATCGGCGGTTTACGGTTCAGGATAAGGCTGGAAATAAGGGTTTAGACACGTGCTTCCAACGCATTGAGGTGCTGGCTAACCACAATTATCAGATTCGTTTCCCGAAAGATTATATTGAGTATTGTAAAAATCCTACACCACAGGGCGTGACGTATTCGGAATGGGGCTGCGACATTATTGCCGTTTCCCAGAAGGAAGAGCGTTTTGACGGAGAGGGGCAATCCTGTTATAAAATTTTCCGCACGTTTGGCGTAATCAATTGGTGTGAGTACAATGGTCGTGATGAACCCGTTATCGTACCACGTAATCCAGGATGCAGAGCAGAGGCAGGCACGGAAGATGTATTTGTCACGGTTCGGCCGGACGGAAAGGTCTACTATGATGCAGATGGTTCGGAAACGAATACATTCCCTAAAGCCGGCGAGAAAAAAGTTACCTGCGATGGGCGCACTAACCCTGAAGGGTATTGGATAAGTACGAAAGAAGATCCTAATCTTAAATCACGGGGTATCTGGCAATACACACAGATCATTCGGGTAGTGGATAATGAACCACCGACCATATTCATGGAAGATGTGGTAACCATTTGTACCGACCGTCCGGATTGCCTGGCCGAAGTAGTTCTTTCATTAGGGGTTAGCGACAATTGTCAGCGAGATGTAAATATCGTCGTTACGCTGGATTCCATATTCAGTGAATACTATTCGTATAGTGAGTCGCCCTGGCATACATTCGGTCGTTATCCCAAATATTTGGTAGCAGGACTAATTCCCGTTGGGGAATATGTCATGAATATCAAAGTTGATGACCAGTGTGGGAATGTGAGCCGGAGAAAGGTTCGTGTTGAGGTAGTGGATTGCAAAGCTCCTGCACCCGTTTGTATTCAGGGGCTGGCGGTTCCATTAATGCAATTACCGATTCAAACCGACATTGATGACGATGGCGAAACAGATGTTGCCGGGAATGTAATTTGGGCCAAAGAACTGATAAAAAGTTCGCTAGAAATATGCTCTAATCCGGTAACTTATTCGATTAACCGGGCCGGTGATTTACCTGACCCAAAACAGGATTACCTGACCCTGACCTGTGCCGACCAAGGCTACCTGGAGGTAGAAGTCTATGCCTGGGATAATGCTTTTAATCCCAGCTCTATCCAGCCTGACGGCAGTTTGGGAGGTCCCAATTATAACTATTGTGAGACCTATATTCTGGTTCAGGACGTTGACTCGTTATGTAGTGGACTGGGGTCGGGAATTCGGGTTGCAGGTAAAATTGCCTTTGAAAATGCGCAACCTCTGGCAGGGGTGGATGTGCGGGTAAGTGGCTCGGATGATGGCTTTGCACAGAGTAATCAGGATGGCTTTTTCCAGATTGACCGGCTAAAGGCTGGAGGTGATTATTCCATCTTACCTCGCCTTTCAGGAACTGCCAGTGATGGGGTTTCTACCTTAGATATGGTAATGATAACACGTCATATTCTGGGCGATAAATTGTTGGAATCGCCCTATCAATTACTGGCTGCGGATGTAAACCGCTCGGGTTCGGTCAGCACGCTGGATTTAATTGCGATTCGAAAAATCGTTCTTAACATAGACTCGCGGTTTGCCAGTGGGGATGCCTGGCGTTTTGTGGCTGCAAATCACCGGTTTCGCGATGTGAAACGTCCATGGAGTGATCCTATTCCGGAGGTGATCAACCTTAATAACCTGTCCGCTTCGCGGGACGACCTGAATTTTGTCGCCGTTAAGTTGGGGGATGTAAGTGGCAGTCTCAGCAAAAAAGGGAATACACGGAGTGACGATCTCGTTCCCGATGAGATCAGCGTTCCCGATCTGCTGCTGGAGGCGGGCAAAAACTATAAAATTCCCATCTATCTGGCTCCACAACAACCTACACTGGGGCTGCAATTTGGGATAAGATGGGTCGCTACCGAAATTACCGTTGACTATTTCCAGTCGGACTGGCTTACTGCCGATCATTTCAATCTCCAGGAAAGTTCTCTGCTGATGAGCTGGAATGGTAATGAGCCAATTTCGGGAACGCAAACCAAGCTGGGTATCGTTAGCATTACGCCCAGGCAAACCCTATGGTTACACGAAGCACTTCAGCTGGACAACCGTATCTTACATGCGGAATCTTATCAGCGGGTACCTACCCTGGAGATAGCTTCCAAACCCTTGGTACTGACGTTTGCGGCACCGGTTAAGCAGGTCCATGGATTGACGATGCAAAGTTTCCCCAATCCGTTCCAGCAAGAGCTAACGATTGATGCCTGGTGGTCGGGGGCTCCTTGTGCTGTTACCTGCGCCATTACTAATGCCCTCGGGCAACTGGTGTACCAGGAGCCATTTGAGCTTACCAATGGGGCGAACCGCATTGCTTTGGCTGCATCGCTGTTTCCGGCAAAAGGGTGGTACCAGGTTCGGTTGATTACCTCAGCAGGGGAAACGGCTTTTGTTAGGGTTCTCAGAGAATAACAGGAGTTATCCGGATTCAACGGAGTAAATTTGTCCGGATTTCGATGTCGTTCTCGAGTGTTCGATGCACTGGGCAGCGGTTGGCTATTTCTAGCAGGCGCTGGCGTTGCTCCTCATCGAGGTCGCCGGTAATAGTTAGCCAACGCTCAAAAACATCAATCTTTCCTGCGCCGGTGTCCGGTGATTGCAAATGGCTGGGGTAGTCTTTCCCATGAGCAAGATGAACTTCTACTTCTTGCAGGTTCCAGCCTTTACGGCGGGCATACATTTGTAGCGTCATGGCGGTACAGGCGCCCAGGCTGGCACTGAGCAATTCGTAGGGTGATGGCCCAAAATCATCACCACCCACCGCTTCAGGTTCATCGGCAATCAGGTGATGATGGCGTGCCTGGATTTCTGTGGTAAATCCTTTGGCTCCCAGGCGAACCGCAACCTCTTTTTCAGGAATTAATGGTGTTTTCTCCTCCGGAGGTAAGTAACGGGCTGCCCAGGAGGCAATAACATTGCCGGTATAGATCGCATCGGCTTTATTCGAAAGGAGATGATCCGCTCGATCCAGCGAAATAAAACTTTTAGGATGACGTGCCGCCTGATATATCTTGGCAGCATTCTCAATGGCAACAATAGTGTCCTGAGGGGAATGCAAAACGAGTAATGCCCGCTGCAGGCTGGCAATACGCTCCGGAAATTTTGCTTGTCCGAGATCATCCAAAAACTGTTTTTTGATGCGGAAAGGTCGCCCGCCGATCTGTACCTCCGCAAATCCTTGGCGATTAATATCTTCCAATCCATGTTCGAGTAAGCGAATTACGTGCTCGGGATCATAGGGAGCACCAATAGTACTCACGGCTTTGACCTCTGGGATGTCCCAGGCGGCCTGGAGTACCGCAGCTCCTCCCAGGGAATGGCCAATAAGTAAGCTGGGAGCCTGGTAGTGTTGCCGCAAGAACGAAGCTGCATGGACAATATCAGAAATGTTGGCCGAGAAATTTGTTTCGCTAAAATCTCCTTCGCTCTCACCCAGCCCCGTGAAGTCAAACCGCAGGACGGCAATCCCCTGGTCGGTAAGTGCGCGACTAATGTACCGAACAGCGGCCAGGCTTTTACTGCACGTGAAACAATGGGCGAAAATGGCAAAATTGTTGGGGTGTTGATCAAGGGGCCATTCCAGGCGTGCTGCTAATTGCAGACCATCCGCATTAGGAAATAAGATTTCTTGTGAACGCATACTGTCAATAAATTTTGGTTCTTTGGCAAATTCCGTGTTTGGGAGTCGACCAAAAACGAAGCTCACCACTTCCATAGGTCGCTTTTACGATTCATTTTAGCTCGACCACGGAATTTGCCAAAGAAGGAGAGTTTTTGGTTGTTTTACGCACAAAATGATAATGATCGCAGCGTCAGTCACACGTTGCGATGGGTAAGGAAAGATACAGCTTATTCAACGGTAGTGCGTATTCAGGCTTGTCTGGCTTCAGACTTTACAAGCACTACACTGTTTCCTGCTTCTCCACTGATGCGAAAAAATGGCTATTTTGGGCCAACAAGTTACCATCATGAACGCTGAAACCAGTTCGTCATCGAATATTCTTCCCGCAGCACATCAGTTTGTCGCCGATTTCTACCACGAACACGTAGATGATCGCTTTCTGTTTCACAACTTCCAGCATGCGCTTGATGTTTTGGAGGCTACTCGCCGCCTGAGCACCGGAGTACCGGTGGGGCACCAGGAAGCAGAGCTTTTGGAACTAACGGCACTTTTCCACGATACTGGTTATGATCAGGGTGCTGCCGGACATGAGGATCGCTCCAAGAATTATGCGCGTGCATTTTTGGAGCAACAGCAATATCCGGAAGAGCTAATACAAACTGTAGAACGCCTGATTGAAGCTACTAAAGTGGACCATGAGCCACAGGATTTGCTGGAAATGCTTATCCGGGATGCTGATTACAGCCATTTAGGTACGGAGCTATATTGGGATCGCTGTAGCCGGGTGAGGCAGGAGCTGCTCATGACCAGGAAAAATTTTATGCCGGAGGAAGACTGGGTACAATTTGAGTTGGAATTTATCACCAATCACCAATATCATACGGAGGTAGCCCGCCAGCTATACTATGCTGGTAAGCAAAAGAATATCAAGCAACTGCGAAAGTATCAACACCGGATGCAGCCGGGGGAAGAGGCATTGGTGATACAGAAAAAGAAGAAGAAGAAAAAAGAAAAAAGCCTGGTCGAGCTTAAGCAGATTAACCTGGGCAGGGGGGTGGAAACGATGTTTCGCACTACCTACCGCACGCATGTCAACCTAAGTTCAATTGCTGATAATAAGGCGAATATCATGCTCAGCATCAATGCCATTATTATTTCGATTGTGGTATCCAGCCTGGTGCCTAAGTTTGGTGATTTTCCACGCCTGATTATTCCCACGTTTATTCTCCTGGTGGTCTGTCTTACCGCACTGGTGTTTGCTATCCTGTCCACCCGGCCCAAGGTGACGAAAGGGGAAGTTACTCCTGAAGATATTGCGGAAAAACGAGCCAACTTGCTGTTCTTTGGTAATTTTTACAACATGAATGTCGAGGAGTTTCACTTCGGCATGATGGAGATGATCAAGGATAGCGACTTTCTCTATAGTGCCATGACTCGCGACCTTTACTACCTGGGCAAGGTATTGGCACTTAAATATCGCTACCTGCGGATCTGTTACGGCGTTTTTATGTATGGATTGGTATTGGCCGTGTTGTCCTTTGCTATTGTGTATTTGCTGCCGTAGTTGGAAGATGTGGTGTTGTGTTAAATAAGAAATTGCTGGTTGGCGATAGTCACTAGGTGAGTGAAGGGTGAGGAGTGAAGAGTGAAGCGACCCACCTACGCTGAGCTTCGGTGGGTGAAGGAAATTAGCCTCGACTGCGTCGGGGTAAAAAATCAGTCGGCAGTATGCAGCTGGCAGTGCCCGAACCTAGTCGGCCGGTCCGCCTGTGCCAGGCTTCGGCGGGTTTAGGATTAGGAAACTTTTTAAGTTTCCTAATCCTAAACCTTCCATAAAACAGGTAATTTATTCCAACTCGATCAGACCGCCGGGATGATATAAGCGGAACCTCATTACATATGTACAGCAACAGAGAAATCTTGGTTTAAGATAGGTTTTTGCGTAAAATCCAGACCTTTTGATAGTCAAAGCTCAGGCTTTTCTTGCCGGAATGAGCTTTAAAAGGCTAAAGTGGAACCTACTTCGACTTGCGGTTTCCACTAATGGTGCGCTGCATACGGGATTTGAAGCGCAGGACATCATCTTGCCGTAGCTGCTGATGTTTGGTGGTTCGGCCTTGTACCCGGGCCCGCCATTTTTTCCAGTTACGAGGGTGCATTTCCTGCTGCATAAGCCGAATAACATCAGCTTCCTTTAAGCCAAACTGGACCTCAATAGCTTCGAAAGGGGTGCGATCTTCCCAGGCCATCTCAATGATCCGGTCAATGTCCTCGGGACGTAAAGAATGCTCCACTAAACGTTTTTTCATACAGGAAAAACACGGGTTTGTCCTGAAGGTTCATGGGGGGGCAGTGATCCTTCCTGGGCCAAAATTGTTAGCTTTGTAGTTATATGCTTCGCAACGTAAATGCGGACCATTTGGATTGAGATTTTCTCAACATAAATAGCATTACACATAATTTTGGATTCATCAAGTAAATTTTTCTCAATGATTACCCCAACAATGGAACAAGCGCTCAATAAACAAATAGCGCTCGAAGGATATGCCTCTTTATTGTACCTCTCTATGGCTTCCTGGTGTGAAAAGGAGGGACTGGAGGGATCAGCCAAGTTCATGTACCGGCAAAGTGAAGAGGAACGGCAGCATATGCTCCGGCTTTTTCGCTACCTCAATGAGATGGACGGCCATGCATTGTCACCCAGTATTCCGGAACCGCCCCACTTTTTCAATTCGGTGCGGGAGATGTTTGAGCAGGTGTACCAGCACGAGCAAAAAGTTACCCGGGCTATTCATGACCTGGTAGCCTTAAGCTACGAAGAAAAAGACCATACCACCCTCAATTTCCTGCAATGGTACGTGGCTGAACAGCGGGAAGAGGAGGCGCTTATGCGCACCATTCTCGATCGCATAAAGCTGATTGGCAATGGCGAGCGCAGCCTGTATTTTATTGATAAGGAAATGGAGCAAATCAACGCTGCCGAAGCAGCCGCGGAAGGCCCAGCTGCTGAAGAATAATAGCAACCATTAGCCTCTCTTGCGCAGGGGTACTGCTTTCGGGGTTACCCGTCAACGAAAAACCCATTGACACATTCCTGGTAATTAGGCCAGGGATAGGTCAATGGGTTTCTCTTTGTTAGCTATTGGAGATAGTCGTTTTCCGGCAAGACTTTCCGGCGGGATACGACGAATCCACCTTTGTAAAGATCATCCTTACTGAACAATCAGTTGTTTTACCAGAACTTGGTTTTCCTGGCTGATTTGTACCAGGTAAGTCCCGGCAGGTTGACTGTTCAGGTTTAACTCGGTTGCGAACCGGCCGTTGCCAGGCTCCAGTTGCCGGGTAAATATTTCTTTTCCCTGGGCGCTGTATACGCGTACCGTGGTTGTGGACGCTGCTGCCTGGAACCGTAATTGAAATATTCCACTTCCCGGGTTAGGACTTAGCTGGAAGTCAGAAACTGCCAGGGTAGATGTGCCCGCAGGAGCAGGTTTGCTTACTTTGGCTGTAGCCATTCCATCCGCTAGCTTAAAACGGACGGGCAGGCGAAACTGAACATTGACGTTGCGTCCGCGTTGTTCACCGGGATTCCAGCGAGCCATGCTGTTGACTACCCGCAGGACTTCTTCGCCACAGCCGCCGCCAATATCCTTCAGAATCTTGCTTTGACTGACATAGCCTTGCTTGTCGACAACGAATTCAACGATCACGGTGCCTTCCAAGCTATCCTTGCGGGCCGTTTCCGGATAGCGCATGTTCTTAAGGATATGGCCGAAGAGTGCCTGATTGGAGCAGTTTTGCCGCTTTTCGGGGTCCATTTCGTTGTTGCAATCCGTACCATACGTTGGCATTTTTTCCACTACAGTAAAGATTTCATCACTTGCTTCGGCCTGAGCTTTCTTGGCTTGGATTTCTTCCGGAGTAGCTGGTAACTGGAAGCGAATAGGGAGCTTCAATTCTACACTTACGGCTTTTCCAGCCTGCCTGCCGGGCTGCCAAACGGGCATTTCCCGGATGACTCGCAGGGCTTCTTCACCACAACCAGCACCAATGTCTCTGACAATTTTAGCTTCCTTGACCCGACCCTGAGAATCAATAATGAACCCAACGACTACGGTTCCTTGAAGATTGTTTTCTTTTGCAGCCGCAGGATAACGGAGTTGTTGACCAATGTACTGAACAAGGTGTTTTAAGCCGCACTGGAAGCGGTCGTTATTATCCGCCATTTCCCTGCATTCTTCAGGAGCAAATACCGGCATCTCTTCGGCTACCTGGAGTACTTCTTCTGATGCATATGCCCCCCTTTTATCTTCCTCCTTTTTCTCCTCGGGCTTGGGGAGCCGGAATGCGATGGGCAAGTTCATTTCCACCGGAGCAGCTTCTGTGCCATTACGTCCCGGTTGCCAGGCAGGCATACTCTGTACTACCCGTAAAGCCTCCTCTCCGCAGCCGCCGCCAATGTCTTTGATGATTTTAGCGCGCGTTATCTGGCCGGAAGCATCCACCACAAAGTTAATGACGACGTTACCTTCAATGCCGTTCTCTTTGGCTACTTGTGGATACTTCAGGTTCTGGCCCACAAAGCTGATTAGTTGTTGGAAGCTACATTTTTCACGTGCTTTCGCTTCCGTAAGATCCAAACAGGCTTCCGGGGCAAAAAGAGGCATAACCTCCAGTGTTTTGGGGATAGAATCCACCACTGTGCTGGTCGTTGGCAGATAGTCCGTGCCGGATGTTGGTTGAGTGGCTAAAAAAGAGGCCAAAAGAATAGGAAGGGGGGTGAGTAAAAAATACCGCCACAGGGCGATCCGTTGGGTTTTTCGTTTTGTCATCATGGTAATTCGTTTTTTTAATTGAGCGGGTGAAAAATTATGTACCAGGGTATGGTTGGAGCCCAGTAAGGCTTGCCGGACGAGCAGGTGACCATAAACTTTTCGGTTGGCCTGCCGAAGCACCGCCGCATCCGCCAGGTATTCATGCACATTGCGCAGGGCTTTCCCGTACAACCAAACCAGTGGGTTAAACCAAAATACAATCCGGATGACCTCCGCGATAAACAAATCAAGGCTGTGCCATTGCCGGATATGGGCCGATTCGTGCTCCATGATCTGATGGCTTTCCTCTTCGGATACCTGCAGATGACGGGGCCAGAACAGCCAACGGAAAAAAGAAAAGGGCTGATCCACCTGGTCATGCCGAACCAGGCAAAACGAATGCAATTCCTCCGCTTGCCCGGTTTGGTACCACCGGCGCAGTTGCCAAAGGCCGTACCCCAAGCGGGCCAGGCCGAAAAGAAGCCCCAGGCCGTAAAATCCAAGGGTGAGCCACTGGCGCCAGGGAAGAGGCGCAGCCAATCCCGCTTCGGGGGTAACCGTAATTTCCGGTAAGGTGGCCGCTTCTCCGCCCTGGAACTCCAGCAGGGGCAGTAGGTAATAGTCGGGTGATTTCGGTAAATGCGTTGACCAAAGCCAGGCAGTAGGCCAGGGCAAAACGGGTAAGATTAACCCCAGCAAAAGGGTGCCAAGGAGATAAAAACGATTAAGCCGGAAAAAGGTGGTTGGCCGCAGTAAGAGGGTATACGCCAGGTAGAATAATCCCCAGCAAACGGCAACCTGAATGATGTAGCTAATCATGGTGTTAGTGCTGTTTTGCCTAAAGTATAGCAGGTGCGTAAATCCGTATCTCCTGCTTTATTCTTCTTCGAGCTTATTCAGTAATTCGGTGAGGTCCTTAAGGTTTAAGTCCTTCTCTTTAACCAGGAAAGAAACCAGCCGATTGGCGCTTCCTTCGAAGTAGTCTTCCACAAATTTGTGGATGGTTTGTTTGCTGTAGTGCTCTTTACTCACCAGTGGAAAGTACTCATGCGTCCGCCCGTAGGCCTTGTGGTCGAGAAAGCCTTTCTCTTCCAGGATGCGGACCATGGTCGAAATGGTGCTATGGGGCGGGCGAACCTGCTTCATTTGCACCTCAATATAATCGCGGATTTGGCCTACTGTGCTGGGGCCCAGTTCCCAGATGATTTGCATAATCTCCTCTTCGGCCTTAGTCAGTTGTTTCATGTATTGGTGTTTTCAATGCATTACAAACCTATAACTAAGTTTTTAGTTATGCAAGAGGCAATATGACTTTTTAACTAATTTTTTAGTTATTAGACTAAAAAAACAGTTAAAGACATGGCGTTAGGCATTGTAATCAGTAAGGGCGTTAACACTTAACGCGAAAAAGCGGCTGTTGCGGGGATCTGATTGCGTTGAAAAAAGAGCGAATAGCTGGTATCTGGGTTATCTACCTCTTTATAGCTAGCGGTATAAACTTCATAAACCAGCACGTTGGCGCATTGGGAGTTGGCGCGTTAGCTATTTATTCCAGGTGCTTACGAAATATAAACCTCGTATAAACCGAGCGAAGCGGCATAAACTTCATAAACCAGCACGTTGGCGCATTGGGAGTTGGCGCATTAGCTATTTATTCCAGGTGCTTACGAAATATAAACCTCGTATAAACCGAGCGAAGCGGCATAAACTTCATAAACCAGCACGTTGGCGCATTGGGAGTTGGCGCATTAGCTATTTATTCCAGGTGCTTACGAAATATAAACCTCGTATAAACCGAGCGAAGCGGCATAAACTTTATAAACCAGCACGTTGGCGCATTGGGAGTTGGCGCGTTAGCTATTTATTCCAGGTGCTTACGAAATATAAACCTCGTATAAACCTCGTATAAACCGAGCGAAGCGGCATAAACTTCATAAACCAGCACGTTGGCGCATTGGGAGTTGGCGCGTTAGCTATTTATTCCAGGTGCTTACGAAATATAAACCTCGTATAAACTAAGCGAAGCAGCATAAACTTTATAAACCAACACTCTAGAGACCACGAGTGTAGCGAGTTCCGTAAAGGAATAAGGTATGATAGCGACTTAGGACCCTAAACCAGCTAATCGGAGCAAGTCCAAACCCTGGCTTACTCCTGCTTCGGGGAAAAGGGATTCCGAAAGAGGGTTGCTACCAGGAGCGGTTGTTTTTTTGCCAGCGTTCCAATTTGGGGATACCCTTGGAAAAAAAGCGTGCGAGGAACCCGGGGTAGCCCATTTTTTGCAGTTGTTGGGCTGAGAAAGCCTGCATTTGTTCTGCCGTCCAATCCGGTTGTTTAAACGCACCATTTTCATAGCAATAGCTACAATACATGGTACTATGCGTTCCATCGGCGTTGGTGCCACCATCATGCGGGTCCATTTTAAGGGGCATGCCGCAGCTTTGGCAATTTTTATATGTTTTTTCCATGGTAAGTCGACTTGGGTTTATAGATATCAACCCCCTATATAGGGGTATACAAGATAATTCAAAAACACGAAAAATGCACGGGGTTGATTAGTTGCGATTTGGCCGTTGCCCCGCTGGCGGAACAGGCTCGGAGGGTACAACCGGACCGCCTTTGAAGAGAGCTCCAATATCTATTTCTGCTTCGAGATCCCAATTGGCCCGGAGCTCTTCCAGGGAGTAAGTGGCCAATCGCTCCGGTTGTTGAAGCAGGTCGTAGTTGCCACTATCCCAGCGACCGTTACCGTTGCGGTCTTCGGTAATGCGCAGGGTATATTTACCTGGGCTCAGTGCTTTTATCTCTGCCGAGGCACTACCCACCAGGTGGTACCGATAGGTGATTATTTTTGCCTGATTAGGGTCCAGTACCTCAATCACATAAGCTTTGGCAGAATCAAGGTTATTAAAACTAAATTGGACATTCCCGAAGGTATTCCGGAGTGCCGGACGCAGGTTCAGTGTCAACGAATCGGTCGTCAAGCCATAAAGATCCCGGATAGCCCCTGGCAGGATATTCAATTGATAGGGTATTCCGGGTTGCCAGGCATGATTCAGGAAAATAGCTCGTGTGAGTGCAGAATCGGGTATAAAGGTGACCGGCACGGGGGTCATGATGGAGTCTGCTAACAAGCGGATCAGCGAGGTGTCTATGGCGGTAACGGGGTGATTGAACACGAAGCGGAGAGGCCGGTCGGGGTTAATGCTGGTAGGTTGCCCTGGTCGGGGCCCCTGGACTAACTGTAGTTCGGCTTCCTCCAGGAAAGTTGCCTGGGGATAATACCGAACGCCGATCGTATCGAGTGTTACTGTATCCAGGGAAGGGTATATTTTCCAGGCCGGAATGGATGCTGTGTCGTTATACCAAACCAGTAGTGTGTCGCCTTTTTGCTCATGGGCCCAGGCAGGTGGGGCAGGGTCTACCGCCAGGCGAACGCTATCCGGCGGCTGATTGAAGGTTAATTTGATTAGCCCATAAGCTTTTTGTTCCGTTTCTACCAGGCGCAGGGGAGGGAGTGTAGTAAATAGTTGTAAAACAGGTTGCAGTTCTTTATCGGGTTCGATTGCGAGCAAGGTGTCGATAAAGGCGATACGTTCGTTGGGGAGGTCGTAGCGATAATTAAAATTAATATCATCTAAGGCAAAGATCTTAAAGCGACCTTCCCGCAGGTTTTTGATGCTGAAGTTTCCTCCTTTATCGGTGATGGCTAGGTAGAGCGGACGATCCTTTCGGACGACGCTGTCGGCCGGATTATCGTACAACATCACGCGAATTTTTTCTGCAGGTTTACCCGTTGCTACGTCAATCACCTGACCACTTATGGAAAGGGAATCCAGGTAAGGGCCCGTGGAGAATACAAAGCGCAGATCTTCGGCCGGATTTTTTTCGTTCAGGTCTTTGACGGCCTGGCCGAAATTAATGGTATAGGTTACGTTTTCGCGAAGCTCTTCCCGCTCATCAAATTGTACGACGACACTTCGCCGGCGCAACTTAATTTCCGGGCGATACTGCAGCGGTGGAGAAATGACTACCTGGTTGAAAACATCCTCCAGCGTGATCCATTCATCAAAGGTGAGGGTAATGGTCTGTTTCTGGAAGTTGGTTTGCAGGTTTGCCGTACTGGCACTGGAGTCGATTCGAGGGGGCGTTTCATCGCGCGGGCCGCCTACGGGGGCAACAGGGGAGGCACAGGATGCCGCCAGCCAGAGCAAAAGCAAACCCAATCCAGGGATGTAATAGCGCATGTAACAGGTAATTTCTCCCCAAAGATAGCCAGGATGCCCGATGCGGCAAATGCCAGGCGCAGAAACTGCAGCACATGGGGATTATTCTTCGTCCTGCCAGGAATTATTGTTTCTGGGATGGAAACGCGTAATGGTTTCCCGCAGGTATTCTTTGTCGAGATGCGTGTAAATCTCAGTGGTCAAAATGGATTCGTGACCCAGCATATCCTGAACAGCTTTGAGATCGGCGCCTCCCTCAATGAGGTGTGTGGCAAAGGAGTGCCGTAGCGTATGCGGGCTGACGTTCTTTTGAATACCCGCCGCAGCCGCAGCCTCTTTGACAATCAGGAAAACCATCACGCGGCTTAGGCGACGGCCGCGGCGGTTGAGAAAGAGAATGTTTTCAGCGGCAGGATGAATTTGAGGTAAATGACAGCGAACGCCGGCAAGGTAAAGTTGAATATGCTTGCTGGCCTCATCGCCAATCGGGATAACCCGCTCTTTGTTTCCTTTGCCAATGACTTTTACGAAACCAATGTCCAGAAAAA
>JACJXV010000013.1 GCA_020636445.1 Lewinellaceae bacterium | reverse complement strand
CTGCTTACACGGAAGAAATAACGCTCAATGAGCAAAGTTTCATTGTCAAGCAAACCATCACTGGAGTCAACTATTTAAAAGTCCCCGTTGATGAGCAATTCTCAAGCAACAAGACCTCTGCATTAAGCAAAAACGTAATGGGAACAGCCAGTGGTGATTTTAAAGGGGATCAACTGTATTTTCGGTATGATGGATCTCCAGCTGTCTACGAAATTCTCGCCCAGCTCCTATTAAAATCTAACACCGGAAAAATTGCTTTATATCCGGAAGGCGAAGTCGAGCTCTCAAAAAAAATCCCTCTACAGCTATCTGAAGGCACGCAGGTTGAGCTCTTGGCCATGAAAGGATTGGACCTGGATCCTACGTATGTGTGGATGAAGGGTGACCAGATGATTGGTAAAATTGCCGGCAACCTGCATATTATCAGAAAAGAGCTGAGCCCCCTGCGCCCTGAAATGAAAGCCTTGCAGGATAGTATTGAAGATGAGAGCCTCAAAGAGATTGCCAAAACATTAACGCATCAGCTCGACAAGGTTGCCATTCAACGGGTGAATGTATTTACCGCCCAAGGCACTTTACTTTTGAATCAGGATGTATTTGTGGAAGGCAAAACGATCAAGTCAATTCATCCCAGCGGGGAAAAACCAATAGAACAAACAGCCACCATACTGGATGGAGCGGGAAAAACGCTCATGCCCGGCATGTTCGACATGCATACCCACAATGACAAATTCCGCGGGATATTACACCTGGCAGGAGGGGTTACTTCCGTGCGGGACTTGGCTAATAATAAACAATTGAAGGATTTGGCCGCCCAATTTGACCGCAATGAGATTCTGGGGCCTCATATTGTCACCTACTGCGGCATTATTGATGGCCCGGGGCCTTTTGCCAATCAACGAAATGTGATTGAAAATCTGGAGGAGGGATTGGCCGAGATTCAGGATTACAAAAACCTGGGGTATCAGCAAATCAAATTGTACAGCTCCATTAAACCAGAATGGGTGCTCCCCTTAGCGGATAAAGCACATCAACTGGGTATGCGGGTAAGCGGACATATTCCAGCCTATATGACGGCGACGCAGGCTATCAACCAGGGCTATAATGAGATTCAGCATATCAACATGTTGTTTCTTAATTTTTTACCCGACACCATCGATACCCGAACACCCCTGCGATTTACCATGCCGGCCCAGCATGGTGCTGACCTCGATCTCCGTTCAAAGGAGTATTTAGCATTTGTCGACCTTTTACGGCAAAAAAATATTCTTGTTGACCCTACCGTAGCCATTTTTGAAAATATGTTTATTGCGCAGACTGGCGAACTCAGTCCTACCTATGATAAAATTGCCAACAGATTCCCAATCATTGAACAGCGTAGCTTTTATTCCGGAGGACTTTCGAAAGAAGGTGAACAAAGCTCCAGATATGAGCAAAGCTTTGCAAAAATGCTGGCCGTCGTTGCTGATTTATTCCAAAAAGGCGTAGCCATCGTCCCGGGAACAGACGGCTTACCCGGCTTTTTATACCATCGGGAACTTGAACTCTATGTAAAGGCGGGTATCCCTGCCGCCGAAGTACTAAAGCTGGCGACGATTAATTCAGCGGAAATCACGGGTGTAGCAAAAACCGTTGGCTCCATTGAAGTTGGTAAGCAGGCAGACCTTATTTTAATTGATGGCAATCCCTTACAGGACATCAGCGACATACGAAAAACCGTATGGACTATGAAGGCAGGAAACCTTTATTATGCCAAGGAATTGTACAACTCAATGGGCATCAAGTACTTTAACTAGGCTATGCGGATAATTTAACCTTCCGGACAGGCATTCAAATTCATTTTGCAAAAAATATAAAATCATGAAAAACAATTATCGTCCGTTATTAACCCTGTTGTTAGTTGTCCTGGCAATAATCGGGTGTGTTGTTCAACAATCCAAACCCGAAGCAGGCTACGACCCGGAAGCGAAGTTGAAAGCATTAAATATCACCTTACCGACTCCGCCGCAGCCCGTTGCCAATTATGTCAATGGTGTTCGGGCAGGGAATCTCATTTTCCTCGCAGGCAAGGGCCCCCGCTATGCTGATGGCACCGAAATTACAGGCAAGCTGGGGCAGGATGTTTCTATTGAAAAAGGCTACGAAGGTGCTCGCCTAACGGCCATTAATCAGCTGGCTGTCTTGAAAGCCATGCTGGGCGATTTGAGAAAAGTAAAACGGATTGTAAAAGTTTTGGGGATGGTCAATTGCGACCCTTCATTCATTGAGCAGCCTAAAGTAATCAATGGTTTTTCTGATTTAATGGTAGAAGTATTTGGCGAAAGGGGCAAACATGCCCGTGCGGCCGTAGGCGTAGCATCGCTGCCAAGAGGCCAGGCGGTGGAAATTGAATTAGTCGTTGAAGTGTACGAGTAGTAAGATCCCCCTTTGCCCCTTCTGCGCGAATAGGGTTACTAAACTTTGAAAGTTTAGTAACCCTATTCGCTGCCCTTAATTTCAACCTAGGCAAAGCCCTAATTACTCCTCCGCTTTACGCCATTACCCGCTTTACCTCCGCCTGCGTTGCGCCCACGAACACCCTGGGAGCCTTTCTTGCGCTGACTTTGGCCGGTTTTCATTTCCCCATTGCGCATTGGCGGTCGGTTAATGGATTTTCCCTGGGAAGTGCCGGATTGATTTCCGGAAACTTTGCTCGTTTTATCATTCGAACCCGGCGTGTTCGAGACATTCTGGGCATTTCCCCGTGCTGACTGGGGCTGTAAACCACCCGTTCTGGGGTTACTTTTTACCAATACAGTATCTTCAACGATTCGTCTGGTTTGAGGGCGTTGCATTTTCCGGGCATTCCCAGACGTCGACTGGGTTGGCAGGCCACCCTCCTTTAATGGCATTATAGTATCATTATAATTGCGTCCGGTTTGGGGATACTGTACTTTACGGGTTTTGGGTTTTCCGGAACCAGGTTTCTGAGCAGGAAGGAGTACCGCAAAGGCAAAAAAACAAAAAACTGTCAATGCCAGATTTGACCATTTCAACATCATTACAATTGATTTTGGATAAAAAAAATAATAGCGAAACCGGTAAGCAGGCTGTAACGGCAGTTAATAGGGTTCGGCCAATTCGCGTTGGCACAACCGGCAGCAAAGGTCCGGTATTAACAAAATCCGCCGGGTGGATGCTAACCAGGACGTCAGCCCCACTTCGCCTGAAGGAGTTATCGCAAAAGCTTCAACGGCAATATAAAACTTCGGGGCAGGTAAACCTCTCATACTTTTGGGTGATATTGGGGAAGCCCGGTAACTTTTAGCGCGTGTTTGGATATTCATGATCAGGTGATAATCAAAACCTCTGCGAAAGCAACACCTCTCCGAAACAGGGGAAAACCAGCGCCGCTTCCGTTCATACTTCGGTCACCCTCCCCGGTGCTGCACCCTTCGACAAGCAATGGTACGTTCCCTCAGCCTCCAGGATTAGGCCACCTTAGCTATCCAACATAAGAATTTCTTCGGCCACCCGGTACCCTGAACGGACAGCACCTTCCATAAAACCTTTGTAATGCACAGATGTTTCCGTGCCCGCCCAATGTATATTGCCCGTCGGTTTTTGCAAAAACGGACCGAACTGGGAATAAATACCTGCGGCAAAAAATCCGGTGTATGCTCCGCCAATCCAAGCATTGGTCGTAAAGGAATAATCATGAAAATACAGTGGGTTCCGGGCGCGGGAGCCAAAACGGGTAGCATACGCAGCCAAAATTTTCTGCTTGCGGTCTTCCGGGGTTAACCCCAGTAGATATTCGGCCCGGTCGGCATGAATGAGCGAGGCAAGAATGCCGAAAGGGGATTGAGGACAAGAATTGTCGACGGTAAGTTCGACCACTTCATCTAAAGAAAAACTGTTTCCGCTCAAGCCCTCTTTTCGCCAAAAGGGTTCCTCATAAACCGCATGGCACTTCAAAACGGTACCCATCTTCATGTTATCAATCAATATCCGTTTTTCAGCGGGAAGCGCCGGTGTGAACTGAATATTTTTCACGGTGGGCAGCGGAGCGGTAATGATTACCTTAGAAGCGGTAATAGCGAATGACGGATTTCCCAACTTCACCCCCTCCTGGGTTTGTTCCACAACCGTGACTGGGCAGTTTAGTTTTACGGATGATTTAAGTTGTTGGTATAAGTAGTTACTGATGGCTTGTGCTCCACCCTGCAGCCGGTCTTTTAGAGCACCGTCTGTTACGCTTTCCGCTTGTTTTAAAGAACCCGTTGCCCTTGCGCTCGACAGGGCCTGGAGCAGTGACACCTCATAGGTGGAGAAACATAACTCACCTTCGGCTACCCGCTTGATCAACATCCGGGCTTTAGCATTATGGACATGCTGATCAATCCACTCACCCAGACTAAGTTTATCCATGAACACAGCCTGCTCTGCTCCCCATGGCTGCGTAGGATCAATACTAGTGGCCAGCCGGTCGAACCGGTTCATATTCGAATTGGCGCTCAGCAGGGCAAACAAACCCATCGGGGGAGTGTCTCCCCGGTAGGCCTTCACTTTGCCTTTTTGCTGCCAAAGGTCCATTCCGCTGGCATAGGTAGGAAAAGTACTTATGCCGGCTTCTGCAGCTAATTTATACATACTGTCATGACCAGTTCCAATCCATTGTCCACCCACATCGATAAAAGCATCCTGGCTTATAGGCTGGCTCCAGGTTCTTCCCCCTACCCTGTCCAGGGCTTCCAGGATGATAACTTTCTTCCCAGCTTTAGCAAGTTCCCTGGCGGCCGTCAATCCACTTAACCCAGCCCCTACGATGGCCACATCTGCTATTGCTTCGTTAGAGCTGCCAATCAGGCCAAAAGAGTGAAAGGGCAAGGATAACAGCCCTAAACCCGATAACTTGATAAACTCCTTTCTTTGCATCGTTTTCTGTGTTTTGATACAAAGAAAAAGGGCATTTGCTTACCCCAGTTTGACATATGTCAAAAAGTGATTCTAGCTCTTAACCGACTAAGCGTTTCCCGGGTAATTCCAAGATAAGATGCCAGATAAGTAAGCGGAATCCGGTTTAATAAAGCTGGCTCCTTTTCGAGAATGTATAAATAGCGTTCAATTCCTGCATTATGCTGAAGAAGCCTCAACCGCTCTTCCAAAAACGTAATGTGCTCCTCGAAAATAGTATTGATCAGGTGGCAGGTAGCAATATCCGTTTGGGAAAAAGAATGAAGTTTGTGCAGGTCGATCTTCAGGCAATGGCTGTTCTCCAGAAAAGATACTGTTTCGAGAGCTGGCTTATTATTGTAGTTCTGTAGGGAGGCAACCACATCATTTTCGAAAGCAAACCAGGTAATTACTTCTTTATCATCTTTCCAATAATAACTCCTTGCTCCTCCTTGTAAAATGATATAAGCATAATTGTGGTAATAACCTTCCCTGATAGGCGTATCCCCTTCTTTAAAATGTACTTCTTGCAGGGTTTCAGCTATTTTCTCCCACCCTTTTTCAGCCAAAGCTGAATCCAAGTACTTTGAAATCATTTGAATATGTTGCTGCATTGCCATGGCTTTGGGTTTCCGGAAATTACAACTCTTTGTTTTCCCCGGGTAATATACCGGGGATTTATTCTTTTTACAGGGTATACACCCCTTCTGGGATCCAGTTGCGCGAAAAATACGCGCCGAGCGACTGGAAAAACGAGTACAACCGGAAAGGTCAACCTCGGCAGGATAACATCAACTAGATTCTTTAAGCAACCATCGATTACTGCATTGAGAGGATGACGGTCGCACCACGCCGGTTCGCCTGCCTGCGGGGATCTCCAGGAATGCTAAGTCATCAGCCCCCAAACCCGAGACCCCGAAGGCAAAGCGAGGGGGTTCCCCTTGACAAATATCCCCAAAGGGTTGTACCTTGACCAAATTAGTAATCCTTTTTACCTCAACTCCATTGGCACAACATTATTGGCAAATGACCACTGGTTCTGGCCGACAGCATCTCATCGGGTTGTACCACGGATCCGAGTCGGGGCATGTCGTAGTTCACCTTAACAACCAGGTGGTGCTCATTGATTTTCAGGTAAAAGCGCCTAAGCAATATTCCCTGATGATTGATGATGAGTTATGTGAAATCCATATCCAACAAGGGATTGACCAGCTATCCTACCAATGCACGATCAACCAGGAAGCGAACACCCCTGGTAACCAGCGGCGCCAGGAAGAAGCCAGGGAGGAGCGCCAGCATTGGCGCTGGGTAGGCTGGTACCTTGCAGGGATGTTGGTATTGGTGCTTCTGATCGCTGTTCTGCGCAGGTTGTTGGGGGATACCTGAAAAGTTTTACTCCTTCTTTGACAAATTTCTTGGTCAAGTCGAAAAGGAAAGCAAGAGTGACCATCCGCGTGCCGCCGTAGCTTTAGCGCAGGAGCAAGGGAGCGTTGATTTTCTTTTCGACTTGACTTTAAATCACAGGATTTGTCAAAGAACCGTTTTACTTTTGTGAATAAAAAGACCTTGGAATACCTCGCGCAACATATCGAAAGCCTCATCTTTACCGCCGACAGCCCGCTGAGCCTGGACGAGCTGCAAAGCGTTCTGGAGGAAGCCTTCGGACTGGAGTTCCCTCACGAAGAATTGCGGAAAGCCATTCAACAATTACAGGACCGTTATCAGGACCCTCAGTATGCCTTTGAGATCATTGAAGTAGCCGAGGGGTTTCAGTTTCTGACCAAAGGGGCTTATCACCATTCCGTGGGTACATTGCTCCGCCAAAAAACGCGTAAGCGTCTTTCCCGTACCGCACTCGAGACCCTTGCGATTATTGCCTACAAACAGCCCGTTTCCAAAACCGAACTCGAACGTATCCGCGGCGTGAATTGCGATTACGCCCTGCAGAAACTATTAGAAAAAGAACTTGTTTCTATTATGGGTCGCAGTGATGGGCCTGGCAGGCCCCTGTTATATGGCACTGCCGAAAAGTTTATGAACTACTTTGGGTTAAAGAGTCTGCGTGACTTACCCCAACCCAAAGAGTTTAAAGAACCTGAAAATGCCATTGGCGATCAGGAATCTATTGAAGAAATTGCTGACGAGGAAAACGAATAACGATGAGTGAAGACAGCCCACTGGTAAACCGCGTAGCCCAAAGTGGCTTAATCACGCTCAACCTGGAAGATTTTTACCCGGCTGGAGATGTTGCCGTATTTGACCTGAAGGATTACCTTTTCATGGAATTAATCCTCAAGGAGAAGGATTTCCGGGAAGCGCTCAAAGGGCATGATTGGCAGCAGTATTCCGGAAAAATCCTGCTGGTTCATTGTTCAACGGATGCTATTATTCCGGTTTGGGCCTACATGCTGGTAGCCACTTATGCCGCTCCCTATGCCGCTGATATCTTTCAGGGCAATAAGGACACCTACTACCAGGCCGCTTTTCTGCGGGCCCTGCAACGTTTTGACCCCCAGGCCTATGCCGGTCAGCGCATTGTAATCAAGGGCTGTAGTCATCATCCGGTGCCTCCGGCTGCCTATGTCGAACTTACCCGGTTGTTGCAACCCTATGCCATCAGCATCATGTATGGCGAGCCCTGCTCTACGGTACCCATTTACAAGAAACCAAAGGACAAAACCAGCCCGCTGCAGGGTTAAACGGTTTTTCGTATCTTTAAAAGAGTAGTGAACCTGTATCATTAGGCTTTTGCCTGGTGAACGAAAATTCACTCCTCGGGGGCACTAAGCAGTATTCGTCATTAGTGAATATTCCCCCTGACTACCTTTAATGGATTACAGCAGCAAAAAGCAGACTTATGTTAAAAGGTTGGCATACTTATACGGCGCTGGTAGCCGCCGCCTGTACTATTGCATTACTTACCTCTTACGTAAGTTCAGGGGGGAGTGCGGATTCCGGAAATACTGCAAATTCCCGGGCAGCAACTGACCAGTTACCGCAGCGCATTCGTCCGGTCAACCTCAATCGACCTTTTACGTTTGCCGGGGAATCCTTACCCATGGACAATTTCGACGTTCGCGAGCGCCTGGAGCGGGAACTTTTGGCGACAGCGTACCAACATTCCTCAACCCTGCTGGCGATGCAGCGAACCACCCGCTTTTTCCCTTATTTTGAAAAAGCGCTCAACCGCTATAACATTCCCGTTGATTTCAAGTACCTGGCCGTAGCCGAAAGTACCCTTTCCAATGCCGTTTCACCCGCCGGCGCCCGGGGTTTGTGGCAATTGATGAAAACGGTGGCCGAGTTTTACGGCCTGGAGATATCCGCGGATGTAGATGAACGTTACCACCCGGAAAAATCCACTGAAGCAGCCTGCAAGTACCTTAAACACTTGCAGGGAAGATTTGGCTCATGGACACTAGCAGCGGCAGCCTATAATCTGGGAGAAACCAAACTGGCCCGCGACCTGAGTGAGCAACGTGGTACTTCCTATTTCGACCTTAATCTGAATGAAGAAACCTCCCGCTATGTATTCCGTTTATTTGCCATCAAAGCTATTTTAGACAAACCTGCCGACTTCGGCTTTGATCTCCAGGAAACACAGCCTTACATTACCCTGGATAAATACCGGGTGGTGAATGTGGATTATTCAATTGAAAACCTGGGGGATTTTGCCCAACAGCAGGGAATTCCCTACCGTATGCTCAAAGTATACAACCCATGGCTCATAAGCTCTCGTTTGCCGCGCCGGGAAGGAAAAATCTACGAAATCCGGATTCCTGAGTAGCTATTTCAACCTTCAGCATCCGCCATTTTGACGGGTGAGAAACGCAGGTGGGGCTCCCTTTTAAGGGACTATGGGGTGCGTGCTGGCTGCGGAAGAGAAATTGAAAATCAGGCACCAGCAACCAGACACCAAACAGCGGTAACCGTTTACCCGCCTGTGGTGAGCAAGTACTCCATAGGCGGGTAAATTTTGGGCAAAGCAAAAAAGAAGAAGCCTTTGTACAGGCAAGTACCGTTGGGATCCCCACCCCGCGGTCTGAAGACCGGCAAATACTGCGCCTGGAATCCAAAGATTCCAACGAACAGTAGTCTTTAGCCCAAGCCCGAAAGAAGATATGCATTCAGAGAAGTAACTCAACTTAATGTCGGTTTTCTTCCCCTAAAAGCTGAGAAGCTGTTCTAGCGCTTAAAAATAGTTGGCTTTAAAGAAGGCCTGATAAGCATCCACCGATTTGGAGCGCAAAATTTCCCGGTAATTGTTCAGGCTAATAGCAAAGATTGAATAGAGCGTCCCATCCGGCATAAATTCCTTACCATTTTTTTCCACCCCTTCGTAGTACTTCATGGCACCCGCGCGGTTGTCAAAACGCCGAAGAATCAACAGCGCTTTGCGATTCGCGCCAGGATCTCCCAGGAACAGGTTAGTCATATTGAGCCGGTCGAGAGAATGATACTTGCGGTTGTAGTCTGAAACCGCAATTTTTGCATCATTAAGGTTGACCTGTTCATCGAAAGCCACGATGATGTAATGTACCTGGTCATCTTCCATTTTGAATTGTCCGGGAGCTTCCTCCTGAATTCTTCCGGGCAAAGCCGCTTGCACGTCTCCCAGCAGGCGTAATATTTCACGGGCCCGTTTTTGTTCTTCCGTATTTGGATAGCGGGCGATCAGTTCCTGTAAACTATTTTTGTAGGCATCAGGTCCTTGGAGTTTTCCATTACAGAGTGCTGCCAGTAAAGCAAAGCGGGGAGCAAGTTCATTATCGGCTCCAAATTCTATTTTTGATTTTGCGGCCTTATCAAAAGCACGCTGATAATTCCCTTCCTGAAAATCGGCATAGGCATCCTCATAATAAGCATTAAGCGAACGATCGCCCTGGGCTAGTTCCTTCGCATAGGAAGGGTCACGCAATACCCGGGCGTAAGCCGTGTTGGCATATTTCTCCTGTAATTTGTCGTAGTAAACTTGTGCTTGAGCGGACTCTCCCAGGTCAGTATGCGCCAGATACAGGTAATACCACGATTGTAACTCCTGGTTATTAGGTTGAAAACGCTCATTTAGGGTAGTAAAAGCCTCGACTGCTTTACGGTTATTCTCCAGTTTTTCGCGGTAAAGCACACCGAGTTTAAAATAAGCCTCTGCCATCTTCAGCGCCATGACTTTGCGGTCATTATCCGTGGTGGGGAAGTTCCCTAAGATGGCCCGAACATCTTCGGGGGTCAATGCTCCGCCACTAGTCGGTTGAGGTGGCTGATTGGCATCATTAGTTGCCACCGATGGGTCAAAGCCGGACTCATCAAAGGAGCGTTGGTTGGAGCGGCGCCAGTTATCCTGAAGGGTGCGGTTGCCCCACTTGCGCTCAAACTCCCGGAAACCACGTTTCAAAGCGCGGTCATCGTACGCAAAAAAGGTGCTCTCTGGTTCGCGGGAAGCGCCCAGGGGCGGCGGAGTATTGTTGATATCCCGACGGTTTTGTTCAATAGCCTGATTAGCCAGCGCGGCTAAGCGTTCTTCATCGCGTTTTTTCTGGATAGCGGTAGCCTTTTGCAATCTTTCGGCATCAGTCAAATCCGCAATGCGCAGCAGACTGTCCTGCTCTGCGATAAAGCTCAGGTTTTGGGCAATGTCTTTAAGATTGTCCCGCAGGCGGGTTGTCGCAGCATAGCGAGGGTCATCCTCCGCCATCATCTGCAGTGTGCTGTCATAGTATGCTTTGGACTCCAGAAAAGCTTCTTCTTCGAAGAAAAGGTTCCCTAGTGTATAATACGAATTGGCCTGCTGGAAGCGATTCCCTTTATTGGCTCGTAATGCCAGTTGGAGGTTGTTTATCGCCTCCGGACGATCCCCATTTTTAAGGGCAATATTCGCCTTGGCATAATAAATTTGGTCGCGATAATCCTCATTCTTATCGTCCTTAAGGAGCTTGTCCAGCGAAGCCATCGCCTGTGCTGCGGTACCCTGACCACTGAGCCAGGCATTTTGCGCCATATTGAGACGAGCGTTGAACTCCATGTCGTACAAGGGGCTCAATTTCAACACCTGTTCAAAGGCAGCATAGGCCGCCTGTGCTTGTCCGGTGCGTTGATAAAGCTGGGCTAACAAGTAGGCATAACGTGCCCGTTCAGCACGCTTGGGTGCTGTTTCTACTGCCCGTTGCAGAGGAGCAATAGCCTCTGAATACTCTTTGCGCTTCAGGTGATAATAAGCTAATACCGGCCAGATATCATTCTTAACGTAATCAAAAGTGGTCGGATCCTCCTCGAGGTGCCCCAGGATGCGTAAAGCAGCGTCGTAGTTATCCCGTTCAATCAGGGTGCGGGCCAGCCAAAGTTGTCCTTCCTGAAAAACAGGGCGATGCTTGAGGAAATAATTCCCGGGCTCCTCGGGTTCGGCAGCGGCTTTTGCCTTGGCTGCTTCTTCCTTCAGTTGCTTGCGGGTTTTGGCCTCCGCCGGAGCGTCTGTTTTGGCCGGGGTGGCATTGGGCTTGGCTGGACTTGCCTTTTTGCTTGTTCCTTTCTTCTTGCGTCGCTTAACCTCTTTGTTGTATTTTTTGCGCTTACGCTCAGCCTCTTTTTTAGCCCGTTCGCGTTCCTTGGCTTTCTTTTTCGCATTTGTCTTGCGCTCCTTGGCGGAAACGGCTTTTCCAGTGCTTCCTTCTTTTGCCTTTTTAGCCGCCTCATCCGGATTAAACTCTGCGACCAGATACCGGAAGGTCTGTTCTGCCGATTCATAATCTTTCTTCAAGAAAAAAGCCTGACCAGCGAGCAGATAGCAATCGTCGGTCCAGTGGCTCCGCCGATGCAGGGCTACTACGGTGGATACCTTCTTGATGGCATTATCCAGATCGGCTGCCTGGGCCTGCGGATTATCCGCAGCCATATATCCATAGACGGGCAGAAGTTCGTTATAATTTTCGGTATGCTGAACGTTGAGGGCCGCCGTACTGGCCATCATTATTTCATTGGCATTGAAATAGCCATTATAACGCGCTGTAGTATTATGATAGAGCTTGCCGAGCAGAGACAGGTCGTCCTGGCGCTTCTGTGTCACACAAGAAGCAAGCACCATCAGGGCGGTTAAGAGGAGCGGAGCGTTGCGTATTTTTTTCAAATCCGTGGAATTTTGCACACCGATACGCTAACAATTGGTTAAAAAGCAGCGAGTCCGTGCTAAACATGTGCGAAAGGCTTACCTTTGCCCAGCGGTCGAATTTATAACTAACAAATCGCAAATTTATTTTAGGGCACCAGAAAAAACAAATCCCGCCCGTTTTGTCGGAGAAAATGGTGGAATTTACCCCACGAGACGCTCCAAATACAAAGCAGGAAAAGATGATTTGTTACCTCAACCCCTAAATCAGGGCTACGATGAGTAAGATGGCATTGTTACAGGAAAAAATAGCACGCTGGCGGGAGCAATTGAAAAACACTTACCGACTGGTGGTGATGAATGATGAGACCTTCGAGGAAGTAGGTTCCTATAAACTAACCATGTTTAACTTTTACGTCCTCATCAGTAGTATCATCGTGGTAGTTGCGGTGAGTGTCGCCTTACTCATAGCATTTACCCCGGTTAAACGATATCTGCCCGGGTATGGCTCGGGCGAAAGTACCGCCGAGGTATTAGCTTTATCGCGGCAACTCGACAAACTGGAGAAAGAAATGGAAGCACAGCGGATGTACACCAAGAATATCCAGAAAGTTCTGGTAGGAGACGTTGAAACCGCCGACGATGTTCCCGAACCATCAGCTGAACAACAAGCAAAACTCCAGGCAGAGGCCACCCAGCCTTCGCCAGAATTAACCGAGGTCGACCAACAGCTGCGCAGCGAAGTAGAGTTGGAACGCATTGGTGCTATTTCCCAACAAGGACAGGCCACCACTGCCCGCCCCGTTCGGGAAATCCCTATCGAACAACTGTATTTTGTCAGCCCCATTAGTGGGGAAATCAGCTCCGGTTTCAACAGCAATAAATCACACTATGGTGTGGATATTCTTGCTCCCAAAAATACCGCGATTAAAGCTGCTATGGATGGGTATGTATTTCTTGCCGACTGGACAATTGAAACAGGTAATACCATTGGTATTCAACACGAACACAACCTGGTAACCTTCTATAAGCACAATTCAACGCTTTTGAAAAAAGTGGGGAGCTTTGTCAAGGCAGGCGAAGCGATTGCTATTATCGGGAATACCGGAACCTTAACGGATGGTCCTCATCTGCATTTTGAATTGTGGTACCGTGGCAAACCGATTGACCCTTCAGATTACATCACCTTTTGACCTCACTTCACTAGTAAATACGAGGGAAATCACCGATATTGCCTTAGATTTTAGCCCAACGCCAAGCCAGATTATATTGCCGCCTCGGGAACAATATTTCCCTTTCACGCTTATTACCTATATCTAAACCAACCGATGATTTATTTTTTCATCACACGCTATTATTCATGAGCAACCAACAGGAACTTCAGCCGGCATATAATGAAAAAGGCGACCCCATAAGTCCCCAACTGCCTGAAAGCATCAAAAACTTTCTCATCGATATCGACGGGACTGTCTGTGATGATATCCCCAATGAGCAACCCGAGCGGATGGCCAGTGTTATTCCTTATCCGGATGCCCTGAAGATTATCAATAAATGGTATGAAGAAGGACATGTTATCTTCTTTTTTACTTCACGAACGGAAGAACACCGTTCCATTACGGAAGAATGGCTGAATCGCCATGGGTTTAAATACCATGGTATTCTATTTGGCAAGCCCAGAGGTGGTAATTATCATTGGATTGACAACCACATTGTCAAAGCAACCCGCTTTAAAGGAAAATTCACGGACCTGATTGTTGAAAAGCGCGAAATTGAAATATTCCGTCCCTAGCGTTTTGTTGATGGCAACAGATTCTCCAGCGCACCGGGAAGCTCCGGAAATTGAAAGGTAAATCCACTCTCCTGAATACGATCTGCTGACACCCGACTACCGCTGAGCACCGTATCTGCCATCTCACCAAGAGCCAACCGCAACGCAAACCCCGGTGCCGGTATCAAGTATTGCTTACCCGGTATAACCCTTGCCAATTCGCGGGCCAAATCAATATTGCGAACCGGATTGGGGGCAACCGCATTATACATACCTTCCATCTGCGGATGCTCCAAGCCATGCATGAAAATAGCGCAGATATCATCCAGGTGAATCCAAGAATACCACTGCTGTCCCGTGCCAAAATAGGGGGAAAGGTGAAATTTCAAGGGTAAAAGCATTTTTTGTAAAGCTCCGCCCTCAGGCGTCAGGACAATTCCGATCCGAAAACCCAGGGTATGAACACCGACATTAGCTACTTGCCGAATGGCTTTTTCCCAGGCCAAACAGCTTTCCGGCAGAAAACCCTTGGCACCCGGAAGGGCATCCTCTTTGAGCCATTGATCGCCAGGACGATCTCCATAATACCCTATTGCTGCGCCGGAAAGATACGCTTTGGGAGCTCCATACTGTTTAAAACTAGCCGCCAGCAGCTCATTCCCCTGAACCCGGCTATCGATAATCACCTGCTTACGAGCGGCAGTCCAGGGTTTGTCGGCAATCCCAGCCCCGGCCAGATTGATCACATAATCGGCCCGTTGAATAGCCTCCGGGTCGACAAAACGTTTCGCAAGATCCCAGCGGTAAGTAGGATATTCTGCCGTAGACGAGGCGGACCTGCTCAAATGTAAAACCGAATACCCCTTTTCGGTTAGTTTTGCACTTAACCGGCGGCCAATCAATCCTGTACCTCCTGCTAATAATACGGTAGCCATATCGTCGGGCGTTAAATAGGTTGACAAATGAAATTCCTGGAAAGAACCTAAAAATACGGAATATTTGCGCCTCGGCCCAACCCAGGTTTTCGAAAGAACAACAAATCACTAACTTTAGATTAGCAAACAGGCAGAAAAGTAGTTGGCCGAATGCCAAGCCGTTCGATTGGCATTTGGATGGTATCGGACGCATGGAATAACCTGTATAAACATTCCCCACCCTTACCCCAAAGGCCGGGGAAAGGCTCCATACACGTCACACCAAGCATACTTCCTCAACGCTATCGCCCCGTTTGATAATCCCGTGATGCTCGCCAAGAACTTTTTGAAATAAACATCTGGTAAGACACGGAAAGCCCTTAACTTCGTGATTAGTTCAATAAAATAATCCGCGCATGACTCAACGGAAAATTACCTTATGGCTTATTGCCCTGCTGGCCCTGGCAGTGGCTTGCAAAAATGATCCCAAAACTAACGCTGACGCTGTTCAACACAAACGCAACGATAATTCGGTTATCGTGCGGATGGAAGCCGAGCCTGACCGGATCAACCCCTTGCTATCGACCTCCAATTACGCACGCCAGGTGTACGAATTAGTCCACCAATACTTGTTAATTTATGATCCGTTTACCCTGGAGTTCATCCCACAGCTGGCTAAGTCCGAACCAGCCATTGTACCAATCACCAGTGGCCCCCTTGCCGGCGGCGCTACCTATACCTTTGAGATTCTGGATGAAGCACGTTGGGATGATGGCTCTCCCGTTACCGGCAAAGATTACCTCTTCACCCTCAAAGCAATATTCAACCCGCTGGTACCTACGCCGGCACTGCGGTCCTACTTATCCAATATTCGCGATATCCAGGTAGATCCGGCCAACCCCAAGCGCTTTACCGTTTTCATTGATGAGCAGACCATCCTGGGTATTGAAGCCATTGCCAATGCCGTACCAATTCTACCGGCTTACCTGTATGACCCTCAGGGCTTTATGCAGGATGTGGCCTATGCTGATCTGGCCGACACCGAAAAAGCGGAAAAAATGGCCCAAACGGACCCTCGGCTACAACAATTCGCGGATGCCTTTGCAGATGAAAAATATTCCCGCGAAGCGGCCTTCGTCAAAGGCTCTGGTCCTTACGAATTCCTGGAATGGGAAACCGGCCAGCGTATTGTCCTGCGCAAAAAAGCGAATTGGTGGGGTAATAAACTATCAACCAAACGCCCGGGACTGGAAGCCTATCCGGATAGTCTGATTTTTAAGCCTATTCCCAACCCGGCTACCGCTCTGGCCGCCCTGAAAAATGAAGAGGTCGATGTGATGCAGAATATCACCCCTGCTGATTTCCTGGAGTTGAAGACCGATGCGCTGGTAGCAGATCACTACAACCTCTTTACCCCGGCTTCCCTGGTTTGCTATTTTATCAGTGTAAATGCTACCCTGCCCAAACTTGCCGATAAGCGCGTACGCCAGGCCATTGCTCATGCCATCAACGTGGATGAAATCATCCAGAATATTTACGAAGGCTTCGGACAGCGGTCCGCAAACCCGGTTCACCCCTCCTCCGACGAATACAACCAGGCCCTAAAGCCTGTTCCGTTCAATATTGACCGTGCCAAGGCCCTGCTAAGCGAAGCTGGTTGGGAGGATACCAATAACAATGGCATTGTCGACAAAGTCCTCAATGGGCAACGTACCGAACTCAGTATTCGCTACCTGACGAATGCCAGCCGGGAAACATCGATCAATACAGGCTTACTTATCAAGGACAATGCCGCCAAAGCAGGCATCGATATCCAAATCGACGCCAAGGACCCCACAGTACTTCTCAGCATGCTGCGGGCCAAAGACTTCGAATTGGTCTCGGCTGGACGGACCCTTACGCCTACCTGGAATCCCAAACAGACCTGGCATACCCAGGGCGATAATCGTACCGGGTTTGGCAATGCCCAAACGGATGCACTCATCGATAAAATTTTGGTTACGACCGATGCCAAGGCCCGGCGACCGCTGGTCATGGAACTACAAAAAATTATTTACGACGAGCAGGTGGAAATAATCCTCTTCAATCCACAGGATCGCATTGCTGCCCACAAACGATTTGAGGTCGAAACCTCTCCTTTTTTCCCCGGCTATTTTGTCAATTACTTCAAGCTCGCCAATCAATAACGGCATGGTGGCCGGCACTCCTGATGCTGCCGGCCACCATACCCCATTGCTAGTGTTACACCCAACGAGCCGAAGTCCGCGATTTATGTTGCGCTATTTGATCAAACGATTGCTGTTTTTCATTCCTGCACTTTTCATGGTGTCGTTGGTTGCTTTTGCCCTTAGTAAGCTAGCGCCCGGTGACCCTGTGCTGATAATGTCGCGTAGCAGGGCTGATGAAACGATGCGCAATTTGGTCGATGCTGAGCGCGTCTACCGGGAATACAGCCGGTTACTAGGTCTCGATAAGCCCGTTTTTTATTTTGCTTTTTCCAACCAGGCCTTCCCCGACAGTCTGTACCGCATCATCAACCCTGAGCGCCAGCAAACGCTCCGTAAGCTGCTCTACCAATTTGGCAACTGGCCTGCCCTGGAATCCTATTACCAGGCTATCCGGCCCGTGGAAACCGAATTGCGCCAGCTCCTGGCCACCAAGGCCACTGATGAAGTTATTGAACACTTGCGAATTACCCAAGGCATCTATACGACGTTCGATACGGCTGGCATTCGCAACAGGCTGGTTGCTTTGAACACCTTTGGAAATACAATCCCCGAAAACAAGACCCTGCATACCGCAGTCGATAACCTCCAGGAAGCATATCGACAGTTGTGCCAGCATCCACAGCGGAGTCGTTTATTTCTACCCGCCATTCACTGGTACGGATTCGACAACCAGTACCATCGCTGGCTAAGCAGTTGTCTGCAGGGAAACTTTGGCGTTTCTTACCTTGATGGACGGCCTGTTTCCCGCAAAATTCGCGAGGCACTTCGCTGGACCCTCCGCCTTAACCTCACCGCTATTTTTTTAGCCTACTTACTCGCCATCCCCCTCGGGGTGCAAATGGCCCGCCGGGCCCATAGTTCATTCGACCGATCGATGACTTTGATCCTGTTCTTACTGTATTCGCTGCCCTCTTTCTGGGTAGCCACTACCCTACTGATTTTCTTTACTACGCCGGAATACGGGATGCAATTTTTCACCATCACCGGGATCAGCGATATTCCCGCCGGAGCCTCCTGGGGACAGCGGATCAGCGAAAATATTCGCCATATGGTATTACCGGTCTTCTGTTTAACCTATGGTTCCCTCGCCTTTATTTCCCGACAAATGCGAAATGCGCTCCTGGAAGTTTTGCAGCAGGATTTTATTCGAACAGCCAGGGCCAAGGGATTACCGGAGCGAGTGGTCATCTGGAAGCATGGTTTTCGGAATGCGCTCTTCCCCATCATCACGCTGTTTGGCTCGATTTTCCCAGCCGTAATTGCCGGGTCGGTGATCATTGAAGTAATCTTCAACGTGCCGGGCATGGGGAAATTAACAGTAGATTCTATTCGAAGCCAGGATTGGCCAATGGTCTATACGATATTATTATTATCTGCCCTTTTGACCATGGTTGGGTTGCTGGTCAGCGATATGCTGTACGCAATTGCGGACCCAAGGGTAAATTATCAGGAAAAAACGACCTAGGAGATGAGCGAATTCACCCCATCTCCGGATACAGGACCTGCTCCAGGCTGGAAAACCCAGGTTTGGCAGCAAGTGCAACAACGACGCCTCAGCCGCTGGTCGCTAAGGGTTCTGCTGGTGCTGGTATTCCTGAGTATTTTTGGCGATTTTTTAGCGAATGATAAGCCGTTATATTGTCGTATCGCAGGAAAATCCTACTGGCCCATTGTTCAGGATTTTGCCGCTCGTCAGGGGTGGTATCAATGGCCCGCAGACCTTGCCCGTCCGGATTGGCGGGATTTACCCTATGAAAAAGTAGTACGCACGCCTATTCCTTACGGTCCTCGGCAAATCGACCGCCGCAACCTGGGATTGCGTAGTCCGGGTGGCCGCCAGCGTCTCGACACCCCCTGGGAGCGCCACTGGCTGGGCACCGATCGCCTCGGTCGTGACGTCGCTGCAGGGTTAATTAGTGGTGCCCGTACAGCACTGCTGATTGGGTTGGTCGCCATGGCGGTAGCGGCCCTGGTGGGATTATTTCTCGGTGCACTTGCCGGATATTTTGGCGATCAGCGATTTCAGCTGAGCCGGGCCATGGTTATTGCGTTGTTGATTAGTATCCCTACAAGTTTGTTTTATGGTACCACCCTTTGGCATGTCTTCCCTGCCGGAGCCAAATCCTGGAGTATCCTTGCCGGGATTATGATCATGCTGACGGGTATCGGAGCGGGACGATTCTTCCAGCGACGGGGTGTTGGGCGGCGCTCATTAGTCATTCCTCTCGACCAGCTAATTCAGCGGCTGATCGAATTATTGGAAGCTATCCCAGCCCTATTGCTCATCTTGGCGGTAGTTTCCCTCGTTCGGCGGCCATCGATATTCCTGGTGATGGTTATAATAGGGCTCATCCGATGGACGAGCATTGCCCGCTTTGTCCGGGCAGAATTGTTACGCCTGCGCCAGGCCACATTTCTGGAAGCAGCTCGGGGTTTAGGTTTTTCTCATGCCCGCATCATTTGGCGGCATGCCCTGCCCAATGCCCTGCCTCCGGTGTTGGTTACCCTCGCTTTTGGCGTAGCGGGTGCTGTTTTGGTTGAAGCCTACTTGAGTTTTTTGGGGATTGGGCTGCCGCCGGATTCCGTAACCTGGGGTTCCATGCTCCAGCAAGTACGCGAAAGCCCTAAAGCCTGGTGGCTAGCGACATTTCCGGGGTTAGCTATTTTTATTACGGTAACCGTATTCAACCTATTGGGAGATACACTTACCGAAGCCCTGAATCCCAAAACGAGGGTGAGCAATCTTTAGCCCTTAGTTCCGTGGTTTTTTCTTGGGGAACAGCCGGCTCTTAGCTGGCTTACTGGGCATTCCTTTTTTATTTAGCTCTGTATGCACCTCTTGGGCTGGGCAGCCTGTTTTTCGGCTACAGGAACTTCCCAGGCTTCCCAGGACAAATAAACCAAGTATAAACCCTACACCTATAATCCATTTTTTCATTTGCTGCGTATTCATCATTTGAACTTATCGGATAATTTAAAAATCTGGCCATGGAAACTCGAAATCTGCACGTTTGCGAAAATTAACAATTGGGAATCTGCTGAATTTGAGTATTTGTTGCCAGAAAGTTTTCACAAACAACTTGTCCACCCATGTAAAACGTCGAAAAGGCCTGTAAATTCTGGTATTTCGCCGTTTTTTATTCCTAATAACTTGGTAAAAATAAACCAAGCGCCTAAATTTGGGCAGTTTAATTCATTAAAAAGCTTTCCAATGAATAAGGGAGATCTGATCAACATGATTGCCGAAAGTGCATCGATTACTAAAGCCCAAGCTACATCGGCGCTCAGCGCTGTACTGGATGGCATTTCTCACGAGCTGAAAGCTGGTGGAAAAGTTACCCTCATCGGCTTCGGTACCTTCTCCGTTTCTCGTCGTGATGCACGGACTGGCCGTAACCCACAAACCGGAAAAACGATCAAGATTGACGCCAAAAACGTCATTAAGTTCAAACCCGGTAAGGAGCTGACTGACTCTGTTAACTAACAGGGGCCTGCTACCAATAAAAAAATGGGGCATTAGCCTGAAAAGGGCAATTCAGAAAATTTCTGGGTTGCCCTTTCTCATTGTCGTTTCAGGACGCACATAGCGCAGCATTGCCCACTGATTCTTTCTTGTCAACCTTAATATCCTGACCAGCCATGAAATTTGGAACCAAAGCAATCCATGCCGGTATTGAACCGGACCCAAGTACAGGTGCCGTGATGACACCGATCTATCAAACATCTACCTATGCTCAGGAATCTCCCGGCGTACACCACGGATATGAATACGCCCGAACCCAAAACCCCACCCGCAGTGTACTGGAAAAAAACCTCGCTGCGCTTGAAAATGGCCAGTTCGCCATTTGCTTCAGCAGTGGCTTAGCAGCCATGGACAGTGTCATTCGCCTGTTCCAACCGGGGGAGGAAGTTATTGCCAGCAATGATTTATACGGGGGTTCCTACCGGCAACTTACCAAAGTCCACGGACGCTATGGGATCAAAAGCTTATTTGTGGACATGACCAATCCTGCAGCCGTCGCCACTCATTTTACTCCGCAAACCCGCTTATTGTGGATCGAGACGCCGACGAACCCCATGCTCAACATCGTCGACATCCAGGCGTTGTGTTCCCTGGCCCGCCAACATGGGATCATTACCTGTGTTGACAACACTTTTGCTTCGCCCTACTTACAAAACCCCCTTGACCTGGGTGCCGATCTGGTACTGCATTCGGCAACCAAATACATCGGTGGCCATTCAGATGTTGTTCATGGGGCCGTTATTACCAATGACGAAGGGATGGCAACACAACTCCGGTTTCTGCAAAATGCCGTAGGGGCAGTTCCGGGGCCTCAGGATTGTTTCCTCCTCCTGCGCGGCATCAAAACCCTGCACCTGCGGGTTGAACGCGCCTGTCAAAATGCCGTTAAAATTGCTGATTTCCTGCGCCAGCATCCCAAAGTAAAGCACGTTTATTACCCAGGGTTTGCGGATCATCCCGGGCACGAAGTCGCCAAGCGCCAGATGCGCTTGTTCGGTGCAATGGTTTCCTTTACGCTTCATACTGACACCCTGGAATTCGCTACCCACATGCTGGCCAACACCCATTTGTTTACACTGGCAGAATCCTTGGGAGGTGTAGAATCGCTCATTGGTCATCCGGCTACCATGACACACGCCTCTATTCCCCGGGAAGAACGACTGAAAGTAGGGCTGACCGATTCATTGACCCGCCTCAGCGTGGGCATCGAAGATGTGGACGACCTTATTGCGGATTTAGCGCAGGCCCTGGAGAAATTGCCTGCCTAAATCAAGTACTGCCGGTACTAGTTCGCGGGTAGTTCTTTTCCTGTACCCCAAAGCCCTTCCGCTTCCGCACCTTCATGTGTTGATATGCGGAAGGGCTCTTTATTTTAAAACATTTATTTTATTTTTGTTTTAAACAAACTTTTTGTTTATTTTTGAATTGTTGTTGTTACTCAGCTTGGCGGTTCAAGCTAATTCATCGTTAACACTGTTATTCAATTGCCACAAAAACCAGGAAATAATGCAAAAAGTACTGGACTACACTCGTAAGAACTGGCTCAAAATCGGCATCGCCCTGTTGCTATTATTTCTGGCGATGAAAAAGGATTTAAGTTTTAACATCAACCTGAACACGCCAGCGGCCATTCCCGATAGTGGCCCTCAGGAAATCCCCGTCAATATCCCCACCAAGTCAGAGCGGTACACCGACAATAAACGGAGCAAAGCCTTTTCTGAAGCATCCTCTGAGATGCCGGTTGATCGATTTGAACTACAGCCCTTTACTACTGACCCCACACAGCCACTAAGTTCAGCCCTAAGTGCTTTACAGGAAGTGAATGAAGCTACCCGGGAAGCTTTTATCCAACGGTTTGCCAAAGTGGCTGTAGCCGAGCGGGATAAATTTGGTATCCCTGCTTCCCTCATTCTGGCAAATGCCTTATTACTTAGCCAGGGCGGGCAAAGTGATTTAGCCCAGGATGGTAATAACTTTTTCCAATTGCGTTGTACTACCGATTGGCAGGGCCCTACCCTAAACCAAGGCAAGGAATGTTATCGCCAGTACGAGTCCGCATGGATGAGTTTTCGCGACCACAGTTACTTCCTGACGACAGGGCACTTTTCTAAGCTTCGACAACTTGGCGCCAAAAACTACCAGGCCTGGGCCAAAGGAATGGAGGAAACCGGGTATCCTGGCGAAAAAGGATATGCAAAGCAAGTCGTCAAATTAATCCGTGATTATAAGCTCGCTCGTTGGGATGATCTCTAACAGGAATTGCCCCCAACCGCAGACGGGATTATAAAGCATCAGGGTTCTTTCGCTTGTAATAGTGAACGCCAGCGCCATACACCCAGCCTGCTTTGCCTTTCTTGGTTTGAACACGGACCCAGGGTTCATTGGCTATTGCTTTACCGAGGTTGATTTCTTCACTGAAATTAGAAACTTCACCCAGGAAGTAAACTTCATCAAACAAGCGGAGCTCCTCGACCAGATCTCCGGTTAGGCTTGGGCTTTTCCGCACTTTCAAACCATCAATAGTGACGTATAGAATGGATCGATTGGTTGTCCCGGAGCCGGCGGTAACCGGTGCGGGCATTTCTACTGTTGGGGTATAAGCCTTGGCAGTATCCTGCGGGTTAATCCCCAGGCGACGCAGGCTATCCTCACGGGCTACAGCTGCCTCCCGCTCCAGTTCTTTACTATACGCTGATTTCTTCGATGAGCAGCGGCTTATCGCCCAGATAGCAAAAACCAGGAAAAAGGAGGCGATGAGCAGAAACTCCATCCGGGGTAGTACGGTTCCTTTTTTTGCAGCCATCTTCGCAACTTTATTGTTATGAACAAAATAATGTCTTATCTTGGGTCTATACCAGTAAGCGAGTATTCTACGAAAACTTGCTTTTGGCATTTTCCAAAACCCTGCTTTTCATCCTGCCCAAGCAACCCGCCGCGCGCCGTAGGGGCAATTATTGCCTTCGCCAGCGCCGGGGATCAGCCATTGACACCGAAGAGGTTCGGCAACCTTGCTTCAATTACAGCATGTGGAACTATTGGGTCTGCGATTTCGCCGATCCCAATGGTAGCAAGCATGTCTCTACAAAAGTATTAAAATATCTACTAACCACCGTTGCTAGTATGCCATGGATGAGCTCTTATATGAACTTGCATTAACAAAAATCCCTAAAGTTGGCGCTAAAACCGGCAGGGTATTGCTCTCCTATTGCGGTAGTGCCAGACAAGTTTTTTCAGCCTCTGCCCAAGCCCTTTCCCGAATTCCCGGCATTGGACCAACACTTAATGCTGCGATTCGTTCCCCGGAACCACTGCGGAAAGCTGAAGCTGAATTATCCTTGTTGGAACAAACCGGCGTAGAAGCCATTAGCTATCGAAATCCCAGGTACCCTGAACGATTTAAACAGATACCCGATGCCCCGCTGGTCCTCTACCTGCAGGGAAATGTTGATCTCAACCCTTCCCGTAGCATTGCGGTGGTAGGGACCCGGAAACCAAGTTCTTACGGACTCGCCTGTTGTGAGGCTTTAATCGACGGCCTGGCTCCTTACCAACCTCTCATTGTCAGTGGCTTAGCATTTGGCATCGATATTTGTGCGCACCGACGGGCACTGGACCGGCAAATGCCTACCGTAGCTGTACTCGGGCATGGCCTGGGCCATTTATATCCGGCAGCCCATCAGGATACTGCTCGTCGCCTCCGCAAATCAGGAGGACTCCTTACCGAATATGGCTGGCACACTTCCCCGGAAAAGGAGCAGTTCCCCATGCGCAACCGAATCGTTGCTGGGCTGTGCGATGCTTTAGTGGTTGTCGAAACCGGGGAACGGGGGGGATCTATGATAACAGCCCAGCTGGCCAGCGGTTATTACCGGGAAGTGTTTGCCGTGCCCGGCCGCCTTAATGACCCTTCTGCACTGGGCTGCAATCTTTTAATTCGCGACAACATGGCGGCCCTCATTACCTCTGCAGAAGACATCGCCCGGGGGTTGCGCTGGGATGATACCGGTATCCAGCAACAGTTGTTTGTGGAATTGACCCCGGCTGAAAAATTAATCGTAGATTTGCTTCCGCAAACCGGAGAGTGCGGCATTGACGATTTAGCCCTCCAGGTTGGTAAACCAGGTAGCGCCCTGGCGGCTACCTTACTTGACCTGGAGCTAAAAGGAGTCATCAAGTCTCTCCCTGGAAAGCGATATCGACGAACTTAATTAGCCATCATTGCTATTATTATGAAGTTTCCCAACCTTGCCACGTTTTTGATCCTGTTGATCGGGTTATTTATGCTAAGTTCCTGTAACCAACGCACCCGTGATTTGAGTCCAGGTCCGATGCCTGCCCCGGCGGCAAAGCCTATTCAGCATCCGCGCAATATTATTCTTATGATTGGTGATGGGATGGGACTTACCCAGATCAGCGCGGGGTTATACGCCAACAACAACCAGCTGAACCTCGAAAAATTTCCCGTAATAGGCTTGCATAAATCTTACGCTAGTAATAATCTCATTACAGATTCTGCTGCCGGCGCTACTGCCTTTTCTGCCGGCGTTAAAACCTATAACGGTGCCATTGGCGTTGATAAAGATTCCATGCCCGTGCCCACTATCCTTGAAGATGCCATTAAACAAGGATTACGTGCAGGCCTGGTGTCTACTTCCAGCATTACCCACGCTACCCCGGCATCCTTTATCGCGCATGCCAAAACCCGACGAGCGATGGAGGATATCGCTTCTGATTTTCTGCAAACTCCGGTTGATATTTTCATCGGAGGCGGAATGAAGTATTTCGCTAACCGTGAAGATGGCCGCGACTTGACCAAAGAGCTTGCCAGTAAGGGCTATGTCATCAATGATTATACAAAAAAAGAGATTACTGATGTAACGCTGCAGTTTCGCAAACGATTTGGGTATTTCACCTCCGACAGTGAGCCCCTCCCCGTTGCGCAAGGCAGGAACTATTTGGTACCAGCAGCGAAAATGGCTACCGTGTTTCTGCAAAATATTGATCAGGACAACAAAGGGTTCTTCCTAATGATTGAAGGTTCACAAATCGATTGGGGTGGTCATGCCAAAGATTCCGATTACATTATCACGGAAATGATCGATTTTGACAAAGCAATTGGTGCAGTGCTCGATTTCGCCCGTGAGGATGGCGAAACCCTGGTGATCGTTACTGCCGACCATGAAACGGGGGGCTATGCCATTATGCCAGGATCCCGGATGGGCCGGATTGAAGGCGCCTTTACCACCGATTACCATACGGCGGCACTCATCCCCGTATTTGCTTTTGGTCCTGGTGCAGAGCTCTTTGCAGGTATCTACGAAAATACGGCTATCTATACCAAGATGCGGACTGCCTTTGGCTGGTAAGGACTTTCAATGCCGGCTAGTTGCAGCTATCTCTGTTCGTCGGAATCTTCAGATTCCATGCGCAACCTAATGGCCGGTCTTCAAACCGGTGTAACGCTGCCTTCCGGGAAGCCGTTGTTGCTTCCTACGGAACGCTTTCAGTTTAACGGCTATACCGGGATATGCCCCTACTGACCCACGGTTGAGGGCTTGCAAGGGTATTCTTGTGTGTACCGTTTACACCCAGCATAGTCCTGCGCAGGCAGACCCGTTCCTGTTTGAATTCGAAGGGCCTTAACAAGCGTTTAGTACGACCTTAAAAAAGAAATTACAAATGCCGTTCAGCATGATACGATGAGCGGACCAGGGGCCCACTTTCGACGAACTTGAATCCTTTCTGCATGCCGACCTCCTGGTAGAGCGCGAAGGTATCCGGATGAACGAACTCTTCAACGGCCAGGTGCATTTTAGTAGGCTGCAGGTACTGGCCAATAGTTAGCACATCACAACCGTGGGCAACCAGATCATCCATGATTTCGAACACTTCTTCCTGCGTCTCTCCCAAGCCAACCATGATCCCCGACTTGGTGCGTTTCCCAAAATCTTTAGTGCGTTGGATTTGTTCCAGACTACGTTCGTATTTGGCCTGCGGGCGTACTTTGCGGTACAGCCGCTTTACGGTTTCCATATTGTGAGAAACAACTTCCTGGCCGGCACAGATCATCGTCTCGAGAGCGGACCAGGTGGCCCGTACATCCGGGATCAACGTTTCGATCGTCGTTTGCGGAGAAGTTTCTTTAACCTGCCGAACGGTTTGGTACCAAATTTCGGCACCCCGATCTTTCAATTCATCGCGATTTACGGAGGTAATTACGGCATGTTTGACGCCCATAAGCTTGATTGCTTCTGCAACGCGCCGGGGTTCATCTGCATCATATTCGGTAGGACGCCCGGTTTTGACTGCACAGAAAGAGCAGGAACGCGTGCAGGTATTCCCCAGAATCATGAAGGTAGCCGTGCCAGCTCCCCAGCATTCACCCATATTAGGGCAGCTACCACTTTGGCAAATGGTATGCAAATTATACTCATCGACCAGTGATCGTACTTTCTTGAAATTTTCACCGATGGGTAATTTGACCCGCAGCCAGTCGGGCTTGCGAACCCGTTGGTCCTGGCGATCAGTGATGGGTAATTCCAGCATAGATTATCTCCGTTTATTCAGCACCTCCATAATACAGTATTTCCCACCCAATTGTTCTGCCAAGGGAGGTTAGGAGCGCTTTCCAAGCTGCAAATTTAGAAAAAGATTGATGAACACCGGGGAGTTTCCGGAATCCTTTATCAAGTCACTCTCGACCATAATTGGAACACTGCGGAAATAGAAGTCGGCCATTAGACCTACCTCAAATGCTTTAACAAACTCGTCAAACGCCCCCCAATCAAAGTGCATTGCAAACTTAGCATGTGCACCGGGTACTATGCCAATTTCGCCAAAACCCCGGGTAAAGCTGTCAGCACCAAAAATACTGTTGATGTCCAGAAAGCGAGCTTCATTAGTCGAGGTGAATTTTTCACTGCGAAAAGTTGTAAAGGGAGAAGGGTTTTCGGAAACATTGCGTAGGATGAGGTAGTAGGGTTTCAATAGGCCCAGGGTGGGTCCGGCTTCATAAGAAATACCGACTGCCAACCCCTTACGGCGACCTTTTTCGGATAAGTATACCTTTTCCCCAAGCCCTCCGCGCAAGGCATAAAAATTGTTTTGTTTGCCATAGACAAAGGAACGGAAACTACCATTGGGCCCTCCGGCCTGGATGTTTTTATTCTGGCGGGTTTCCCTCGAATTGCGCAATTCGCCGAAGTCAATGTGAAAATAGCGCGTCCGGTAATACGTTTTGATCTGACCAAAGTTCATCCCAAGGGACATGCCATTAGTGTGTATCCTGAAATCCACGGACACCTCTTTATCGTAGATAATACCCTTTCGATTATCATAATTATTCTGACCCAAGGCCAGGGTTTGCTGGGCCTGGACGGCCATCGGCAGTATTCCGATGAGTACCCCTAGAAATAGTCTCCAATACTTCATGCTGCAGGCGCTTGAGCGTAAAAAAATAGGAATTGAAAAAGGCATCAAAAGCAAGACAATGCCCTCCAGGTTTTGTTCAGTCAATTTACTAAAACACAACGAGAAATACCACCCTAGCTCTTGTTCTTCTCGTTTTTGTCCGCGACATAGCATATATCCCTATGATTAAAGGGTTCAGGCACTACACCCCATGATTGGTCTGAGAGTAGTCAAACCACTGCGAACCAACAATATCCTGACGCCAGGTAGTCATCCAAACTTCTCTCAGAGGGTTAAGAGCGTGTTTAGGATTTACCCTGTATCGAAAGACGAGACAACACCTTGGTTACCACTTCCTTTTTGGTACCTTAGCAGCAATGGAATTATGCGTTTATACTGATCAGGATAGCCCCCGCCTTCGCTATGTATTAGCGGTGTTATTCGATTATTGGTATCCCCTCCCGTATCGAATAAGTCCTCCTCCCGCCGATTTAAACAGGACTTCCGGCCCTACCCTGTGGTACTGCCAAACGCCCCCACCAAATGCTTGCGGAGTCATTATCCCGGCCGGTGGATTTCTTGCCGTCAGGCCAATTGCCAGACCGGCTCCCAGTATACTGGCTACAACAATATCCGCCGTGCAAACGCCCCAGAGCTGTGTTTACGACAATGATATCCTTGCTCAATTTTTCTTCCATCTCAGCCGCTATGAGGAGTATTTGCCCTTTACACCTGATCAATGGGGGCGCTTCCCGGCCAGTGGAAGTTGGGCAGCCCAACAGGGCCTCCTGCAACGGCCATGGGTCGACGAATGGGCAAATACCCTTTTGGCGGAACTAAAGCGATGCTTCCCAGCCCTGTCTATAAAGCCCCCCGGCTACCAGTTTTTTCCAACTTATGATATCGACCTGGCCTGGGCCTTCCGCGAACGTTCCTGGGGTCGGCAATTACCGGCCCTGGGCCGGGACTTCATCAAAGGGCATTGGAAGCGTATCCCGCTGCGGTTTTCCGTTTTGAGGGGTCTCCGCCGCGACCCTTATGATACGTATGACTGGCTCCTGGAGCGTCACCGGCAATGTGCCCTGCCAGCCTATTTTTTCTTCCTGGTTGGTGGCCGGGGGCGCCATGACCGGGGTATTTCCCCCAATCGGCCCGCATTTCGACAACTCGTTCAACGGCTCCTGGCTACCCACCCGGGAGGCCTGCACCCTTCCTTTGCCAGTAACCGACACCCCTGGCGGCTCAATCAGGAACGGGATACCCTGGCAGCCATTATCAAAGCGCCAGTCGCCCGTAGCCGCCAGCATTTTTTGATTCTGCGTTTTCCGCAAACCTACCGCGCACTATTAGCAGCTGGCATCCGTCACGATTTCAGTCTGGGCTTTGCCGATGATACGGGCTTTCGGGCCGGTACCTGCCGATCGTTTCCCTGGTATGACCTGGAAAATGAATGCACTACCGAGTTGCTGCTCACCCCTTTTCAGGCCATGGATGTAACCCTGCGCAAATACCTTCAACTCACACCTGCCGAGGCCGATCAGCGATTACAAACCCTAGCAGATAGTTGTCGGCATAGTGGCGGAACTTTCTGCACACTCTGGCATAACAGTTCACTAGCCCAGTTTGAAGGATGGGACTCCTGGGTTACCGTTTACGAAGCTTTAATGAAACGAGAGTCTCACCCTGAGCAGGAAGCAAAATCTGGGGACGAATAGTTTAGGGGAATCCGGAATCTCGAATGCCTTTCAGCTAACAGCTTTTTTTTATCTTTAGTGAGTCAATACAATCCTTTTTCATGACCACCATCCTCAGCCATACTAACTCGATCGCAAGTCGCTACATTGCTCAGATGCGAAATATTCACCAGCAGCATGATCGCCTGCGGTTTCGCCACAATATGGAACGCCTGGGAATGATGCTGGCTTTTGAGATTAGTAAAACGATCCCTTACGAGCCTGTTGAGATAGAAACGCCGTTGGGGATTGCCACTTGCCAATTACCCCAGACACCCATTGTCCTCGGCACTATCCTGCGTGCGGGCCTGCCCCTTCACCAAGGCATGCTCCAGGTTTTTGACGATGCTGAGAATGCATTCATTTCTGCTTACCGTAAGCATCATAAAGACGGGACTTTCGAGATAAACCTGGAGTATGTTTCCTGTCCTGACTTAACCGATAAAATACTGATTCTTGCCGACCCGATGCTCGCTTCCGGAGCATCGATGGTTATTGCCGCCCAGGAACTTCAACGCTATGGCAAACCCCGGAAACTGATCTTCGTAACAGCCATTGCTGCGGTTCCCGGGTTGGAATACCTCGAACGCAATTTCCCTCAGGCCGACTACTGGATTGGCGCCCTCGATGAAGAACTCACCGCCAAATCCTACATCGTTCCTGGCCTTGGCGATGCCGGGGATCTGAGTTTTGGCGAAAAACTGCAGGATTAATCCGCAACTTTTTGACCATGCACAAATATGGGAAAACGCGGCTCTTTATGAATCATTCGAATTTCAGCACAGTTCGACTATCGGGAAACAGGAGGCAATGCACCTAGAAAACCGATCTGAAGATCGTTAGGTTCCAGGCCTTATCGGGAGTCGAAAGACTCCCGATAACAGAGTAAATATTTTTCTTTACAGCCCTAATTTCCAATTTCTAATTTCTAAAGGCCCCTTTCCCTTAATTGGCAGCCCGAATGATGGTATTTTCCTGGATCCAGCAGCCTACGTAGAATCGCTCTCCTTCCTTGAGACTGCGCTGAAAAATATCTTCCTTGGAAGGCATGTATTGCGCATACCGGGAAATCCACTTATTAGCCTCTGCTGCTGCCGCGGGGTCAACGCTACGCGCCTTCACCCACATATCCAGCGCCGGCCAGACGACGATTTGGCTGTCCCAACCCCGGCCAGGGCCACACAGGGGACCGCTTGAAGCGTACATCCGCCCGATCATTATATAGGGTTCGCCCCAGTTCGGACGCACCGCGGCGGCCTGCAGGGCATATTGCCTTGCGCGGGGGAAATTCTTCAAATGTGCGTAGTAAATTTTCCCGATTAGCAGGAGAAACTGGGCTTTTTTCTCGGCATCAGTTGCCTCATCGGCAGCCTTTTGAAAACCATCGATAGCGCATTGATAATCGGCGTCACGCAGGCAATTGTAAGCAATTTCTGCGGGCCCTTTTTCCGGGGCACATTGAGCATTACCCACTTCAATTAACGCCCGAAATTTTTCCTGTGCCTCATCACATCCGCCAAATTTCAAGCGGCTGTATACTTCCCGGATCACATCACAATCACCATTGGCTTCCAAAAATTCAGGATAATATTTATCCATGTAGTAATCGCAGGAGTAAAATCCTTTGACGACTTCAAAAGCTTCCAGACGCTCCGGGGCGTAAGAAGCTACTACCTCCCATCGGGTGCAGGCCACCCCGTTGCAATTCGCTAATCCCTTGGCAATGATATCCCGTATCAGCTGCTGGTATTTTTGGGCCTCCTCCAGCGAGACCTTCTGCTCGAAATACAAATCAATCAGCAATGAAGTAAAGGGATTGATCACAAAATCCGCCGTCTTTAACCCATCGATATCGATCGCCTGCTTGAACAAGGCAAATATTTCTTCTTTTGTCGCCCGTCCGGGGTAGGTATAATATAAATCGAATCCTTTGCGGGCAGGTACATAGCCCCCTTCCGGGTAGCATTCTGAAATTTGGTCATAGAGGGCAAAAATCTTATCGATGTACTGTTCCTTTTCCAGTGAATCCTGGCTTAACGATATAAAGCGTTCATAAAATTTAATCCCATCCGCATAAACCGTATTGCGCTGCCCATCGGCGGCCGGGGAAGTAGCATATACTTTTTGCCAATAATCATACGCCAGATCCCAGTCTTCTGCTTTCAGAAAATCGCGGTAGAGTACAAAATTGCGCTTAGCTTCCATCGGAGCGGGAGCGTCATCAAAGGTGGCGCAGTTACCAGGATTAACAGTAGACAACGGAAGTGCCTCCGGGGAAAGTAAAGTTTTCTCCTGCGGCGCAGCAATTGGGGAATTATCGCCACCTAACATCCATACTACAAGAAAGGGGAAATAGAGCAACTTCCACATTATCGGCAAAAATTAAGTAAGAACTTGTTCAAAATTCCATCACTTGGCTGCAAGAGGCAACTTTAATCCTGAACTACGTTGAAAAGCCTCACCGATGCTTTGGCATCGCCTGCATTTTTCGCCTTGTTCAGCATAAAATTTGCTCTCTTTCGCACAACCATGAAAATTTGAACAAACTCTAAATGAATGATGATCTCAAAAATAAGCCGTTCGGATGATTCGACCAAATAGCAGGGGGCTGCACTCCCACTGAGTACAGCCCCCTGTTTTCTTATTCGGAGAACCGAATCATGCTTTTAGTTATAGCGCAGGGTAACTGTTTCACCAATCCAGCATCCAGTGGATACCTTCGTACCGGCAGTCATCCCACGCATGTGGGCCTCATCCTTGGGTGGGATAGACGCATTGTAAAGACCGATTTTGCGGCCAGCTTCACTAGAAACCTCGTCGTCGATAGAGCGAGCATAAGAATATTTCTCGATCGCGGCCAAAACAGCCAGTCCACGAGTATATCCGTCGCTCCCACAGTTGCGGCTAGTGGCTGCATACATATCGCCAATCAGCATATAAGGACGACCCCAGCCCGACCGCAAGCTCGCAGCTTTACGGGCATTTTCCCGTGCTGCTGAGTAAGCTTTTAATTGCCGGTATTGGATGGAAGCAACACCCAGGTAATATTCTGCCTTTTTACTATTATCTGATTCCTGGTCAATGGCTTCCATGTATTTCTTGATCGCCTCACTGTATTTACCGTCTTCATACAAGCGGCGAGCAGCTACACCTGGGTTGTTAGCCAGGAATTCTTCCTGCATCTGAGCATTCAGCTCTGAAGCCATCGACTCATACTTGGTTTTTAGCTCAAGCATGATAGCGTCATCTTCACCACAACCCTGCAGTTTAAGCTTGTTATATACATACCGGATAATTTCCAGGTCTTCTGGGTTTTCCTGGTAGGTAGGCAACAATTTTGTTTTGAAGTATTCGCAATCAAAGATGTCGCTTTCTACTTCCTGAAGGGGTACTTCCATACGGGCATACGCAGCCTCGTAGTACTGTCCGTAGCGCTCGTTGTTGGAGATATTGTAATCTGCCAATTCCTGCGCTTTTTCTATAAGATTACGAGCCTCTTCCTGGGTAATTTCACCATTCTGGAACAAATACTTGACCACCATGCCCAGTGGTTCTAAAATGATATATTCCACATCGTTGCCGCCTTTTTCAAGGGCTTCCTTCATCGCTTTCGCCGTAGCCGGGCGATAGCCATAAGCAGGCATGTAGAACATGTCAAATGCCTTACGGCCGAGGCCAAAAGCTTTTTCATTCGGATAGCACTCGATCATCTGGTCATAGAGCTTCAGAATCATTTCGTCGTACTCTGCCTTTTTGGCATCGTCCGTCGTCCGCTCCTTCAGGGCTTTGTATAGCTCTACCCCATCACTGAAGTGCGAGGAACGCTGCCCATCTGCTGCAGGAGCCATGGCATAGGCTCTTTTCCAATTATCGAAGGCTAAATTGAAGTTCATATCGTCAATCTTAGCCAATTCTGCGGCACTTTTACCTTTGACGATCCCCCGATAAAGTACGTGGGCTTCTTTTGCTGCCATCTCATCGGGAGTGCCTACCCAACTGGTGCACTGCGCACGCAGCGACGGCGCAACCAGCGCGGTTAGCACAGTGAATACCACCACATTGCGTAATACCTTCATAATCAATTGAATTTGCGTTTGTAAAACCAAGTATTGTCGTTTAAAGAGAATCCAAGTGTTAGTTGAACATAGTTCTGGCGAATGCTATTGGCTATCCCAAATTTACCCGCCTCTATTGCCACATTCAAAAACGATGGGGTTTGACGTGGTAAAATAATGGGCAGACCCATACCAAGGGTAATACCAGAAGTTGCAATTTGTTCACCATTCAGGCTACGCGGGTCGGTTCCAAAAAACACTCCTGCCCGGTAGCGTACTCGCCGCCAATAGCGATTGTACGATAAAATATCCGGAATATACTCTCCTCCAATGCGAACTGAATAATTATCAAGCAAATTTTCGGGTTTAGCTTCATTGGTATAACCCGACCACCGTCCGGCATTGTATTCTGCACTAATCCGGTATTTATTAAACTGCTCATAAGAAACTCCCAGGCCCCACTGCAACGGCATATTCCCTTTCTCCCGAACGTCGGTCTCAAATAAGATCGTATCCACTACCCCCACGTCGATAAAAATATCACGACGATAGAAGCGACTGGTATTCGTATTGATATTTCCACCAAGTCCGGCAAAACCGCCGAAGGTCAGGCGCTGATAATCCTGATCAGCATCAATGCTGGTTTTATCCCGGTTAAAATCAATGGCGATCTGGGTTCCGAGTCTTATCTGCAAGCCACTTACGCTTATTTCATCCTGGAGCTGAGTATCGTAGGCAACGGCCAGGCTGTCCAGTGTCAGTAAGCGGTTATTGGTGATTTTCCCAAAAAGGTATCCCGTTTCCAAACCTACAGAGATCCCTTTATAGCGCCAGCCATTCGTCCAGCCCAGCCGGTACGTCCCTCCGGTTCCTTTCAACCGGTTGGTAGCCGGACCATAATCCGGACTCGTTTGTACGGATTCTATATCATAGCCCACCAGGGTGTAGGGAGTCAGCGAAAACGCCATCCCCCAGCCTAAAATGGGTTCTTGTTCTTCCAGGGCTTCGTTAATCGGGTTGCGTAAGGGAAAACCCAGTGCCATGTAACTCAGGTTCCCACTCCACACTCCCGTGGAGTTTTCGCCGTCAGTCAAACTGGCATTACGCGCATACAGGCCTGTTTCGAAAGCCGTAACACGTAAGAAGCCTAACGCCGCCGGATTAATCAGGTTCAGGTGCGAAGGATCGTGAAAGGCTGCCCCAATACCCCCCATTCCACCTGCTGCGGCAAAATAGGGATTGGTAAAATCCCCCAGGCCGAAGCGAGAATAGGGAGAGTTGTTCTTAGGGACCAGCGCGAAACTCTGCCCGCTGAGGTCTCCCAGACTGCACCCTATTATCCCAAACAGGATTAGCAAAACCGTTTTATTCCAAAGACGCGACATTATAGTCTAGAATTTTATTCAGTCCCAACAGAACTAAATTATGGTTTACAAATATCCTGCTTTTCAGGTTTTTCGCCAAAATTTCCGCATCGCCACCGGTTAATAATACGTTAATCTTCCCGTAAGCTTGCGTTGCCCACTGTTCGTACCCTCTTATTTCCAATGTTGCACCGAGGACCGCTCCGTTGCGCAGGGCCGATTCCGTAGAATACCCAATCCATTCATCCACGTCACCCGGTGCCACTTGAGGCAATCGCGCCGTAAACGTATGCATGGCCTGAAGACGCATCCGAATACCAGGAGCGATATTGCCCCCCCGGTAAACACCTTCTCCTTCCAGGAAGTCGAAAGTGATACAGGTACCGGCATCCACTACCAGGCAGTATTCTCCGGGGAACAGGGCAAAAGCGCCTACAACAGCTGCCAGCCTGTCCCGCCCCAGCGTTTGCGGCGTGCGATAGGCATTCCGAATCGGCAGTGGCGTTTCCGCTGTTAACTCCAGTAGGTTCCGATTCAACCGCCAACTTTCGGCAATCGTATTCGGTAATTCCCACCCCACACTGGAAAAGATGATGTTTTCGGGGTTTTGGTTGGTCACCAGTTGGTCTAAATCTTTTTCATCCCACTGATCCCAAACCCAAGTCTCCCGCAAACTGCCCGCTACCAGGTAGCCGGCTTTTATCCGGGAGTTCCCTACATCAAATACCAAGTTACCCTCTTTTGGCATACTGGTTCTTACTTCCCTTTGTAAACCTTTCTACTACTTTGACGGGCAAGAGTAGCGCAGGTAACTACATGGCTAGTTAAACAAACCTTAATGTTTAAAATGCCGTACACCGGTAGTAACCATGGCCATACCGTGGGCATTACAATAATCGGTACTATCCTGATCGCGAATAGATCCACCGGGTTGTATCACAGCTGTGATTCCTGCCTGGTCGGCAATCTCTACACAATCCGGGAACGGGAAAAAGGCATCCGAGGCCATAACGGCTCCCTCCAGGGAAAACCCAAAGCGCTTAGCCTTGGCAATAGCCTGTTCAAGCGCATCCACCCGCGAAGTTTGCCCGCAGCCCATGCCGATAAGTTGTTGGCTTTTCACCAAAGCAATCCCATTGGATTTGAGGTGCTTTACACATTTGCTGGCAAACAGCAAATCCTGTACTTCAGCAGCCGTGGGTGTCCGGTCAGTTACGGTAGTTAAATCTGTTGCCACTTCCGTCTGGAGGTCGCTATCCTGTTGGATAACCCCATTGAGCAGACTCCGGAAGCTCTTGTTTTGTATTTTAAAATGTTTGGCTTGCAGCAGAATTCGATTTTTCTTTTTCTGCAGTAGTTCCAGGGCTTCCGGGGCAAAATCCGGAGCAATGATCACTTCGTAAAAAATGTTATCCACTGCTTCCGCAGTAGCCAGATCCAGGGTAGTGTTGGCAATCAGGATGCCTCCAAACGCAGAAACATTATCGGCGGCCAGCGCTGCTTCCCAGGCTTCCAGCAAGGTAGGTCGAGTGGCTACCCCGCAGGTATTGGTATGCTTCAGGATGGCGAAAGTTGGTGCAGCATCGGCAAATTCGGCAATGATACCCACCGCCGCATCAATATCTACCAGGTTGTTGTAGGACAATGCTTTACCGCTGATCTTGGTGAACATTTCCTCCAATTGGCCAAAAAATACACCTTGCTGATGCGGGTTCTCCCCATAGCGGAGTACTTCCGAAGATTCGATACTCTGTTTGAAGGCCGATGGAGCCGTCATATCCCGATTGAAGTAGGAAAAAATCGCCGTATCATAGTGCGATGAAACACCAAATGCCCGACGGGCCAATTCAAAGCGATCAGACAACTCTGTTGCCCCATTTTTTTCACGTAATACCTCCAGCAAAAAGCCATAATCATTGCGGGAAGCTACCACAGCGACATCATTATAATTTTTGGCCGCAGCCCTAATCAGAGAGATCCCGCCAATATCGATCTTCTCAATGATTGTGCGTTCGTCACGGGTGGCCGCTACGGTCTCCTCGAAGGGATAGAGATCAACAATAACCAGGTCCAGTTCGGGAATCGCATAGTCCGTCAATTGGGCGAGGTGATTTTCCTCGCGGCGAGCCAGAATCCCCCCGAAAACCTTGGGGTGCAGCGTTTTTACCCGACCATCAAGGATTGAAGGATAACCCGTCAATTCCTCTACGGCAGTTACCGGAATGCCTAACTCCTCGATAAACTTTTGGGTACCTCCCGTTGAGTATAAGTGGACACCGTCCCGATGTAGCTCGCGAATAAGCGGTTCAAGTCCATCTTTGTAAAACACAGAGATGAGCGCGCTTTTGATTGATTTTCGTGCCATATTGCTGGGTAGCTGGTTGAAAAAAGTTGCGCAAAGCTACACAGAATACAGGAAACGGAAAAACTTTATGGCAATTTGCCCGGACGCTTATTTGCAATTAATTCCGATCCGGAAAATAGTTTGGTATTCGGGTGCTACATAGCATCCTCAGGCAGAATATTCAAATCCGGATGCCGCTGATCCAGGGCACCTCCTAAATGGTAGCACGTACGGCAACGGGGTTCGTACTGCCCTTTCTCCCCCAAAAGCACGGTAGATTCTTCCTTGCTAAGGCGATAGGAGTGGGTCGCTAAATTCCCACAGTGCGGACAAATGGCGTGGACCTTGGTTATATATTCCGCCACCGCCAGCAAATGAGGTATAGGGCCAAAAGGCTGACCCCGAAAATCCATATCCAGCCCGGCTACAATAACCCGCATTCCCCGTAAGGCCAGTTGTTGACAGTGGACCGTCAGCTCAGTGTCAAAAAACTGAGCCTCATCAATACCAACTACGCTTACCCCTTCCGTGAGTTTCAACAAATCGGATGAATGATCAATGGGGGTGGAAGCGATAGCATTGGCATCATGCGAAACTACCTGCGTTTCATGGAAACGGGTATCGATCTTGGGTTTAAAAATTTCTACCTTAAGGTTGGCAATCCGAGCCCGCTTTAATCGCCGAATCAACTCTTCTGTTTTCCCCGAAAACATTGAGCCACAGATCACTTCAATCCAGCCACTGCGTTGTCCTTTGAAATGTGGTTCCAAAAACATTTTTTTTCCTTTACGATTAGTTAAGGGCCGAATAATCGCTTTTTCGTAAATTTCCCGTTGGATTGGCACCGAATATTTCAGACCTTCGGCACGTTTAATCCCTGGCTAAGGTAGGAATTAGCCTGCAGAAGACCAATGAAGGGTCAACTTCTACAAGAATAAAAATACACTAACCGACTTGTAAACACGTAACGCCTTATGGATTTACAACAATCGCGCATCCTGGTCAAAAAGATCAATTCGCTCTATAATAGCCTTGATTTAGTTGAGGGTCAATTATCGAGTATCGAGCGGGATCTTATGCTCAGTTATTTGCGCCAGCTATACGATATTTTTGCAACTACAGATGGGGCTACATCCGCACCAACACCTCCTGCCCGCGAAGTAGTTACCCCCGCCCCCAAATACCAGGCTCCCCCACGGCAACCTGAGCCGACCCCCGAGCCAGTGAAACCGGTGGCTACCCAACAAACGCCGCCGCCAGTCCAGCAACCCACAGCGCCGGTAACACCTCCCGCGCCAGTCCAGGAACGCCCCGCTCCGCCGCCCAGCCGCCCGGCTGCTTCTGGTGCCCCCCGACAAGCATTGGAACAGCTATTTACCTTCAAAAAGGCTGGAGATTTATCGGAAAAGCTTTCTGAAAGCCCTATTGCCGATTTGAACAAAGCCATGTCCATTAATGACCGTCTACTCTATATGAATGAGTTATTTGGCCGGGATATGCGTGCGCTGGAGGATTCTTTGCAGGTACTCAACCGGTATGATAATATCGATGCCGCCCGAAGTTTCCTGATCAGTCTGGGCGAACAATACGACTGGGGTCAGGAAGAGCGCATCGAAATTGCGCAGTCATTTATCCGCATGGTCCGCCGCCGATACAGCTAATTCTTTCATCTGCCATGGCTTCCTTTGGCCATGACAAACCCAAACAAATCCCTATGAAAAAAATTGCGGTTTTCACCTCTGGTGGCGATGCCCCGGGCATGAATGCCTGTATCCGCGCCGTAGTTCGTACAGCAATCCATGAAGGCTTAGAGGTAGTAGGTATCATGCGCGGCTACCAGGGCATGGTAGAAGGCGACCTGGTACCCATGGCTAAACACTCCGTCAGTAATATTATCAACCAGGGGGGTACGATTTTACGTTCAGCCCGCAGCGAAGATTTCCGTACGGCTGCTGGCCGCCGGCGTGCTTACGAAAATTTACAACGCTCAGGTATTGATGGCGTCGTTGCGATCGGCGGTGATGGAACATTTACCGGTGCCAGTGTTTTTATGTCCGAATACCCGGATGTCAAATTCGTAGGCTGCCCCGGAACAATTGACAACGACCTCTATGGAACCGATTTCACTATTGGTTACGACACGGCAATCAATACCGCCATGGAGGCCATTGATAAAATCAAGGATACGGCTAACGCTCACGATCGCTTGTTTTTTATCGAAGTCATGGGGCGCGATGCTGGCTTTATTGCCCTGTCCACAGGTATCGCTACCGGGGCTGAAGCTATTCTGGTTCCCGAAACCTCTACCAGCCTGGATGACCTGATTCACACCCTGGAAGATGGCTACCAACACAAGAAAAACGCCAGCATTGTCATAGTTGCCGAAGGCGATGATGCCGGGGGTGCTTTTCAGATTGCCGAAGCCGTAAAAAAGCGCTTCAGCCACTACGAAATCAAAGTCTCCATTTTAGGGCATATGCAGCGGGGTGGCAGCCCAACTTGTATGGAGCGTGTACGAGCCAGCCGGATGGGGATGGCCGCCGTACAAGCTTTGCTGGATGGCAAATTCGGGGTAATGATTGGCATTGTCAATAATGAAATTTTGCACACTCCTTTTGATCAGGCCATCAAACATCATCTTGACCTTAACCCGGAAATGCTGCGCATGGTCGAGATTCTGAGTTAAGTCAACCGTGACTGGTGACTGGTGGCTGGTGACTGGTGGCTGGTGGCTGGTGACTGGTGGCTGGTGACTGGTGACTGGTGGCTGGTGGCTGGGGACTGGGGACTGCAGAATATTTTCCGTAGCCAGTCGAAAAAAGCGGAATTTTACCAAAAAGACGGGCAACTTACTGCGAAGTCTTTAATTTCAGGATTGTTGTCATGTGCTTTTCCCTTTGGGGTCTTTATCCGGGGCAAATAATCGCGCAGGATTTTTTCTTAACACAACCCACCACGATGGCTACTGCTTTGCGTCAAAAACTATACGATAGCCTCCGAATACCAGCCATAGCTGTAATAGTACTCTGGATAATCCAAGCTATCCAGGTTTTACTGAATTTGCCACTGGGGCAGTGGGGCATCTACCCACGTACTGTTTTCGGGCTTCGGGGCATCATCTTTTCACCCCTGATCCACGGGAGTTGGGGGCACTTGTTGTCGAATACGCCTCCACTCTTTGTGCTAAGTGTAATGATCCTTTTTTTCTACCGGCGGGTAGCCTTCTCGGCAATGTCCCTCATCTATCTCTTTACCGGCGTTGCCGTCTGGGTTTTCGGTCGCTCCGTGTTTCACATTGGCGCCAGTGGGGTAATTTACGGGCTGGTGGCCTTTGTATTCTGGACGGGCATTTTTCGGCGCAATATAAAATCGATTGCCCTGGGTTTGATTGTTGCTTTTTACTATGGTTCGATGTTGTTGGGTATTCTTCCCGGTAAAGAAGGGATTTCCTGGGAAAGTCATTTAATTGGAGGCATCGTTGGCATCCTGGTCGCTTTCTTGCTGAAAGGCCGTCTGGAAGAGGACGAAAAACCCCAGCGCCCCTCCTGGGAATTAGAGCCGGGTGACAAGAATCCGACCTATTTCCTCGACCGGGAAACCTTCACCCAAACCCGGGAAGAGCGTCGGCGAGCAGAGCTCCTTCGTCGTCAGGAAGATCAGGACCCTGACCGTACAAACCGTTCCGGGTGGTCGTCTGATAAAACCTGGTAAAGTCCATGTGCGAACCAAGATCCCATCGAAAATCGGCGATCTCAACCTGGTACTCCCGCCTTATTGCACGCATCTACGATCCGTTCATGGCCAGGATGGAAACCCGGGTTTTGCAAAAACGACGAAGGCACCTGTTGGCAGCCATTGAGGGAACCGTTTTAGAAATTGGCGCAGGAACTGGTATTAATTTTCCATTCTACCCTCCGGATGTTACGGTAATCGCCACGGAGCCTTCCCCCGCAATGCGGTCCAAGGCTGAACAAAAGCTTGCAGGAGCTGCATTTCCGGCAAGTATTCAGCTACTCCCCTATGGTGTAGAAGACAAGGCACTTGAGGTACGCTTACCCATTGAAGGCGTAGATGCCATTGTTTGCACCCTGGTATTATGCACGATTCCTGACCCAGTGGCGGCAATTACCCAATTTCAACGATGGTTAAAACCCGGAGGAAAATTGATCGTTTTGGAGCATTTAGTATCGGAAAAGCCACACCTGCGACGTCTCCAGCACCTCGTTAACCCGGCCTGGAAGTTCATGGCAGAAGGATGCAACCTGAACCGATCTACTGATTTGTTGCTTCGCCAGCAAGGGTTTCGCCCCGACTGGGAACAGTACTTTACGAAAGGAATGCGCTTTTACCAGGCCATTGGCCACTTTACAAATCAGCCAGATTCTTTAAAAAGCCATTAATTCCGCCGCGTTTCAGCCGATTCAGGGTGTTTTGTGCCTGTGAGACCTGGGCGTAGGCACCCACGATGACCCGGTAGATTGTGCGGCTACCGGATTGGCTTACGTGAACGTAAACCGATTCGCCGTATTGCCGCTTGATTTGGTTTACCAGGCCAATAACGTTATCATAACTCGTATACGCACCAATTTGCACTCCCCACCCTCTTGATGGTGGTTTTTCATCCACTTTCACCTCAAACAGACCGGTGGTCGTTGGTGCAGGAGTAGACGGAGGTGCAGGAGTTGGCGTCGGTGGTGGTTGGTTGGTCGGAGTAGTAGTGCCTCCGACGGGGGTAGGTGCCGGAGTAGTAACTCCACGCCGGCGGAAAGCTTCCGCAACCGCACGACCCGCATTCACCCGGCCATAGCCATACCGAATAGAATGTCCGTTCGTATATTCTGCTGGATTGCCAATCTTGTCAGCCGTCTGAATTAAAATATCCTTCACTTCACGAGCCGTCAGGTCCGGATTAGCAGATAAAATCAGGGCACAAACACCGGCAACCAGGGGGGTAGCACTCGATGTTCCGCCAAAATGTTTGTAATTATTCCCGCGCGAACGCCCATCAATCCAATACCGGTATTCTCCCTGATAGCCTGGCCAGCCTGGATCCCACCAAGCCCGGGCTGCAGTAATGGGCCAGTCGCCATTGGAGGGCGCACAGATCGTGACATCCCTGCCAATATTGGAATAGCTGGGGTGTTGGTCCTGACTAGTACTGGCTGCAACGGCAATAACATCCGGATGGCTTGCATAAAAATTGACGTAGCTGCCTCCTTCGTTACCCACCGCAAACAGAATAACACACCCCTTACCCCTGCGGCCATTACGTGCGGCCCGGGCAATGGCATCTATTTTAATACTATTTAGCCGGTAGGCGGGATCGGTAGTCCCCCAACTGCAACTAATGATATCAGCACCGTTCAATACACAATAATCGAACATTTGCTCGGTTGCCGCTGAACTAAACGAGGTACCACTAACCGGCATAAACCGGGCATTAGGAGCCACTCCAACGATGCCTGCTCCATTAGCCGCCGCCAATGCGACACTGGCACAAGGCGTTCCGTGGGTATATCGGCTATCCCCCTGGGCTACGGTAGGTGATTGATTCCACAAATCAAAAGGCCGGAATACCTTCGTTTTCAGATCAGGATGCGTCAGATCAAATCCATTATCGATAATCGCTACCGTGATATCCGAAGACCCTAAACTGGATAAGCGATTCCAAGCATCCACAACCCGGGCATCAGCTCCGGGGCGCAACCGTACAGCGGCATCCGGTATAAACCCATTATTCTGTAAATGCCATTGGTGTCGTAACAACCCATCGGGAGGTAAATTGACACTGTAAGAGTCCAGGATAGTATCAAAATCAGGTTCAGCCAGTTTGACCAAACAGGACTCCTGAGCGGCGGCGGCCACCTTCAGTGGATTCATCGATTGCGGCGTCACCCGGGCTTGAATCTCATAGGGTCCCCGACGCTCGATTAGTTCCAGGTGAAACTCATCGAGCACAACTCCCTGCTCTTCCGCACTGGAGCCTTCCTCGAAGGTAAAAAAGATATCCCCGGTAGGTACCAATGGACGGTTGCTGCCCTCCGGATAATAAACGTGAGTACCTACCTCCACGTCATCACGTTCCCGGACCTGATCCAATTGTTCGTCCAGCGTCCGATTATTATCCTGGGGTAAAGTAACCACCTGGAAACCCCCGATATTTTGGTGAATCTCTTCTTCCGCAACAGGTTCCTCCGCCAGAAGGCCCCGCGACTGGGCAATTTTCAATCCAACCAATTGCTTGCTCTTGCGAAGTTTGAGAGGACCACGGTCACTGGGAATGACAATTTCCTTTTTTTTCATATCTGAACAGCTATAAGAACGTGTTTCGGAAAATTATCCACCATCAAAGTGGTTTGACCTAATCAACCTGGCTCCAGGTCAGTCAGCCTGGAATTCAGGAGCTTATCAGGTTGCATACGCGCTTAGGAGGGCCTTCTGTTTGCCGTTATCGCGGATAACATGCCTAATTAAAGTCCCCTTGCTCCAGCAACGATAAACATCCCTAAAACAAGCAGGCCTATGAACAACGAAGCCCAGGAAGTTGCTGGTAGTTCAGTTATCCCAATGATTTAGGGAAAGGAAAGTTACAATTTTTTTTGCCAACAATAGGCATCCGGCGATGTGCCTGCCTAAAACAAACAACGGCAGACCTGATAACAAGCCTGCCGTCGCGATTCCACAAAGCCAACGTGCCTAAGCACGTTTTTGCATATACTGATCTTCGTACAGCTTCTGAAGTTTCTTCCGGGCAAAGAAAATACGACTCTTGATAGTACCCAGAGGAGAACCGAGTTCCTCGGCAATCTCTTCATATTTATACCCCTCAAATGCCATCATGAATGGCCGGCGAAAATCCTCGGCCAGTGAGTCCACCAGAGACATCAATTCCTTATAGATTACATTGCTCTCCCCGTCGTTATCCACATTATCATCCCCGGAATTCAGGTAGTAGTTGTTCGGTGTCTGATCGATAATCATTCCCCGACGCATTTTCTTGCGGTAATTATTAATGAAAATATTCCGCATGATCGTAACTGCCCAGGCCTTGAAGTTGGTCCCGGCGTTATATTTATCCGCATTCGTGATTATGCGAACTGCGGTATCTTGGTAAAGATCCTCGGCATCAACCATATTGCCCGTGAGTTTGAGCGCAAAAGCCCGTAACGAAGTACTCACGCGGTCCAGTTGATTTTGAATGGATTCCTGCATGGCGTATATCATAGTCGGTGATTATAAGGGCGTGTAATTATTTTTATCAAAACTACAAAAAGCACTCTTTCAGTGCAAATATTTTTTCCTATTTAGACTGAATTTTAATAATACTGTCCTAATATTGACATTCGAGTGACGATTTGCGGAAAAAAAGTTAATTTTCTTAACAATTGTAAACTAACCTAGCCGCAAGTTGTATTTAGAAATATCGTTCTTTGCCAAATTCCGTGTTTGGGAGTCGAGTTAAAATGAAGCGTTACGCTTCCATAGGTCGCTTTTACACTTCATTTTAACTCGACCACGGAATCTGTCAAAGAAGGAAGATATTCACCCAAGTGGACACCAGCACCCAGCGGCCAGTTTGCCAGAAGGTAACTTTTTAAAGATAGCAGCCCCTCCGTTGGGTCACATGGTCGGTTTTCTAGGGAGGATTATTAAGCTGTAAAAAACCGGTTTCATGAAAAGGGTTATACGATTACTAAACTTTTGAAGTTACGATTACTAAACTTTTGAAGTTTAGTAATCGTATACGCTCTTTTTCACAGCGAATTATTCCCTACATAGATGTATTGGGGAAATCCAGTAAGAAGAAATAAAATGCCTGCAAAAGTCCATGGAGCAATTTGAATCAGTAGGATCACATTTTTTGCATACCAACATCAGGTATTTGCGCAGAAAACTTAACTGGAGTCAGGAGGAGCTGGCTAACCAGATTGGGTTGAATCGTGGGAATATCGCCTCTTATGAAAATGCCTCAGCAGAACCGCGTTTGTGCAATCTCATAAAGCTGGCTCAGCTTTTCCAGGTAGGCATTGCCGACCTTACGCTCCGCGACATGACGCAGGAAGAGGTTTACCAGCGTGCCATGTCACACTTTGGTGAGCAGGCAGAAAGCGCCCAAACGCTGATTCAGGATTATTTGCACCGGGCTCAGGAGTTGGAAGCTGTTATGAAGGGGCTTCATACCTGCTGTATGTTTAAAACCAAAAACTTCGGGGCCGACCTACCCAAAGATGTGCAAATTGTGATTATGCACTTTGAAGAACTATTCAACACCGCACAAGCCTTGCTTCGGGAGCATCACTCGCTGCTCAATATCCTGGATGTAAGATCGGAAGATCCAGACCAAACGCGAGACCCGCTCTAAATTTCTTTGCACAACCGCACTTTTCCCTTTAATTTGCGCTCAAGGGAAATTTGTGCTGCCTTACGCATCAGAAGTTTGCCAAAGACAATACTTCTGGCTGCCTCATGACAACTGAAACGCAACATACATTTCCCTATACGCGCCAATCTTCCCAAAAGCGCTCAGCAGTACGCAAGATAATCCCATAAAATAATTGCATGAAATCGTGGTTACTCTTTCTTCTGATCCTGGCAGGTGGCGGCAGTGTCCTGGGGCAACCCAAATCTTCTACCCATTTTTTGCACGGTAGATTGGCCGATATTCAGACCCTGGCTTCCCAGGAGAACAAACTGCTTTTGGTGCACTTTAGTGCCAGTTGGTGCATGCCTTGCCAGTGGATGGAAAAAAACACCTTTACCGATTCGGACGTCGCAAACTTTCTGCAGGACAATTACCTCTCCCTGAAAATAGACATAGATGACCCCGTCGGTTTCCGCGAAAAAGAAGCTCTGCAGGTGACCCTTTTGCCGAGTTTATTCATATTTAATGCCTCAGGAACATTATTGGGGCGTTACGAAGAGTCGATGGCTGCCGATCGGCTCCTGGCGCTACTACGTAAACACAATACCGCTGACAACCGACTAGCCAGCCCTACTGCCCGCAATAACCTGACCCGTGAAATGAGCCCTACTGCTCATGTTGACCACCTCAACAAACCGGCTCTGATTCCGGAAGGGCCTGCGACGCCTACTACGCCTACGCCCTATGACAATACCAGTGGCAGTGCCCCTTCCCTGGGGCCAGTTCCGCCTCCCAGCACAACCCTTCTTCCTCATAACGTGGTTCCACCGCCAATTATCGAGTATGGCATCCAGGTAGGTGTTTACAGCACCTATGAATCAGCCATTCAACAAGTACACCTGCTTGAGAATAAAATTGACAAGAGTGTCAGTATTTTTTTCGCGAAGAATGCCCAGCAAAACCCATTGTATAAAATTGTCGTAGGCAAATTCGACTCCCAGCGGGAAGCACAGGATTATATGATTGTTGTACAACGGGCCGGATTCCAAGGGTACATTAAAGAATGGGGCAAGTTATAAGCAGGCAATGTGTACACCTTAATTTAAAAAACTATTGGCTTTACTGCAGTGGGCAGTGAGCAGTGAAACTTGTCCGCCTCCGGCGGGTGGGCCCGCCTGAGGCGGGTAATGGGAAACTTGCCCAGACTGCTTCGGGCTGAAAAATCAGCCCACTAATAAAACGGCTTTTAGCAGATATGAAAATCTGCCTGCCTGCCTAGGGGCTGGTGAAAAACGTTCAACCAGTAACGAGCAACGAGCAACCAATTAGCGGTCTAGTCCGGCTTCTTTTAGGCGAAAAAAAAACCATGGAAACTTAAGTAATAAGTTGATCTACTAAAAAATAATCCACCTTCCCTATGCTGTTTTCGGCGTAGCTATTCCATGGCTAATGAAAGTTTGGGGTCCACTGATATAAACCCCAATCCGGTATTATATGCTTTTGAATGTTCTTTCCAACCCTTCATCCTTTCCTGTTTTGACGTTATTCTTAAATTGCGGCGTAATTTTCAGGGGCAAGTGGTCGTTGTAGAAACGCTAGGTGTCATTGTCACCCCTTTTCTGCATGGTTAGCACGCTTTCCTAATCCTGCTGCGGAGGTCCTTGGCACATTGTCATTGCCCTACCCTGAAGGGGAGCCCTTGGGTTTCTTTTCAACAGGCATCATTCATCCAAAGTAGAACCTCAATGACCAGGTATTTTTTCTTCTTGGCCGTATTTCTGACTACCAGCGTTTTATCTGCGCAAATTCCCGAGAACATTTTTCTCGAACAACCTTTACGCGGAATGCCCACAGGGAACCTGCGTATGGATTGCACCGCCAGTGCTGGTAATTTTTCGCTAGGGCAGTTTTTCGGGCAAAGCAACAGCGTTACGCGCAACCGGGTTTTCCTCTGTTTGAACGATTCCCTGCGCTTAGTCCACAATGGAGCTTTTGTTTTTAACGACCCTAACCTGGCTACCCCTTCGGGAATCGGGTATGCGTTTTATGACTGTCCTCCGACCATTACTGGTCCGACCTTACGGGATATCCTGGCGGACCCATGCCTTAACCGGCGCGACTCGGTCATCATTCAAGGCCAGGTTCGCCGCCAAACGGATGGCATGTGGATCAGCCGGGGTAGTCGTAATGGGAACATTACCCTGAGCAACCTGGGTGATCTGCAAAGCGGTTTTAACAACGGCGGCCCTGTGGGCTTCTTCTTTGCCCCGATTACGATAGATAATTTTGCCAGACCCGGGTTCGAAGCGCTCCCCAATACCACGGAATCCGGTCCCTGTGTCAATCTCAATGCCGATGCAGCCATCGAAGTCGTTTATTTATCCGGAGTAAGCATCAGCGATATTCAAACCAGTATTAATGGCAATGATTGTATCGGTTCTTTTGTAGTGCGTGGCGGGATGCCCGAATATGACTCTACCGCCCGGTACACCATCGATATCGTTTCCGATTCAAATCCCGATGCCCAGGCGGAAATTCTTACGAACGGCCCCTACTTCAACGGGGATACTGTCCGGTTTTTCGTTCCCGAGGCCGGCACCTATCGCATCATCGCTGAAGATGGCATCAGCTGTTCGGGCGAAGCCAGTGTTGACATGGCCTCCTGTAAATCCGTCATTTTCTCGCTGCCTCTCCAAAATGCACGCAATGGCGATGTTATCTGCTTGCCGCTTTATGTTGAAAACTTCGATAACCTCCTGCTTACGGAATTGCGCATCCGCTGGGACCCCACCGTCCTGCAATTCGAACAAACCCGCAACCGCAATACTAGCTTGCCTGGTTTTGACGCCGGTTCAATCAATCATAACCCCGGGAGTGATTCGCTAACCATTTCCTGGTTTAACACCAACCTCAATCTCGTTTCCCTGCCCGATAGTTCCATTTTGCTGGAACTGTGTTTCACCGTTATTGGTACGATTGGGGAAACCAGCCCGGTAGCCTTTTTACCTCCCGGTCCGGCAAAAGGTGTTGTAGGGGATGATGTTGGCGAAAACATCGGCTATCTGCTTCGCGATGGCCGGGTCAATGTGTCCAATGATATTCTGTTCCTCAATGTCAGTGTTGACAGCATTGAGTGTAAGGGGCAAGGCAATGGAGCTTTAATCGTTTCCGTAGCCCAGGGAACTCCCCCTTACAATGTCAGCTGGACTACCTTGCCGCCTACCAATCCCAACAGTGGTGTTGTAGCAGGAGGCATTGTTCCACCCAACACCAGTGCCCGTATTCCCAATCTTGAGCCCGGCAGATACGAGGTTATCGTTTCAGATAATTCCACGCCTGCGAACACACTCCGGGATACCGTGGAAATTCCACAACCACCCGACCTAATTGTACGGCTAACCGCTACCGACTTATCCTGTCCGGGAGCTAACGATGGTACGCTTAATGCTGAAATCCTGCTCAACTCTGCACTAGTAACAAACACAACGGGATACCGTTATCGCTGGTCCATTCCGGGACAAACCGGCTCCAGCGTAGATAGTTTACCTCCAGGGACCTATAGTATTACGGTCACAGCTCCCAGTGGTTGTGAAGCAACCAATGCTGAACCCATCTCCGAACCCGCCCTAATTGTGCCCAATGCGCAGATTACGGCAGCCACCTGTACGGGATCAGGCAATGGGTCTATCACCCTGCGTCCGACAGGTGGAGTTGCTGCTGGGGGGCAATACACATTCCAATGGGCTGATTTAGCTACGTCTTCCACGGGTGCTACCAGCGCCCGCAACAACCTGGAAGGTGGTCAGTACTGCGTCACCATCACGGATGATAACGGGTGTACCCTCACCCGCTGCTTTACGGTGCAAACCACTAAAACGCTGCGTATTGATGCTACCCCCACTGATGCTTCCTGCTTTAACAGCTGCAATGGTCAGATTGTGGCCGTGGGTAGTTCTCAGGGAGGTGTTCGGGCAGAACCTTTTGTTTTCACCTGGAGCGCTACAGGCAGTACCCCTCCTGTAAATAATAATACCAGCAGTATCCTGAGTGACCTCTGTGCCGGGGAGTATATCGTCACGATGCGCGATGGTGATCCTGCCGGTTGTTCGGTTGCGGATACCATCACCATCAATCAACCTGATTCGCTGGTGATTGACACCCTCACACTGGTCAATGAATCCTGTCTGGTGGGCAATGATGGTAGTGTGAGTGTGGTGGCCTCCGGGGGGACCGGTCCTTACCAGTATGCATGGGTTGATAGCCTTGGTACTACCATTGCTACGGATTCTTTTGCCTTGAATCTGAGTCAGGGTCCTTACACCCTGAACGTAACGGATGCTAATGCTTGCCCGGCGACCTTTACGATTGCCATTTCGGCACCCGTTCCACCCCAGATTACCAGTTTTGCCAGCGATACCGTTTCCTGCCCCGGGGATAGCAACGGGCAACTGACCATTGTAGCCCAACCAGCAGGGAGTCCGATTACCGGGTACAGCTGGAGTAATGGGCTTAGTGGCGAAACCATTACCGGATTAGCACCCGGCACCTACCGGGTCACGATAACGGCTGCCGATGGTTGTCAGTTAGTCGACTCCGCCCAGGTCATTGAGCCCTTACCCCTGATGCTGGACGGAATCAGCAGTTCGGTACCTTCCTGCCCTGGCAGTGCTGATGGCGAACTGGAAATATTCGTCAGTGGCGGTACAGGACCGTATACCTTCAACTGGAGTAATTCCCAAACCGGAATGTTAGCCACCGGCCTGCGGGCAGGTAATTACGAAGTAACGGTAACCGATGCCAATGGTTGCCCTCCCCTGTTGGGAAGCTCCACCCTGCCTGATCCGCCTAGCATTACCGTAACGTTCATGGATACGGTAGCCGTAAGCTGTTTTGAAGGCCGGACAGACGGCCGGGTAACCGCCAGCGCCCTGTACAGTGATGGAGCAGCAGGTATCTTCTCCTTCATTTGGAGCAGCGGAGAAATCGACAGCCTGGTGAGCAGTTCAACGGCACAGCAACTGGTAGCCAACCTCAACTCCGTCCGGGTGATCGATTCCAACAACTGTGAAGTCATTGAGAGTATTAATATCCCCAGTCCACCGGCTATTGAAGCGACCCCGACAGCTACGGATGTCAGTTGTAATAGCCTCCAGGATGGGGGGATTCGCATTATAGCAAGTGGCGGCGTAGGCGGATTCCAGTATCTGTGGAGTACCGGGGCTGCCCTTGATAGTGTCAATCAGTTAGCACCCGGTAATTATACCGTTACCATAACTGATGCCAACAACTGTACCCTTGTCCAGACGGCCACGGTAGGCGAACCAGCCGTATTAATGCTAAGCGTTAATGCCGGGCTAACCCGTAACGCTGGTTGTGAAGGCGAATCCACCGGGGTATTGGCGGTACAGGTCAATGACACCGATAACATAAACCCACTGGGAGCTAGTCCCTTTACCTGGTCAGCGGGCATTGGCGCCCCCACTTCACCACTGGCTGAGGGCTTAGCGGCAGGAACCTACAGCGTAACGGTAACGGATATTCGTGGATGCCAGGATTCCCTGCGATACGAAATCCTGCAACCCCCGCCGATTGTAGCGGCTATCAACCCCGTAGCCCCGCCACGGTGTTTTGGTGATGCCACGTTCATCAGCATTGACACCATCTTTGGTGGTAATGGCACGATGCTGTTCGATTACACCTTTACGGTGGATAATAGCGGCATCAACTTTACACCAGACCAGCAGGCTACCATTTTCGCTGGTTCCCATATCATTACGATTGAAGACGCCCAGGGCTGTTCTTTCGTTGACACCATCGAGGTATTTCAACCGGACCAAATCACAGTAACGTTTGATCCGGCAGAGATTGTAGTGGAACTGGGTGATTCACTTACCCAGCTCCAACCGATCATTACCGCTTCGCTGCCCATTGATTCATTCCTTTGGGCACCCGGTGATTTTCTTTCAGCCAATAATGTTGCCAATCCCTTCATTGTCGACTTGCGCGACGACCGTCAGTATACCCTGACAGTAGTCGACGAAAATGGCTGCCAGGCATCCGGAGAGGTTTTCGTCGAACTTGACCGCAACCGCAATGTCTTTGTGCCCAATGCTTTCTCCCCTAATGGCGATGGTCGCAACGACGAATTCCGCATCTTTGCCTGTAAAGGGGTGCAACAGATCACCTATGCCCGGATCTTCGACCGCTGGGGGAACCTCGTAGCGGAACGGAAGGGTATGGCTCCCGATTGCCTGGGTGGCGCTATCCTCTGGGATGGTTTTGCCGGAAACGAAGTTGTGAACCAAGGTGTCTACGTGTACATCGTTGAGGTGGAATTCATCGACCAGGTGAGCCTGGTATATCGCGGCGATATTGCTGTGATCCGATAAGCGAAAAGCGGAGCTTCTCGCAAGCAATAGAAAACATCCCGAATTTTGGCACTGTCCAAAGTTCGGGATGGTTTTTTTAGCGTATTGGCGGTTAGCGAGTTGGCGTTTTGGCAGTTTGCCCCCTCATGAAATGGCTTGACACCCAGCAAGCTTTTTCAAGGTTCATATCGCTTACTGCGCTCGTTCGGTTTACGAGGATTATTTTTTGCCAACAGCCAATACGCAGGACTAGTTTATGCCGCTTTGCTCGGTTTATATCGTTCGCTAAGGCTCACTCAGTTTATGAGGTTTATTTTTTCCAATACACTAACGCACTGATAACCAATTTATATCGCTCACTGCGTTCGCTCGGTTTATGACCGTTCGCAATAGCTCACTCGGTTTATATCGCTCACTAAGTTCCCTTGGTTTATGGGGTTGATGGGCTGAAATTGAAGCTAATGCACCAACACGCCAGTATAAGCTATCATGTTCCGCCGGTCAGAAGACCGGCCAATAGCCCGTATAGAATCTGAAGACCTCCAGCGAACCAAGGTAAAAACCGGCCTCCGGCCAATGAGCCAAGTTGAGCCAAATTGAGCCAAGTTTGAGCAAACTGCAATTGAGCAAATTGAGCCAAAACCCAAAATAGTTGGGTTTATAAAAACAGATCAAAACTTGTTATCCCGCAATATTATTGCGTCAGATCCTTGGTAAAGTAGCGTTTGAAAAGCCTGAACAGAGAGGTAACCCAAACTTTATGACATTCTATTGCGTATTATTTTTTTTATGACCACAGGGGTTCCTTGAAAAGGCACAGCGGAGATGAGCGACAACGGTCAGTACTTGTTGTATGGGGATTATTCTAGAGTATGCGCACATTTGGTTATTTTCAATGATGCCAAATTCATGCCACAGCCTGCGAAACTCAGTAGTTCGCATCCTTAATCCAAAACGATCAGCATGAGCTACTTTACGCTAAGTTTTATCCATTGATTCCGGCGATTAATGCAACTTCGCTATACCGTTATTGCAGCTGACTGCCAGTAACCCATACGATATACGTTAACATCGGTGAGTCCTATGGTTTCGGTACTGGAGGCATTTCATGACCGCTATGGCGATAAGCATCAGGCCGCAATGACAGAATCATCTATCACCGTAATCAAATTTTGCACGAAGCGTTCATTATTCACCTTGTTGTGAAAAAAAGCCCTACGATTCTATGAAACATTCTTTTAGCCTGCTAGTTTCAACTGCCCACTTATCCATAATACTTATTTTGCATGAAAGTAAAATTTCTCCAAAAAAACAGTCACAGCATTTTCTCTTTACAAAACAAGTTATTATGGGTTGACAAATACCTTTGATGTAGCCGACAGATAGTAGAACCGGTACACGATAAACAACTATACGTCAAGTTAACCCTGCAGCTCATCTATTTGCCCCATCTTCACCCCAGATTGTGCAGGAATCATTGCCTTTGCAGCAGTGGGAACTAGAGCCCGAAACGCGGTTAATAGGCGGCTATCTTTGCCGTAAAGCAACCACCAATTCAGGAGAACAGGTAACAGCAGCCATTCCGCCCTGGGTCCGTTTGCGGTTTACACTTGGAAGTAAGCTCCGCAGATGGCGTTTATAAAATTCAGGCCAGATCGGTAACCCTCAAGACAGGGCAACCGGACCCTCCCACCGCGGCTAAGGAACTAACTGAAGCCAAGGCGGCTACCTGGACCAATTACTGCGATGAATTCCAACAAGCAGTAAAAAGATGGCAGAAGGCCATGGCCGCCAAAGAGATCCTGAAATGGGTATATTCACACCTACATCGAATGATATCGGGTTAAGAGCAGGAGCGTCACCACAATTAGCCTTTTACAAATGGGTATGATGAGGATTCACTAATATTTTATTCAATCAATTTGCTTTATCAAAGACCAGGTAATCAATGCAGGAGCCAACCTGTAGTGATTGTTATGTACTTCTGCTTGACGCAGCAGGCAAATCATCCGGTATGCGATCCTAATCAGGTGTGAGAATACACCTTGAAACACCACAGAATTCTTAAGGCCTCCGCTGTGGGCATGCCGCGATAAACCCAGGAGAAACCTATTACCATAACCGAGGAACAACCTTCCATGGAGGTCTATTTCACGCTACAACCCAGAGCCGTGGAATTGGAGGAAGTGATTATCTCTGAACGCCCCAAATGGTTATAAGATACGATCACCTACGATGTTCAATATGCCCGTGAAGCGACCCGGTGTGATTTGCTCCGGCGTCTGCCGGTTTCGGTAAATGAGCGGACTGGCGAAATTACCTATAAGGGAAAAGTTGTGGAAACCCTGTTACTCGATGGCGAAGACCTTTTTGGCCGTGGCTATTCCGTGGGTGTACGTAATATACCGATCAAGATTATCGATAAAGTTGAGGCGATTGAGGATTACCATACCAATAAATTGGAAAAAGGCCTTCGCCGCTCTGAAAAGTGGCGATTAACCTTAAGCCAAACTGGGTGTTTCCTCACCGGCGAATCGTAGCCGGTGGGTCTAACGGATTACGTTGGCAAAGGCAGCGCGATTTTACTCCATGATAAGCACAAAGGATTTGGAGTTGCCGAAACAAACAATATCTCTTACAATACCACCTCGTTTGAGGAAGAAACTTATAATTCGGAGAATGCTGAGGAAATAAATTTATATAGTTTTGACCCCCTGGCTAACAGCCTGGTTAAAGCTATGCCTTCATTTGAGCGCAGTTATGATAACCGGTTGCATTATGGCCAGTATGCTCATCGCGTTAAGTTGGGAAAAAAATCATCGCTGAGAGGAAACCTGAGTGGTTTTACCGATTTTACCCGCACTCAACAACAAACTGACACGCGTTTTATACTCAATGATCAGGCAAGGTTTCGCCAAACCAATGACCAAGACACTCATGGTTCTCCAACGTTTAGCGTCATTGCCCTGGAATGGCAAAACGAGTTATCTGATAGCTCCTTCTTGCGCTACAATTTTCGACACAGCCGAAAACAACTGAGAATAACCCAACAAAATCTACAAAATGGTAATACATGGTTCCAGTCTCAACTACAAACCGACCGATCATTTTTCTATAACCAGGCACAGTATAGCAATCGGATTTCAGCCACTTCGTTATTGAATATCAAGGTATCCTACGCCCAGGATTTTTTCGATCAGTCACTGGCGGTTACAACCACGGAGCTTATACCTGTATCGGGTACTCCCGGGTATGACGCACTACTGGATACTCGCCGGCAGGAAACAAGCATAGCTGCTTCGTACCTAAAAAAAATAACCCGGGGAGATATTGAATTTTCACTCCATCAAAACTGGCGGAAAGACCAATTTACATTCCTGCCAGCAGGTGGAATACCCTATGGCTTTGCAAGTAGTTTTCGGGAATCGAAATTCCAGTCGCTTTTCAACTACACCCTGTGGCCTAAAGGAAAGGTCAGTGCTCAGGCAGAGGGCCTTTATGCCGATCAGGTCCTTTTTGAAAACGGAATAGCCACTCTGGGTAAGCAACAAACATGGGCACTCAACAGCAATATCCGCTTACTGATCACCCCTAACCCCAGCAGCAAAATAATCGTTGAGGGTACTCGCTATTCCACCCCTCCCCTGGTTCAATACTTACACCGGGCCAATATTTTCGCTGACAGCCGCACCTTCTTTACCAATCAACCCGGATTTGCTTGGCAAACTACCTGGAATACCCGCATTAGTTTTCGCCGCGATGATTTAACAACGCAAAGCAGCCAACACCTCTCCGTTGGCTACCAAACTGCCGACAATGACTACCTCGCAAACCAGGAAATTGACTCTCTGATTTTTCTGATCACCTGGTTTCAGTTTCCATCAAACAGAAGAACAGTAGTAGGCGCTGGTGGATACTCCTTTTTAATTGATCCCCTTAGCTTACTGATCTCCCTACGTGGCAACACAAGCTTCAATTGGTACTTTACCCAATTGAATAGTAACGTTGTTCGCAAAACAGTCAACCAGACATCCGGACTGCAAGTGGGAATTAATAGTGCCTTCACCGGGGTTTTCAATTTCCGCTGGCGAATGGAAGGCTCTTTCCTTACCGGCACCCAGGAAGATGCTCCTCCTATCCGAAACCGTATCTGGACCAATGAACTTACGGCACATTTCAAGTGGGGAAAAAACACCCAATTTCGCCTGACACAGCAAGCTATCCTCCCGGAACAGGCTTTTCAATGGCGTAATCAGTTGTTTTTTGACATTCATATCAACCACCAGATTCCCAAAAAAAAGATGGAGTGTTTTCTCATGGCTCGAAATATCTTTAATCGTGACCAATATGTGCAGGTCCAGACTACTGAATTTTCCAGAACAGTTATGGCCACCAGTTTATTCCGTAAATTCCTGGTTGTCGGGATTCAACTGAATCTTTAAGCCTTCCTGATTTTTTCACAAGTTGACCTTTTTAGGTATCAACTTATTTCAGGAATAGACCCAAATACTCTAACGTACTGATAACCAATTCACACCACACACTGCGTTCGCCCGATTTGGTTTATAAGGCTTATTTTTTTGGAATTGAAGCAAATAACCAATGCGCTAAGAGAATTTAACTGGTTTGATACCCAGCTTCCTAAGCGTTCGCTATCGCTCATCCGGTTTATATCGCTTACTGCGCTCGTTCGGTTTACGAGGATTCTTTTTTGCCAAAAGCCAATACGCAGGACTAGTTTATGCCGCTTTGCTCGGTTTATATCGTTCGCTAAGGCTCACTCAGTTTATGAGGTTTATTTTTTTCCAATACACTAACGCAGTGATAACCAATTTATATCGCTCACTGCGTTCGCTCGGTTTATGGGGTTGACGGGCTGAAATTGAAGCTAATGCGCCAACACACCATGAGTTATCATGTTCCGCCGGTCAGGAGACCGGCCAATAGCTCGTATGGAATATGAAGATTCCAACGAATAAGGGAGCAAACGCGCCAACACGCTAAAATCCAACACGCCAGTCTTCGGTGAACGCTACTGGCAGGTAATCCATTTTGCCGGGATGACAGTGTTAATCATCCCGGCAAAAGATCAGGTTTTATTTCTGGCTATCGATATCCTTCAGCAGAGCATCCACCGCCGCTTGCAGCTGGGCGTCAGTACCTTTCGCAATCCAGTCGGGGCTATTGGCCACGATAATGTCGGGAATAGCTGGCCCAAGTTCCTGGTTCTTATCGGTAGCTTTCGTGTACCAACCCCGACCGGGTAGCCGCACGAAAGACCCATCGAGCAAACTGCGTCCGCCGGTAGAGATGACCGACCCATTGGTGGGCTGGCCTACCAGCTTGCCAATGCCCAAGTGCTTATAAGCATGTGAGAAGATTTCCGCATTGGAATAGCTCCCTTCATTACACAAGGCAATGGAAGGCTTTAACCAGGCAGCGAAAACCAGGCGTTCACCCACCGGATAGTACTCGCGAAACTTGAGTTTATCTTTTTCCAGGTTATCACTAGCCCCACGGGGAATAGTATAGGCGTGTTGTTTGTAATTCAGCACAGCCATCAGGTAGTCGGTAGTCGATCCGCCGCCGTTATAGCGTACATCAATGATTATACCATCTTTGCCATAGCCGGCAGCCGTAAATTCCCGTTCGACTACCTCGAAACTAGGCTGGTCCATGCCGCGGATGTGGATATACCCCAGGCGCCCTTTTGAATATTTCTCCACCAATGCTTTACGCTGATCCACCCACTCTTGATACAGGTTAGTACTCAGACTATTGGTTGGGCGAATAACCACCTCCCGGGTGCTTCCATCGGTTCCCATAACCGTTAGCAAAACCTTCTCATTTGTCAATCCACTTAGCTGGTCATAAAAGTTGCTGGTCTTGGCCTGGATGGCAGTCCCATTAATGGCGGTAAGCACATCCCCAGCCATTAGCTTGCTCGCCGACTTATCCGCAGGTGCTCCCGGAATAACCCGGACAACTTCCATCCCTTTTGCTGTTGGAAGCAGTTCCGCACCCAATAAGCCCGTCGACTCGCGCTGGGTTTCTTCCCGGTCCGGACCCGACATCCGCATGTGGCTGGCGTTCAATTCTCCCAGGAGGAGGTTGAACATATCATAGAAGTCCTGGTTCGTTGAAGCCTGAATACAGCGATCCCGATATTTGGTTCGCAGCGCATTCCAGTCGTACCCATGGAAATTAGGATCATAGAAACCATCCCGGATGGTACGCCAGGCTTCTTCAAATACTTGCTCCCGCTCGGCCAGGTAGTTGATTTCCATTCGGGCCGAATAAGGCAAACTTTCTTGCTGGGAGTTTGCGATATTGATCCGGGCGAAACCTCTTCCGCGGGTAAAATAGAGGTATTTTCCTTCACGATCCATGCTCACCTGGCCAGGGTTTGCCCCTCCTTTCGTGAGTTCTTTGAGGTCGCGGCCATTCCATTTGATGCTGTACAAGTCGCGTCCCTGGGCCGTGCTACTGGAGCCGGTGTAGTAAAATGTTTCCCCGTCTTTAGCGATAGCAATTCCGCTTTCCTCACCGGGAAAACTCGTTACCTGGACCAGGCGTTCGTGGATGTTCGGGAAATCAATTTGAATAGGGGTAACCTCTTCTTTATTATTTTTCTTGTCAGACTTTGCCGGTTCTTCCTTTTCTTCCCAGTCCCGATTCTCTTTTTCCCAGTCAGCTTGTTTCAACCAAACAAACCAAACGTCATTATTGCGGTTATTCCGGGCTGAAATAAAGCCTAGTTTGGAACCATCGGCACTCCAGACGGGCTGGCCATCATAGCGTGGGTGCATAGTCACATTGACCGGCCCCTGGGAGTTATCGGCAGCGTGGATAAATACTTCCTGATTGAAATACAGATCCGTTTGGGAGTAGGCTAGCCACTTGCTATCCGGGCTCCAGGCTACCCCATTGGGTGCATTCCAGCCATCGTGAAGGACGATTTCATTCATTAAGCCTCCTTCAGGCTTAATCTCCGCTACTACGAGCGCTCCACGCCCCCGCAGGTAGGCTAATTTCTTGCCGTCGGGGGATACTACCGGGCTGGATTCATCACCGGGTGTTTGCGAGAGTCGAATCACTTCGCGCTTCAGGGATTTAAATAAGCTTTTTTCAGTAGCATCCGTCGAGCGAGCCAGATAAAAATCAAAATTGCCATCGGCCCGATCGGAAGTAAAAAGCAAGGTAGAGTCACTTAACCAAACCGGGTCCATATCGCGATAAGGGTGGTTGGAAATGTTGACACTCCGACTATTTTCTTTATCTGCTTCTTTTACAAAAACTTCTCCGCGTACTGTAAAGGCCATCAACTTGCCATTAGGTGAAAGCGTAAGATCGCTACCTCCGCTGGTCATAGTCTCGGACTCTTTGGCATCGAAGCGCTCATCGGCAGATATCTGGATATTGATCCGTTGGCCACTCCCTTTGCCTGCCTTCATGGTATACAGGTTCATATCTTTTTCAAAGACGATGGTTTGCCCATCTGCCGAAAGGCTATAGTGGCGAATCGATTCATCCCGATAGTTCGTTAGTTTTTCGGCACTACCCTGTGCTTTGCCGTTTCCATCCAGTTTGAGCCGGTAGAGGTTATACGTTCCGTCGTTGGAAGAGAGAAAATAGAGGGTCTGGTTATCACCCCATTGCGGCATTATGTCATTGGTTTCAAACCCGGGTAATTTGCTGTACTGTCCGGACTGTGTATCATACAGCCAAAGCTCGCGATCGGAGGGCCCCTTGTAGTCTTCCCGCATTACAGGGTTGATATCACCGCGCACAAAAGCAATGAATCGCCCGTTTGGTGAATAGATGGGATCAAAGCCTACCGCATCCATAATCCGTTGTTCGGTTCCCCCTGCCGGATTAATTGCATACACCTCCTGGGGGCGTTCAATCAGCCGAAACTCCCGGCTGGTAGAAAAAAGGATTTGGTCAGCCTTGGTCCAGCTTGCCAGGTTGTCGGAGGCGGAATGAAAGGTCAGGCGGCGAGGCATTCCCCCTTCGGTTGGCATAACGAACAAATCATTGTTGCCATAGCGGGTACCTACAAAGGCAATTTGTTTACCATCCGGGCTAAACAGCGGATTGCTTTCGTAAGCCTCATGAATAGTGAGTCGGGTAGCTTTACCCCCCGTCATGGATACGGTCCAGATATCACCCTGATAGGAGAAGGCAACCTGGGTTCCATTGTGATTTACAGCCGGGTGGCGAAGCAAAAGAGTAGACTGGCTGAAGGCAGCGGGAGTTACCAGCATCGCTACCCACAACAAAGATACAAGCTTCTTCATTGGTTACATTTTTTGATAGATAGTTGAACACAACACCGGCCTCACGCCAGTGTGTTGCCAATATACGATGGCAGCAGGGGTTTTGGTAAATTTCTGGTGGGTTATTGGCTTTGAAGGGGGGCATTACCCTGGTAATTGGGGTGATGGGGTGATGATCGTTCACTTTCACTCACTTGGTTTATGCCACTCACTGCGTTCGCCCCAGACGGGCAAAGTCGGTTTATGCCGCTTCGCTCAGTTTATGACCGTTCGCTTTCGCTAACTCAGTTTATAGGGTTTATTTTTTGGAATTGCCAAGCTAATGCGCTATCTGCCAAAACGCTAACACGCTGACAACCGGTTTATGCCACTCACTGCGTTCGCCCCTATGGGCAAGTTCGGTTTATTAAGGTTTATTTTTTTAGCTAATGCGCCAACAGCCAACACGCTAATAACCGGTTTATGCCGCTTCGCTCAGTTTATATCGTTCGCTATCGCTCACTCGGTTTATGGGGTTTATTTTTTCCAACGCGCCAATACCCAATAAGCTAACACACTGATAACCGGTTTATACCAGCTCGGTTTATAAAGTTTATTTTTTGCCAACAAGCTAACAGCTAATGCACCAATGGGTCAATACCCAACACGCCAAAAAAATCATCCCGAACTTCGGACGGTGCCAAAATTCGGGATGACTCATTTACTAAGAAAAGCAGATTATTGTTTTACCACACGTTGGCGGTAAGCCTGCCCTTGGTTGTTATGGATTTCCAGAAGGTAAATACCTGATGGCAAGGCACCCATTTCCATGCGGTAATCCAGTGTACCTGAATCCAATACTTCCTGGCGTACCGTTCGGCCCCACAGATCCCGCAGGTGCAGGGTGAGCACCCCTTGCGTTGGCTCGCCGAAGCGAACCAGGACAGCATCTGTCGTTGGGTTTGGGAAAACACTAACGGAATTTTCCAATAGCCGTTCACGGGTAGCGGTTGGAACTACCGGAGTCAGGCAGATATCGTCAATCTCGAGGAAGGTTCGGTTGCCGTCACCTCCGGTTCCAGGAAGGTCATTATCCACTTCTACCACGATGGAGCGGTAGTCGCGGGTTGCCTTCCAGACAGGTAAGGTAAGGTATAGCCACCCCTCGTCCGCAGCAACTTGCAAATAGGCTCCGATCAGCTCTGATTCTCCTAACCCATTATTATCGGTATGAGCAGTTACCTTCAGTCGGCCTAGTGGCTGATTGTCCAGGCATCCGGCACCACAAGGATCCCAGGCCCGAACAGCGAAGGTCAGTTGGTACATTTTGCCGGAGGTTAGCATGACCGGTAGATAAAGGGCATCACGGGTATCGCGATCACCGCTAAGCACTACGGTCGCATCCGACTGATAGCCAGGGCCCGTGCAAACCAGCGGGATTCCACTGTGCTGTTTCCACTGTGTCAAAGCACCGCCTTCACCCAGGTAACCGGCAACAGCGCCATCGAGGAAGGTTCCATTTTTCAGCACGGTTTCCGGACAAGTAGTTGGAGTACTTATCGGTGTAGTACAGTTTATGGCAATCGTATCACAATAGCGGAGCAAAGGCTCACAGGTCTTACCTGTAACCGGATCGGTACGTTTTACTTCCATACACAAGACGTGTTTACCAGGAGTAAGGAAGTTGATGACCGAATTCAGGCTACCTACCATCGTTGGTGTAACCACAGCGCCATCCAGGGTCCAGCGGACCTGATCACAAGGATCAAGGGCTACGGGGGTTACCCGTCGCAGCAAGCAGGTGTTTGGTGTATTAGGCAGCACATACTGTACGGAGAACCCGGCAGCTACATCCTTGGCGTAATCCTCACAGGAGCATTCCCGAACCGGGCATTTCGGCACGACGAAGCGAATCTTACAAACGCACTTATCATCCCCGCATTGCCCCAGTAACCCTAGTGTGTACATCCCTGGCTGGCTAAGCAAGGATTGAGGCAGGCTTAAGCTGATGTTTAACGTTCCGGTCACCGTCCCGGTAGTCACTGTTCCGTTCGGAGCAACTAATTTCCAGGAGAGGTTTTTGGCACAGTCGGCACTGCCCTCACAGAGGAACTGCCCTGTGATTTTGATATCACTGGCCGGACAACCCAACTTAAATGGCTTATCTCCACATTTGGGATGGTATTGCAGGTTGCCCATAGTCATGGTCAGGTCGCGGTAGCCACCACATTTACATGGACCGCTTTCAGGACAGTCGGTAGTGAATTTAGTAGGGCAAATTAACTGACTTACCGCTCCGGGTGTACCATATAACCACTCCAGGGTGAAACTCTGCACCGGTGCGGTGCGGTTGCGCAAGCATACCGTAATCAGGTTTGGATAGGTTCCAGGTGGTATGAAAGTCGAACTTGTTTTGGTGATTACCCATTTTCCACCAACCAGTGTTGCCGTCCAACCCGCTGGTACCTGCACCAGGTCAAACTGAGCATCGGTGAGATTACCCAACTGGATCGACTGAATCGTGTTGGACGGATAGGCATTCTTCACCGAAATCGTCCAGCAACAATCTTTATTATTAACCACGCCGGCATACTTAATTGTCGCCATCAGTGAATCACAACTCAATCCCGTTGGACATTCCGGTACTATGAAACGAATCCGACAAGCACAGGTACTGGTTCCGCAATGCCCCGTCAGGGAGAGGGTATACAACCCTGGCGTGCTGATCAAAGTAGCATTGATCGCAATGCCAAACCCCGGGAGTGTAGTAGCTGAACCACTGGCAAGCGTGCCACCGGCTTGATTAAGCAAGACCCAATCCAGGCTTTGGTCACATCCTGCCACCACCGAACATAGGAAGTCTCCGCTTAAAGAAAGGTTACCTATCGGGCAAGCAAGCATCACGGGGTCTACACCACACTTCACTTCGATCTTCTTACCTCCGTAACCTAGCGTAAGGTTTTCAAATCCCTTGCATTCGCAGTCCTTACAGCAATCATCAGGAATGGTGAAGCGAATTACACAACGGCAGGTTTCCTGTCCGCAGTGGCCTACCAGTGTTACCTCGTAGGTTCCCGGTTTGCACTGATCAAGTGGAAGTGGGAAATTGAACATACCCCCACTTACCACTTCACTTCCGGTGGCGATGGCAGGTCCACCGGCCTGGGACAATGTCCAGGTAAGTTTACTATCCGCTTCACAGGAATCCGGCTTGCACAGCAATTTACCCACCAAATCTACGGACCCAGACTGCGCTGGGAAGCAGGGTAATTTCACGGGTTCCGCATCGCATTTCAGTTCCAGCCCCCAGCTATCACTCTGGTGAATCGCCAGGCCGGTAAACTTGTCACAGACACAGGCCTCCGGGGTAACATCCTGAATACAGATATCGTCGATGCGCCCCCAGGAAACTACCGTACCATCGCCGGTATTATTATTAAATGCCCGGACATACAGATCACTCCAGTTGCTGGTGGGCGTCCAATCCGGCAAGGTATAGGTCGTCCAGGTTGAGCTGGTGATGTTCCCTGAAGCACCAATCTGGTCGCAAGTACCGCAGGTAAACGGATTTACTGGCCCATTGGCACCGGTGAATCCAAAGCGAATGTATTTAGTAGCCAGGTTTGGTTGGTCCAGGAAACGCGCACAGAAGCGTACGCGGTAGGTTCGGCCTGCGATAAAGTTAACACCTGTCTGCCGGATGGATTCCCCGATTCCCTGGTTACCCCACATCTGTACCGAAACGGCTTCGCAGCAGCTATCATTGGATATTTGCGGGGATTGCGTTCCAACGACCCACTGATTTATACTGCCGGGTGCCGGCATGGAGCCAAAGGAGAATCCGTTATTAAAGCCAGGATTCCGCACCAGATTATTCTCGCAGTCGCAGTCGCGCTGACCACAATCAGGCAGAATAAATTCGGTGATACAGCGGCATACCTCTTCCCCGCATTTTCCTTCCAGGGTCAGGCGGTAACGGCCTGGCAAAGGCAACTCCGCAGCAGTCAGCGGGAAGCTGAAGTTTGGCGCAGTCGCGGTACCACTTGCGGTAACAGTATTACTTGGCACGTGCAGCAACTTCCAGTTGACCGCAGCAGCCTCACAACCGTTACACAGCAGCGTTCCATTCACATTCAGCGGGGCCGTTGGCCGTGGGCAATCCACCAGAGGTGCTAACTCCGGATTATTACAAGTCAGGTTCCAGATCTGGTCGCGAATTTGCGTAATCGTCAGATCAGTGAACTTATCACAGGTACACGTTTGGTCGCATTTCACCCGGAAGGTGATCTTGCAGGGGCATATCTGCCCACCGCAATGAACCAGGATGGTTAGGGTATACACCCCTGGAATACTCAGGTTCAGCGGTACATTCAACGTAGGAGACCCAGTAACAGTTACCGGGGTAAATCCAACCGGCCCACTGAGCGTGTAATTATAGGTAGCTTCACAATGCTGATCGCCTACGGGCAAACATTGGTACATTCCCCCCAGGCTGTAATTCTGCTTGCACTCCAGGTCGTAGATGCCATCACACTTAATCAGATTTGATACCTGGTTAACCGGGTCATTGAGGAACAATTTTGACCATTTCCCGCATTCGCATTTTTCTACAGGTTTCACCACCTCAAAGCAGACCCGGCAAGGTTCACACTTCTTGCCATTGCAAATAGGAGTGATAGTAACGCAATAGGTTCCGGTAATGGGGAAATTCAGATTCAGCGTCGGCCCGGAGGTAATAAAGGAAACGGAAGGCAGCGGAAATGGCCGAACGGCCGTCACCAAAAACTGCTGCTCACAGGGATCCCCTCCCTGACACTGGTAGTTAAAGTTCAATACCCCCGTAGTACCTAAATCAACGGTAAACTGTTTACCACAGGCCTGCTGAGGCGCCGGGAAATTGGGTAAGGTAACTGAGAAGTTTTCCCATTTACCACATGTACAGCCGCATTCTGGTACCGGCACGCAGATCACGTTCGGATTGGTACAACAGAATTGCTCAATACCGGAAACGATATCGCGGATTTTAACTTTCAAACAGAATTGGGGCTGCCCTGATAATTCACTCGCGGGAATCACTACCGTTAATATGGCCGTGGTTGCGCCAGGAGCCAAAGGCGGAATGACGATCGGCGCAATGGGGTTCACCGTAGGTGTCGTTGGCAGCAACACGATTTGGTTCGCCGTAAAGCTGGAATTGTTCATCACCTGGAAGCTGAACTGATAGTCGCCATTGGGCAAACAAAGCAGGCGCGGGTTCAGCAGGGTATCACAAACTGTTTCCGGTGGACAATTTAACACCAGCGTATCGCGGCAGATAATTTCACCTTGACCGCTGGCTGGATTGATGCCCCAATATTTCAATTCGATCAATTGGGAGGCACCAAAATTATTCAGACAGAACGTTGGCAGCTGGAACAGCCCATTAGGTACATTATTTCCCGGCGGGAATGGCTGGAAGGTGATCGATTGTCCGCCGCCGGAAATGCCATAGGTCCAACCCGGTTGGGCCGTTACCGTTCCGTAGGTAACCCCTGGCGTCAATAATGTGGATGTTATGGCCGTCAGGGTTTCGCAGAATTTATTGTTGATTTCCAATTGGTAACAACAATCGCCAGTAAGGTTTCCCTTTGGAATAACTACCGCCTGCAAGTCTTCTTCGCAGGTGCAACACTTCGGTAATTCAATGCAATACTGCGTAGTATCCGTACAGCACATCGTCGACGGATTCACCGTAATATCCTGATCATGACCGGCAAGCCGGAAGCAGAAGTTATTACCCGCTACCGCACCAGGGCCCGTAACGGCCACCGATAGCGGAATCGTCGTACACGCACCAGGCAACAATCCTCCCGGAATAGCCAATACCGAAGGCGTTACCGTAAACCCGGGAGCAGGCATAATTTCCACGTAATTGACGGTAAAGCCCGGGCTGGTGTAATTGCACACATTAAAGGTATAGGTATACTGCCCATCCTCACAAGTCATTTCTCCTTTTACGGGAATCAGGCAGCGGGCTGTATCCTGAGGTACCAGCGGACACTCCAGTCGGATCCGACGGCGGCAATCAGTGGGCTGATAGTTGCCGTCTACAAAAATAATATCGATTTCCTGGGGAATACTACTATAATTATCCAGGCAAATAGTTCCCAACGAAACGGAGGTACCGGCGGGAATCCAGGTGCCCGGTGCGTCCATCAGGATGGAGTCAGAGCTGAACTGATATTTCACCCAACCGGTACTTGATGTGAAGGAAGATCCAAACTGGACGCCGCCAACACCATCGAGAATTACCCCGGCAAATTCGTCCGGGCAGTAATTGACCAGATCCAGCAGAAAACAGCAGGGATCATCAGAGACCATCGAAATAATGATCTCGTTTCTATCACAACAGTTCTCACACGTGTCGGCATTGACAACCTGGATATTGGCGAAGGCCGAACCGGGGCAGCCCAGGCTGTTGGTATAGCTATAGGTTACCGTATGGATGCCCACCCCAACTGTTGCCGGATTAAACACCGTACCCGTTAACCCTGGTCCTGAAAAAGTTCCCCCCGGAGGAGAAGCAAAAGGTGCCAAATCCACCGGAGCCTGATTGACACATAACGGCGTAGGTGGAGTGAACGTAACAGCAGCGCTGGCTGGCACCAGTGAGAAGTTATCGATATACACGTATTTCCAATCCGGGAATGGGGTCGTACCCGGATAGTTTCCTATAATCAGGTTATTCAATGTTGAAGCTCCTGTGTAGGTGAATGTTGTAGAAAGATAATTCCACTGTCCATTGCCCGGCACAGGCAATGTAGGTGCCAAAACCTCCACATTCGGGTTAGCAAGTACATTGGAGTACGAAGAAACCGGAGCCAATGTAGCCGGACTGGCCGCAACGTGAATATTAGTTCCCGGGGAAGTTGGGGATCGCATCCGGGCCCAAAACGACAAGGTATAGGATTGCCCGGGGATGAGGGGAGCCGCCAAAATAGTTTGTACAGATTCGAAATCTTCGTAGGAAGCACTCCGGGTGGCCCATAAACCCATATAATGCAGATTAGCCACATTGCTATCCCAGGTATCATAAATATTGCCTGGTAAATTAGGAATCGTATAACTGGCTGCAGAGGCATTCGTGCAAACCCGCGAGAATAAATCAGAGGAGCTACTCAGATTATCCCAACAGTAGAGATTGCCATAATTCGTATTGCTGTAATAAACTGGGCCACAACCAGCACTTTGATCGAATTCGGGGTCGCTGATCAGGTCGCAAGGGTCGGCAACGCAGTTGCCATTGTTGACCCTGACGATCACGTAAGTGATATTCCCCCGTTTGCCACTGCTGCTAACCGGGATATACCGCAATAGCACCGTTTGGGCGCCACTGCTGCTTGGGGTATAGGTAAAGGTGGTGCCGGAAGTTGTGCTAACCGTTCCCCCACCTAAGAGGACCTCCAGGCATTCAAAAGTAGCTGCATTGTGATCATTGGCCAGTACATTACTGATGGTAATAGGCGTAGTACCTGAGGTGGCATAAGCATACGTCCCGGTTGGTGTAATGCCGTCATTGACACCCGCAACGCCAAGCCCCGCGCAAGTTCCTCCGGCATAGGTTGCATTGGTCAGTTGCCCTGGGTTTCCATACGAAGTGCCCACCTGATATCCCAAATCACATAGAACAAGCCGTTCTTCGGGTTTCAGGGATCGCTTCATATAGGTAGCCCCAGTACCGTTGGCTTCGGACATAACATAGTACTGGTTGTCCGGGTAAGGAGTCGGCACATGACAAGTGTCTTCCAGGTGGCTCAAGCTACTCCCCGATTGCCAGATGGTCGACGTAAATACTTTTTGGTTGACACTACCTGCGAACACAATATGATCCGAGCAGAGATTAGGATTGGGAGTCAGGATCGACGGACTCAAGCCGGGGTTGAACTGGTAGTTGTATAAAGAACAAGCCGTGCTATTGGTTATGAGGGGTTGCCCGGCATTGTTGCGCAAAAACAAATCATACCGACTGTAATAAGGCAATGAAGCCCCAAACTTTGACTGCCCGCTTACATCAATGAGTGATGCAAAACCCAGGGCATGGGTAGCTTCGTGTAACGCCACCGCATAGAGATCATACAATCCTGCAGCAGTCGTAACCGGCAGGTTGGTATGCCAGTTAAAGGAGCCAAAATTAAATGCCATGACCCCGTGGAAAAAGCCACTTCCTCCGCTGCTGTTTAGCGGCGACCCTACACCCACATAGGCATCCACGCCCGAGTTGATGGTCTTCCAAATTTGGTTATCGGCAATACCTCCTGCTGGTGCAGCCCCGGAAGGCATCACATAGTAGGAACTGGCTAATCCAAGCACACCCGGAGGAGGGGAAAAGGCGGCAATATCCCGAATCCAAATATTGACCTTGGTACTAGGGTTTACCGGAACTATAAAATTGGAAAGGTCAGCAAATAGTTGGCACAGTACATTCCGGCGAGCTATTTCGGTAGCTGAAGAGCCATCCATCCCACAACCCGGTTCAAAGTACAGGTCAAAATACCCCGAAGAGGTACAAAGGATCTGCCCACTTTTTTGTGTAATAACGACATCGTCGAGACGGTAGCGATTACCAAACCGGTCAAGAACATCTTCCATAACGCCACCTGGTGAGCGATTCGGGGGTGCCTGAATCGAATCATTGGGTTCACCAGCTTCTACCATAACGATAAACCGGCAGGAAGCAGAACGCCCGCAAGCGTCTGTTGCGGTTTTGGTCACTTCGGTAACCCCCAAAGGAAAAAATGTACCCGATGCCGGCAGGTAGGACCAGGTTACCCCGGAGCCCGGTGCCGCCGTTTCAAAGGTTACGTGTGTTCCCGCAGCCCCGTAGGGTGCTATCGCAACAATTTCCTTACAGGAAACTACAGGGGACGGCAAGTCTTTAATAACTACCCGAACCGATTTACAAATCTGGTCCCGGCATTCGCCATCGGTAATCGTCAGGCAAACGCGGTATTCACCATCCTTGGCAAACTGGTGCATAGGGTTTACCTCACCAGATTCAGGGCTTTGATCACCAAAATTCCAGGTATATTTTAATCCATTGCCTTCACTGGCATTGTCGAAAGTAACCTTTCCACAAGGGTTTATCGTAACCGAAAAGTCGGCTTTGCAGGCCACCACGGCAGTAGTAACCTGAGGTGGGCCCGCTAACCAATGGATTGCTCGCTGAGGTAAGTTATTGGCAATAGCTGTTATTGCAACCGCGACCAGAACAACAGCGGAAATTCCTAACAGGCTTTTACGAAATGCAGGAGAAATGTTCAAAGGATTCATACTATCCAGGTATTTAGTGATCAAGAGGAAAACCTATCATGACTATATCGGACGAGGTATAGAAATCTTACCTAGAGAAATGAAAAATAACTGGAGAAGATTAGCATTGGATAGTTGCCGAGGAAACGAAAGGGAAGTGATTCTTCCCGGGAAAGGAGTTTTCCTAACGATTTGAAGGTCAATGAAATTTACAAAGAATTTCAGAGAAAGGAAATAGCCTGCTTAATTATGCGGAAAAACGGTCAATGTGGTGATTTGTCGAGCGTGAATTATTTAGCGTGCTTCGGCTGGTTCGTGGTTGCTTTCCTGAAACCAGCATTTATCTGCTCGGCGGAATCTCATTGTACTGGGAAAACAACCGACTTTATCCAAGGGAGTCAACAAAACAGCCTCGTGAGTGCTTTACCACTTACGCGCAGAGTACAATGAGGGTAGCTCGGCAATCAGACTTGAGATACTGAACTTCCGGCTTCCGCACATGTCCAGGAACACGACCCCAAAAAGACATCGGGAGTCTATTAGCCGAAACGGCTGTTTGCGTTTTCCGTAAAAGGAAACAACGTCCAGCCTAGGCAGGCCAGGTTCGGTTTTTGAGTAAACTAAGGGGCAACGCACTTGGAAACCGATCTGAAGATCGTCAGGTTCCAGGCCTTTTCGGGAGTCGGAAGACTCCCGTGAACGTCGGTTCAAAATCTTTGTACAAAAGGCAACGTCGGCTTGCGCTACGAATAGCCGACTTCCCGATCTCCTTTGCGAATGATCTTCCGGGCTTCCTTACCTTTTGTAATACTGCCATCTTCTTCCAGCCAGACAATGGCCCCTGTAGGACAGCGCTGAATAGGCGCTTGTGTCTGATGGCGTTTCGAGTAATCAACTACGGGTAAATTATGCATCATGGCTATCAAGCCTCCGGGGGCATCCATTGCGCATTTTCCGCACGCAGTACAACCCACCTGGCAATCGGCAAGCACCTCATCGCCGGCATCCAGATTTTTACAGGCAACCCAAAGTTGATTACTCACAGGCTGCAGCGAGAATAAATCCTTGGGACATGCTGCTACACAGTCGCCGCATGCCGTGCATTTATCAACGTCCACTACCGGCAACGAGAACGGATTCATCGTAATCGCGTCAAAATCACAGGACACTTCACAGTCGCCGAGTCCCAGGCAGCCCCAAAAACAACCTTTTCCTCCACCGGAAACTAAGGTCGCGGCCTGACAGGAAGCCAGGCCTTGATACTTGGCCCGGTTAATGGCCACATTGGTTCCTCCGGCACAAGCCAGGCGGGCTACTCGTTTTTCCTCAGCCCCGAGGGCTACGCCAAGAAAATCGGCAATCCGGGATCGGCCCTCATCGGTGCTAACCGTACATTTTCCGGGAAGCGCCTGGCCCTGAACCAGGGCTTCAGCAAAAGGCCGGCAACCGGGATAGCCACAAGCCCCACAGTTGGCGTGGGGAAGTAAATCCTCCACCTGGTCAATGCGGGGATCTTCGTAGACAAAGAATTTTTTATTGGCCCAGATAAGTAACAGGGTCAATAACAAGGTTAGCCCGCCTAAGGCAGCCACCGCAATAGCAATTGTCATCGTTGATCCCAGCATAACGCTATTCTTCTGAAAAGACTAGTAAATTACTTCTGCCCATTTCTTGCCAGCAACCAATTCGGCCTTGCGGGTTTCCCATTTTTCCTTCGATCCCAGAATATTGGCAAAAGCCTTATCGAGCATGGGGCGGATTTTTTCGTAACCTGCTACGTAGACGTAGGTATTCGTCTGCGCCAATAAGTGGCGGATCTCTTCTGCTCTTGCTTCCATGGCGGTATCCAGCGCAATAGGATCGGACCAATGCGGCCGTGGGCTTAGTGCATGGAAAGCGGCAAACGTTTCCTCATCGTAATAATTGGTGAGATCACCGTCCTTATCGTTGAGATACAATAATTCCATACCACTTCGGGCACCATAGAACAGGCGGATCTGTCCCTTCCAGTCTTTCACCTGCTTATAAATGTGCTTAACAAAAGCCCGGAAAGGGGCAATACCCGTACCCATACCAACCAGGATGAGGTTGGCATGCTTATCATCAGGAACTACAAAGGGCAAGGCATGCGGACCAGTAATCGTAATTTCGTCGCCGACCTTCCGATCGCACAAATAATTGGACGCGACCCCAGGGTACTGCTCCCCACTAAAATCATCAACATAGGAGCACCGCTTCACAAGTAGCGTCAGCAATTGTTTGCCATTGGACTCGGCAGGCAAATCAGCCACGCTATATAGGCGGTGATGAACAGTTTTGCCAAATTCATTTTCCGTGCGCACCAGAACACCAAAACTCTGGTCTACCTGGCATTCAAACCCGGGTTGTTTGACCTCCAGCACAATCTCCCGAATTTCTTCGGTGTCCGCAGGCGTCAGGCGCTCCGTCTTTTTCACGGCAGCCTGGTATTTTTTTTCGGTACTGAAATCTGCTAAGTATGCCATATCCGCAAGTGTTAGATTTTTATAATTAAGCAGCCCTAAGCGGCCGGTTTCTTTTTACAAGCTGTGGTACATCCACAATTGCCGCAACTGCGGCGTTCAGCCAACACGTCCTCGTCCGAATGATAGTCGGCAAAGGTGGTTTTCCAACCCGCCTGAACCAGCACCCACAGGGCTACCATGACTACCATTCCTCCAATTCCTGTTAACAGTGTGCCAAGCATGTTGCTGGTTTTTAGTTACTCGTTATTCGTTACTGGTTTCTGGTTTCTGGTTTCTGGTTTTTTACCCGCCGTAGCCTAGCGTAGGCGGGCCGATTCCCCTAGCTCCCCAATCCGGCAAAACCCATAAATGTCAGGGACAGAATACCGGCAATCAACAACGTCAGGGCTGTACCTTTGACGACATTAGGAACTTCGGCAAATTCCAATTGCTCCCGCAGACCCGCCATAAGTACCAGGGCAAACGTAAATCCGACCCCAGCCCCCAGGGCATACACAATACTTTCGATGAATCCATAGCCTTTATTCGTTTGAAATAAGGCCAACCCCAGGATCGCGCAATTGGTGGTTATCAGGGGTAGAAAGATGCCCAGGGCCCGAAACAGCGCCGGACTCATTTTCTTAATAAACATCTCTACCAACTGTACAGTGGAGGCTATTACGACGATGTAGCTGATCAGTTGTAAAAAAGGCGCATTGACGGCGATGAGAAAGGCATGCAGGCCATAAGCACACATTGAACTAATCAACATAACGAAGGTCACCGCGCCGCCCATTTTGGTAGCTGTCTCCAGTTTACCCGACACCCCCAGGAAAGGACAAATGCCCAGAAAGTAGGCCAACACGAAGTTGTTGATCAAACTGGCATTGATAAATATGTACCACAAGGATTCCGTTTTCATGCTTGGGCTCTTTTTTCTTTAAGTGCATTGAATAAAAGCAACCACAGGGCCAGGGTGAAAAAACCGCCAGCAGGCAAGATCATTACGATCCACTCCTGAAAATTACCCGGCAGGACGCCAAACCCCAACAAGGTGCCATTGCCCATAATTTCCCGTACGGCGCCCAGGCAGATAAGCGCAAACGTAAAGCCTAACCCCATACCTAAACCATCCAAAAAGGACTTCCCGATGGTATTCTTGGACGCAAAAGCTTCGGCACGCCCTAAAATCAGGCAGTTAACCACAATCAGGGAAATAAAGGCGCCCAGACTCTTGTGTAAATCCACGCTGATCGCCTGAATCATATAATCGGTAATCGTCACAAAGGTGGCAATGATCAAAATATAGGACGCAATCCGTACTTGTTTGGGGATAAAAAACCGCAGCGATGACACCAGCATATTGGACATTAACAGCACAAAAGTGGTAGCCAAGCCCATAGCCAGGGCGTTCATGGTAGTATTGGAAACGGCCAGGGTAGGGCACATCCCCAGCACCTGAACGAATACCGGATTTTCCCGCCACAACCCTTTGATAAAATCATCGGTAGATGGACTTTCCCGCAGATTGGCCCAAAAGCCCGAATTTGTCGATGGTGTATTTGGCTTGCCCATTGGCGGTTGTTTGCTAATTAGTAGTGGTATTGCGTAAAGTGGCCTGCTGTTGTTGTAACATCGGCACCCAACGCGTAGTACTGGAATTAATAATCGCTCCGATGGCCCGGGAGGAAATCGTCGCCCCGGTTATGCCGTCTATTTCCCAGGGGTTTGTTTTCATACCAGCCTTGACAGTTACCGGTGGATTTTTCAGGGTAACTTTGTCCTCCTTCAGGGCGACATCCAAGCCGGCAAAATTGGCCAGGAATTGCGGATCTTTTTCGATTTTATCACCCAACCCCGGGGTCTCTTTACTTTCCAGTACAAAGAAACCTACGATTTTTTCCGTCTCAGGATTGTAACCGTACAATACCCGCAATACATCGGCGAAACCCAGGCCACTGGCTTCTACTGCTATCCCGGCCAATTTCCCCTCCTTATCATAGCCAGCATAAACCACTTCGGCATTCTTGTCGACGTTAGCTCCGGCCGGCACCAGGGTATTATCGGGAGTTAGCAGGAAGGTTTGCTTACTGACCATTCCCGGGATGACCTTAAAAATGGCTTGTTCCAGGGCAGCCGCTTTATTTTGTTCAATGCGCGGCTTGGTCCATTCAAAGGCCAAAACGATCATCAGGGCACAAATCACACCTAGTCCGACCATTGCCCGCAACATTTTACTGCTCTCCGCAGCTGGGGCCATTGTTTCCTGGCTATCCGCTTTTTTCATGCTCCCCGTGACGTTTTAGTAGTTCCATAAACGGTTGGCTGTATCCATTTATCAATATGCGGACCAATGGCATTGGCTAAAAGGATAGCATACATGACCCCTTCAGGAAGTCCGCCCCAGAGCCGGATTACAACAACCACCAAACCGATAATTGCCCCGTAAATAACAACCCCCAGCGGGGTGATCGGCGAAGCGACCATATCGGTGGCCATAAATACAGCTCCCAGCATCAGCCCTCCTGAAAACAGCATAAATCCTGGCTCCGGATAGCTTTGGCTATCCATCCAGTGCAGCAGTGCCGTAAGCACGTAAACCGTACCTAATACGGCCAGCGGAATCCGCCAGTTCATCATCTTGCGGACTGCCAGATAAACGCCGCCCAGAATAATAAGTACCGCGCACGTTTCCCCGGTTGAACCTCCGACGAGCCCCATTGCCAAATCATAAGTCTCAGTGATAGCCCCATCAAACTTAAAGGCGGCTAATGGTGTCGCCCCGGATACCGCATCGTAGGTAGGCTCCAGGAAGGGAAAGGTCAGTATCGAGCCATCCACTACTCCAAACCGATCGGCGGAAAACGCCGGATACCAGGTAGTGATGGCTACTGGGAAAGCCGCTTGTAATACTGCCCGACCAACCAAAGCCGGATTGAATACATTGTACCCCAATCCGCCAAAAATAAACTTACCTAAAGCGATGGCTAAAACACCTCCCGCGAAAGTCATCCATAACGGGAAATGTGGTGGAAGAGACAGTCCCAGTAAAAGCCCTGTAATCACTGCCGACCAATCACCTATCGTGGTTTTTTTTTTCGAAATGCGGCACAGATAGTGCTCCGTAAGTACACAGGCCGCAACCGCTGTAACGAGAACCAGCAATGCGTTAAGGCCAAAGGCATACACCGCGTAAGCCGCCACCGGTAATAAGGCCCAAACCACATTACGCATGATGTCGGTAGTGCTGACCCCGCGAACAATATGCGGGGAGGTGCTGATATGTAAGGTCTTATTTAGCATGTTCGGCAGACTTTTTTGCGGCACTCCGCTTTCTGACTACAGATTTGGATAAGCGGAAGTATTGTACCAGCGGAATATGGGATGGGCATACATACGCACACGACCCACATTCGAAGCAATCCATCAAATGGAACTCATCAGCCATTCGCTCATAGGCCTCAAATTTGGCCAGAATCCCCAGCTTGGAGGGGTTCAGGGAAATCGGACAAGCCTCCACACATGCTCCGCATTTGATACAAGGTAAAATTTCGGTTGGCCGGCTCACCTCCTTTTCGGTAAAGGCGACAATACCCGACGCTCCTTTGACAATCGAAATATCCAGATTAGAAACGGCAACGCCCATCATGGGGCCACCGAGATATACTTCACTTAGTTGCTCATCGACTCCTACCTGTTCCAGGACGTAGCGCAGCGGAGTGCCGATGGGAATCAGGTAGTTGCCTTTCTTTTTAACCGCAGGCCCCGTAATGGTAATAACCCGTTCCAAAATTCCCCGCCCATGCGGTAACAACCGCCCCATTTCGGCGGCGGTAGCCACATTCACAACCAGGGCATTGACATCAATCGGCAACCCACCGGAGGGAACTTCCACGCCCAAAATCGAGGTAATCAACATCTTCTCTGACCCCTGGGGATACTTCACCGGAACTACCTGAACGGTAACCGGAATATCCGCCGGAATATGTTGAGTCAGGTGATCGGCAGCATCCTGCTTATTAGCTTCAATACCAATAACAGCACGTTTCGCTCCCGTTACTTTCAGCAAGTAGCGGATACCCAGAAAAATATCCTCCGCTTGTTCGAGCATCACCCGGTGGTCGGTAGTGAGGTAAGGTTCACACTCAATCCCATTAATCAACAGCACCTCACACGTTTTGCCTGCCGGCACTTTTAACTTGACGTGCGTAGGAAATGCCGCCCCTCCCAAGCCGACAATACCCGCATCCTGAATCCCCTGGAGAATTTCTTCGGGGGTGGCCGTTTCTACGTCCACCGGCTTATTCCCGTGTACTTCCTGGTTGGAAAAGGGGGCGGTTTCGAGGTATATCCCTGGCACCATTTTACCGGAGATGGAGGGTACATTGGTAATTTTCCGGATAGTCCCTGTGACGGGGGCATGAACCGGAACCGAAACAAACCCACCGGCTTTGGCCAGCAGCTGCCCCCGAACCACCTCCTGCCCTTCCCGCACGATGATTTCAGCCGGTGCGCCAATGTGTTGCACCATTGGCAGGATGATCACCGGAGCAAAGGGAAACTGGCGTATGGGAAGGCTGTTTGTCTCACTTTTATGCTCCGGTGGATGCACCCCGTGCTTAAAGGTATTTTTGTGGAAGTTAAACAGGCTCATTAGTTGTACTTTTCCCCTCTTTTAATCCACTTGTCCATATCCTTTTCCGATGGGTCGGCCGGTAATCCCGGGTGAATTACCCGTGCGGTACATTTTTCGGCTGCCTTCACGAGATCCTGGTAAGGACCACCTTCGGGGTTCTGGATATAGGCTTTCTTCTGCGCGTTGTAGGCAAAAATCTTGCCGTTGATTTTCATGCATTCGTCGCAGGCAGTGCAGGCGTCGCTTTCCAGCCAGGGAGCCATATAGCCTTCACCTTTAGCGGCCCCATTTTCAGCGGGCGCTGCAGGAACCGGAGACTCCTCGGTAGCCAGGGCGACAATACCAGCACCTTCATCACCTGCGAGTTTCAGTAAGCCTTGTGCTATTTTACCCACTACTTCTGCCCGAATCTTACTGGTTATATCCACAGCTTCTACTGGCTGCTTATCGCGCCCGGCAAGTGCGCGGAGCATAATCCAGAAGTCGCGACGCTCTTCGCAAGATTCCACGATTTTCTTGGCCACGAGAACCCGGCTCAGGTGCTGCTTACGATCGACAGCCCAAATGAAGGGGAATTTACCTTCGCGGTCTTCCACGCTCATTTCCAGGAAGTCAACCAGCGGTACCATATTGTCGTTCCAGCTATCACGCGGCACTTTGCGGAAATGCTTCCGGAAGCGGGCCTCGGTAATCGCGAAATCGGCAAAGGTCATGGCTACTTCCATCGATTTTTCACGGCCATTTTCCAAATACTTCAGTTGGTAGGTTGGCCAGAGTTGATCGATGGCCGGGTTGCCGGAAAGATCAAACGCTTCTTCTGCTGTCTTGCCATTATCCGGATTGTACCGGAACAAGGGGTATGCCCGTGATTCCAGTGCCAGTTTAGCCTGGTGAGTCCCAAGGTCATCACCCACACCATGCTCGGGTTGGCAGGTTGTATAGAGATTGAAGAGCGCCGGCCGCTTAGCCATTAAGCCTTCAATAAACCCTTCGATCATCTGACTGGTATTTGCCAGGCTACCTTGCAGTACGTAGGTATTACGGTGCGCCATAGCGATCAAGCCAATTTCTTTCCGTGGTTCGGGTTTTCCCTGCCATACCCTGCCGTATTGAGCCATATCGGAGATTTGACCAATAAAACCAGAAGTACAAGCCTGACCACCCGTATTGGAATACACCTGGGTATCTACGACAATTACCTTGATTGGCTTACCGGAAGCCATCATCCGAGACAGGTTCTGGAAACCAATATCATACATGGCGCCGTCGCCACCCAGGGCAACTACCGGTGGGCAGAGCAACCATTCCTCATCGGTAAACTGGAGCCAGTTAAAGTAGGTAAAGTAGTCGCCCTGTTCATCAGGATCATAACCGCCGTTGAGTTCCAGTTCGGCCATGCGAATGGCTTTGAACCCATCGGCCATTTTTGCCATGTGTCCTTCGAAAATACCCATCGCCATCGAGGTAGAATCCTGGAACAGGTGGTTCGCCCAAGGGAAGGGATAAGGGTTGAACGGATAGGTACTGCCCCAAACCGAGGTACATCCGGTAGAGTTAACCATCCCCATACAAGAGCGTCCCTGCCCGGTAGTTCCCTGCGTATACTTGTCCCGAAGTTTCTTCAGGCGGTTAAGTATCTGCGTGGTATTTTTCAACCAGTCCTGGTCGATCGGTTCACTGCCCTGCCTGGATTCCAGGCGACGAGCAATCCCCGACATGGTCAAATCACTATCGTGAGTTTCCGACAGGATTGTAGACATAGCATCCGCATCACCGATATTGACGGTCTTAATTAACCGCATCTGCAGGTGATTCTCCAGTTTTTGAATCAACTCATCCAGATAAGCAATGTGCTTTTTAATGCGCGGCTGCATCAGGGATTCCACCGTAGCTACAAACAAATGCACTACCGACTTTTCGGAGCAACCCAAGCACGCTCCATCGCCACTGGCAAAGCTCAGATAAGATTCTTTATTCAACAGGATGGTCTCCAATGGACCAATTTTCTGTTCCAGATCATCTATTCGGTTGTACTTGGCCGGCGTATTCGGCAGATCCAGCCAGAATTCCCACTCGTCGCGCAGGCGCATCACCGATTCTTCCGTTTGGGTTGTCACACGCAAGGCATCATCATTACATACATTGACGCATTCCATACAGCCCTTACAGGTGGTGGGGTTAATGGTGATGCTAAACAAGCCACCGCTATTGGGCTGCTGTTTTTCCATGACGTCATAATAAGGCCGCGTCAGGGCAAACTGGAAGTCACCCAATTCTTCCCGGAACCATTCCATTTCTTCAGCCAGGCCATTTTCGCTTTCGTTGATCGTCTGGTCAATCGCATCCTGGATCAAGTGATTTACGGTAGTTCCATTGCCGCTTTCTTTAAACAAGGTCCGGATTTTGCCTTCCATCTGGCGAACAGCCTTGGGCAGGTAATCCGCTTTGCCATGGTTTTTCCTGACCCGTTTAACTACTGTTTCCAAAACGTCAGACAGATCACTGACCAAGCCGGGAATAGCGGTGTCCGGACAAACGGTATAACAATTACCACAGGCGGTACAATTCGTTGGAACCCATTCCGGGTGCTCAAAACGAATCCCCGTCATGTCGCGGAAGAGCGAAGAAACGGCAGGCATCACACTCAGACCAATAAAAGGATCCGTGAGGTTATCATTGCCCATCCCCCGCTGATAGAAATTCCCGGTTTGTTCCCAGAAGCGATGAATATCGCTCAGATTGGACTTGCTCTTGGGGATATTCTTCAGCATGGTAGGAATCGGAAGCATATCCTCTGCCAAGGCAGTCTCACTCACTGCACCAAGTACTTTATTTTTGATTTCATGAACTTCATCGAAGCCACGTTTTACCACGCGCATGTTATCGTCGACGACGCGCTGGCCTTTGCCTCCGAATTTATGCTGCAACTGGTCTTCAATAGCTTTCAGCAAGGTTTCTTCGTTCAGGCCAGCTTTTTCCATGAGTGGAGATGCGGCAAAGAAAGCACCCTGGAAGGCAATCCCCTGCATCCGCAACTGAAGTTCCGGATCAGTAGCTTCCTCACGAGCAATCTTAAAGCCATCGATATAGAAAATGCGAATATTGTTTTCGATAATCACTTTCTGGTAAGGCTTCGGAATTTCTGCCCATACCTCATCCGGCTTGTTCTTGTCGCTTTGAATGATGAATACACCGCCTTTTTTCAACCCTGCTAAAGCATTGGTGTGCTTAAATACATTGGGGTCCGGAGAAAGCACCACATCCACAAAGAAATATTCGCAGTTTATCCGGATTGGCTCAGGAGCCGCTGCCAGGTAGTAGGTAGTAGGCTGTCCCTTTTTCTCCGAACCATATTTGGGGTTAGCTTTGATATCATACCCCAGCAGATCAAATAAGGTCATGGCCAGGTTCTTACCCGTGGTAATAGCCCCCCAGCCCCCTACGGAGTGAAAACGCACCGTAATAGCACCCTCAGGCATCAGGTTGGGATTTTCCGACCCGTGGATAGCCAACTCTTTCACATTCGGATACGCTTCCTGGATGGATTCCTGATAAGCCCGTTGTTTAGGTGTATAAGGAATGTCGCGGATAAAATCGATGGACAGGTAAAACTGCTTCTTATGTTTACCCTCAGGCAACATATTTTCTACCGTGCCAATAATTCCTTCTGGTTGTAAATCGCGGCTACCCATACCAAAAGAACCCGAATAGAGTGCCGGCAAATCGGTAGGCTTGTAGGAAGGCAACTCGGGGAAAGGTGGATTCTTCGGTTGAGCACCATTCTCCATACACTTAGCCATCACGGTCCGGATTTCCCGGGCGATCGGTAAGTCGGCTGCCAGGGGTTGATCGAGACGCTCTAAAATAGTGACGCCTTTTTTCCCTTTCAGCATTTCGCCAATCAGATCCGCCGGGAATGGCCGGAACATGACCAAATCGATGACACCTACTTTAATACCCCGGGTTCTCCGCAGGTAATCGGCAACGACTTCTGCACTGGAAACCACACTCCCCTGCCCCAGGATCAGGTAATCAGCATCTTCAGCTTTATAGGACATCACGCGGGCATACTGCCTGCCTGTTAACTCATAGAACTCAGCAAAAGCCTGGTCCGTGAGTTCCCGAATATGGTCAAAGAAGAAAGGTCGCTGTGCAGCAACACTCTGCATATAGGCATCCTGATTCTGGACAATACCCGCCATAACCGGGTTATCTACATCCCATAATTCCGGAATCCGGCGCCGTGTTTCACCATAGATGATGCGCTGGGCAGCTGTTGGTGTGGGGATGATATCATCAGGCCGACCGAGGAATTCTCTGATCAGTTCGCGCTCGGGCAGCATTAGGGATTCGATCAAGTGGGTCGTTAAAAACCCATCCTGAGCAATAATCCCTGGGGTTAATGCCAACTCGGCAATTCGGTGGGCGATAATATTTAAGTCAGCAACGTGCTGCGCTTTTTTAGCAAACAATTGGAAAAAGCCAGTATCATCGATCGCATGGTAATCATCGTGCCCGGCATGGACATTCAGGGTAGACTTCGTCATTGCCCGGGCGCCGATGTTGAGTACATAGGTCAATCGCTTCCCAACAGCGGCATACAACGATTCGTGCATGTATGCGATACCCTGTCCGGAAGAAAAATTAGCAGCCCGCAAACCTGTCATGGAAAGACCGGCAGTAACGGCCGCAGCAGCGTGTTCGCCTTCCGGTTCAATAAAGATCAAAGGCCGATCGGAAATATTCAAATGACCTTTAGCGGCCTCTTCCGCCCAGTATTCACCCATTTGGGTGGAGGGGGTAATCGGATAGGCCCCCGCGGCATCGGAAGATTCCCGTTCACACATAATTGCCACTGTATTTCCATCCATGGCAACACGAACACCAGGATATTTAACCTGCTTACTTACTTTTTCCATGACAAATCTTTTGTATTTGGCAGTTCCTTTGATTCGAAATAAATTCCCGACATACCCGAGATTTCAGGTGGAATCACCTGCGTATGAATCAAAATTATCGCGCCCACCGGGGTTGACGGATGAGATATGTCACCGGGAGGGGTGAATATTATCGCCCTGGTGTTCTTTCAACCGATAAATTAAAGGTTGGCGATGACCATTAGGTGAAGCGTGAGCAGTGGGGCAACCCACCTGCACAAAAGTTTCTACGGGCGAAGGGAATCGAAGTGCAGGAACCGAAACTAGAAACCAGTCGAAGGTAACAGTTTACCCCACTGCGGTCTGAAGACCGGCCAATACGCCGCTTAGCGTCGAAAGATTCCTGCGAACAGTAGGACTGCTTTCAGGAAAAGATCCTGCTCACTGCTTACTAAAAAACGTCAGCGACCGCGCTTCCATTGCCAACCGCAATTTCAAACTTGGCAGACCACTTGTTGGCGATGGAATCCGGTTGATTTCTTCCCACAGGGAATAGGTTATTCGAAAAAAAGGGCCAACCAAAGGGCAGACCTGTGCGTTAGGAAAAAGCATTCATTCCTAAAAAAGATCCGTATGA
>JACJXV010000012.1 GCA_020636445.1 Lewinellaceae bacterium | reverse complement strand
ACTTCGGAAAGCGCCGTAGAAGAAACATCCATGACAATATCCAATAGCGTCTGATCGAGAATAGTTACTTCCTGGGTTGCATACCCAGTAAAGGAAAAGCGAAGGGTTTGCCCTCGCGGCAATTGGATCTGGTACCGGCCATCAAGGTCGGTAATTGTACCATCAGTGGTACCAACTACTTGTACGGTAACACCAATCATCGGGGAGTTATCGGTTGCATCTGTTACCGTTCCACTAACTGTTCGGGTTTGCGCCCATACAGTTCCTGCGGGTAACAAAAAAACCAACAACAACCACAATACGTTTCTAGGTAAATACTTCATATAGGTTGCTTTTTTGAAGTGGTAATTACTACGGAAATTGAAGGGAATTTGAGTACTACCTCGTCGCGTCAACCCAAAAGAAGATTAGCCTTTCACAGGACGTGAAAAGTACTGATAATCAATTGCATGGCACGGACAAAAGCGGATTACTTTAGATATGTTCTTTGGGAAACACTTTGTGTGCTATTGAAAATTACTAGCAATTCTGCAAAGTTGCACACCTACAGGATGTGTTTTTTTAAAATTTTAGACCAACGTTCATATGTAAATTATAAAAATACTCAATATGTTATTTATCAGTTAAAAATAAATAACGTTTAAAATCAACACGACTGAAGAAAAAACCATATCGACTAAAATGCCGGCAAAAAGATGCAATATTTTGCATTACACAATGCCGATTGTCGCAATAACACCAGTATAGCAAGGGGTGTTTTTCTAGAAATTGCGGAATCCGTCCGCATTGTTGCGCTGGTAGGGTATTTTGATAAAATCGAGCGTTCCTGGCTTAACCCGGATATTGAAAGAATAGGTTCCCCGCTGAGGTTGCCAGTTGAACGACATCTCCCAGCAATGCAAGTCGCGCAAAAATCCAAAGGACGGATAGGATAGCCCTCCGTTTTCAAAATCATAACCAAAATTACCCACGGAAATAGCCCAGTTTTTGGTCAGGGCAATATTACCCCGGGCGTTAATGGAGTTGGTTCCTATACCGAACCGTACCTGGCCATTGGATTGAACCCAGGAGAATTCAATATTATGGGAGATGGAGAAATTCTCAAAAAGGCTAAGGAAATCTTGTTCTGCCGCTTCGGCAACCGTGGTAGCCCGCCGGCGTACCGGAAAGGAGTTGGGGTCATTATCGAACTGGCCGGGCAGGGCATTTTCATCGCGAACATCCTCTACGACTTCTTCTTCTTTTCCTTGAAAAAGAGCCCTGATTTTCCCAACCGTCAGATTGGAAGTAAAGCGCAAACTGGCTCGATCCATGCGAACTAATTGCCCTTTAGCAGCTAGCGTAGTGGTATTGATCCTCCGGTTGTTGGCGTCGACGATGTAGGGGTCAAGGGTCATTCCAAAAGAAGCGGTAGTAGCCCCTTTGAAAAACCGGGCAGTAGTACTGACAAAGATCGGGCTCCACCGCAAGGAATCCGCAGCCAGGTTGTAACTCCCCCCTACCACCAGGTTGTCAATCAGTTTTACATTCTTAAGCGTGCTATCCCGCCGCGAGAATACTTTTGCCTGGAAGATATTGTTCAGCGAATAAGCAAGAGCCATTTGCTGGCCCGATTGGGGGGGGGCGCCATAAATCCCCTGTTCGAAGGGAGAAAACCGCTGTGTACGATCCGGAAAGCGACTGTCAGTAAGTACCTCCTGGTAATAGGGATCCAGGTAGTCTGGAGAATAGTTCAGGGAAATGGAGGGCCGAAGTTCATGACGCAGTGCCCGCAGGAAGCCTTTTCGCAGTTGCAGTGTACTGAAAATCCGGGTATTCAGGCTGATTCCGGCCATGAGCGTTCGGTAAGAAGCGAATCCCGTTAAGGTATCCGTTCGCAGCGTACCGTATTGCAGGGTGTCATACTGGATTTCGAAAAGTGTGCTATCGGCATTGTAAATGGTATCTGCCCGGACCGTTGGGGTGGGGTCAAAATTTTTGTCCAACGACTGCATTTGCCAAACTTCGCGGTAGGTAACCGAAGGGTTGAAGTTGAAGAATTTCAACAGTTTGAAAGAGGTGTTGGCAGTTACTTCCTGATTCACCCCAAATTTGGCGCGCTCCAGTGTCTGGCTGCTAAAAAGGGTGGTATCTGTCGCCTCAAAACGGTTGCGGACTTCCCCACGGTAACGCATTACAATTGTTTCATACCAACGTTCCTTGCCGGATTGGACTTTGCGTTTGAAGGGATAAAGCGATTGGGTAAGAAAGCGGAAGTCTGGAAAGTTAATCGTCACACTGCGATTGAGGCGGTTCTGACTATGGTTAAAACTGAGCGAAAGACTGTAAGGCCGGTCCGTCCAGTTTTTATCAAAAGTCATATTGGAGTTCAATTGGGTTTGTAATACGGAGTTGGCATCATTGAACACCCGGTTTTGGTAGCTGTTGGTTTGAATATTGATTGACCCTCCAAACCGGTTGATAGGGTGCGCAGTAGGATCCTGCCGGTGGCTCCAGCGAATTTGAAAGGATCGCTGAGGACTGAATTCACCGGTACTCAGGTTTTCTGTCCGGCGTGAATCAAAAGCCAGGTTAAAGTTACCTGAATACTTATACCGGCGCCGATAATCGGAAGTTGCACTAATGCCCCAGGTACCGCGCAGATAAATATTCGATCGCAGAGATAAGTTGAAATGCTCTCCTAAAGGAAAATACCAACCAATATCCCGCAAACCAAACCCCCACTGGGGTGAGTATTCATAGTCACGCGGAAATAACAGCCCGGTAGATCCGCCTTTCGAAATTGGGAAAAAGCCAAAGGGCAGCCACAATGGCGTGGGGATGTCCATAATCTCCAACTGCGAAGGGCCAACAATAATGAGCTTATTGGGAACTATTTTTTGGCGGGTACTGTGAATGCCAAAATGCGGATGCTCGGCTGTACAGGTAGTAAAAATAGCATCTTCACTGTAGAGAACATCCTGGGCAGGAAGTGAATCCCTTTTCTCACCACTGATGAACTTGGTCCGGGCACCATGTACGACAACATCGTTCTGTTGGGTGGTGACATCGTAGACAATACCCTTGCGGGTTTTAAAATTATAGCGCATTCTTTCGGCCACAAAATCCTGTTCTCCATCGCTGAATTCGGGCTTACCTTCTCCGGAAGGCAACATTTCTGCCATCACCAGGTTATTCTCCCAATCCAGGATGATCTCCGCCGCCTTCAATGTAATTTCCTGATACTGGATAAATGCGTCTCCGTAGAGGTAAATTTTCTTTTCTACATTGTCGAGAATCATAGAATCCACAGCGGTATAGTCGACAGGGGCATCCAGCGAATCATTGGAAAAGCGAATTTGTCGCAGCGGAAGCACCAGGGCAGCACTATCTGCCCCCCGATTTCCCGGAAGCGTATCCACCCGCATCGCCACCGTATCCACGGGGCGAGCCACCCGGCTGGAATCCTGCCCTGACACCGTAGTCAAGCTACTCAGCACCAGTAAAATAATCCAGGCGGCGTTTGCTTTCAAGCGATTAATTGTGTTATTTTGCTGCACCAAGGCGCGTCTATACTTGTGGTTTTGAAGCTTTTATCTGCGTGTCGCTTCTATTAAACCGGCAGATTACATACTATGATTCTTCGGACTAACCTTCTTCAAACGACACTATGCTTAATTATGCTTCCCTTCCTGACGGGTTTTAACATCCCTTTAGGAAGATCAGCAGCATTGCCCTTACCACCCAACTTCAGCACATGGTCCGCTGTCGGGCTGGGGCCGGGCAAAGTTAACCAAGAAAGTCTACTTCCAAAAACTACCTACCGGATTAAAACTGTAGTTATTGATGCAGGCCATGGCGGGCACGACCCCGGATGCCTGGGCAGTAGTTCTCAGGAAAAGCATTTGGCTTTAGGGATCGCCCAAAAATTAGCAGCGAATCTACGACAAACCTATCCGGGAATTCAGGTAATTCTGACCCGGGATTCCGATGTTTTCATTCCCTTGTACCAACGGGCATCCATCGCTAATCGGGCTAACGCGGACCTATTTATTTCCATCCATTGCAACTTTATGCCGGGGTCGAGTGCTACGAAGGGAACCGAAACCTACGTAATGGGCCTGCACACCGCTGAATATAACCTGCAGGTCGCCAAACGGGAAAATGCAGCCATTCTTCTGGAGGACGATTACCAAGCCAATTATGATTACGATCCCAATTCACCGGAGGGGCATATCATGCTGAGTATGTTCCAGAACGCTTTCCTGGAACAAAGTATTTCCTTTGCCGAGAAAGCGGAAAGCTATCTCAATAGTAAAGCCAATCGCCGTTCGCGGGGGGTCAAGCAAGCCGGATTTGTAGTGCTAAAAGCTACTTCCATGCCAAGTGTCCTGGTGGAAGCAGGTTTCCTCAGTAATAGTCAGGATGAGCAATTCCTGCGCAGTGCCGATGGTCAGCAACAAGTTGCCGATGCGTTGTTGCTTGCCTTTACCGATTATAAGAAAGAGATGGAAGGCGGAGAAGCGCCGTCTTATGCCAATACATCCCCTACTCCTTCTTCACCGAATTACGAGCCCAGCGCAACTAAGCCCATCGTTGTTGAAAACAAAACACCCGTTGCGGTGCAGACCAGCCTGTCTGTCTCTGACCCGGGAGTTAACAGGGCTGCCCTTCCGGCACCGCCGCCGGCGCCCAAGGAGGCACCCGGCACTGCTTCTCCTGTTTTTGACTTTTATGTACAACTTGCCGCTGCACCTCAACAACACAATATCAATCAGGGGGCATGGATTGACCTGCCGTACGCCGTGGAGGTCGTTCGGGAGGATAATCTATTCAAATACCGCGCCCGGAATTTCGCAGGGCTTGACGATGCCCTGCAAGCCCGCTTTGTCCTGCGCCAACGAGGTTTTCCGGATGCCTTTATTGTTGTTTACCGCAACGGAAAGCGAGTCACGCTGGCGGAAGCAAAGAAAGAATTAGGCATCCCTTAGCGCTTGTTCTGGTATGGAGCAACCATTAGCGTTAGAAAAGCTTTCCCTTTCGGGTTGGTTTACCTACTTTTGCAGGGTCAAAAATACACTCCATGTCTAAAGAAGTAAAAGTTGGCATTCTAGCCGTCGTCGCCATTGCCTTTTCGTTCTGGGGATTTCAGTTTATTCGCGGCAAAAATGCACTTACTCGGTCCAATGTATTCTACGTGGAATACGACAACGTTAACCGCATTCAGATTTCTACGCCGGTTAAATACCTTGGATTCCAGGTAGGGTTTGTTTCCGAAATTACCCCGCAACTGGATAAGAAAAATATTCGCCTGACGCTGGATCTGGATAAGACCATGCGCATTCCCAAAAATACGCAGGCTAATATCCTCACGGAAACGTTCATGGGATCCGCTTCTATTATCCTGGATATTCAAGGGGATTGCCAGGGACCTGATTGTCTGACCAGTGGCTCAACCCTGCAGGGACGAAACCTGGGCATTCTTGGGTCGATGGTCGATAAAGACGACCTTAAGGACTATGTCAAAATCGTTCAGGAAGGCCTGCAGGTACTCATGGATAGCCTGAGTAAGCAGATGAACGACCCGAATGCTAAAGGGCCTTTGGCAGAAAGCATGCGTGACCTTAGGGGCACGCTGCATAACCTGAATTCCACAACCGGGCAACTGGACCGGCTGCTCGCCGGATCTGCTGGTGACATAAAAGGCACCATGGCGAATCTGAATAGCATCAGCCGGAACTTCAAAGCCAACAATGCGCAGATTTCAAGTATCCTGGCCAGTGCAGACACCTTCAGCACCCGACTGAGTGCCATGGATCTTTCGGCAACTATGCAAAAGGTAGATGCTTCCCTTGATAACCTGCAATCCACTCTTTCTTCGGCTAATACCGCCTTCTCCGGGATTAACACCCTGATGGGAAGTATCGAAAAAGGAGAAGGGTCGCTGGGAAAACTTATGCAAGACGAAAAGCTATATAACAACCTGAGCAGTATCAGTGTAAAAGCTGACTCGTTGGTTCAGGACCTGCAGGAACGGCCCTATCGTTATATTCCCTTTAAAAATCGGAAGAAAGTCAAACGCTACGATCGGCTGGATACCCCGGCAACGAAGATCAACGAATAAGCATCAAAATAAGTCATCCCGAATCTTGATTTGGAGGCAGGCAGGGTTTACCCGCCTATGGAGGGCAAGCTGGTTTAGAGCCGTAGGTCGCTTCGCTCCCTACTGGTTTAGAGCCAGCCCTACGGGCTTAGTTTAGAGGGTTTAGAGGGAAAGGGTAGCTTCCTGAAAACAAGCTAAACCCTCTAAACGAGCGCGGAGCAACGCGACGCGCGGCTCTAAACCCAAAAGTCAGGTTGTCCAAAATTCGGGATGGCTCATATTTTCTTACCCTTTCCGCCCCAAATATTCACCTCCGGTTCCAGGGTAATTCCAAACGCCTGGTTTACGCTGGCCATCACTTCCTGGGCCAGGTGCCAGATTTCATCCCCCGTCGCTCCACCATAATTGACTAATACCAAGGCCTGCAGAGGGTAAACACCAGCATTTCCCCGTCGAATTCCCTTCCAACCTGCTTGTTCGATCAGCCAACCTGCGGGCACTTTAACCCGCTCAGGGGAATCCGTTGGGTAAGCTGGTAGCTGGGGAAATCTTTCCCGTAAGGCAAGCCATTGCTCATTGGGGATCGTCGGGTTTTTGAAAAAGCTTCCGGCGTTACCCACCTTAGCAGGATCAGGAAGCTTTGTACTGCGGATATACACTACTGCCCGGCTTACATCCCTGGCCTGGGGGTGGGTAATCCCCCAATCATTCAACTGCTGAGCAATAGCTCCGTAGGCAGTATTTACTTCGAAAAGGCTCGAATGAAGTTGAAAATACACCCGGGTAATCAATAGGCGATCGCGAAATTCACGTTTGAATATACTATCGCGATAGCCAAAAGCGCAATCTTCTCTCCGGAAGACATGCATTTTTCCAGAAGCCAGGTCAATAGCCTCCAAATGGCTGAAAACGTCCTGGAGTTCCACCCCATATGCCCCAATATTCTGAATAGGGGCGGCCCCCACCGTGCCTGGTATAAGGGAAAGGTTTTCCAATCCCGCTAACCCGGCACCCAGCGTCCATTGCACCAACTCATGCCAGACCACGCCACCTCCCGCAGCTACCAGTGTGTTTCCATTTGGCAGTGGCTCGGCTGTAATTCCAGGAATGCGATTATGCAAGACCCAGGCATCGATATCGGTGCATAACAAAATATTACTTCCACCTCCCAGAACGCGCAAAGGGCCCGCAGCAGTTGCCACAAGCCTGGGTATTTGTTCAACTGCCGTTACCTGTGCCAGCGCTTGCGCCTGAACATCGATGCCGAAGGTATTATAGGGGCGAAGAGTAGTATAGGGCTGCCAGTAAGCCATAAGCAATCAGCGTGTTATCCTGCCATTTCGAACTGCAGACGAGCCAGCGTATTATATGCTCCATCGGGAATAGCTGATAACTCATCATGTGTCCCCTGTTCAATAATTAGCCCATTGTCGATAACATATATACAATCAACATCGCGGATAGTCGCCAATCGGTGAGCAATTATAATAGAGGTACGACCTTCCATCAGAACATTAAGAGCTTCCTGAACCAGTTTTTCTGATTCAGCATCCAGGGATGAGGTGGCTTCATCCAGCAGCAGAATGGCCGGGTCCTTGAGGATTGCCCGGGCAATGGCAATTCGCTGCCGCTGCCCACCGGATAGTTTAACGCCCCGCTCCCCTACCAGGGTTTGTAATCCTTCGGGAAAGGCCTGGATAAACTGCCAGGCATTTGCTTTGTGTGCAGCATCTTCAATTTCTGCGACACTGGCTCCCGGGCGGCCATAGGCAATATTTTCCTGTATAGTTCCTCCAAAAAGCATGACTTCCTGTGGAACGATGGCTATGTTTTGCCGGTAATCCAGCAGATCGATATCGTAAATATTTTTTCCATCAACCCAAATTTGCCCCGCACTAACCCGGTAAAATTGCAATAACAATTGGACAATGGTCGATTTTCCCGCCCCACTTGCACCTACCAAGGCAATTTTGCGGCCAGCAGGAATGGTAAAGTCAATTCCCTTTAAAACCGGTACATCCGGACGGCCCGGATAAGTAAACTGCACTTGCTGGTAAGTTACTTCGCCCGTAAAGCGCTGTGTCGGACGGGCAGGTAGTTGCCGAGGTGAAATTTCCGGGGTCTCATCCATGATTTCCCAGATCCGCTCGGTAGCTCCGACTGCAGAAACCATTTCTGTATAAAAAGCACCTAAGCTGGCAATCGCTCCACCGATAATTCCAGTGAAAATGATAAAATTAACCAGGTCACCTTTTTCCATAACCCCAACCTGAACCATGAGCGAGGCGCGCCACATGATAAAAAATAGGGCCCCAAACATGACCGAGACGATAAAAGCTGCAAATAAACCCCGCATATGAGCTGCCCGTAATGCCAGGCGGACCACCTCATTCAGGTGTTTGGCATACCGCTTCAATTCAAACCATTCGTTGGTATAAGCTTTTACGGTTTGAATGCTCTGCATGGTTTCTTCCACCACCACATTGGTTTGGGCAAGCTGATCCTGACGGTCTTTCATCAATCGGCGGATATGCCTCCCAAAAAACATGGCCAATAACACCACCACCGGGAAGGTTCCCAACATGATCAAAGCCAGCCGGGGCATGGCAACAATGATCAGGACGATGCCTCCAATCAGGATAATCACCTGACGCACAAACTCCGCAAGTGTTACGCTAATGACACCTTGTACCTGGGTAACATCATTGGTAATCCGGCTGGTCATTTCCCCTACCCTACGTTCTTCGAGGAAGGGAATGCTCAGCGTAATCAACTTTTGGTATAAGTCGGACCGCAAGGTGGCCATACTCTTTTCACTGACCCGCGCAAACAACTGGACGCGCAGATAAGATAAAACGCCCTGCAGGGCCAATAATCCGGCAAGCACTAAAAACACCTGGTTTAGCCCCAGATTATAGGTGGGCTCACCATCCAGAATATTGAACACTTCTCCAGGAAGTCGCATGATACCTAAAAACAATAAGCTACCTGCAGCTAGTATCACCATCCCGGCAATGAACGTCCAGCGGTAGGGCAACACGTATGAAAAAATGCGCAACGCCCGCCGTATACGGTCCCCAGTCAATTTTGGCCGCTCTCCTTCCTTTTGAGCCCCTCCTGTTCGCATTGCCATAGTATCGATATTTTTATTTTGCAAAAGTAGGCGTTTACCTGTAAACCAACCTATCCTATATAATGCAACTGTCGAGTGAACAATCCAAGTGTCATGAAAGATGATGCCAGCCTGTTTTTTTTCCTGTATTCCTGCATTTTTATTGCCTCCGAATAATCCGTGATTAGGTAACAGGACTTTACGAAACGTTTTTCAGTGGTGATGGAAATCAGAAACTTGCCCGCCTACGCAAAGCTACGGCGGGTGAAAAATTGGAAATTATTGAGGGGAGGAGTCGCGATCAACGAATAACCAGTAACCAAGTTTGCGCTAACAGTTTACCCGCCGATACCAGGTATACCGATTCTAAGTCCTATAGGAGGTTAGCATGCCAAACGTTTTTATTGCCATTGCATCCGAACGTGTTTCTTACAACCCAAATCAGGTAGTGAGGAGTTACAATAACCTACCTGGGGAAAATAATTCCTCCAGGCTGGGCGTTTTCGGATCGGCAGTAGCATAGAGCTGATGATCCGGGAAAAAATTACAGTATGTTTGTAACGCAACAAAAGCACTGACATCCTGATGGTAAGATTCGTGTTTGTATAGCAATAAAATGCTACAAGCCCGTTCTAATAAGCTGCTGCATTAGAAATAATTAGCATAGCGAGCAGCTATCCCAAAAACGAAGAAGTATTTTCATGAAACACTGGATTATTTGCTGTTGGCTCGCAGTCCCCTTTTTTGTGGCCGCTCAGGGCGCCGATATTGATTTCGGTATTACGGGTGGTGTTTCCGTTTACAGCGGTGATTTGTCGCCACAAGAATTTGGCATTTATTTAGATGATGTTGGAATAACCGGGGGGGCTTTTCTACGTTTTCGGCTAAATCGTTTTATTGGTTTTCGAACCAGCCTGACCTATGCCCAGGTTAGTGCTGATGAAAAAAACGGCCGCCGTACCAATCGCCGATTAAATTTCTCTAGTCCTGTCGTACAGGCAAGCCTGATGGGGGAGCTTAATTTCTTCCATATCGGCTATTTCAACTCTAAAGTTACCATGACCCCCTACGGTGTTCTGGGCATCGGCGCTTTTTATTCGGATCCACGTATTACTTCCGGAGGTGACACTTACCGGTTACGCCCCCTGGGTACAGAAGGACAAGGCCTGCCCGGATATGGCAGCCGCTACTCACCCATTCAATTCAGCACCCCTGTTGGTCTCGGCGTGCAATTCATTGTAAATGATGACTGGACAATTGGCTTTGAGGGGATTGCCCACCGGACTTTAACGGATTATCTGGACGATGTGAGCGCTACTTCCGTGCGCTACGGTGACGTATTGGAGGGCAACGGCCCAGATGCAGCACGATTCAGTAACCCTTTGCTTGACCCCAATGATCCTGCCAGCCTGGATCAAACCTATGTCCGGGGCGGAGCCTATAACGATTGGTTTTTCCTACTGCAAATGACCATTTCACATCGCATCAGCAACAATGGTCGATCCAAAAGCAAATACCTCAATGGCATTATTTGCCCCCGGTTTTAGCCCGAAAACCAGTAATATCCGCCAACTAATGGTCTGTCAAGTTTGAATTTAAGGATTAGTGAAACGTGAAGCGATACCACTATGTCTCGTTACGTCGTTGCGAGAAATTTTGGGAAAGAATCAGGGCAATGGAAAATCCGGGAAATATCTGAACCCCTAAATTCATAGTTGACGAAGCAATAAAAAACGAAGATTTGTTTCTCCAGGGCCTTCCAAATAGGAAATGTGGCCAATTGATTACTGTCCGATCAAGCTGCGGCTTACCCTCGTCCAAAGCAACATTGATACCCATTACAAAAAATTTTGTTCGTTTTTCACGTACTTTTTTTTTCGATACTGCCGGTTAATTGTGTTATCTTTACATTAACTCAATGTTAACTGTAAGTACTTAATGAAAAAAGTACTCGTCCTGTGTTCGGGCAACGCGAGCCGTAGTCAAATGGCAGAAGCATATCTTCACGTTTACGGGGAGGGTTATGGTATTTATGTCAGCGCAGGCGTTGAAGCTCGGGAAATAGACCCCATGACTATCCAGGTCATGGCGGAAGACAACATCGACATTACCGACTATCAATCTAAATCTTACCACCAGTTTACTGATCAGACCTTCGACTATCTCATTGTTGTAGGTGACGAGGTGCAGGAAGCCATTCCCGACGTTGCCATACAGGCATCCAAGCAAATCCAATACCCCATTCCGGATCCGGCTACGGCCCCCAAAAGTGGAGAAGAAAGACTTCGCTATTTCCGGGAAATCCGCGAAACGGTCAAAAAACATATCCTCAAGTTTATCGGCCAGGAGATCCTTCCTCAAGATGAAGCCTTGATTGCCTGAGGTGAATTATCTTCTATCAAAGGTTTCCCCTGCCAGTGCTGTAGGCACTAGCCCCATAATACTTACGTAGTAGAAATTGGCTTTCCCCGCCACCCTCCTGGAAGAATACGTAATGCATTGGCGCACAAATCCCACCCAAAAAACCTTGATCGTTGAATTGGTGACTGGTTTCTGGAAACTGGTTTCTCGTTACTGGTTATTGGTTACTTGTTTTTTCTTTCCTCAAAAATGTCCTCACGAAGAAGCAAAGCTGCTATGAGGACGCAGAGCGGGGGTATGTCTGCACTCCTCAATCCTCTCCACATCAGAAAACACCCATTCAGGGCTGATTCAAAAAAGGTCCAAAATGGCGCTTTGAGATTGTAAAAAGGCTGAATTTTAACCCAATATTGTACGATGCCTTTCCCAGCCCGCCCATTGATTACCGTATCTTTACCCCGCTTAAGATTGAGGGCTGCCGGCCCTTTCCACTAACCCAAACACTACATTATCCCCTGTGTGCAAGTTCTTCCCCACGGGAAGCGTACCCCGCAAGGGCAGTAGAGTATTAGGAACCACCAACAGAAAAATGTTACATTATGGCTAAAATTAATTTCGGCGGGACAGAAGAAAATGTAGTGACCCGCGAGGAATTCTCCCTGGATAAGGCACTGGATGTCATGCAAGATGAAGTCATTGCCATCATTGGGTATGGGGTTCAAGGGCCCGGTCAGGCTCTTAACCTACGCGACAATGGTTTCAATGTTATCGTTGGGCAACGCTACCCTTCAGCTACCTGGGATAAGGCAATTGCCGATGGATTTGTTCCGGGTGAAACGCTGTTTCCCATCGAAGAGGCTGCTGATCGGGGTACTATCATTCAGTACCTGCTTTCAGATGCCGCACAAATTGCCGTTTGGCCACAAATTAAGCCTTACCTGACTCCGGGCAAAGCACTATACTTTTCCCATGGATTTGGCATTACCTATAAGGAAAAAACGGGCATCATTCCGCCCGCCGATGTTGATGTTATTTTAGTGGCGCCGAAAGGATCAGGAACCTCACTACGGCGTTTATTCCTGGAAGGCCGTGGCTTGAACTCCAGCTATGCCATTTTTCAGGATGCCACCGGTCGTGCTTTTGAGCGCGTAGTTGCCCTGGGAATTGGGATCGGCTCCGGATACCTGTTCGAAACCACTTTCCAAAAAGAAGTATACAGCGATTTAACGGGCGAACGGGGTACACTCATGGGGGCCATCCAGGGGATCTTTGCCGCGCAGTACGATGTATTGCGTCAGCGGGGACACAGCCCGTCAGAGGCCTTCAACGAAACCGTGGAAGAACTCACCCAGAGCCTCATGCCGCTGGTCGCCGAAAACGGTATGGATTGGATGTACGCCAACTGCTCCACAACCGCTCAGCGCGGTGCACTGGATTGGTGGAAAAAATTCCGCGACGCTACCGCGCCTGTATTCGCTGAGTTGTATGATAGTGTAGCTACGGGTAAAGAAGCGCAGCGCAGTATAGATACGAACAGCCAGGCCGACTACCGCAGCAAACTGGAAGAAGAACTCCGCCAGTTGCGCGACAGTGAAATGTGGCAAGCCGGGAAGGCAGTCCGCAGCCTGCGTCCTGAAGCACAAGTGACAGAAGAAGTAGAGGAATAGTTTATTGGTTATTGGTTACTGGTTACTAGTTATTCGTTGCTGGTAACTAGTAACCGGTAACGAGTAACTAGCAACGAATAAACCCATGCCCAACTCCACGATCGCCCGGAATTTGATACCCCTTGAGAAAATTTACCAGGCCAAAGTCCGGCTTCAGGGCATTGCAGAATCTACACCGTTAATTGTCAACCTGAACCTTTCTGAGCAATTTGGCGCCAAGGTTTTACTCAAGCGGGAGGATTTACAGGTCGTACGTTCCTACAAAATTCGCGGAGCCTATAATAAAATGGCTACCCTTGATGCCGAAACCCTGGCGCGGGGCGTTGTCTGTGCCAGCGCCGGCAACCATGCCCAAGGTTTTGCATTTGCCTGCCATAAATTACAAGCACCGGGCAAAGTGTACATGCCCAGCGTAACTCCCCGCCAAAAAGTAAACAAAGTCAAGCTCTTTGGCAAGAACCAGGTCGAAGTGGTCCTGGCTGGCGATACTTTCGATGATGCCTATGCCGAAGCGCTGCGCGATGCAACCCTGAATGGGAAAGCTTTCGTCCATCCTTTTGATGACGAAAGAGTAATTGAAGGCCAGGGTACGGTTGGACTGGAAATTCTGGAAAGCATTACTCAACCTATTGACTACCTGATAGCCCCTGTAGGTGGTGGTGGTTTAATCGCTGGCGTGGGCAGTATCTTTAAACAAATCAGCCCGCACACCCGCATTATTGGGGTAGAACCCAGCGGTGCACCTGCTATGTATAATTCCCTGCGGGCGGGAGAAGTACTTACACTGGATCATATCGATAGTTTTGTCGATGGCGCCGCCGTCAAGCGGGTGGGCGAAACGACCTTTAAGGTGGCCCAACAAGCTGTCGACCAAATGTTGCTGGTGGATGAAGGCAAGGTATGCCATACCATCCTGCAGCTTTACAATGAAGAAGGGATAGTCGTTGAACCCGCAGGGGCACTAACAATTGGGGCATTGGATCAGCTTCGCGATCAAATCAAGGGCAAAACTGTGGTGTGTATCATCAGTGGTAGCAATAACGACATTACCCGCACCGAGGAAATCAAGGAACGGGCACTCTTGTATTCCGGATTAAAACACTACTTCGTTATCCGCTTTCCCCAGCGGGCCGGAGCTTTGCGGGAATTTCTCAACAACGTTTTGGGCCCTACCGACGATATTACTCATTTTGAGTATACCAAAAAACACAACCGGGAATCAGGTCCGGCCCTGGTAGGTATTCAGGTTCAGCGCCGCGAAGACTACGAAAGCCTGCTAATACGCATGGAAAAATACCGCATCAACTACCAGACCCTCAATGATAGCAAAATGCTATTTGAGTTACTGGTATAGGGGTGAATCTTCGTTGAGCGTTGATTGGTTTCTGTAAAACTCGCAGGGTAGTAACCTTTTAAAGATTCGTATCGCCCATCGCCAGAATACGGAAAAATTCAGCCTCTGCCAGCGGCATTACACTCAATCTTCCCTGCCGCACCAGGCCAATTTCCTTAAGCTCCGGGGTAGCCTTAATCGTTTTAAGTGTAACGGGAGTGGCCAGGGGCTTTACCGGAATCAGGTCTACGACCGACCAATCGCCTTTTTCGGCCGTTGGGTCGGGATAAAACTCGCGATCTACCCGGGCAATGCCAACCACTGCTAAGCCTTCATTGCTGTGGTAAAACAATACTAAATCCCCTTTTTTCATCGCCCGCATGTGGTTGCGGGCACCATAATTGCGCACGCCTTCCCACATGGTACGGCCTTCCCGCTGTAAATCACCGAAGCTGAACACAAAGGGTTCAGATTTGACTAACCAATATTGCATAAGTCTCTTTTATTTTTGCTGTAATGAACGCCATTGGCGGACCATCTCCCATACCACAACTCCAATGCATACGGCAATGTTCAGAGAATGTTTGGTTCCCCATTGCGGCACCTCTACCGCACCATCTACCAGTGGCATTACCGCATCCGAAACGCCCTCCACTTCATTACCAAATATAAGTGCTGTTTTATCCGTAGTACGCACCTGATACTGATCCAGTGAAATACTTCCTTCTGCCTGCTCCACGGCGAATACCCGCCACCCTTGGGTACGTAACGTATCTACCAGGGTAACGATGTCCGGCGCGTAAGTCCAGTCAACAGATTCTGTGGCCCCAATTGCCGTTTTGAGAATTTCACGATGGGGAGGCTGGGCGGTTATCCCACAGAGATATACATGCTCCAGGGCAAAGGCATCAGCGGTGCGAAAAGCCGAGCCCACATTTAATGCCGAGCGCACGTTATCCAGGATAATCACCAGTGGGGCTTTAGGTTGCTGTTTGAAAGCCGCAACGCTTGTCCGGCCGAGTTCTTCGAGTTTTAATTTCCGCATGGGCGCGAAAATACGGGGAAAGCGGCGAATCCGCAAATGATCAGTCCCCTACTCTCCTTTGCGGCGCCAAACCTGTACGTCGCCCAGAAAGGTTTCGTAGCTTCCCAGCAAGTGCTTAAACAACACGCGCTCCGGTGCCCATTCCCGGGTGGGAAAGGTTCGCCACAACGCATACTGTCCATTACTTGCCTGTTGCAATGCTTGATACCACTGACACTCGGCCTCATTGGCACAATGATATACCTCGTCGCAGCACGCCGGTTCAGGATTAAATGGGGTGGTAAAAGACTTTCCGTAGCGGCCGTAGCGTGCTTCGTGGATCACCAGGAGCATTGCACTGTCCCGGTTTGCTCCCGGAGGCTCCGGTAGTCCCACGGTTGTAGCATAAGCGGAAAGAAAAGTTTCCGGCAAGCCGGTTGAATCGGCTTGCGCCAATAAAAAATCGCGTGCCTGATAACGGGGGTCAATCATAACATTAACCCGCTGCCCCAGGGAAATTAGCAGGGTATAGACCACAATGCCTCCCGCCGCCCAACTCCATTTACCGCCACGAGCATTCCACTGCCCCAGAAAGTAGGCTGCTCCCAAGGCCAAGAGCGGTACCAGCAGGAGCGTTCTTCGGACAAAAGGCGCATCCAATAACCAAATGACGCCAAACGTAAGCAACAGGAGCAGGAAAATGGCTCGCCATCCCTGGGACGTCTCAGTACGCAATATCGACCACCACCCGCTGATACCTACCAGGAAAGCTCCCAGGCCGAAGGTGCCCAATAAGGCCAGTGCATACACCAACGGGTTTGACCACCCGTGGTGGTCATGCACAATCAGATCCTGGTTGCGTTCGCGCAACCCCTGGAACGTTTCCCACCAGCTGCTTGGTGTTAAACTCCCTCCATGGGATGCCCAAAGCGCGCCAACCACCATCACCAGCATCCCTGCACCCACAATGGCTACCCGGCCAGGTTGACGGTGAAAAGACCATGCGCTTACCCCTATCAACCAGGCGGCAAAAACAAAATCCATTTTTAAGGCAAGAACCATTCCCGCAGCCCCGGCAGCAGCCATGAGCCAACTCCAGTATCCGGCGTTGCCTCTTAAATAGCAGTAAATGGCGATTAGACACCAGGCCAGGTAGGCCATTTCAGGAATAGCATAGGTACTATAGGTCACCATTAAATCTGTGCCGGCCACCAATATCCCACCCGAATATACAGCCGCCGGTGAGAGCTTTAATTGTCGAGCGATCCCACACCAAAAAAGAATGATCAACAACCCATAAAATAAAGATAAGCCCCGCCCCAGGAAAATGAGTTGGGTATGGTTCATTTCGGCGAGGCCTAACTGGCGAATCCCCCAGGCCAGGGCCGCCAACTGGTACCCATAACCGCGGGCATTGAACACCAGATAGGCCAAATCATCCCGGGGATAGGTCGTATCCCAATCCGGCAGTACCAGGCGGGCGATCTCTGCATGCTGGTTCTCGTCGGGCTGCCAGTGACTGTAGGTGAATGTTCTCAATTCCGCCGCACCCCAGAAAAGGCCCGGGAGGCGGAACAAAAATCCCAGCAATAACAGTCCCCCAAATATCCAGGAATACTTCATTCTCTTCCTCATGTGTTGAAGGTAGCAATTATCCCCTAATGGCCATCCTGGACTGCGGATAAAGCCCCCCCGGATTCGGGAAAAAATACTAATTTCCCGGATGCCCAAAACACTACCAGCCCAACTGCCTTTCTTCGCCGCTACTGCACTCCTGGCATTACTGACCTGGTCCGTGCAAGACCATGCATTTTTTTGGGATACCCTGGGTCAGGCTTCCCGCCGCGCCCATTGGTATTACGACCAGCAGTTTCGCCAACTATACTTACCCCCCGGCCTCGATGCCGGGCATCCGCCTTTATTCAATATTTACCTGGCCGCCTGCTGGACCGTCTTTGGAAAGACTCTGGCCGTTAGTCACTGGGCTGTTTTTCCCTGGTTGGTTGGTATTTACTGGCAGCTTACCCAATTGCTCCGCTATTTTTTCCCTCAGCAAATGAACTGGCAATGGGCTGGGCTGGGATTGTTCCTGATTGACCCGGTTTTGCTGGGGCAAAGCACCCTGGTGGCGCCGGATCTGGTCCTCGTTTTTGCTTTCCTCCTGGGTAGCCGGAGTATTCTTCGGCAGCAGCGGGGATGGTTATTTCCAGCCCTGCTTTTGCTCCTCGGTGTCAGCCTGCGGGGAATGTTTATCGCTGCCGGACTATTCTTATGGGATGCCTGGTTTCATTATCTATATAAAAATAAAGCCTGGCGCCAGCTGCGCTGGTGGCTTCCCTATCTCGGTGCCTTTTCTCTATTAGCCTTATTTTGGTGGGGCCACCTCGAAGCTACCGGTTGGGTGATCCGCACCCCTAACCCCGCCTGGAGCGGTCATCGTAAGATTGCCGATATTCCCTTAATGCTGCGGAATACCGCCGTGCTGGGCTGGCGGGCGCTGGATTACGGTCGGATCGGGCTTTGGGCCCTGCTCCCGGGAGGAATGTGGGTTTACCGCAAACAGCGATTGCCCATACCCATCAACCTTAAACTGGCCATCGGCGGAGTAGTCGCACCTATCCTTGCGCTGGCGCCGGTCCTCATAGCCACTACCAATCCTACTTCCCACCGATACCTTTTACCTGCTTTCCTGTGGCTAACCCTAAGTGCATTGTTATGGATGCAGCAAAACCCCGGAATCTGGCGCGGCTGGTTAGTCGCGGCCAGTATGATCCTGGTGAGTGGCAATGGCTGGGTATATCCCCGGCAAATTGCCCAGGCCTGGGATTGTACCCCCGCACATCTGCCCTACTACACTTTGCGTAACAGTGCAATCGATTGGCTTAGCCGGCAAGGGATACCCTTTGATTCGGTAGGCACCCAATTTCCAAACATCGGCCCCCGCGAAATAATCGACCTCAATGGCGAAGCATCGGGATTTGCTCCGGCTGACCTTACACAGCAGCGCTACATTCTCTACAGCAATGTGATGAACGATTTCAGTGATGCTGAATTAGCCGAACTTACCCACTCCTGGAACGTGGCTTTTCGAGCAAAAAAAGGATTGGTGGAATGCGTTGTGTATGCCCGTTGAGGGGCTTAGAGAAAGCTTCCAACCTGTGATAAAACTTCGGCAGTGGGCAATGGGCATTGAGCAGCACGAAACACCAACCAGCCTTTGCAACACTGGACCGGGTAAAAAACGCTCGATACTTAACTATTATGGGTACAACATAACGGGCTTGCCAGCAAAAAAGGTGAACCCGGATTCGTAAGGTTAGGGGAGTTACTTCTCTCTGGATCAGGATGAAACATGGGTTATCCCGAATTTTGACAACCTGGCTTTCTGGTTTAGAGTCGCTGCGCTGCGCTTGCTGGTTTAGAGCCGCGTGTCGCATTGCTTCCCGCTGGTTTAGAGCCGTTCGCTGCGCTCACTGGTTTAGAGCCGCGCGTCGCGTTGCTCCGCGCTCGTTTAGAGGGTTTAGCTTGTTTTCAGGAATTTTCTTGGATGCTAACATAGCATCTCTAAACTAAGCCCGTAGGGCTGGCTCTAAACGAGTAGGGAGCGCCAGTGACCTACGACTCTAAACCAGCTTACCCTCCATAGGCGGGTAAACCCTGCCTGCCCCCAAATCAGCATTCGGGATGACTCTTATTCCTCATGCTGAGTAAGATCCAGATTTACCCTTGCTTTTTCCCTTGCAGCCGATGTTCCAGGGCGGCACGGACAAAATGGACAAACAAGGGGTGCGGGGCCTCAACCGTACTTTTCAATTCAGGATGAAACTGGACCCCTACGAACCAGGGGTGGTCGCGGACCTCGACAATCTCCACCAGGTCGTTTGCGGGATTTATCCCCGATGGAATCATACCTGCTTTTTCGAAAGCATCCCGGTATTCGTTATTGAATTCATACCGATGCCGGTGGCGCTCACTTATCTTCAAAGAACCATAGATCTGCGATGCCCGCGATTTCCGGCGTAATTCACACTCGTAGGCGCCCAGACGCATGGTTCCCCCTTTCTTCGTAATTTTCTTTTGGTCCGGCATCAGATCAATCACCGGGTGCGGGGTCTTGGGATTCACTTCCGTGGAGGCGGCTCCTTCCAACTGTAGTACATTTAAGGCGTATTCCACCACTGCACATTGCATGCCCAGGCAAATACCAAAGAAGGGAATATTATTTTCCCGTACATAGCGGATAGCTGCGATTTTACCAGCAATACCCCGTTCGCCAAAGCCGGGAGCTACTAAAACCCCGTCCAAACCCGCCAGTCGACGAGCAACTACCTCGGGGTCGGCCTCAAGGTTTTCCGAATGGATAGGATCTACCACCACCCGGCATTCGTTCATCGCACCGGCATGAACAAAGGATTCGTGAATGGATTTATAGGCATCCTGCAGCTCGTTGTATTTGCCCACCAAACCAATCCGTACCTCATGTGTCGGATTTTTCAGTTTACCTAAAAAGGTCTTCCAGGCAATCAGCTGGGGTTCCTGACGATCCTGCAGGCGTAGCTTACTGATGACGGTGGTATCCAGACGCTCTTTGAGCATTAGCAAGGGTACATCATAAATCGTTTCCGCATCCAGCGCCTCAATTACCGAACCCACATCAACATTACAGAACAAAGCCAACTTGCGGCGAATATCCATTGCCAGCGGGAATTCCGTACGACAAACCAGGATATCGGGCTGGATACCTGTATTCAGTAACTCCTTGACGGAGTGTTGCGTAGGTTTAGTCTTAAGTTCTTTCGCCGCTTTGAGGTAGGGAATCAAAGTCAGGTGAATAACCAAACAGTTATCACTACCAAGTTCCCACCGCAACTGTCGCAGGGATTCCAGATAAGGCAAGGACTCGATATCCCCGACCGTTCCTCCCAGTTCGGTGATAATAATGTCGTATTCGTTTTTGGCATCCAGCAACTGCGCCCGCCGCTTGATTTCATCGGTAATATGGGGAATCACCTGAACAGTTTTACCCAAATAATCACCTGCCCGTTCTTTGTTGATAACTGTTTGGTAGATCCGCCCCGTGGTGACATTATTTGCCTGAGAAGTCGGCCGGTTTAAAAACCGCTCGTAATGCCCCAGGTCCAGGTCGGTTTCTGCTCCATCATCCGTGACATAGCATTCCCCGTGTTCATAGGGGTTTAACGTACCCGGATCAACGTTGATGTATGGATCGAATTTCTGAATAGTTACTGAAAATCCACGAGCCTGGAGGAGCTTAGCCAGTGAGGCTGCAATAATACCCTTACCCAGTGAGGAGGTTACCCCGCCCGTAACAAAAATGTATTTGGTCATAGTTGGCTTGACGTTGTTACGGGACGTAAAGGTACGCAAATACCCGCAAAGGCACTGCTATTCTGCTCGCCTGAATACACCCCAGAACTGCATTTTTATTTTCCATTATTTAAGCGATTGAATCCCAGAGCTCTAAAGAATCAACAGGCCGTGCATTCAGGAATTTGATAATTCGAGCGCCCTAAATTTGGTTATTATGTTAATTTAATGTAAACTTATCCTTAATTCCATGTAAAACTGGTTGCAGAAATACCAGCCCAATGGTCGAATTTACAAACCAAGAGGATGAAGCAAGTGCGCAGAACATTGGTTGTCGCCTGGGTTTTTGCAATCTCCTTAACCGTCGCTGGCGGCCAAAGCCGGATTGCCTACTTACCTTCGCGAACACCGAATGAATCGGTTACCCGGGAATTGCCAAGGCCCAATGGCTTAAGTGCTATTCCCTTCGAACTCGTCGACAAAGTGCTGTTGGTAGAGGGGCAACTCAATGGCCAGACGGGTTATTTCATCTTAGACACCGGAGCCCCTACCTTAGTGGTGAACACCGACAACCCAGGTACACACCCCACCCTTGTGGGCAAAGGCCTGACCAGTTCCATTGCCGTAGGTGATACGCTCGTCCAATCTTTTCAACTCAACCAGGAATCCTGGAAAAACATTCCCGCCCTCTCCCTCAACCTCCAGCATCTGGAACAATTTACCCGGCGGCGTATTCTTGGGCTTGTCGGTTATGAATTACTCAAAGACTTTGAACTGGTTTTTTCGCCGCGCGAAAAACGACTATTCTTACTGCCGCCCGGCAATAACCAACTCCATAAAGTAGGTAAACCTCAAGCAACGCTACCCCTGGAATGGATTGGCCACTTACCCGTCATCACCTTGTGTATCGGCAACCAAACCATCAAGGTGGGGCTGGATACGGGGGCTGGTAGCAGTTTGATCAGTAATACAGTTGTAGATGCTCTGCCTTCGAACACCTGGCAACAGGTAGGTGATGCCTATGTTCAAGGCCTCAATCGCCAGCGCCTCGAAGGTCGCAAGATTTCGCTCAACGAGGCAACTCTGGGGAAATTAGCCCTTTCGGACCTGCCTTTTATTGCTACGCAACTCGATCACCTCAATCAGCAGTCTGAAATTAACATGCAGGCCTTGTTGGGTATTGATGTGCTAGGCCAAATGATGTTCTCTATAGACTTCAAAGCCCAAAAAATTCACATCTGGTATCTCCTCGATACCGAGTAAAATACCAAAAAACCGGGGCATCTCCGGCTGAGAAAACTTAATGTCGCTTTAACACTCACTTAACCCGCCAGCCTGATCTTTGCAGGGTAATTCGGAATTAATCTGATTATCCTGTGTCTGTAAATCTACATGCTCCTACTGATCCTTCCGATCGCTGTTTATCTACAGCTGCAGGTTCTTCTAACTCCTGTCAGCAGCATGTTCTCTGCTGCCATTCAGCCGCTGTAAAAAACCAACCTTATCTACCAGGAAAGACTACCCATCAGATCCTCCACAAGGCTCTTCCTGTAGAATTTAACATTGGCTTAAAGTTCATTTCACCCCTTGTGCTCCCATACATTAATATCAAAAAATCACTAATCGTTATGAGTCAAAAAATTTACTTAATGTCCCTCCTTTTGTGCTGTTTAAGCACCTGGAGTTATGCACAGACGGAAGTCACCATCAAAGATGCTGACCTGCAGGGCAACCAAACGTATTCCTGGACAAATGACAAGGTCTATCTGCTCGATGGTTATGTATTCCTCGAAGCCGGTAGTAAACTGACCATCCAGGCAGGTACCGTCATCAAAGGTATCAATACCCCGACGAACGGCGTTGACAAGGCATCGGCCCTGATCATCACCCGCGGTGCTCAAATTTTTGCCGAAGGCACTAAGGATGCACCCATCATTTTCACCGCTGAACTGGATGATGTGACCGACCCTACCGACCTCACCGCAGCCGATAAAGGCCTCTGGGGAGGTGTGATTATCCTGGGAAATGGTATCGTCGGCGAAGACGGTGGCTTCGACAACATCGAAGGAATTCCTGCCGATGAAGGCCGCGCCCAGTACGGCGGCGACCAGGCCGACGACAACTCCGGTATAATCCGCTATGTATCTATCCGCCACGGAGGCGCTGCCCTGCAGGCCGATAACGAAATCAACGGCCTCACCCTTGGCGGTGTAGGTAGTGCTACCCAAATCGACCACATCGAAGTCTTCGCCAACGAAGACGACGGCATCGAATGGTTCGGCGGTAATGTCGACGTCAAGTATGCCGTAACGGCTTTCTGTGGCGATGATGGCTTCGACTACGATGAAAGCTGGGCTGGCCGGGGCCAGTTCTGGTTCTACATCCAGGAGCCTGACAATGGCAATAATGGCGGCGAGCATGATGGTTCCGAAAAAACGGACCTGACGCCCAAGTCCTTTCCTACGATCTACAACGCTACCTATATCGGTTCGGGAGCTGCTGGCCAATTTGCCGCCAGCAATGCTATGGACATCCGCGCTGATGCGGCCGTTATATACGGCAACTCTATCTTCACCGACTTTGGTAATGCCGGTTTGCGCCTGCGCAACCGCTCTAACGGTGACTCCTACTACCGCTATGTCACTACCGGTGAAACGAAATTCATCAACAACCTCTGGTTTGGGTTCGGTGCCGGTAACACCCCGGATAAATTCATCCAGTTGTACGACAATACCAATGCCGCTACGCCTGGCACACTGGATGCCATTCTGGCCCTCATTGTAGCCCAGGGCAACCAGGTTAGCGACCCGCTCCTGGCCGGAATCAGCCGCCAGCCTAATGGCGGACTGGACCCACGCCCCAGTGCCGGCTCTCCTGCCCTGAGCGGTGTAGCAGCAGCCACTGATAGCTGGTTTGATGCTGTTACTTACCGCGGAGCTTTCGGCTATACAAACTGGGCCGCAGGTTGGACTGCCTTAGGTCAGTACGGCTATTTCGGTGATCTGATTCCAGGTGGCGATATTGTTATTAAGGATAGCGACCTGGTAGGAAATACCAATTACGAGTGGACGCCCAACAATACTTACTTCCTCGATGGTTATGTATTCCTCGAAGCCGGTAGTAAACTGACCATCCAGGCAGGTACCGTCATCAAAGGTATCAATACCCCGACGAACGGCGTTGACAAGGCATCGGCTCTGATCATCACCCGCGGTGCACAAATTTTTGCCGAAGGCACTAAGGATGCACCCATCATTTTCACCGCTGAACTGGATGATGTGACCGACCCTACCGACCTCACCGCAGCCGATAAAGGCCTCTGGGGAGGTGTGATTATCCTGGGAAATGGTATCGTCGGCGAAGACGGTGGCTTCGACAACATCGAAGGAATTCCTGCCGATGAAGGCCGCGCCCAGTACGGCGGCGACCAGGCCGACGACAACTCCGGTATAATCCGCTATGTATCTATCCGCCACGGAGGCGCTGCCCTGCAGGCCGATAACGAAATCAACGGCCTCACCCTTGGCGGTGTAGGTAGTGCTACCCAAATCGACCACATCGAAGTCTTCGCCAACGAAGACGACGGCATCGAATGGTTCGGCGGTAATGTCGACGTCAAGTATGCCGTAACGGCTTTCTGTGGCGATGATGGCTTCGACTACGATGAAAGCTGGGCTGGCCGGGGCCAGTTCTGGTTCTACATCCAGGAGCCTGACAATGGCAATAATGGCGGCGAGCATGATGGTTCCGAAAAAACGGACCTGACGCCCAAGTCCTTTCCTACGATCTACAACGCTACCTATATCGGTTCGGGAGCTGCTGGCCAATTTGCCGCCAGTAACGCCATGGACATCCGCGCTGATGCGGCCGTTATATACGGCAACTCTATCTTCACCGACTTTGGTAATGCCGGTTTGCGCCTGCGCAACCGCTCTAACGGTGACTCCTACTACCGCTATGTCACTACCGGTGAAACGAAATTCCTGAATAACCTCTGGTTTGGGTTCGGTGCCGGTAACACCCCGGATAAATTCATCCAGTTGTACGACAATACCAATGCCGCTACGCCTGGCACACTGGATGCCATTCTGGCCCTCATTGTAGCCCAGGGCAACCAGGTTAGCGACCCGCTCCTGGCCGGAATCAGCCGCCAGCCTAATGGCGGACTGGACCCACGCCCCAGTGCTGGCTCTCCTGCCCTGAGCGGTGCAGCAGCAGCCACTGATAGCTGGTTTGATGCCGTTACTTATCGCGGAGCTTTCTCCAATACAGAAAACTGGGCTGCCATGTGGACCGCTCTGGCTGAGTATGGCTTCTTTGGCGACCTCGTAGTAACAAACACGATAGAGCTGGACCAGAATAGCCGGGGTGTGCGTTTAGCGTCACCAGCACCTAACCCGGCGGTCAACGAAGCTTATGTTGATCTGCAACTTCCCGGAGCATCAGAAGTAGCGGTGCTGGTTTACGATTTGGGAGGTCGGTTGATTGACCAGCAACAGCTTGGCCGCCTGGCAGCAGGTGAAAACCGCTTCTTTTTAAATGTGCAGCAATACCAGTCAGGGATGTATATCCTTGCCGTGAAAACACAATATGGAGTCGTTACGCGCAAGTTTGCCGTAACCAGCCTTCGCTAAAGATTAGTTACTGTAACCGGAAAATATCGCTCCCTGAACGCTCAGGGAGCGATATTTTCCAACAAAAACCTGTTCGCAAACAAGTACATTTTTTATGAGAAAAGGACTATTCGCACTAATCTGGGTAATCATTACCCCATTTTTACTTACTGCCCAAGGATCGATCAGTGGCACCATTATCGATCAGGACCTGGGCGAACCGCTCATTGGAGCAAGTGTCTTCATTGAAGGCTCTACTATCGGTGCTTCTACCGACTTTGACGGTAAATACCAGTTCTCCGTACCCGCTGGAACCTACACGCTTGTGGTTAGCTACATCGGATTTACGGATAAAAAAGTAACGGGTGTAGTCGTTAAGAACAATGAGGTAACCTACCTGGACGTCGCCCTTTCCGGCGATGCCATTGAAATGGAAAGCGTTGTCGTGGAAGCCAAAGCCATTGAGCGCTCCGAAAATGCCATCCTCCTGTTGCAACGCAAGTCGGATAAAATTCAGGATGGGATTTCTTCGCAGGAGATGAGCCGCTACGCCGTAGGTGATGCAGCTGCTGCCATGCGCAAAGTAACCGGCGCCAATGTCCAGGGCGGTAAATTTATTTACATTCGGGGACTGGGCGACCGTTATTCGCTATCCCAACTCAACGGGTTGGTGATTCCCAGTACGGACCCTTACCGTAACAGTGCCCAGCTGGATTTGATTCCAACCAACCTCCTGGACAACATCATCACCGCTAAGACCTTTACGCCGGACCAGCCGGGTAACTTTACCGGGGGTAATGTGGATATCAAAACCAAGAGTTTCCCAGAGCAATTTTCTCTGACCATTGGAACCTCTGTAGGGTATAATGCTCAGAACAACCTCAATGATCAGTTCCTGACCCATAGTGGCGGCAATACGGATTGGCTGGGGTATGACGATGGAAGCCGGGCAATCCCAACTGAATTGCTGGACCCGGAAGTCCGCACCTTACTTAACGCCAATTCTGCTTTACGGGCGCGTTTTGGCGATTTGGAAAAAGCCCAACTCCTCGACCGCACCATTAAAGGCATCGATCGGCAATTTACGCCGGTAGCCATGCAAAGCCCGCTCGACCACAGTGTATCGCTGTCGTTTGGCAACCAGTTCTCGGTATTCAATAAGCCCCTGGGGGTTATTTTTGCCGGTAATTTCAGCCGTAGCTTCTCCCACCTGGACCGCTTCCAAAAGGCCAACTGGGTGCTGGAAGACATCAATTCCCCCAGCCTCGGCAACCAGGGTAACTTTGAAGACACCCAAAGCACAGACAACCCAACGCTTAACGGTTTATTGGGTATCGCCTACAAACTGAACCCGTATAACACCATCTCGGCAAACGTGCTCTACAATCACAACACCGAGAAATTCTCCCGGTATGTCTTCGGCGAACGCCCCGACAATATTGTTTACCCGGACTTATTGCAGGGACGGGCACTGAGTTTCATCCAGCGGGAGATGACCAACTACCAGGTAGGTGGTGAACATGTCATTCCCGGCATGAATAACCTGATGATCGAATGGAAAGGTAGCTATGCCAACTCCTCTATGGATGAGCCAATGACCCGGTTCTTTGAGAACCAGTACAATGTCGAACGGGATCAGTATTTACTGCCCCTTTCCAATATTCAGCGGCCATTCTATTTCTTCCGCTACCTGGAAGATGAGCAGTATACCGGTAAAGTGGATATCACAATCCCCTTCCGCAACAAGTCCAACAAGCTGAAGTTCGGTTCGATGATCACGAAAAAAGACCGCAACTTCAACGAACAGCGGTTCCAGGTCAGTGACACGCAATTTGCGCAGCCTTTCGCCGGTGATACTGATGTATTCCTGGCCGATGATAACGTAGGTATTGTCAATATCGATGATGCCCGCAAGCGCTACTTTATTGGAAACTTCCTCACCGATGCCACCGATCTGCAGAATACCTACTTTGGTAACGACGATGTTTTTGCGGCCTATATGATGCTGACGCAAAACCTGGGGACCAAGCTCAAATTCATCGGCGGGGTACGTTACGAAAATACCGACCTCTATGTGGAAGGTGCTGCTGTCAGCCAGCCTCTCGAAGAGCGTACCGGCAGCATCCAGAAATCGGACTTCCTGCCTTCGGCCAACCTGGTGTATTCCCTGAATGATGTCATGAACATCCGCGGCGGATTTTCCCGTACACTGGCTCGCCCCAACATGCGGGAAATCGCGCCATTCGTTTCTTTTGATCCGCTCGAGAAGTTCTTTTACGACGGTAATACCCAGCTAAGACGCACCCTGATCGACAATGTTGATCTGCGTTGGGAATGGTATGTGAACCCAGGGGAACTTGTCGCGGTAAGTACCTATTACAAGAAGTTCTATGACCCGATTACGCAGCAGTATATCAAATCATCGAACCCCGAAGTACAGTATACCAATGTCGACCAGGCCAATCTTTACGGCGTAGAACTTGAACTGCGTAAGGACCTCGGCACCATAGTTTCCTGGCTGCGCAATTTCCGGTTCAACACCAACCTGTCGGTCATCAAATCTTCCCAGGACGTTAACGATGTCACCGGCAATGAGCCTACGGACCGGCCTTTCGAAGGGCAGCCTACGTACATCGTCAATGCAGCTCTGAATTATGCTAACCAGGCAAAAGGCTGGGATGTGATTCTCTCCGTAAACAGCGTTGGTGACCGCCTGAACCTGATTGGCCGGGAAGGAACCCCCGATATTTACGACCGCGGGCGTACCCAGCTGGATTTTAACCTGACCAAGAAAGTAGGTGATTTAAGTCTGCGGTTTTCAGCACAAAACCTGCTGGACGACCCTTATGTCCTCTCCTCTGAATTCAAGAGCCAGGAATTCGTGTACAGCCGCTTCCAGCGGGGTATAACCCTCACTTTCGGCGCCTCTTATACCATCAAATAAGCACAAGCTGTAAAACTAGCCCCAGTAAGAATGTGCGAATAGTATTCTGTTTCACCAAAAAGCATGCCGCGGATTTCCCCGGCATGCTTTGGTGGAACGTTTGAGGGAGGTTTGTTTGTGCTTTTTAGGAGAAACCTCATTCTCCTTTTTTACCCGCCGTAGCTTGGCGTAGGCGGGTGGTACCTACACTTCGGCTCCCTTCGGCTCCTCTCAGGAACCACAGCTTAGTAAACAAGTCATTTCTCATGTAATATCCTGCAAGGAGGATCCAAATGGACTTTGCCCTAATTGTCGGGGTCTGAAGACCCCAAAATAGATCCGATGGGAATCCGAAGATTCCCACGAGCAGTAGATGGCTATGAAAAAAGGCTGTTCATTTAAATCTTGAGATCCCAGTTGGGTTACGTTGAGCGTAGTAGTTGCTAGACGGTTAATTGACTAAAGCATGCCACAAGCGCTTGGTTCCTTTTGTCAGGGGGGAGACGACGCGAGACATCGCGTCGTTACGAATGGCGGACGTACCCTGTACATGGGGTCCTTTACAACCCGACTCCTGATTGCTGACCCCGATGCAGTCGCATAGGCGTCAACTTAAAAAAAACGCATATAACAATGTATGGGAATAAAAAAGCTGCTTAGGTTTGTTGAACACACACTAACTCACCTAAACAGCTTGAAAAATGAATATTAATGTAGATCAAATTACGGGTAAAATCAGCAAACTTCCAATTAATCAAATAGCTATTCAAAGTGGCTTCCGAAAGAGGAAAGCCAAGAAGATTGAGGCGCTGGGATTTGTAGTAGGTTTTTTCATGATGCTTCAGCAAAGCGGCAACAGTCTGAGCGACTGGGTTCGGGCGATAAGTCGCTGCATGGATAAGCTGATTTCGAAGCAGGCTCTGGAAAAGAAACTGCAGTTTCGCCAGGAAGCCTTTGCCTATCAACTGCTGAGTGCGGCCATCAAACAAAGCCTGCAAGATAGCCAAGCCATGAGGCCAACGGACTTGTTCGGTTCTTTTCACAAGGTTTATCTAGAGGACAGTAGTTGTTTAAAGCTGCCGGCTGGCTTAGCCCCTTTTTCCCAGGGCCGTACTCCCATAAGGGGGCATGTGCTACGGCCAAAATTCAGCTTCGACTCAACCTGCTAGAAGAGAACTACGAAGGACTCTGCCTGCAAAGTTTTCGAGATAATGATCAAAAACATGCGGGTACTATTTTATCCTCCTTACAGCCCCACGAGCTGGTCATCCGAGATTTGGGCTACTGGAGTCTTCCGGTTTTCCGGGGCATAGCACAGCGGCAGGCCTATTTTCTGAGTCGCTACAAATATGGGGTAAGCTGTCTGGAAATCGACACCAAACAGCCCATTGATCTGCTTAAGTACCTCAAAGCTCAGCATCGTAAAGGGTTATTGGTCATAGACCGTCCTATTCTGCGGGGAAAGGATGAGCAGCTCCCCGTTCGCTTAGTTGCCATTAAAGTACCCCAACAGATCGCGCAGTACCGACGGCGTAAGGCCGCCACAGATAGAAATCAAAGAGCCAAGCACTCTAGCGAATACATGCAATTGCTGGATTGGAGCATTTTCATAACCAATGTGCCGCAGCAAACCTGGTCGTACCGCGAAGTGCTTAAGGCTTATGGTTTTCGTTGGCACATCGAAACCGTGTTCAAATGTTGGAAGAGCAAGTTTAAACTTGGAAAATTATTTGAACACAAGCAATCTTTATCCCCGGCTAGAGTAGTCATCACCTGCCTGCTCTTCCTGCTCTTTTTGACGCTATTTTTTGTGCCATTGGCCAACTACTTTATTCGGGCAGTTCAGGAGAAAGCCCAAAAGCAGGTCAGTTTGATGAAGTTAGCCGATTTTGTCAAAGAACGTTTCCAAGACCTCCTGCTGGCGAAGGATCTCGAGGAGTTTGTTCCAGCCGTCGCCTACTATTGCACCTATGAAAAGAGAAACAAACGACGAAACCATCTGGAACTTTTATATGAAAAAATTTTAAGTTGACGCCTATGCGACGCAGTCGGGACTGGTTTCTGGTTTCTGGTTTCTGGTTTCCAATCCCCACCATCTACCTGATCAAGGCCACATCCCCTTTAAAAAGCTCTGTTTCTCCGGTGAAATACTCAATTTCAGCTTTGTAGACAAATACATCCGGATTAAGGAATTTCCCGTTTAAGCGGCCATCCCAGCCGTTAGCCGGGTCATTGGGGATGAAATCATTTTTGGAGAAGACCATCGCTCCCCAGCGGTTGTAAATTTGCAGTGATTTTACCCGGACCACATCCGGCCCGGAAAAGATAATAAACTGATCATTAGCACCATCGCCATTGGGTGAAAACGCATTCGGGATATAGACCCGCTGCTGGCGTTCCACAATGATCAGGAGGCGATCAGCGCCAACACAACCGTTGGTATCGCGTGCGACCGCAGTGACCTCAACCGTTTTCAAAGGGGTAAATTGCCATACCAGGCAAGTATCACAAGCCGCCGTATCCTGGGGTGTCCAGGTAATCGTTCCTAAAGCTCCGGGGGGAATGCTGGTTACAGCTTCTACTTTCACAATATCTCCCCAGGCAATTGTCTGATCAGGACCAAGATCAACTTCCACGCTGGGGCCTGGATTGACAAGCAGGGTTTGGCTGACTTCACATCCCCGGGCGTCCTGAACAGTAAGCACGTATTCGCCTGGTGCTAGTCCACCAAAATTACCTGCTGTCTGGAAAGCTTGCCGGTTGAGACGGTAAAGAAAGGGGCCTTCACCGCCAAACACACTGGTTACCTGGAGCCGTCCGTTCTTCTCGCCAAAACACCGTTCGCTGAACTGTTGCACTTCCAGGCTGTCAGGCTGACCATTATACTGGGTTACCCGGACGGTATCTTGCCCGATACAACCATTCGTCGGATTCTGAGCAGTAACCAGATAGGTGTCAGCCCGCCGGGTACGGAAACTAGCTCCGCTGCCCTGGTAAGCCCCCGTTGTTAACGATGACCAGGTAAATTGGATATTCCCTTGTGTTGGCGTAGCCCGTAGTTCTGCCTCTACGACAAAACAATCCAATTCCAAATCATTCCCAGCACTTACCTGCGGTGCCAGGGTGTCTAATGTAACGACCATTGACGCAGTGCCCACACAACCGTTGCCCAAGTCCCGGGCTAATACTGTATACAAACCGGGCTGGAATGCTGCAAAAAACCTGCTATTCCCCTCTGCCAAGGGAGATGAGTTGGTATCCCTTATCCAGGAATAGCGCCAAGTATCTCCAAATGGGGGTGCTCCCGCTGTTATGATCACTGAATCCCGCAGGCAGTTTAATGCTAGCGGACTATTTAAGGTTACTACCGGCCGCAGTGTATCCTGCTGGACCATAACCGAAGTAACACTTGAACAATTATTCCGTAAATTATTGATTTCCAATTGATAAACTCCTGGTGTCCGGACGCTGGCCCGCAGTGTATCTGCTGCAAATGCCATTCCACTACTGTTGATCCACCGATAACGAAAGGTATTCCCCTGAGAAGTACCCATGGTGGCATCCAGGACAATAGAATCTTGTTGACAGGTCAGCACTTCAGGAGGAACAATTTGCGCCAGTGGACTACTCCTTAAATCCGTCAAGATTACAGTATCAATAAGTGACAAACATCCATAAGTCAGGTCGGTCACTCTAAGGGTATAACCGCCACTGCGGCCCACTAGCGGGAAAAACACCTGCCGGTTGCTATCGACAATACCCGGGCCGGTCCAGGTGGCTTGAAAGCCGGTGCTGGTGTTTGTTCCACTTCCCCCCAGGCGAACCAAGGTTCGGTTACAAAGCAAAGTAGTATCCGGTCCCGCATCAGCCAAGGGCAGCGGAATTTCCTGGACAAAGAGGCTATCATTATTTCGGCAGCCCAGTCGGTTGGTAACCGATACGGCATAAATCCCCGGCTGGTTAACTACCAGGGTAGATCGCTCACTCCCATCCGACCAAGAATAGGTATTCATAGGCGTTGATAATCCAATCACCGTACTGCCTCCGCTACAAAAGAAAGGAGCTCCCTGAAAATTAATTTCCGGTACTTCCCCTTGCGGGATATCAACCAATGCACGGGCCGTACAGTCATTATCCGCAGTCACGGTTACAGCATAGACCCCTGGAGCACTAATGGGTAAAACAGGATTCGTACTATTGTTGGACCACTGGTAAGCCTTGAACTGAGTATTGACACGCAAGGAGTCATTGCCTCCCGGACAGATAGAGGTGGGAGCGATGATGGCTACACTAGGTGACTCTTTGCCAACTACCCTCACCTGGGCGCGTCCGGTACAGCCTAAATCATCCGTAACCGTGATTCCATATATCCCGGGAACGGTAATCTTCGTAACATTAGTAGTATCCCCATTGGTCCATGCATAGCCCAGGAAACCTGCTAGCACCTCCAGATTTAGGGTATCTTTACTGCAGAGGAATCTGTCACCATCAATAATCGGAAAAGGAATTCGGGATTGAACCACGGTTATTTCGTCACTGGCACTGCAACCGTTGGTTCCGGTAATAAATACCCCATACGAACCTGGGCCAGAGACTACAATACTGTTACCCGTGGAATCTGTATTCCAGAGATAGCGTGAAAAACCGGTTGGCACCGATAATACTGTAGTCTCTCCTCTGCAGATAGTGGTATCTCCCGTAATTTCAAAGGCTGGTGCAGGCTTTTCCGTAACAGTTATACGCTCCTTCACGATACAACCATTAGGGTCAGTGACGCTCAACGTATATGTCCCTCCATCCCGGATGTTAACCAAAGGGCCCGAGGTGCCGGTTGACCATTGATAATTAGAAAAGCCACCTGTTGCAAATAAAGTTACCGACTGGCCTTCGCAAAATTCTCCGGGTCCACTAATGCGGGGCCGGGTTACACCAACGACAAACACTTCGGTGCTGGCCATACTGATACAGGTGTTGGTATCCACCACCGTAAGTTCGTATACTCCACTATCCACCACTGCTAATACGCGTCGGAACACACCCGTTGACCATTCATAAGCAGCAAAGCCGTGACCAGGATCCAGCAATAAGGTATCCCCTTCGCAAAGCCTGGCTTGCGCGGGCAGCTGCGGCCGGATCGGGATAAATTCCTGAATGAGTACAGTATCGGTATTAACGCAACCTTCGGTGGTTGTACTTACTACGGAAACTAACCCAGGTCGGTTAACACTAATTTGGGTACTTGTTGCGCCGGTTGACCACCGGACGGATTGGTATTCAGTGCCCACAAATAAATTGGTACTTGACCCCCGGCAGAATTTGGGAATACCGGCAATTGCGGGTACAGGGTTCGGGTTCACCCGCAAGGTAAGGGCTGCCGTATCCCGGCATCCGTTATTATCCGTAATCGTCAGGGAGTAGGTCCCCGCCTGGCTAACTACTGTTTGGGGGCTTTTATCTCCGTTACTCCAATCGAACAAAAAGAAATTACTGGGATTTGCTTGCCAAACAACCTCGTCGCCTTCGCAGATAATGGTGTCTCCGACAATCCCCACCACTGGTGCTGAAACAGCTGTAATCATGACGGTATCCGCATTCGTACACCCCCGAACATCCGTAATGGCGACTGTTATTGCGCCAGGAGTAGTTACCTGAATAGTAGGAGAAATAGCCCCTGTTGACCAAAGAAAGTTAAGGCCGGGTTCTGGTTGTCGCAAACTTAGGGTAGTGGTCTCGCCGGGACAAAGAATGAAATCACCTTGAATGTCAGCAACTGGTTTTGGAAAAATAGTTACCTGTGCACGGGCTGCCCCTGTGCAACCGTTGGGATTTGTTACGGTAACGGTAAACAATCCAGTGCGATCCACCAGAATTGTTGCTGTAGTATCTCCTGTTGACCATCGGTAATTGGCAAATGGCGACAATGACAAGGTTGTCGTTTCACCAATACAAAGGATAGTATCACCCATGATTTGCGGGCGAGGTGCGGCCAAGGTATCCACTTGGGCTTGGGCACTGCCCTGGCAACCCAACGAATCGGTAACGGTAACCTGATAAATCCCCGGAAGGCTTATTGTCCTTACAGAATCAATTAAATTATCGTTCCACAGATAACGCGTAAAGCCTGGTGAAGCACGCAAAGTTTGGGTAGTACCCTGGCAGAAAGGATCAGCTCCGCTGATGATCGGAACCGGATTTGCCTGTTCGCGAATAAAAACCTGCACTTCCCCCGTACAACCTTCCCCATCGGTGACGGTTAGCTGATACGTTCCAGGGGCAGTTACCACCAAACTATCAGCAGTACTTCCTCCTGTCCACTGGAAACCTGACCAGGATTCTCCGGAACGGAGAACTGTCCGGGTTCCGGCACACAGGTAGTCGGCGCCAACCAAGGTAGGTACCGGTGCGGGTAAATCAACCAGTGTTATGGCTCCAACCAATTCACAATTATCTGCATCTGTCAGGGTGACCGTATAGGTCCCCCCACTTTCAACCGTAAGTAAAGAATCGGTGCTTCCCGTTGACCACCGGTAATTAGTATACCCCGGAGCAGCCGCGAGCAAAGTAGATTCGCCAGGACATAAAAGGGTATCCCCCACGATAATAGGATTGGGAACCGATTTTTCCCGCAAGGATATCGTTCCACTACCGGCGCACCCCTGGGCATTCGTTACCGTTACTGAATAATTGCCTCCTCCTTGTGCCAAAAAAGTAGTATCCGTACTTCCATCGGGCCATCGGTAGGTCTGAAAACCAGGCGGACCCGTTAGCAAGCTTGTACCCCCGGGACATAAAACTGTATCGCCACGAATCGTTGGCTGCGGCAACCCCACCACAGCAACCTCAACACTATCTGTGTGAATGCAATTACCCTCCTCAACACTTACCCGATAACGATATGCTCCGGAAGGAAGCGTGTCGGGAAAAGCAGCTGTTACTTGTTTACCCTGCGTTGACAAGAGGAAAGGAGTACCGGTTGCCCCCCCTGACCAAAAGTAGGATTCTTGTTTATTTGTATTTGTTGCGGTAACCCTTAACGGAACTGCTCCGCCTGCACACAGGGTAGAGTCAGGAGCCACCGTCAGCTGCACTAGATCACAATTCGGATTGGCAATACAATTGAGGAAGGGAGCAGCAGAACCACCCCAGGAGAAATTAAAGGTTTCAGCCCGGGTGGAGTCGAACGTAGCACATGCCCCAACAAAGAAATCAATAAGTAAGAAAAAACCCTGCCCTGGCTGTACAGTCAATGCTTTGACGAATCCATCACCGGTCAAGTTTTCGGAAGTATCCCGGGCCAGCGAATCAAGCCCCGTCCGTACTACTCTCGCTCGTGGATCGATTTGCGCGAACGAACAACGGATCGGCTCACCCAAATCATCACAATAGCGCTGTGGCCCGTAGATAGCAAAATCATAATCCTGGCTGCATCCGCCAATCGTATCGACAATTGTAAAGGAAATTAAGCTATTGGGAGGCATATCCCGGCGGAACTCAAAATAAAACCAGGCGGAGATATTTTCCCGTCGTTCCAAACACCCTTCACTGTTGTTGGGATTGTTAAAATCGTCAATACCCCTACCATTCTTTGGAACAAAGGAAAACCGCTGATCACTACAAATTACCAATGCCGTGCGGCAATCCGTATTCTGCGACCAGGATACCGCTGGCAATACCAACAGTAATATCCAAATCAGGTTTTTGAGATTATTGATCCCCATATTGGCGACGTATTACTGCCAACGGGTGGCCTAAGCCCGTCGTCTTTTTTTATGACTTTTGCTAATCTAACGACTAGAAAAAGTCCGTTTCTGGGAGGTAGTGCATTTCCTTGATGAGTTATGCCGCCAACCTTTTTAATCAGGTATGATTGCGTACCGGCTTTTCCAAAAGATACCCATTTGCTGGTAAGTCAGCCAATGCTTATCTGACGGAAAGGTGAAAAAACACCATCAAGCCTGTTACTCCTCCTTGCTGTTTTCAGCAAATGAAATCCACTACAATACGTTAAGCCTTGAGTCTAACGTCACTAACGACAACGTTATTTTAGTAGCTCTTGATCACTCCCAAAGCCCCAAACCCAAGCATTAACAAAAATAGGGTTATATTTTTTAAAGCAAAGAGTAATATATGTTAAATCCCAAACCTGTCGGGCAATAGTTAATTTGCCCAATGTTAAGATGGGGTAATCGAAAAATCATTTATACCTTTTTCTTTAGGCAAGTCCTCTTCGCTTCATCTCTTTGAGTACCAGGGAATACTCCCGGCTCATATCGCCGGTAATAGAGGTATTTTCCTGCGCCCGGCGAATCAAATAAGGCACCACATCCCGAATTTGACCATAAACGACGTACTTGCCTACATTGAATCCGGCATGAGCCAGGTTATAAGTCAAGTTATCGCTCATACCCTGCAGCTGACAAAAGAGCAAGTGGGGATGGTTGCGAGGTATTTGCCGCTCATGCATCATTTCTGCCTGCAGCAACACACTCTGGGCATTATGCGAGGCGTTACAACATGCCATGTACTGATAATTATCCACACAGAATCGAATGCCATCATTATAGTGCTGATCAGTAAGAGCTTTGGTGGGGTGAATAGGTGATGGATAACCTAATTCTTCAGCACGATCGCGTTCTTTTTCCATGTAAGCACCGCGAACCAATTTTGCCCCCAAAATATATCCCTTTGCTCGAGCCTGTTCGAAAGAAGCCTTGAGGTAATCCAGGCGATCGATCCGGTACATCTGAAAGGTATTGTAAACCACTGGCCGCTCCTGGTTATATCTTTCCATCATCATATTGGCCAGATTATCCAGCGGCTTTTGAATCCAGCTTTCCTCGGCATCAATCAATACCGACATACCTTTCTGCGCTGCTGCATGGCAAATAGCATCCAGGCGCTTGACCACATTATCGTATTCATTCCTGGCCGCCTGGGTGAGCTTTTGATCAGCGTGGAGATCCTCCAGCAATCCAAAACGAGCCATCCCCGTAATTTTCAGGCTAATCAATTTTACATGATCATTCTGAGAACCAAAATCCAGGGCCCGGATGGCTTCGTTCATCGTAAAGTTAAACTCCTCTTCCCGGTCTTTGCCTTCAGCACCGTAATCCAGCACAGAGAAGATATGTGCCTGCCCCAGGCGGTTGATTGTTTTTTGAGAGTCCAATAAAGTTGTCCCACCGCAGAATTGCTCAAAAATGGTATTTTTCACTGCACCTTCGACAAAGGGAAGATGCATTTTTACTGCTGCTAAACCGATTTTAGAGCCAATACCTACCAGCCAGTGTTTATTCATTAACCCGAATAACCAGGCCATCTTTTTGAGTTCCTTGTCATCGCGCCCGGAGAAGGCAATTTGAGTGTCGTTGAAGTCTAATTCCAGAGGCTCTCCAATACCAGCCACCTGGCGTGCTATTTTTTCGACCGCTGCCAATTTTGTAGGAACTGGCTTTCCACTTTTTTCCATAACCTGTTTTTTATTAGGTTGATTACACCGTGATCTTTACATATTCCATATCTCCCAGGCTTTTTCTGCTTGTCCGTAAAGCATGGGCAGACCATCTTGCGTTTGAGCGCCGGTAGCAGCTCCTCTTTGCAAAAATTGGGTTTCACGAGGGTTATAAACTAAATCGAAGAGTCGATGCTCCGGGGTTAGTGCAGCATAGGGAATGTCCGGAAATGTATCAACTTTCGGCGACATTCCCAAAGGAGTGGTATTGATGAGCAGCTTAATGTCACTCAGCAACGTTTCGTCCACCTCGGCATAGGATATTTCACCAGGTCCAGGTTTGCGAGATACCAGCAAGATGTCTATTCCACGGCGCTGTAATTCAAAAATAACCGCTTTGGAGGCACCACCGGTACCGAACACCAGTGCCCTTTCAGGCTGCGGGGCCGTTCCTTTACCCAGTAACGTATCTAAAGACTGGGCAAAACCAAAGAGGTCTGTATTGTACCCGATCCGGGCTGTCCCTTGAAAACGAATGGTATTTACAGCTCCAATGGCTTCAGCACCTGCATCTAATTGTGTCAGGTACGGAATAACTTGTTGCTTGTAGGGAATAGTTACATTAAGGCCGTGGAGATTCGGAAAAGTCTCCAACAGCAGCGGAAACTCATCCATATTTTGCAGTGGGAATAACTCATATCGATATTCAGATATCCCTTCCCGGGTAAATTTCTCCGTGAAGTGCCTTTTGGAAAATGAATGGGAAAGGGGGTAGCCAATTAACCCCAACAACCGGGGAACCTCGCGAAGGGCATCAATATCAATATGTGCTAAAAATGAGGCCATTCCTATCTGCCAGCGTTTATTTTTCCGAAGAATTTCCTACTCGCTCCAAAAGCAAAACTACGCCAAATCCTACAAGCATTAAGGCGATAGCCGCTAACCAGTAGGACTCTCCACTGTATGCAGTGGGCCACACACTTTTCTCCAGCACCGGCACCGGCTCTCCGGAACTGCTGACCCGGAACAAGGTAACCTCCCGCCAGGGCCAGATCTTATTCAATGAACCAAGCATAAAACCCATCAGCACGGCCATGGTGAGATCGTGATAATGCCGGAATGTCCAGGTCAAAACGCGTGAGAAAGTAGCCAATCCAACCAAACATCCGCCTGCAAAAACGATTACAATTATCAATTGTGAGGTATCCAAAGAAGTAAGCACTGCCTTTACTGCAGGAATAATGGTAGTGTACATACCAAGTAGCAGCAATACAAAGCTACCGGAGATACCTGGTAACATCAAAGCTGAGATAGCAATAACCCCCGAAAAAAAGACAAACCAAAGAGCCTCACTACCCTGTCCGGGTGCGACCAGCGTATACCACAAAGCAATGCCCGTTCCGGCAATTAATCCGACCCAAACATCCAGGCTCCAGTGTTTCACCTGCCGACCTACATACCATGCCGACGCAAGAATCAAGCCAAAGAAAAAGGCCCAAAGCAGAATGGGGTAATGCTCCAGCAAATGGGAAATACCAAAGACTCCACCGATTACCCCAGTGGCCATTCCAAGTAATAATGCTCCCATAAACCGGCCATTAGCGGCCTTCCATAATCCGGGAAGCCCTTCACGGCGTAGTGCCTGCAAAAGGGATACACTTAAGATACCTTTAATACTGGCTAGCAACTCCTCGTATATTCCGGTAATGAAGGCAATGGTACCTCCGGAAACACCGGGGATTACCTCGGCAATTCCCATGGCCATACCCCGTAAAAACAACCCTATGCTGTTTGGTGATTTTTCCATGGCTGCAAAGGTAGCAGAAATTATATATACGCATCACCAGGAGGTTTAGGAAAATCCCAAACACCTATTACCTTATCGGTAGATTTCTCCCCGGCGGAATCTTCCCATTTGAGAACCTCCCTATCCAACAAATAAATCAACACTTTTGCAATTACTATCAATGAGCACGCCCCCAATTTTTTCCACCCCGAAAAGCGGCCTCCAGCGAATCGATTGACGCTTGTTGCTCCGGAGTTGACACACTGCCCAGCAAGGGGGTAAGCGCAGGCTGGCCCGCATCGACCCACGCAGTATACCAGGCGTCCCCAACAGCCTTTACCGATGCCCGCATCCGCTGTTCCACCATCCCCGATAGGGCTTCTTGGTAAGCTGCTGCATATTCCCGACAAGGTACTCGCCGTGAAGCCCCTGTGGTTGATTCATAACAATACTGTTGTTCTGAGGGGAACGTTTCCCGTAAGCGAAGCTCCACCTGAAGTACGCTGTCAACACAGCGATGGCTACTTAGCACCACCTCCCAAAAATAAGCAGCAGGATCTTCCAGGTAGTTCGCCGGACCTACCCAGAAATTGTACGCTTCATCCGCAAAGATCTCCGGGATCCGACTTTCCCAAAAGGCGTGAATTCCTTCCTGCCCGGTAAGCTGCCCGTTATAATTTTCGGTGGTGTGCAGGGGAACGTGTGCATCAGCCAGGTAGTGTCCCAAATCTGCCGAATAGCGTAAAATGGCCTGAACATCCCCCTTGCGGAAGGCCTCGGTTAATTGCCTTTGCACCCGGAGTAAGTTATACGGCAGTATCCCGTGTTCTGATAAATATTCCCGCACCATCCACTCTGCACCGGGAGTACTCCCTGTAAAGAACCGGGCTAATGAATCAGGAACCAGCGTTACCTCCGACCAATCCGGATAAGCAGGTAACAGCACCCGCCTAAACCACTGCTGATAGCCTAACGTATCCTGTAGCTGCCAGCCTTCGGTATCCCGCTGAGGTCCGGTTAACCGCAGCGTGTCTTCACCTTGTAGCACACCGATTTCAGTATAGGCTTGCAAAGCAGCCGCCCAATCCCGCGGTAAGGCGGCGAAGGGAAATGTTCCATAGCGATCTAAATCCACGTAATGCCGCGGTGCCTCATAGGGGGAAGCATACCGCCGCTTGTCAGGATCAACAGCGTGCTCCGTGAGGTAGGTAAGCTGGCTTTTGAAAAATACAGCCATGGGCGCTGGCAATGTAAAAACGGCCAATTGATTAATCTTGCGATGACCGAAAAAGCCCCAGGGAGGCGAAGCGCTTGTCGTAAGGGCGCCGACCAAAACCAGCCACGCCCATACCCAATACCGGGGTATCGTGATTTTCATAACTGGGTAATTTATACGTGCGCAATTTACTGGAAAATTGATTGGCGCGCAAGTACTGGTTACTGGTAGTTGATGCCTAAATAACGTTGACCGTTGAGGATTTTTACCCGCTATAGCCTGGGTCGGGGGTACTGCTAACTGCATACTGCCGACTGGGTTCTGATCCGCCGGAGGCGGACAAGTTTTCTTCGCCTACCGAAACTTTAGTAAAGGTGGGTCGCCCGCCGAAGCATGGCGCAGGTTGGTTTCTGGCCCGCCGGAGGCGGGTAAATTTCTCGTTTCTCGTTTCTCGTTTCTCGTTTCTCGTTTCTCGTTTCTCGTTTCTCGTTTCTCGTTTCTCGTTTCCTACTCCAGCACCTCATCTCCGAGTGCTGCCATCCGAAACCTGGGGGTAGCAGGCTGGCAGTGTTCCTGACGAGCGACTTCCTGCAGCCGATAGATAATATCGGGGTGTTTTGCTGCCACATTGTTCTGTTCGCGCGGGTCAGTTTGCAGGTCATATAACTCCCAGGGGAAAGCCCCTTGCTGTAAATGCTGTCTAACCCCTTTCCATCGCCCTAAGCGAATGGCTTGCTGGCCATCATATTCCGGAAATTCCCAGTAAAGAAAATCGCGAGAAAGCAGTTTTCTACGCCCTCGTAATACTGGAGACAGGTTAATGCCATCCACGGAGGAAGGAACAGGTAGCCCAGCTAAAGCAGCAATGGTGGGAAGGAAGTCAGGGAAATAGCCCTGCTGGTCGGTAGTACGTTGGGCAGGAATAGTACCAGGCCAGGCTGCAATCAGCGGCACCCGAATTCCACCTTCATAAACATACCCCTTTGTGCGGCCCCGCTCACTGGAAAAGGGCTCGGCGCTATGAAAAAAAGGCGCATCAACGCCGCCGTTATAGGTGGGGCCATTATCACTGGTGACCAGGATTAATGTGTTTTCTTCCATTCCCAGTTCACGAACTTTAGCCACGATCGCCCCCACCTGTTCATCGAGGTAGGAAATCATCGCGGCGTAGGTAGCCCGGGGTGTAAAATTGGGGAAATAACTCTGGTTACCGGAATAAGGCTTTTCCGGGCCTAGTTTTTGGCGATAATGTTCAACCCAGCGGGCGGGAGCCTGCAGTGGAGCATGGGGAATGGGCGAAGCGAAGTACAGAAAAAAGGGCTCGTCAGCTGCGTCTTCCATGAAATCCAAAGCGGCATTGAGCATATATTCCGGAGCGTAGGCCTGACCCGTGAAGCGTTGATAATCGGATTCCTGCCCGGAATCAGCTCCTGCCAACTTCGTATGTGGTGCCAAAAAAGTGTTTGGCAGCAACTCCCGGGCATCGTTCCGCCACAGGAAAGGAGGAAAGTAGGTATGTGCCCAGCGCTGACAATTATAACCGTAAAAGAAATCAAATCCCTGTCGGTTCGGGGTTCCCTCTGTACCCGGAGCACCCAATCCCCATTTACCAACTAACGCGGTGCGGTAACCGCCCTCCTGCAGGAGTTCTGCGACCGTTTGGATACTATCCGGCAAGGGTCGCTGCCCTTCCAATGAGGGATCTGCCAGCATCGCTGAAAAATCCCATACCGGTCCTCTTGCCCCCCATTCATCATTACCCCGCACAAAAGCATGGCCACTATGCTGGCCGGTCAGCAACGCACATCGCGCAGGGGCACAGACTGGTGAACCCGAGTAAAACTGGGTAAACCGAATACCCCGCCTGGCCAGTGCATCAATGTGGGGCGTTTCGATCAGCTGTTGTCCATAGCACCCCAATTCGCCGTATCCCAGATCATCGGCGAGGATGAGAATGATATTGGGGGGAGTAACCGTCCCTGCAGCCTGAACTGCTCCCAACCCGGCTAAACAAATCAAATAAACCCTTGGGAAGAACTTCGCCATGCGTGTTTTTCCGTTTAATATAGCGCAAATTCCGATTTTTAGCCCCATCGACAGGTGATCTAAAAGATGGAAATACACCCTACGACTGAAGCGATTGTACAAAGGTGGTTGAAGTCTTAATGCTGGTTTTTACCTGCCTTTGCTTGGCAGAAGCGCAACATTCCATTCAGGCAGCCTCGGGGAATCCTTATCTTGTGAAAAAAACCCACTCACTGTGAAAATCACCCGCGATGAAGCTCGCACCCTGGCCATTCGCGCACAGGGCCTCTATCCCGAACAACCTTTTGCTTCAATTTCTGCTGTTGTGCAGCAATTAGGCTATGTCCAACTGGATACTATTTCCGTGATTGAACGGGCTCATCATCATGTGCTCTGGACGCGCCTGCCCAACTACCGCCCCACAGACCTGCCCGCGGTGGAAGAGTCGGACCGCCACATCTTTGAATACTGGGCCCATGCTGCTGCCTACCTGCCTATGGACGCATTCCGGTATACGCTACCGCGTAAAGCACAGATTCAAAAAGCAGATAAATACTGGTATGACAAAGACCCCACAGTGATGAAAACGGTACTCCGGCGTATTCGGGAGGAAGGTCCCCTGATGTCCAAAGACTTCAAAATGGAGGCGCCGCGTTCCAAAAACCTGGGCATGGATTGGGGGAGCAATCCTTACAACCTGGCGTTGCGCCACCTGTTCATGGAGGGAAAAATCATGGTTGCCTATCGACGTCAGGGGTTTCAAAAGGTGTATGACCTGACCGAGCGCGTTTTACCTGAGCACATCGATCAGCGAAAGCCCTCCGTGGAGGAATACTTGCAACACCTGATCGAGCGGGATCTGCGCGCACACGGCCTCCTGCGTCAGCGGGAAATGGGGTATTTAATCTCCGGAATTCAGCCAGCCTTAAAGAAAACACTCCATCGCCTGGTGAAGGCAGGAACCCTTACCCTGGTAGAGGTAGAAGGAATAACCGAGCCCTATTTTGCCTTCCCCGAATCGCTAGCGAATAGAGCGCCCCTACCGCCGGATCCCCCACTCTATCTGCTCAACCCCTTTGACAACCTCGTTATCCAGCGTCAGCGCCTGGCCGACTTGTTTGATTTTCAGTATACCCTGGAATGTTATGTACCGGCCAAGAAACGACGCTTTGGGTATTTTGCCTTGCCCATCCTGCAGGGCACCCAATTCCTTGGGCAGATTGATTTGAAAGCCGACCGGCAAACTGGGCAATTGCTGGTGCAAAATACAGCGTGGGTTAATGCCCCAAAAGGAAGTCATGAGGCGGCCCTTCAGCAAGCCCTGGAACAATTCGCTATCTTTTGCGGAACAGCAACCGTTACCTGGCGTTGACACACCCCAAAGCGGCCAAAAGCGTTAATTACGCTTAACTGTAGCAAAGGAGTCAATCATTTCTTTTAATTTCTCTGGATGGCTCTCCGCCAGATTATTTTGCTGCCCGAGGTCGTCTCTGAGGTTGTATAACCCATATTTGGGTAAGTTTCCTAACTCGATATTTACTTGTGCACTCACTGCGGGGCCCTTATAAGGAGGGATTAACACCCAATCACCCTGCCGATAGGCGGTTCGGGAACTCGCTTCAAGAACTAAATCGGCACGACCTTCCTGACTTTTTCCCATTAAAACAGCCAATAATTGCTGGCTATCTCTGGTTCGCACTTCGCTACCCACCATGGCCGCCAGGGAGGATAAAATATCCAGTTGCGATACCAGGGCATCCGATTTACCGGGTTGAATATGTCCTTTCCACCAGGTGATAAAAGGGACTCGGGTGCCAGCCTCAAACAAGCTGTATTTTCCTCCGCGCAAAGGGCCGGCAGGTTTGTGCTTACCCAGCTTCTCAACGGCATCATCATAGTAGCCATCGTTTAGTACCGGACCATTATCACTGGAGAGAATGATGAGCGTATTTTCCAGCAGCCCTTCTTTTTCCAGCGTTTTCATCAACTCGCCAATACACCAATCGGCCTCTACGATCACGTCCCCTCGTGGGCCCAGGCCACTGGTTCCCGCAAAACGCGGGTGTGGTGTGCGTGGCACGTGTGGTTGCTGCAGGGCGTAATACAGGAAGAAAGGGGTATTTTTATGCAATTCAATGTATTGCTGGGCTTTGACCAGGAAAGTATCAGCCATATTTTCATCTACCCATTTAGCACTTGCCCCCCCCTTCATAAAACCAATCCGGGGGATTCCATTGACTATACTGTTGTTGTGGCCATGTTCCCATTTCATTTTCAGCATTTCGGGGTGCTCCAATGCGGTGGGTTCCCCGGGAAAATTCTTCACATAATCAACCGCAATAGGATCGGCCGGGTCCAAATGGGCGACATACCCGTTTTCGATGTAAACCGTGGGCACCCGATCCTGGGTAGCAGCCATGATGTACGAATGGTCAAAACCCACTTCATTAGGACCAGGGGTAATATGTTGGTTCCAATTGACCTTACCCCTGCCAAGTCCCAAGTGCCATTTACCGACAATTCCGGTATGGTAACCTTTCTCGCGCAGCATTTTCGGCAGGGTCATCTGACTGGTATCAATCAGGAGTGGGGCGTCGCCGGGAAGTATTTTGGCATCCTTATTTCGCCATGGATAAACACCCGTCAGGAGGCCATACCGACTGGGCGTACACGTGGCTGAGGTGGCATGACCATTCGTAAACAACATCCCCTCCCGGGCTAGCTGATCCATATGAGGTGTCGCTAATTCCGTTGCCCCATAAGCCCCAACATCCCCATAGCCCAGATCGTCGGCATAGATGATAATGATATTGGGAGTCTTGGTATTTTGGGTAGTTTCCTGTTGATGTTGATTATTCAACGAAGTACAAGCCCAACCAGAGGTGAGCAAAATGGCGAGGATACAAAATCTCATGAATTTGTATTTGGTCTGAAGAATTAAGTGTTGGCGTTTCACTTATCAAGGTAACACACTCCTTCTTGCTGACCAACAAAATCCAGGAAAAGCCCATGCATTAAGTAAAATGAGCGAGTTAGCTATCTGCCTGCCACCCGGTCACAAATGCAGGCAACTCCTCGTTCAGGAAGCATCCGTTTTCGTCAGAGCGTTAATCATCCCGTTGAAGATGAAAACATGCAAGGGGGAAACCGCCCACCAATACAGGCGCCCCCATAATCCCCAGGGGCGAAAGGTAGCCGTCTGCTTCAGCGTACTTCCTGTTGCCGTTTGGGTGATTTTAAACTCCAGCCAGGCTTCGCCCGGCAGTTTCATTTCGGCAAACAACAAAAGGCGCATCCCTTCCCGATCGGCAATCAATACCCGCCAGAAGTCCAGGGCATCACCGGGAGCCAATTGATCCACATGCGTACGGCCTCGCCGCAAGCCGACGCCCCCGACCAATTTATCCAAAAAGCCCCGCAGGCGCCACAGCAGATTCCCATAGTACCATCCGGTATCCCCGCCAATCCGCCAGATTCGCGCCAATACCTGCTCCTCCCGGCCCGTGACGGTACGCACTTTCTCATCTTTAAAACAACCGTAACGGGGTACCTCCACATAGTCCATCAGGTGCGGGGTGGTATTGAAAGAGCTAAAGGCGTCTTTCCAGCTACTCAACACTATGTTTTGTTCGATCCGCGAGAAAGCGAGCTCTACGGCTTCCCTGTACCTCAGGGGTTTAATCCCTAAATCATTGGCCAGTTGATTGGGTCGACAGATAACATTCACTTTCATGCTATCCACGAGGTTCATGGCCAAGGGAAAGGAAGTTGAGGTAATGAAATAAAGCCAATACGAGGACAAGCGGGGCGTCATGACCGGAACGGTTAAAATCCAGCGCCGCAGGCGGCGTACCTCCGCAAACTGCAACAGCATCTGTTTATACGACAGCACCTCGGGGCCACCAATGTCATAATCCTGGTTGTAGGTTTCGGGACGCAGCATAACCCCGGACAGAAATTGAATAACATTGCGAATGCCAATCGGCTGGCATAAGGTATCCAGCCATTTGGGGGCAACCATGACCGGAAGCTTTTCCACCAGGTCGCGGATGATTTCAAAAGAGGCACTTCCGGAGCCTACAATGATTCCCGCCCGTAATACCGTGACCGGCACTTTGCTTTGCCCCAGCACCCCCTCCACCGCAAACCGGCTATTGAGGTGGTCTGACAATTCCGTTTCATTGACAATTCCACTCAGGTAAATGATTTGCTGGCACTTTGTTCCATTGATCAACCGCACAAAGTTTTCCGCAGTGGTCAGTTCCCGGCTGGCAAAATCACCCTTGTGGGTCATGGAGTGGATCAGGAAAAACGCTACATCGATCTCCGGTGGAAAAGCAAAATCAGCCGCCGGCTCCAGGAAATCCACCTCCAACGTACGAACGCCAGCATGATTAGGATCGAGATTGAACCGGGCCTGGTTGCGAACACAAGCATAGACGGTATGCCCCTGTTCCAGTAATACAGGAAGGAGTCGCTGGCCAATATAACCGTTCGCTCCGGTAAGGAGAATATTCATAGGTGCAGCCGGAGGCTGGTTTGCAGGGTGGAAAAAATACGTACAGGTAAGTTACGACTAAAGCGGGGTAAAAAGGAAATTCCAGGTTGAAGTTGCCAGGCTGAATGGGCTAGCTGCGGAGAGCATCCGCAACCTCAGCTTCGTTAAAGTGAGCATTGTTACCTATAATTTCATACCTGTACTGATTTGGTCGAGGACTGAACATGATTTTACGATGTCAGGTTGTATTATCGCTTTGTTTTTTCCTAAAAACACCTTTACTGGCAATTGCTCCGGTTGAAAACGCCAGGTGTCCCCACGGATTAACGTAAAGCAAAGCCACAAAAAGCAAGGGAAGGCTTCGACACAATGCCGGATGATTTGGAAAAAACAAATCCCAGCTACTCGGCTATAAAGCGGCTACGAGGGGTGGCAGCACCAAGGGGGCTGAAGTTGGGAATTCAGCGAAGTGGTCTCCAATTTGCTGCCAAAATCTATTTAAACTATTTTTGAGGCTAAACTAGCTTACTACCATGCATTGTCAGTTAACCCTATTAAAGATAAGCCTCTGTATTCTGGTGGTTTCCTGCGCAGGTGGATCCCAAGCGCTCTTTACGGGAGACAGCTCCGTGAAATGGGTAAAAAAAAATTGTTGTTTGAGGACAGTGGCATGCAAGATTGGACGCAAAAGTGGTTCCTGGATGGTGAAAAAGCCCGCATTGACAATGGGCCCATGGGCATGTACTTCGCTGCCGGCCCAGAGCCCCAGAATGACACCTGCCACGCTGTGTTATGGACCAAAGAGACCTTCCAAGGAAATATGCTAATTGAATTTGACTATACCCGAGTCGACACAGCTACGAATTTTGTAAACATACTGTATTTCCATGCTACGGGAAAAGGAGACCAGGAATTCCCCGAAGACATTAGCCGCTGGAACGATAAAAGAAGAGTACCCAGCATGCGGATCTACTTTCAGAATATGAATGCCTACCACATCAGTTTTTCCGCATTCGACACCCATGAAGATGGTACCAAATACGATTATATCCGATTACGAAGGTATAATCCTGCCGAGCGGAGTAAAATCGCAGGAAGTGAAATTCTTCCAGACAAATTCGAACCAGGGCTATTTAAACCCTTTTATACCTATCACATTCAAGTGGTTCGCTACGGGAATGAAATAGAAATGCGTATAGAGAACAAAAATGATGCCGGAGATAAGTTGACCCTTCACTGGGATGCCTCCAATGTCCCTGCCTGTGATAATGGAAGGATCGGTTTACGACACATGTACACCCGAGCATCGATTTATAAAGACTTTAAGGTTTGGCGGATCGAACATTAAAGATCCAGCCGCAGCTTTAACAGAAATTAATTCCTCTTTTTCGCATCCTGAATTTTTAGTTCTTCTAAAATCGCCAACCCGAAAAATCCTGTCGTGTACGCACAGCTTGCAGGAAAATATTACCGGATGCCGACCATGGAGGCTGGCGTACTGCCCACTATTCCTCCTATCGCCTCCGTATCAGGTCCGGTATATTGGTTTTCCAAACACCACAATAGTGCCTTGTGGACTGCCTGCAAATAAGCTGATTTGCCGGTAGCCTCATACAATTGGTAGAACAACAGACTCCAAAGCGCTGTACCCTTCTCGGAAATACCTACTTCCTCAGCATCTTCATCAAAAATAAATGACCACGACCCGTCGTCGTTCTGACGTTCTTCAAGTTGTTTTGCCATTTTTTCGGCATAGTCAAGATAAATGGTATCAGGATACATGCGATTCATAGCCAACAATCCTTCCATTGCCCAGCCTAATCCACGTGTCATTTTAATCGTTTCGACGTGTTCGCCAGTAGTCCAGTCCTAAGATCGATGCCAGAGGCCATCATCTCGCTGAAAGACCTTCATATGTTTACCAATGAATTACGTCCCGTGATCCTGGGGGGAGCCGAGGTCAAAAACTACCCAACGGCCCTTATTTGCCCTATTGCAGACAAGGTATGACTGGATAGCCCAGGGTTACGTCCCGTGATCCTGGGGGGAACCGAGGTCAAAAACTACCCAACGGCCCTTATTTGCCCTATTGCAGACAAGGTATGACTGGATGGCCCAGGATTACGTCCCGTGATCCTGGGGGGAGCCGAGGTCAAAAACTACCCAACGGCCCTTATTTGCCTCATTTTAGCCACAGGATGACTGGATGGCCCAGGATTACGTCCCGTGATCCTGGGGGGAACCGAGGTCAAAAACTACCCAACGGCGTCGCTTAAGCGACTTGTTTTCAATACACCATTACCCAAAAGAAAACTTGAGGTTTTCTTTTGGGTAATGGCATATTGAAAACGGCAGCCCTCTGGGCTGCCGTTGCGTTGTTTCTCTAGTGATCCCGACAGGATTCGAACCTGTGACCTACTGATTAGAAGTCAGTTGCTCTATCCAGCTGAGCTACGGGACCAAAGCGGTGCAAATCTACTTTTTTTCCGGAGATTCTGCAACCATCAATCATAAGTTGAATTTTCACAGGATTGCTTAAGTTTGTAACTGAGCTAAGCAAAACTACTACTTATGTCACTTCCTGCATTGCTGGCCGAACACGGCCTTACCGCCCACCGCGGTACGAAATCTCAAGGTTATCTTACGGTTCCGGGCACCCCGGTGCAAATGCCGGTAACGGTTATCGTTGGGCCCAAACCGGGTAAGAATATTCTGCTTACCGGTGGTGTTCACGGCGGCGAATATCCCTGTATCGAAACCGCCATCCGCCTGGCCAAGGAACTGCGCCCTGAAGACATTGAGGGCACCCTGGTAATTATCCACCCGGTTAATCCGCCAGCCTTCCTGGCTAAACTGCAGTATTATGGTCCTTACGATGGTAAAAACCTCAACCGCGTTTTCCCCGGCAAGGCCCTGGGTACGGTAAGTGAGCGCATTGCCTATGCCGTCCATCAGCTGCAAAAGAATGCTGATTTCTTTATTGACCTTCACGGCGGAGATATTCATGAAGCGCTGGTTCCTTTTGTGATTTATTCTCACCTAGGAGGACCGGAGGTTACCGCTGAATCCAAGGCGGCGGCTACGGCCATGGGCTTCCCTTACATTGTGGGTTCTGTTTCGGAAACCGGTTCCATCGGCGGGGCCGCAATGGCAGGAGTTCCCGGGCTATTGGCGGAACTGGGCCAATGCGGCCGCTGGTCCGAACAGGAAGTCACCGATTATACCCACGCCGTCAAGCGGCTACTGCAACACCTGGAGGTACTTCCCGGAGGGGCTCCCCCGCCCCGTACCGTGACGGACCTGGAGAAAATGCTCGTCATCCAGGCGCAGGAGGAAGGTTGCTGGTATCCCAGCGTGACGCTGACCGATATTGTTCGGGCAGGTGAAAAGGTTGGTGAAATCCGGGATTTCTTCGGCCATACCCAGCGGGAATATTTTGCTGAACAAACAGGGGTCGTGCTTTATGTGGTCACCTCTCTGGCTATCACCACCGGCGACCCCCTACTGGCATTAGGTGTATGACCTTTTGGCGATTCCGGATTTACTACCTTTCATTTACACCTCAAAACAGTTTAGCCCGCCTCCTGATATGTTGCATACTGTTTTGGGGTGTAAATACCCTTTCAGTGGCACAGCACACTTCTCCCATGCCAATTAAGCAGCACCGCTTGGGGTTGTTTTCCGGCTACGGTGGTCAAGGAGGCCTACGCGTCAGTTATTGGTATCAGGTCCAGGTCTGGCAATTGCAGTATGCCTACACCTTCCGCCAGGGGCGGCGCTGGTCGTGGGCATTTACGGCCCAACCGCAAATTAACCAGGCCAAATTTCTTTACAATCGTTGGGCGCCGACGAAAACGCAGGCAACTGAATTCGGCCTGGGTCTCGGTGCCATCTTCCGCAGAACAACCCCTTACCGGCTGAGCTACTACCTACAGGGAAAAGTTGGGCCGCATTACATTACCGATGGCCTCGAACGCCAAGCAAAAGGCTTTATTTTTACTGAGAGCATTTTTACCGGTATTGAGTACCAGATAAGGCCCGGCATATATTTTGACGCGCGCCTGGGTTTCCGGCACATGAGTAATGGTGGCCTAAAGGTACCTAATGGAGGGATCCATACCTTGATCCTGGGAGGTGGATTGAGTTTTCAGCTGTAAGTTTCCTCGTTAATATTTTTTGGAAATCCGTAACTTCCCAACCTGTTTACACTTAGTTTGACGAGGAACACGAACCAAAACGATGAAGCAACTACTACCTAACACGCGCAGTAGCTACCTATGCGTACTACTGTTCTGCGGAGCATCCATCTGTTTGCCCGCCCAAACTTCCTACAACGTACAAGCCAAAAACCTGGAAAGACCCAGCGCCGCCGCTACTGCCGTAGAGGCTCTTCCCGTCATTGATGGAGAAGTGCTGGAAGATCCGGTATGGCAGTCGATCACCCCGCTAACGGATATGTGGCAGCTCCAGCCCCGCTACGGCCAGCCTGGCTCGGAGAAAACGGAAATCCGGATTGCCTACACTGCCGAAATGTTTCTGCTTTCAGTAGTTTGTTATGATGCCAAACCCGGAAGTTTGGTCATTTCGGATGCCCGGCGGGATGCAGCGTTAGACAATACCGATAGCTTCCTCTTCATCCTGGACACCTATCATGATGGCCAGAATGGTTTTGTATTCGGCACCAATTCCCAAGGTGTGGAATACGACGCGCAAATCAATAATGAAGGCCAGGGTAATAACAACCCAAACCGCAACCAAGGGGGACAAATTGGTGGGGTAAACGTCAATTGGGATGCTTCCTGGGAAGTGAAATCGCATGTGGGCGAATTCGGCTGGAGTGCTGAGTTTGCAATTCCACTCCGGACACTGCGCTTCACCTCCGGCCAGAATCAAATCTGGGGGATCAACTTCCAGCGCAATATCCGCAAGACCAACGAAATCAATTACTGGGCCTTATTGCCCATCCAGTTTGACCTGAACCGTCTTTCCCTGGCCGGTACCCTCACCAACCTGAACCTGACCAACCAGGGGAACCTCAAGGTGATTCCCTATGCATTGGGGCAAATCTCCCGCAATTTCCAGAACCCTGACTCGAAATCCAACTTAGCAACCGAAGTAGGTACCGATGTCAAATACAGCATCACCCCGGCGCTCACCCTTGACCTTACCTACAACACGGATTTTGCTCAGGTGGAGGTGGATGATCAGCAAATCAACCTCGACCGGTTCAATCTGTTTTTTCCGGAAAAACGGCCTTTCTTTCTGGAGAATGCCGGCCTGTTCAGTGTTGGTAGCCCGGGTGAGGTCGACCTCTTTTTCAGCCGCCGCATTGGCATCGGCGCTGGTGGTCGCATTGTGCCGATCGTGGGCGGTGCCCGGCTCTCCGGGCGTCTCAACCATACCAATGTTGGCTTTTTGAGTATGTTCACGGAGGGTGTTTCCGATGCGGGTGTTGATCCCAATAACTTTTCCGCCGTCCGGGTTAGCCATGAATTTGCTCCCCGTTCAGCCATTGGAGGCATCTTTGTCAACCGGCAGGGAACAGGGGGTGACCAGGAAGATAATTACAACCGCACCATGGCCGTTGATGGCCGTCTGGGAATAGGTAAAAAAGCTCAAATTTCTGGGTTTTACGCTAAAACAGCTACCCCGGGAATTACCGATCAGGACCAAGCATTTAAATTACAAACCAATTACCAATGGAATGGTCTGGAAGTGAACCTGGCATATACAGAGGTGGGCGAAGGATTTAACCCGGAAACGGGCTTCTTGCTGCGCAATACCTTCCGCAAACCGGAATTTCTGGTCCTCCAGCGGATTCGCCCCAATGGGAAATTTGGCTTACTCGAACTGCGGCCACACGTAAGTTATCGCAGCTACCGTAATTTTGACGGGTTCCTCCAAACCAGCTTCCTGCACGTCGACAACCACTGGGAATTTCAGAGTGGCTTCGAAGTTCATACCGGAATCAATTTCACCACAGAAGGAGTTGCCGAAGCCTTTGAAATCTCCCCTGGGGTCATGGTACCCGCTGGCACCTACGAACACCGCGAAGGCCAATTTGTCATTTTGACGAACCAGAGCAAGGTGATTTCCTTTAGTACCCGCCACGTACTGGGCGGTTTCTTCGGCGGAACCCGCCTGGCCAACAACGTTACCATGTACGTGCGTTTGGGCGATCGCTTCAATTCCGAATTCACCATTAACAACAATGATATCAGCTTGCCGGGAGGTGATTTTACTGCTACTATCCTGCGGGCACGCTTAGCCTATTCATTCACTCCGCGCATTTTTACCCAAAGCTTAATTCAGTATAACAATGTTGCCGATATATGGTCGGCCAATATCCGTTTCGGCTGGTTACAACAGGCCAACACAGGTCTGTTCCTCGTTTTTAACGAAATCCGCGGCAATGGCCAGGTGAATAACCGCAGTCTCACCCTGAAATACACCCGGGTGTTTGATGTGATTAAATAGAAATTGGAAACTTGTCCGCCTCCGGCGGTTGGAAATTGGAAATCTGATTTCCAGTTTCCAACCTAAACCAAATCATTAGAAAGATCGAACAGGAAAATGCGGGCAATCTGATCTGACAGGGCTACAAGCTGCGGGATGTCCTTCGTTGCGCGTATCTTTTTGCCGAGGTAGAGCATCAAGTATCCGTCGACACCTTCCATCGCCAGGCTGGGGTTATCGCGCAGCAGCTTTTCCAATGTAGCTGTAACGTAGGGTTCCAATTGCTCAGGCGTATCGCCATCCAGGGCAAAATCCCGCGCGATTAGCGGCGAGAATACTTGCTCCTCCACCCGGGAGGAGAAGAGCGTAGTCACTTTCTTCCAGGTGTTGCGCGGGCGCAGGCGAAACAACGGTAATTTCAACCACGACGAACGCAAAAGCACCACCGTCAGCTGACTACTCCCGGAATCCGCATTCAAATGGATATCAAAAATATGGAGGGAACCTCCCAACTCGGGTGCCTGGCGAGTAAGGACATGCCGGAACCGGATCCATCGCTTCTTGCGAAAAAGGAGTAAGGATTTAAAGGTGCTGTCCACCTGTGAAAATGACCATCGTTTTTCATAGGTATAGCCTTCCTCCTTGGCTAATCGGGTCATTTCCTGTTGCCGCTCATTTCCGGTAAATAAGTCCCCAGCGTCGTCGGCGAATTCGAGCACTCGCTCCAGAATAGGTTTCGTAAAATCTGTCATGAATAACGGATATGCTTTACCGTATAAAAGTAGCGGATTTTACAACATCAAACCAGTCTACCCCAGTAACCCTTTCGTTTCTTCCTCCGGGAAGACTGAATTTTGGCGCGTTGGTAATTGCGGTACTTCTCAAAAAGCGAACACAAATAAAGCTCCTGAAACCAAATAGGGGATATCCTTGTTCAGTAGTAAACACCCTTCTTACGCAACGTTAAGCATCTAAATGAGAATGGTAATCATGTTGTTGTATGAAGATTGATCAATGGTAGTGGTATGCACCTTTTCAAACAGTATCTCCTGGCCTGGTTGCGCCGCAAGCGCTTTTATTATGCTTCGGTAGCTGCATTTGGCGCTTTATTTTTTGTTTATGACACCTCCACCATGCGTTGGGGTGATCAGTTGTTCACGTCCCACCTGAAAAATGCATTCGGGTACGAACTAATGTCCCATCACCTTGACATACAGGGTCGGCCAATGCGCTACGTGGAATTGGGCAGCGACGATCTGCCCCTGATTGTTTTCATCCATGGAGCGCCTGCTTCCTCTGCCTTTTGGAAACCACTGTTAACTGATAGCACGTTACTGGCCAATGCCAAGCTATTAGCTGTTGACCGGCCTGGGTATGGCTTTTCCGACTATGGCAATCCGGAGATCAGTGTAGCCAAACAGGCAGAACTGATTGCGCAAATCCTCCAGGAAAAGCGAAAAACGCACCGCCGCATCATAGTGCACGGATCATCTTATGGCGGCACGGTGGCCGCCCGCCTGGCCATGGATTATCCCGAGCTGGTGGATGGACTGCTACTGCAATCAGCTTCGCTAAAACCAGGTGCTGAAACGACCTACTGGATCTCCTACCCTACCAGCCACTGGAGTTTGAGCTGGTTAGTGCCCGGCTCTTTACACGTGGCCAATGCGGAAAAATTGTCGCACCCTGCCCAACTGACCGCCATGGCAGCCCATTGGTCAAATATCCGGAGTCATTGCATCGTGTTGCAGGGAGATGCTGACCGCCTGATTTTCCCGGAAAATGCCCAGTATGCCTACCAACGGCTTACCGGGGCCGCTTCCGTCGAACTGCGTCTGATCCCCGGGCGCAAACATGACTTACTGGTAACCCGAACGGCCTTACTCCGGGATTCCTTGCTAAAGCTTCTGGACCGGACAGCAGGGTAAGTCGTCCAGGTGCCAACCTCAGGGATTTCTTTCATTTTTGTGTACATTAGCTCCACAGACACCCTGCCTTTATGAGCGATGTAAAAATTGAGCCCAGTTGGAAAAACCAGCTCACCGAAGAATTTAAGCAACCCTATTTCGAGGCCATGGTGAGCCGGCTCCGACAGGAAAAAGAAGCTGGAAAAGTCATTTACCCTCCAGGCTCCTTAATCTTTAATGCCTTTAACCTAACCCCTTTTGAAAAGGTCAAAGTGGTCATCCTTGGCCAGGACCCCTACCATAACCCCGGAGAAGCGATGGGACTTTGTTTTTCGGTACCCCACGGGATCCGGATCCCCCCCTCGCTCAAAAACATTTACAAGGAAATGGCCAGCGACCTGAATATCCCCATTGCCAATCACGGCGATCTTACTCACTGGGCGCAGCAAGGGGTTTTCCTGCTCAATGCCATGCTTACCGTAGAAAAAAACCAGGCGGGTTCCCACCAAAAACTCGGCTGGCAAACCTTTACCGATGCGGTAATTAGCCGGCTATCCGCCGAACGCTCCGGGCTGGTCTTTTTGTTATGGGGTGGTTTTGCCCGCAAGAAAAAGGAACTGATCGACCCCAAAAAACACCTGATTCTGGAAGCTGCGCATCCTTCCCCCCTAGCCGGAGGGGCATTTTTCGGCTGCCGGCATTTTTCCCAAACCAACGATTACCTGGTTAGTCAGGGCCAGCAACCTATCGATTGGGCGCTCCCGGCGTAGCTAGGAAGGTCGAAAAGAAATTGGAAATTAGGAACTAGACACTGGCACTTCGGCTCCGCTTGGTGACTGAGCGTAGTTATACTCAGGATTACCAAGCCAAGATGATAAAACACCCACCGTCAGGTCTCCGTTTATGATTGGCTTTCTCCCGCCTTCGGGTTGAAAAACCAATAGCTTAATAAACCTGATATACCGAGACCTCTCCATCCAGCCCAACAACCAATCGGTTGCCGGAAAGGAAAGCTGCCGGTGTGGACGCGGGAATTGGAAAACCGGGGTAAGTCTTCCCCGCAGAGGTCAGTAACCAAAGCCGTTGCCGGGAAAAGTTTTCCAAGGCGATGAATGGTTTTTTGCCGGCTGATGGCTCAAGGGTATACAGCGTATCCATGCGTACGGGTAAGGTTCGGGAGAACCACAGCGCAAAGCGATTTCCCGTGTACCCGTGCAGCGATATTTCCCGTCCGGATAAGGCTAAATAATCCAGGCGCTCATCGCCTGCTACATTCGTAAACACCACCTGTACCTGCCGGGCGGAGGTGTCGGCAACCAGCCGTAAAGGGAAATTGGTCCCATCGGCCACCACCACCCGCACTACACCTCGGTCATTCCCGGCAATCATCCGTTGGCTGGTGGTGGTCCACTGAAATGCAGGCGGTGAAATCGCAGGGGCCGATAATGTCACCGGAGGAAAATGGAATTCACCTGATAGGCTTAGGGTCTGTAAATACCCGCGACGATCCTGGACCAGAAAATAATCTTGCCCGGCAAACGGAAAATAAAGTACTGGTTGAGTTACCTCACCTAAATTTTCGCGGGGCGACCACCCTTCCAAGGGCACGCCATTCATTCGGTACCCATAGACGCGCCCGCCGGCAGCTGGCTGAAAGAAAGCAGCTCCACCACTGAGCGGATACAAGCGGACGCCAGCCGTAGCCGAGACAGCCAGTGGCAGTGGAAAACCCGCCAGGGGCCGCCCCTGAAGATCATATCCATGCACCGCACTCCGCGTTGAAAACAATAAGGCTGGTGTAGCCCCAGGCCCAACCTCAATCAACTGGATTTCGCCAATAATTTTACTGTCCAGCGTCTGTGACCAGAGGGTGCCGCCTGCCTCGGAGAGGGCGAAAAATTGATGCTGGTCATCCTGGGTAAATACCCGGTCCGCTACCACCCAAACGCCCGTCAAAGGCCTTTTTGACAAGGGTTGTCGCCACAACAATTGCAGAGTTGCCTGGGCATCCAGCGCTGGCCAGACTTGCATCGACCAACCAGGAGCATTGGCTTCAGTAGCAAAAAACCATTGGGCATCTTCCGGTACCGGCCATCCCAATCGCTGAAACCAGCCACGCAGCTCCCGGGAAGGCCTGTTAGTTCCGCGCGAAAAATACCAGCTTTGGTTCTTCTCCAAGGATTGCATCGCTGCCAAAAGAGAACTCCCCAACGTAGCTTGTACTGCATCTGCCAGGTAGTAATCCAGCCACCGTTTCAACACCAGTGGTGAATCCCCCAAAATAACGAAGCTATCGAGTTGAACCCAGGAGGCTGTTTCGCCCATTGCCATACCTAGCGGTTGAAGCGCTTCCTGCCATTGCCGGTCCCGCACTTCATGGATGGTAAAAATAGCATGCGTGTCCAACTGTACAGCGCCTTGTTGCCGGCCATAAGCGGCTAACATATTTTCCGCCCGCGTGAGTTTTTCCGTAGGGAAAACCCAAAATGTCGCCAGTACATCCCCGGATGGGTCGGTAAATCCAACTTGCAGGGGAGCGCCAGCGTTCCATTCCGCCAGGTATTCCTTAAAAAAGGTGGATTGCGTTGCCTCCACCCATTCCGGATCGTGGGTGGACCACCCGCGCAACTCCTCAAAATCAGGGGGTAAAACGCGCTCCCAGGCGGGTGAACGCCCTCCTAGCCTACTCGCTGATTTCCGGGATGCGCCCATTTTCTGCCCCTGAATGGTGCTTCCTGCTGTGTCCGTTCTTTCTGGTATTGTTTGCCAATAATGGATTCCTTCGGGGAGAAACCGATTAGCGGAACGCTGGGGCAGCCGCTCTGCAAAAAACATTCCCTGCCAATGCTGTCTACGGGGACGATTGGCCCAGCCAGCCAGCCAGGCGCTCCCGGGACGCTCCCACTGGCGGATGCTTTCTTCAACCAAATAGGCCCGGGGCGCAATAACCCATATCCCTTTCCAGGCAGCCAGGCTCAGCTCAACCCCTTCCGGGCTTCGCCAATGGTAAACGGAATGCCCCCGGTAGCGGGTGGCAGGCTCAGCCTGAAATGGAGATGGTGGCGTAAGTCCCTGCTCTTCGCGCAAATTACCCGATCCGATAAAAAGCCAGGTAGCAGGATCATCCGGCAGGTTGTACCAAACCAGGCACCCCGGCTGTTGCGCAACGGAAATGGACGAAAAAAAGGCAAAAGCTGATCCTAAGGGTAAGGGCAACGTATCCCCGTTTACGGCAAAAGCCGTTTGCAACTGGCTGGTCAGCGAATCAGTGGGGGTTAACACAACAGCTATCGCGCCATCCGGAGCTGCACGGAGCATCTTTTTGATGGGAGAGGAGAAAACACCAAACCAATAAAGGGCTCCCAGGGATCCCAGAACCAATAAAATTGCACCGGAAATCCGGGCAAAAAATGTATCTTTATGGCCAATCATGCGTCAAAAAAGCTAAATAAGAAGCTCCCAGTAAGTACATCAGTGCTAAATAAGCCATTTATCAGCTTCAATCCTAGCTACTTTTAATCCTATGAGAAAACTATTCCTACGCATGGGAAGCCTTTTTGCTGCAACTGCAGTTCTGATTGGTGCCTTTGGCGCCCACGGACTCAAAGCGATGGTTTCCCCTGAATCTTTGCAAACATTCGAAACAGCGGTACGCTACCATTTTTACCATGCCCTGGGGATAATGGCCGTTGCGGCGCTGCTTCATTTTGGTCGTAAAAAAAGTCTGGTCTTTGCCGGATGGTCCTTTGCGATCGGGATTATCCTTTTCTCCGGCTCCCTTTACCTCTTAAGTACGCGAGATGTAACTAACCTAAGCCTGGCTTGGTTAGGGCCCATTACACCCATTGGAGGATTATTTTTCGCTGCCGGATGGGGATTGTTGTTCTTCTCCAGTTTTGTGCACTACGAACGGCACTACAAACAGGAAAAGTAACTTATACGTGTGATAGCAGGATTATCTGGTATTACATAATCCCAAAACAAGAGGCCTCTTTGAGGTCCGCCCTTACCAATCTATTGTTCTTCCTGCTCCGTTTCCGAAGCAGCGAAGGGATCATCCTGTTGCTTCTTGCGATTGCGGTACCACCAATAGCCTAATCCTCCGATGAGTAGGTAAGGGGTTGCCAGCATATACAGAATCCCCAGGTTAAGGCCCTGTCCATCGGTACCTCCATTTTTCAGATTGCTCTCAGCGGCAATCCGGCACATCGGACACTGCGCCTCTGCCAGGAAAGGCACGAGGCTGGCAACGACAATGAGCACTGTCAAAAGAAACCACGATTTTCTGAAATTGCGCATCGGATTCATTTTTGCAAAAATAACAAAATTAAGCTTGCCAGGGTTGGCCTAGGCATAATAAGGTAACAGCAGGTAATAACACAGAGGTCCTGTTACCGCTACATAAAGCCAAATGGGGAATACCCAGCGCGCCATGCGGCGGTGCCGATCATACTGCCCGGTAAACGCCCGTATGAAGGTGAAGAGAATAAAAGGAAGACTTATGCCGGCCAGTGTTATGTGGCTGATCAGCAAGACCAGGTAAATGCTCCGCATGGAACCCGTTGCCAACTTTTCGGCGGTGTCTACCACCCCATCATGGTTGGCATCCCCGTACAAGGTCTCCGGAGTGGTAAAGTGATAGGCTACATACGAAAGCAGGAATAATACCGACAACCCCAGGGCTACATAAATAGCCCGGCGGTGGGCGATGACATTCTTCTGCCGGATAAAATAAAAGGCAATCAGTAATACGACTGCCGTTAGCGCATTTACAGAAGCGTGAAATGGCGCTAAGAAGCTCAAGTCCATCCCAAGATCCAGTTTTACACGACGCATCAATCCTACCAAAACCAGGACAGCTACCGTGACGATCCAGGCCGCCACATTCAAGCGTTTTTCAAGCATTACATTCTTTTCCATAACCGTTCAATTAGCATTGCATTAAAACAGAAAGGCTGCTCACGCCACCTTTTAGCAGGTAGCAATTCATGAAGTGTTTGCTAAAACCAAATAAGGTTGTGTCTTACTTTTCTTTATCCCGCCGGAATTCCAGTTCCTTGCGGCCGGATTCCCTGGGAAGTAAGAGGGCGAGGTGTTCAGTGAGGCGAGTCAATTGGGCGCCATCACGTGTATTATAGAACTTGCGCACATCTGTTGCGGTATCCACCAGGGCGGCTGTCGCTGTCCCCGGGTCAGGCTTAGGAATGAAATACATCCGCTGTGCACCCGTTGCCGAAAAAAAGAATACCTGGTTCGGATCATCCAGGTCATACTCCCGGGCAAAGGCACTTACTTGCGCAGTATCCACAAAGCCTTGCAGATGGATCAGAAACAATACATCCTGGCGGGCATCAAATTGGTTGTGTAATTCCTGCAGGTGGTTCCCAACTTCCTTAACCGCAGCAGGATCCGACATATCCAGTAATTGGGCAACACTCAGGCGGCCTTGCATATCTGTCGTTCGCACCGTATCGCCGAACAAACTTACCAGCGTACCCGGAGCCACTTTACCAATATGTGCAAGCTCCTGTACAGCTTCAATACGGTAATTCAGCCCCTTACGCAGGTAGTACCAACTAATAAGGGGTGCAACGACAAAAAAGAGCGATAAAATGAAAATTTGCCTCCAGTTTCTTTTTTGCATGATCCGGAAATCCTTTGATGGTAAAACAGACTAAGAAGAGAATGGTTGCATAAAAAAAAGGCGAGAAAAATCTTTCTCGCCTTTTTTTATGGCCTATCCTTCTTGTTGATCCAGGCGATATGTGTCACTGGGAATCATGCCTTGTTGCTGGCCTTCTTCCAGTGGTTTGACATTCTTTTCTTTGATCAACTCCCGGCGGTTTTTCCAGGAATTACCCTCTTGGAAAAAGGCAATAATGGCCCAAACCAGCAGTAAGGTGGGAAGCAATACACTGAGTGCCAGCCCTTTTACTTCATATTTCATGTGCATAAACTCATAAATAATGAAGTATGCCTTATACACCGACAAACCAACCAGCGCCAGTGCTACCGGGTAGAAAACCCACTTGATATCGTGAATTCCCGGAATGATGTGTCCCTTGCCAAAAAGGGAAATAATTACCTCTACAACGGTAACGGCCGCCAATAATCCGAGGCCAAATACCACTCTTTTTTTACCTTCTTCGTAGGAGAGTCCCATATTATCTAGGCATTAAATGTTGTGCAAAATTTATTCGGATTATTCCGGCTTACAGCAGGTAGAATACCAGGAAGACGAAAACCCATACCAAGTCTACAAAGTGCCAGTACAAGCCGATCTTCTCAACCATTTCATAGCCGTTTTTCCGCGATGCGTAAACACCACTGGCAGCATTGATCATGATGATCAGCAGGAACATAACACCGGAAAATACGTGGAACCCGTGGAAACCTGTAATAAAGAAAAACAGAGCACCAAAGGCCGCCGGTCCAAATTGTTCCATACCAACAGTTCCGGCATTTGGACCATCCGTAATCTTGAATTTCCGATGGATAAAGCCTTTTTCGTCCATCATATACCCTGGATGGTCACCCACCTCGTAGGCATGCGCCTCAGCGGAACCTTCACCCTCTTCTGCACCGTGTTCTGCTGCACCACCCTTGTGAATGAGGAAGCTTGAGCCAGCCTTGAAAACTTCGTCAGTTTCCTTACCCTCGGCATCCAGATAAACACCTGATTCAGTGTGGGTACCAAAAGGGTTTCGGGTTACAGACATATGTTCACCACCAATCAGGTTCGTCCATTCCCAAGCCTGGCAGCTTAAGAAGCCCGTACCACCTATGATAGTTAATAGCATCCAGAACACTACCCCGTTCTTGTTTTCCCGGTGTCCTTCCTGTACCGCCCGTACCATCGTGACGGAACTAACGATCAGCAAAAAGGACATTACCGTAACGAAAATCAGGGGTAATTCCCGGTGCCCCATAAAAGGAGCCGTTTTGAACACAAAATCAGGAACGGGCCAGGTTACACTACTGAAACGCAGCGCCCCATAGGTAATGAGAAATCCGGCGAAAGTGAAAGCATCCGAAAGCAGGAAGTACCACATCATCAACTTTCCATAACTCGCCTTAAATGGTTCGGCGCCCCCTTGCCAGGCTTCCTCCTGCGAATGGTCTACCTTGTGGTCCAGAGCGGTATCTGTTGTCGCCATGCGTTGAGCTTATTTAATTGTTGTTGGCTAATGTTTTTGTTTATGCGGCCTATTGACCCGCCAAGAAAATAAACAGATATATCCAGAGCAAATCTACGAAATGCCAGAAGATCAGCGTCAATTCAAACCGTAGTTTTCGCCGCTCCGTCGGACGGAAAGGCAATAAGAAGGCGTGCAACAAAGCAACCCCAATGGCAGCAATACCCCCAAGGACGTGCGCCGCATGCAAGCCTGAAATTACATAAACGAATGACCCCGAAGGATTTGTCGTTAATTCTACGCCACCAGCCGCAAGCGCAAGCCAGCCTTGGTATTGCAGAACAATAAACGTCAGGGCCAGCACCATGGCCAGCACCATGAGGGATTTATACCCAACGGCATTTCCCCGCCGGAATAACAAATAACTGCCATGCAGCGCTAAACTGCTACTGACGATTACGGCTGTACTGTAATAAAAAAGGTTCGGCAAGGTGAATTCCAACCAGTTACCGGCAGCCTGCCGTACCAAATAGGCACTGGTCAACCCCGCGAACATCATTACCATACTCGCACATGCTACCAGTAAGGCAAATTTCTTAGGATGGATCCTATTTCTTGTATAGACCGGATTATTCACCGTAGTCTCAATCATTATTATTACACTTTATCTGCAAACAGGGCTATCAAAGCCACTGGTATGTACAGAAACGAAAAAAACATTAAACGCAAAGCAGCACTACGATCATTCTTGCGGAATAAATTCCACCCGAGTGCCGCATACACGATATTCATAAGGGTTAAAATAATCAGGGAGGTCATTCCTCCGAAACCCATAAAGAAAGGGATCACTCCGACTGGCAGTAAAAACAGGGCGTACCAAAACGATTGTAACCCTGTTGCCCGCGTGGGATGATCAGACGGTCCGCCGGGTAACAGCTTATAACCCGCTTTGGTATAATCCTCATGGCCCAGCCAGGCAATTGACCAAAAATGGGGAAACTGCCAGAAGAACTGGATCGTAAACAACACCAAAGCCAGCGTGGTAACAGTCCCTTGAGCAGCTACCGCACCAATCAGCATCGGCAATGCCCCGGGGATAGCCCCAACCAGTACAGCGATAGGTGATACACGCTTTAAGGGAGTGTACAAGAAAGCATAACTCAATAAAGCCAAGTTACCTAAAACAGCCGTGAGCGGATTGAACATAGCCAGCAGAATAATTCCAGTGGCACTCATCAAGCCAGCCAACAGAACAGCTTCTGCAATTTTCATTCTACCTGCTGCCAGTGGCCGGTTTTCCGTACGGCGCATCAGGCGGTCATAGTCTTTCTCCAAAACCTGATTGAGCGCATTAGCGGCCCCGGTTACCAGGAAGCCTCCCACCGCCAGCATTAGTACAGCGAACCAGGAAATCTGCCCATCAGGTGAGGCAATAAGAAAAGCCATCACGGAAGAAAAGACAACGGTCAGTGACAGGCGCAACTTGACCAGCATCTTGAGATCCTGGACCTTTTGCGCAAATCCGCTTAGTGTTGTTCCTTTACTTTCTGCTACGTTTACCGACACTGCCCCAAAAGTATAGTGAAGGGAGGTAATTTTTGAGGGTTTACTGACCTGCCAAAATTACCTCCCTCAGGTGAAAATATTTATTTGTTCAGGAGGAACTCACCAGCAAGCGTTTCCCGCCAGCGCACGCCTCCTTTATTTGCTAATGATCTCCGCCATCCGCTTCTCCTTCCGCCAGGGGCTGAATCTGCGGGATGAACTCTTTACCATCCTTACCGTAATCGTAAGCCCAACGCTGTACTGCTGGAATTTTACCAGGCCAGTTGCCATGCCCCGGGCGAATCGGAGTCGTCCACTCCAGGGTAGTCGCACCCCATGGATTTTGTACCGTGACTTTCTTCCCTTTCCAGATACTGTAGAAGAAGTTGATCACCAACAACAACTGGAAGGCGAAGGTAACGATTGCCGCAATGGTGATGAATTTGTTCAGTTCATCAAAGTGCGAGAACGTCTGGAAGGTATCAAAACGGTAATAGCGCCGTGGAACACCTGCCAAACCGGTGTAGTGCATAGGCCAGAAAATAGCATAAGCTCCGATGATCGTTCCCCAGAAATGTACCTTGCCCAGGGTTTCGTTCATAAAGCGACCATACATTTTCGGGAACCAATGGTAAACACCGGCGAACATCCCAAAGAACGCTGCTACCCCCATTACAATGTGGAAGTGAGCAACTACGAAGTAGGTATCGTGCAACTGAATATCGATAGCGGAGTTACCCAGGAAGATCCCGGTCAAACCTCCGGAAATAAACATCGAAACGAAACCAATAGCGAACATGCTGGCGGCAGTGAACCGCACATTACCTCCGTACATCGTAGCGATCCAGTTGAACACTTTTACTGCCGAAGGCACCGCAATGATCAACGTGAAAATTACGAAGAAGTTGGAGATGAATGGGTTAACCCCCGACATAAACATGTGGTGGGCCCATACGATGAACGATAGGAAGGCAATCGCCAAAATAGAGAACACCATCGCCTTGTAGCCAAAGATAGGCTTCCGCGAGTGTACCGACAGTACCTCAGAAACAATACCCATGGCTGGCAAAATGATGATATATACTTCAGGGTGGCCCAGGAACCAGAACAAGTGCTGGTAGAGAACCGGGGAACCCCCAACATGGTCAAGCGCCTGACCACCGATATAAATTTCATTGAGGAAGAAACTCGTACCTAAGCCCCGGTCAAACATAACCAGGAAGAAGGCAGAAGCCAATACAGGAAAGGACAGCAGACCAATAATGGCAGTAATGAAAAAAGCCCAAATGGTCAGTGGCAACCGCCACATCGTCATCCCTTTGGTACGCAGGTTCAGAACCGTAGTAATATAGTTGATACCTCCCAATAATACTGAAACCACAAAGAAAACCAAGCTGACCAGCCACAAGGTCATACCTGCACCCGAGCCACTACTCGCCTGAGGAAGTGCACTCAACGGCGGATAGGCCGTCCAGCCACCCGCAAAGGGGCCTGTGCTCAGAAACAGGGAAGCAAACATGACCAAACCAGCCAGGAAGAAGAACCAGTAAGACATCATGTTCAGCAGTGGAGAGGCCATATCACGAGCACCTACCTGCAATGGAATTAACAGGTTACTGAAGGTACCACTCAAGCCCGCCGTTAAGACGAAGAACACAATAATGGTCCCGTGCATGGTTACCAGTGCGTAGTAGAATTCAGGAGAAAGAGAACCCATTCCTGAATCCGGATTGATTTCAATCCATTTGCCCAATACGGGCTTAAGCCAAGCCATGCTTTCCTCTGGGAAGCCCAACTGAAGGCGGAATATCAAAGACATCAGACCGCCGATGACTGCCCAAAACATCCCTGTGATCAGGAACTGCTTGGCAATAATCTTGTGGTCCTGGCTAAAAACATAAGTCGTCAGAAAATTAGACCGGAACTTATCGCCATCATGGTGATCATGAAAATGATCATCATAGCCTAGTTGTTCGATCAGCACATCTTCTTCCGTGCGTGGTGTTGTTACTACTGTAGCCATTGCCAATTTTTTATAAATTCCCTGGGTGTTAATCATTGTGCACACCCGCTAGTTTTCAACAAGGTCAACCGACGATTGTTTAAAACCAACCGAGGTTGTGCTATAACTCTATTTTACTGCGCTAATATCCGGAACTCCGTCCGGCGGTTATTTGCCCGGCCAGCCTCCGTATCATTCGTATCGGTTGGCTGAGTTTCGCCATATCCGCGTGCTACCAGGCGGGAAGCATCAACGCCTTTGCTCACCAGGTAAGCTTGAACGGCAGTTGCCCGTTCTTCTGACAGTGCCAGGTTCATAGCATCATCTCCCTCGCTATCCGTATGACCGGCAAGCTCAACCCGCATAGCGGCATTCTTGCTCATTGCCTCGGCCAGGTTGTCCAGTTCATATTTCGACAGCGGCGTCAATTCCGCACCGCCAGTAGTGAAGCTTACATATTTGAGAGCTACCCGCTTAGCGGCAGCATCCGTAGCCGACAGCGCCTGATCTAATCCCTGTTGGAATTCTGCTTTCCGGGCGTTAATCTCCGAATCAAACAGCTTGTCTTTGTTGGGATCCGCATCGGTAAACCGAACGTTGGATAGGTAGTATGATGGCTGCGTAGCCGCCCAATCTGCATATTCCTCCGGAGAAACGACCCGTACCAGACGACGCATCGAATAGTGCCCTTTGCCACAAAGCTCAGCACATGCCAATTCGTAGTCGAAGGTTTCCCAGAGCATTTTTTCCGGATCGTTCGGATCGGGAACATTATACTCCGGATATTTCCGTAATTCCATCCGGTATTCTTCCGTCGTTTTCGTAGGCGTGAAAACAAAGTACGTCGGCATCCCCGGAACGGCATCCATCTTCACCCGGAATTGCGGGAGGTAAAAGTTATGCAGTACATCCTGGGCGGTAATACGCACCCGGACCTTCTGCCCTACCGGCAATACTAACTCCGTAGCCAAAAAGTCGTCGACGTTCTTTTCGTCTTTCCAGTTTTGACCCAACGGATTGGAAGCATCAATCATCCGGAAGTTCTTCTCGCCAATCAGGCCATCAGGGCCCGGGTAACGCAAGTTCCAACCGAACTGAAAGCCTGTAGCCTCAATTTCCAGGACCTCTTCATCAGGCTTGATATCAGCCATTACTTCGTTCCAGGCATCCAGACCACCAACAACCAGGAAAGTCATGACCACCGCCGGAATAACCGTCCAAACGATCTCCAACTTGTTATCGTGGGGCATGAATTTTGCCTTCGCTCCGTGCCGGCCGCGGTAACGCCAGGCAAAATAGAAGGTCAGGATCTGGGTGATAAAAAATACTATCCCGGTGAAGAAGGTAGTGACCTTGAAGAGGCTGTCCAATGAACTTCCATGCTCAGATGCCGATTTGTGCGGACCGAACCCCAGCATATAGTTCTGATAGTAGACAGAAATACCAATCACAAAAACCAGGAACAGGATCATGAAGATCATCATGTAGTTCCCCTGGCGACGATTGGTCGCATCCTGCATTTCCTGTTCACCGCGAATCTTGGCTGCCAGTTCTGACACCTTGCCAATCTGTACAGCGATGATGGCAATTAATATTACGCTCAGTAGCGCGAGTAAGCCAGTCATTTTTTTCCTTTTAAGTTCGTTTCGATCAATTGAGGTCTCCCAAAATTACACCTTCTAAACAACGCAGGCCACTTCAGGATCAATCGCTATTCTTGTTTAGAATTATTCTATATAAGGCCACACGTGGTGATGTGTGGCTTCTTTGATGTAAGGATCATTTTTTGGAACGAGCGACGCTTTCGTCAACTGGTTCAAGGCCACATAGAAAAAGAAGGCCAAAAAGCCTAGCATGGTTCCAATTTCCAACAGGCCAGGAATCGTATATCCCATGGCAAAAGAAATGGCATGTTCAGCGTGATCTCCATGGCCTCCCAAGGCTTCCATCGCCGTATGGCGGGTACCCGGTTTGATCATCAGGAAGAAATCAAGCCAGTGACCTACAAAAACCATGATAGCTGCAAAGACCATTGGGCCATTCTTCCGCTTGTTATCGTTACGCATTAACACCAGGAAGGGCAATGCGAAATTGATTACCAAGTTTGCAAAGAACAAAAACTTATAGTTCTGCATCCGCTCGAAGAAATAAACCGTTTCTTCCCCAACGTTAGCATACCAGATCAACATATACTGGGAGAACCACAGGTAAGTCCAGAATACACTGAACGCAAACAGGAATTTACCCAAATCGTGGAGGTGATCCTGGGTAATATGTTCAAAATAACCCAATCCTTTCAGGTAGATGAGCAATAGAATAGTCAATGCCATAGCTGCCACAAACCAGCTTGCGCCGGTGTACCAGGCGAACATGGTGCTATACCAGTGCGCATCGACAGACATAATCCACTGCCAGATCATCGCTGCGCTGGAGAAACCAGCAATCGGCAGGAAGATAGCAGAGAAAACCCGGATGCGCCGATGGTGCCGGAAGTTATCCGCAAATCCTTTGCCATTGGCATCTTCGTCAATGGAGATCTGCCGGATCTTATAGGCAAAGAAAATCCACATACCTACAATGATCAGGGTACCGAAGGTATACCAGCTCTTATTGAGGAAAGAAGCTTTGCCCGTCAGGACAGCATCCTGAGCTACTTCTTCAGCATCTGCCCAGTGGTAAAGATGATGCAAGTGCCCCCAGAGGCCCAGAATCACCACTAACAATAAGCCCAGCCCAGGAATCAGGAACATGGAATAGGCTTCCCAGATGCGTTTCATGCCCACATACCAGCCGGCCCAGGCAGTAGTGAATGCAGCCATAATGAACAACGACATCAGTGCGATACCCGTAAAAAATACGGTGTTATGCAGGTAATTTGTCCAAAACCGGGTGTGCAAAGCATCATCCGTGAAGAAGGTAATGGCCAGGCACACCAACCCCAGGATCATGAATCCGGTGAGAACTGTTTTTTGTTTGGCCTCGAAAGTGAATTGGTTCATCTCGTTTCGGCTATTTATATAAGTATGCGATTGGGTTCAATTAGTGGTTACCACCTTGTCCGTGGTTAGCAGCGGGTCCGGCAGGCGGCGCAGCATCCGTAACCGGAGCGGCAGCAGCCAGGCGTTCCATTTGCTTAGCCGGGGTGCCATACACCGGATTAAAGGTATTGGCATCCGGGGAGTAAACCAGCTTTTTCTCGGCCGCTTGTAACGCCCGGATATAGTGAATTACTTCCCAGCGTTCTTCATAGCTAAGTTTATCGGCATAGCCCCCCATGACGTTCTTACCATACATGATAGCATAGTAGTAACGTCCGTTGGAACTATTCAGGAAAGTATCCAGCAGGAAATTGGCTGGTGCTGCCGGGTAAACGCCACCAGGATCACCCGCTGCCGGGTTAGGATCGCGAACCAGATACCCAGCTCCGTCACCTTTTTCTCCATGGCAGATACCACAGTTGATATCATACAGCAGTTTACCTTGCTCCAAGCCCTTCTGGGTGATCGGAAATGGGTTTGCTTGAATATCATTCGATGCACGAGTGCGCTCATCTTCATTATTAGCATAGTAGAAGGGCACGTAGCCATTGACCGGTACAGCGATCGCGTTGATCTGGTTGCCCCCATGCAACAGGGCTTTTTCCTGATCTGCAGCGCCATCACCAGCGAAAAACAAACCTGCATACCCACGTGGTACTGTTCCATTGACAGGTAAGCGTGGCTGGGAAAGATCCCGACGGCTTATTGTACTTTCCTCATCCCAGGAGTTATGGCTGTAGGTATAGTAGGTATTCGCCTCATAAGCTACCTGGTGTGCCATATCCGGCATATACTCGTGGCCTGCAGAGTTACCGCCGGCCGGTGAGCAGGAGTGCAAAACCACTACCGCAACCAGAATGAAGAAGATATTTTTGATAGATTTCATGCTACCGATTTTTCGTCATTTTTCAGAATGCCCGCGGCGGGGATTAAATTTCTTTGGCGTTAACTTCTCCAGCTCCCGTGGAACTTAAGAACGCACGTAATTTATCCACCTGCTTGGCTTCAGCACCCGTTACATCAAAAGCAATACAGAATTTATCGTCCGTAATCCGATCATCGAGCGTAGGGTTCGTAACACCAGGTCCCATCCCGCAGATGGTGTAGAAGGTTACGACCATCCCGATGGATGCGAAAAGAACCGTTAATTCGAAGGTAATCGGAATGAATGCCGGTGCCGAAAAATACGGCTTACCCCCGAAAATGATAGGCCAGTCGCGGGTGAACACCCAAGTCATAAACAAAAAGGCGGTCAGTGTTCCGATAGCTCCAAAAATGAAGCCCGTGATGTGGAGACGGCTTTCGGTCAACTCCAGCGCATCATCCAACCCGTGAACCGGAAATGGAGAAAAGACATCCATAATATCCAGGTGATCACTCTTGGCTTTGCGTACGGCTTTGAGCAATACTTCCTCATCGTCGTACAACCCGTAGAGAACTTCTTTATGTTGATTCATGATGGTTCTTCCTTTTTAAATCTGCAAATCAGCGTTTACTGCGATTAATGAGCTTCGTGGTGAGCTTCTTCCGCATGCTTGCGGGCTACTTCTGGTCCCACATACTGATCACCGGCCGACTTCAGAATACTCTTAACTTCAGCTACGGCAACTACCGGTGCAACCCGGGTAAAGATCAGATACAGGGTGGAGAACAGTCCCAAGGTTCCCACAAACAAGCCAATTTCCACCCAGGTCGGGGTGTAATAACTCCAGCTTGATGGCAGGTAATCGCGGGCCAGGGTAGAAGCAATGATCACAAAGCGTTCAAACCACATCCCAATGTTGACGAAGATCGACATCACGAAAGTCACGAAAATACTCTGACGCATTTTCTTGCTCCAGAAGATTTGCGGCGAAATTACGTTACACGACATCATCCCGATATAGGACCAGAAATACGGGCCCATCACCCGGTTATAGAAGGCAAATTGTTCGTAGATATATCCAGAGTACCAGGCGATGAACAATTCGGTAAGATAAGCTACCCCAACAATGCTGCCGGTAGCCAGAATCACCTTGTTCATACTGTCGATGTGTTCCACCGTGATATAATCTTCCAGGTGTAAAACTTTCCGGGTAATCACCATCAGGGTTTGTACCATGGCAAAGCCCGAGAAGATGGCCCCCGCTACAAAGTAAGGAGGGAAGATCGTGGTGTGCCAACCTGGAATAACCGAAGTGGCAAAGTCAAAAGATACGATGGTGTGCACTGAAAGTACCAGCGGCGTTGCCAGACCCGCCAATACCAGTGAAAGACTTTCCCAGCGCTGCCAGTGCTTGGCAGAACCCGTCCAGCCAAAAGACAACGAGTTATAAATCTTGCGGCGCAAGCCCTTGGCCCGGTCGCGAACCGTCGCGAAATCAGGCACCAGACCAGTGTACCAGAACAACAACGATACGGTGAAATACGTAGAGATCGCGAATACGTCCCAGAGCAGCGGTGAGTTAAAGTTTACCCACAATGGGCCCCGGGTATTCGGGTACGGGAAGATGAAGAAGCCCAGCCAAAGACGCCCCATGTGAATGAGCGGAAACTGGCCGGCGCATATAACCGCAAAAATCGTCATGGCTTCAGCTGCCCGGTTTACCCCCGTCCGCCATTTTTGGCGGAACAGCAGCAAGATGGCCGAGATCAGCGTACCGGCGTGACCGATACCTACCCACCAAACGAAGTTGGTGATATCCCAACCCCAGTTGATGGTCCGGTTCAGGTTCCAGGAGCCAATACCAACCCAAATAGTCCAACCTACGCAAAAGACATAGGTGGCAAGGCCCGCCACGGCAACGATGAACGCAATGACCCAGGCAGTCGTTGGGGTGCGTTCGGTGGGCCCGCAAATATCCTCCGTAATATTATGGTAGGTCTTACCACCGGTTATTAGCGGTTCTCGTATCGCAGATACTGGTGCACTCATAAGTATTGTTTTATAAAAGCCGGGGGGTCTCCCCCACCGTTATAATGGTCAATTAGGCATCCAATTTTTCGTCGCGGTTAACGACCTTCGCAGTGTAATTCACCGAGGAACGTACATTCGTTTCTTCCAAAACGATGTAGTTCAACGGGTTATCCAGGCGCGAACCCAGGTTACCCTGCTTGTCGTTGCGATCACCAAAGACAATTGCTCCTGTTGGGCAAGCCGTCTGGCAAGCTGTCTTCACGTCATTATCGTTCAGGCGACGGCCTTCCCGCTTGGCGGTCAGTTTGCCTTCCTGAATGCGCTGTACGCAGAAGCTACACTTTTCAATTACCCCGCGCGAACGCACCGTTACATCGGGGTTAAGCACCATCCGGGTCAGGTTGTCAGCACCGAAAGGCAGTGCTTCATCGTTCACTTTAGGCTCATTCACAGGGAATAAATCCGCCGTTGTATAGTCCAGCCAGTTGAAGCGACGCACCTTATAAGGACAGTTGTTTGCACAGTAACGCGTACCAATACAGCGGTTATACGTCATCTGGTTGAGACCTTCCGAGCTGTGTGGAGTAGCTGCCACCGGACAAACGTTTTCGCAGGGCGCATTATCACAGTGCTGGCACATCATCGGCTGGTAAACCACATTCGGGTTTTCGTAGTCTCCGAAGAAGTAGCGGTCGATGCGCAACCAGGCCATCTCGTGATGGCGGCCTACTTCGTGCTTACCTACTACCGGAACGTTGTTTTCCGCGATACAGGCTACCTGGCAGGCGCCACACCCAATACAGGCGTTCAAATCAACGTGCATTCCCCACCAGTGGCCCTGGCTGTATTTCTCCGCTTCGTACTGATCGTAAGGATACAGCGACTTAGAGTTGAGTTCCTTGGCTTCCGCCCGGCGCTCTTCTACATGGTGTACGAGTTCGTCAATTTCGCTCAGATTCGCTTTATAGATAATCGAACGATCAACGATACCTCCCTGATAGCCAGCGCCCAGGGTCATCGACGTTTTTTCGTCAACGTTAATTTCTTTGCCGGTCTTCGGATCGATTCCGGTAACCCCCATCGAGTGGTGGTACTGGACACAGGCGAAGAAGTCGTCCTTCCCTACTCTTTCCGAAACGGTTACGCCGGTTGCGTAGTACTGCGTATTGCCGTTGCCGTCAATAGACAACCAGGGATAGGCATTCACACCTACCTGCTCGCCCAGGGCTTTGCCCATGTAGCCCGTCAGTTCACGGCCAAAACCAATAGCCAAACCAACAGTATCCTCCAATTGACCGAACTGCCGAACAACGGTTACAGTTTGTTTCTTACCGCCAATCTCTACGTCCACCATATCGGCTTCGCCGTAGATTTCCCGGCCATTGAGGTTATTCAGTGACTTGAAGCTGTTACCACCTTCCCATTTTACGGGGATAGCCAGGTAATTGCCCCAGGTAGTACGTGCTACCGGATCCGGCATTTCCGCCAACCATGGGTTATTGGCATATTGCCCGCCGCCCATGTTTACCGTTTCAAAGAAGCTGATCTCCATACCACCGTTAGCCGGCTTGCGCACTTTGCCAGCAGCAGCAGCGACATCGCCAGCGAAGGTATATCCTGCGCGTGGTGCCTGGGGTACTTCGAACACGCCGTCGTGCAGCGTGCTATCCCAGAACGCCTGGAAGGTTGCAAATTTCGTTTGTTGCGGGAACATCTTGGCAGCCCACTGTGCAGCCAGATATGCATACATCGGTTGCTCAGCCGCAGCATCCAGTTTTTCACTGGCGGCCCAGGTAAGCAAGCTTACTTCCGTTTGCCGGGTATCGAACAACGGCGCAATAGTAGGCTGAATCAAGCTGTAATGTCCACGCTTGGCTTCCGCATCACCCCAGCTTTCGAGGAAGTGATTGGTTGGCGTTGCATAATCACACAACACCGTCGTTTCGTTCGGAAGAATGGAGAAAGAGACTTTCAGGCCTACTTTCTTCATGCCATCGCGGAACTGGTCGGCATTGGGAAGATCCCACGCTGGGTTGGCACCATCCAGTACCAACAAGGCATCTACCTGGCCGCCTTTCATTTCGCGGATCAGGTTCTGCACCTGGCTGTCGATCCCCTGGCGCTGCATCGAAGCATTGCCCAGGTCGATTGTATTTCCGTAGCTGTCTACCATCATGTTGATGGCGTTGATCAGCACCTGTTCTCCCAGGTTATTGGAGCCGGAAACCACCAATGCCTTACCACGGGCATCAACGAGTTCCTTGGCAACTTTCTTCAGTTTATTTGCTTTCTCAGCGGCGAGTTTAGCACCAGAAACACTGGTTCCGCCAGTCAGGGCAGCTACTTCGTTATACAACGCAATAATGGCCGCTCCCTGCTCCGATGGTTTTACCATAATCCGGTTATCGGCATTGGAGCCGGTCAGACTCATATGGCTTTCCACCTGAATGTGGCGCGACATGCGGGCTTTCTTGGCATCCTTAATGGTCCGATTCTTCGCGTATTGGTTGGCATATTCAACCGGCGAAATCCAGGTGCCCAGAAAATCAGCCTCAAAGCTTACAATAACATCCGCCTTATCGAATTGGTAGTTAGGCACTACCGCTTCTCCGAAGCATTGCGCATTGGCTTCCAACAGCGCCGAGGCAGACACCGGATCATAGGTAACTACCTGGGTATTGGGGAATTTTTCCGTAAAATCAGCAATGGCCTGCTTGGTGGTCGGGCTGAGTAAAGTATTCGTAAGGATGCGCACCCGGCTTCCAGCCTGGAGCTTACCCATGATTTCTCCGTCAATAGCTGCCCAACCCGGACCTTTCTTAGCCCGGCTGGACGGACGATCGATAGCACCGTTCTTAATCCGGTAAGGACCATCAATACGGTTGGTATCGTACAGACTCAGTACACTGGCCTGCGCCCGGGCACTGGTTCCCCCCTTAGTAACACTCGACAGGGAGTTGCCTTCAATTTTAATCGGGCGACCTTCACGCGTCTTGACCAGGATAGAACAATAGTCGCCACCCTGTACAAAGCTGGAAGCATAATACGTAGCAACACCAGGAACAATCGTATCCGGCTTAACTACATAAGGTACGGCTTTACGGACCGGAATTTCACAACTGGCAGCCAGCGTAGCTGCACCCAGACCGAAACCAAGGTACTTCAGAAAATCCCGACGGTTACTGGTCAACTCCAGTGTTGAAGCTTGCTCCAGCGATTCGGCCAGCGGAAGCGCATGAAACTCTTGATTAGCTGATTCCAGATAAGCAGGGTCGTTGGTCAGCTGTTCGACCCCAATCCAGACTTCATTATTTTGGTTCTTCATCTTATTGAAAGCGTAAGAGGGTTGTCAATTGGATTCGCTCGTTGCCACGCAATGATTAATAATGGCATTTTTGGCACTCCAGGCCACCGATCTCTTCGACCGTAACCTTGTCGCGCTCGCCTTTAGCCATCTGCTCGTGATAACGGACATACGATTTGTAATAGTCGTTGTCGGCGAATTTTACTTCCGTCTTGCGGTGACAGTTAATACACCATCCCATCGACAATGGAGAGTACTGCTGAACGACTTCCATTTCCTGGACCGGGCCATGGCACGTTTGGCATTCAACCTTGCCGACACTTACGTGCTGTGCGTGGTTGAAATAAGCGTGGTCAGGGAGGTTATGAATTTTTACCCACTCAATAGGGCCTTGAATTTTATCATCACCGCCTTTGGGGTCGGTAAGAGAAGCAACAATGCCATCCCACTGGTCAGCCAGCAATTGCTCGCCATCGCGGTCCAGCGTTCCCTTTTCCTGAATATAGGTATCCGAAATCCACTTCTTGTAAATCTTCTCGATTTCTGCGTCGCTGAGGTTTTCGTAATTTTCGATATAGGCATCAGCGCTGGGGTCATACCCAATAGAGGCGAAAATCTTAGTGAGTTCACCCGTGCCGTACTTCGAACCTACTTTGATTGCCCGGTGGCAATTCATACAGGTATTCGCCGCCGGAATCACCGAATGCTTACTCCGGCGAGCACCATCGTGGCAATACTGACAATCAATCTTGTGCAGGCCAGCGTGCGTAACGTGGGAGAACTTAATAGGCTGCTCGGGATTATACCCTTGCTGACGTCCGAGGCTGATCGCATTGTTTACTGTAGTATAGCCACCCAAAACGACCAGGGCGAATACCACAAAAGCAACCACACCCTTGCTGGTCAGGATATCGACCAGGGTTTTCCGCTGTGCCGGAGCATTGCCATCCTTCACCTGCAACATATAGTTGAGGTTAGAAAGAACGCGTGCCAACACCACCGCCAGAATACCCAGAATTACCGCCAGCAGAATGAACAACATGGTGTTGTCCTGCTTGGGGGCAGGATCCTTTACCTCACCGGGTACTTGTGCCACCGCCCCGCCAGCGCCATTGACGTACACATCATTGATATACGCCAACATGTTTTCGATTTCCTGATCGGTCAGTGCCGTGAAGCTGGTCATGACCGTAGGCTTCCACTCATTCCACAATTCGGTTGCCCGTGGGTGCCCTGCCGTAATCATGGCCTGGGAATTGCGAATCCAGGAATACAGATCTTCCCGGGGATAAGCCGCCCAACGTTCTTCAGCACCACCCAGCGCCGGACCCGTCATTTTGTCCTTCATGTTCTTGTTGTGACAAGAACCACACTGGTTTTTGAAGAGGGTTTTACCCGCTTCGATGTCCGCTCCAGCCGCGGGTGCTGCGGCATCTTGGGCGGTAAGAATCACCGTTGTGCAGGCGAGCGCCAGGACTAAAAGTACTCGGCTAGTCAATGACTTGAATACCATCTTATTCTCGTTTGTGAATACTTTGCTTATCATCGATATACGAAGTGTCATTTTTATGTCAGCGCAAATATATGATTCGCCCTATTTTTTTAACAGTAAAATTGAAAAAGCCGCAACTATTTAGATAGAGTCTAAATTACATGAACAAATCATCATGCTTGTCCCCTTCCTGTTTATTTGTCTATCGAGCGGTGATTCCTTCTTGTATTTGGCTCGTTCTGCGTTTACAAGCAAGCCTACTAAAAAAGTCACCTACGGCACAATTTTATAAAGTCAGCTCCTTTACACCGAAACAGCTGCCCGGATTGCCGGATGGGGATCATACCCTTCCAGCGTAAAGTCTGCGAACGAAAACCCGAAGATATCCTTTATCTCCGGATTAATATAAAGCTTCGGTAACGGCCGGAAATCGCGGCTCAGTTGCAAATTAGCCTGATCCAGGTGATTGAGGTATAAATGGGCATCGCCAAAGGTATGCACAAACTCTCCTGGCTGCAGCCCGGTTACCTGGGCTACCATCAAGGTCAATAAGGCGTAGGAAGCTATATTAAAAGGTACACCCAGGAAAACGTCGGCCGACCGCTGGTACAGTTGGCAGGAAAGACGCCCCTCGGCCACATAAAACTGAAAGAGGGTATGGCAGGGCGGCAGCCCACTTTTTGTCATTACGGGAATATCCCGGGGGTTCCAGGCTGAAACAATCAGGCGGCGGGAATCAGGGTTGTTTCGGATATCCTCTACCACCTGTGTAATTTGGTCAATTCCTTCAAAATTGCGCCACTGCCGGCCGTAAACGGGTCCGAGTTCGCCCCATTGAGCAGCAAAGGCCTCATCAGCAGCAATGCGGGTAACAAATTCCTGCAATTTGGCTTTCCAGGCTTCTGTGTATTTCGGAAACTGCTCTTCGAGCCCTTGTTGTTGCAACCAATATTGGAAAGGCCACTCATTCCAGATGCCCACGTTATGCTGAACCAGATAGCGGATATTAGTATCTCCTTGCAGGAACCACAGCAGTTCATGCAGGATCAACTTGAAGGATACTTTCTTGGTCGTGAGCAAGGGAAAACCTGCTGCCAGGTCAAAACGCATCTGGTAGCCAAAGACACTAATCGTACCGGTACCTGTGCGATCACTTTTGCGAACCCCCGTTTGGATGATATGGTGCAAAAGATCGTGGTATTGTTGCATGTGCCTAGTTCCTGTTTGTTGCTTGCGGTCAAAGCTAAGGAAAAAAAGGCGTTTTCAAATGACAACCTCCCCGGTTTTACTTACTAACCGGCTGAGCCAGCTTTCTTCCGACACCCCAAAGTCTGCCTGGGAATAGTGCGGATTTCCTATTGCTGCTACCTAATTATCGCCAGCTTTTTCGTAAACTTGCCCAACGCCAAAAAAATACAGGTATGCGAACACTCTTGACTATCTGCTGCTTACTACCCTTCTTTTTTGCAGGTGCCACCCCGGAACCTCCGGTGGTTCGCCCTGAGCTCATTAAAGAAGACTTGAGCTATTTGCTGGGTTTCTATAAGCAATTGCATCAATCGCCGGAAGTATCCCTGGAAGAAAAGGAAACTTCCGCCAAACTAGCCAGGGAGTTGCGCAGCATCGGCTTCACCGTCACCGAACAGGTTGGCGGGTATGGCATTGTGGGCATCTATAAAAATGGCGAAGGCCCTACCATCCTCTACCGCACCGATATGGATGCGCTGCCAATGATTGAAAAAACGGGACTCGACTATGCCAGTCAAAAAATGATCGAGCAAAATGGCAGCCAGACAGGCGTGATGCACTCCTGCGGCCACGACATGCACATGACTACCTGGCTGGGGACGGCCCGCGCGATGGTCCGCATGAAAGATCAGTGGAAAGGAACCTTGATGCTGATCGGCCAGCCTGCTGAAGAAATTGGCGCTGGCTCCAAGCTTATGCTCGATGCCGGCTTGTACGAGCGCTTTGGTGTTCCGAAATATGGCGTCGGCCTCCATTGCAGTCCTACGATTCCTGCTGGACAGGTGGGGTTTGGCAAAGGCTTTACCATGGCCAATTCAGAAAGCATTGACATCAAGGTTTTTGGCATTGGAGCCCACGGCGCCAGCCCCCATATGTCGATCGATCCGGTCGTTATTTCCAGTATGATCATCATGGACCTGCAGACGATTGTCAGCCGCAACCTCAAACCTATTGAATCGGCCGTGATTACAGTAGGCGCTATCAAGGGTGGTACCAAACACAATATTATCCCCGATGAGGTTACCCTCCAGCTTACGGTACGCACCTTCAAGCAGGAAGTCCGGGACATGGTTCACCGGCGTATTAAAGAAGTTTGCCGCGGCATCGCTATTGCTGCCGGCCTGCCGGAAGACAAAATGCCGGAGGTTATTATTCCGGAGGGCTTCACGCCTGCCAACTACAACAATCCTGATTTGGTCGATCGTCTGTCGGCTTCCGCAGCCAAAGCCATCGGTGCCGCCAATGTTATCGACGCCGAAGTGCAAATGGTCGCCGAAGACTTTTCCCGCTACGGGCAAACGAAACATCAGGTACCCACGGTGCTCTACTGGTTGGGGACCGTACCCGATGAACGACTGCAAAAACAGGATCTTCCGGGTTTACATTCACCTTTCTACTATCCTGCACCGGAAAAATCACTGGAAACAGGCATTTTGGTAACCTGCCAGGGGCTGATCGATTTGTTTAAATCCTGACCCCATTCATTGTTGACCGTTTAATAACCACACCAGTAGAGACATCTCGTGAGATGTCTCTACCCGCCGTTTAATAACCACACCAGACATCTCATGAGACGTCTCTACATTTTATTACCCACCCGTTAATAACCACACCAGGGCTTGCGGAAACCGTTTGGCCCAGGCGGCTTCCTGGTGCTGGGCATTGGAATCCTTGACATACCAATATTCCTTGGGGGATCGGTAACCCTTGGTTTGCAGGGCTTCGAGCATGGCATCGACTCCGGGCTGCAGGCGCTCTTCCAGGCCAATACCTCCATTATCGATATACAATCGCAGATGAGGGGGACGTGCTTTTTCCAGTACTGGCGTAACGTAATCGATGGAGGCGATTTTAAAGGCCGGCGACATACAGATGGCACCCCCAAATACGTCGGGATATTCCCAGGCCAGCATAAAGGAAATTAATCCGCCCGCAGAAGATCCGCCTACCCAGGTGTGGCGGCGATCTTTTTTAGTGCGAAAATCGGAATCAATCAGGGGTTTAAGTTCATTTACCACCCACTGCATATAGGCAGTTCCCTTTTCGCCGGGCGCATACTCGGCGGAGCGGTCGGGGGTGTTGTAAATACCGACTACAATCATCGGAGGGATAACCCCATTCCGGATCAGGCTATCACTGTGTTCATCGATTTGCCAATCGATGCCGAAAGAACTGGTTGCCGGATCAAAAACATTCTGTCCATCATGCATATAAAGGACGGGATACCGTTTCCCGCGGTCCTGCTCGTACCCCGGCGGCAGCCAAATGATGACATCGCGGTCGCGCAATCCAGTTCCTTTGAGTTGCCGGAGATACCGTACGATGCCCGTCACCTGACCTTGCACTGGCGGAGGTTTCTGCTCCTGGGTCCAGAAGCGAATCGTATCCGAAATCAAGGTGTCGCGGGTAATCCGGGCGATCAAATTGCCCAGGGGCCTGCCATCTGCACCAGCGCCTTCTCGTGCCCAACTCCCCAACGTGTACTTGTATTCCAGGGATTGTGGCTGTTCAAGTTCGATTACTTTTTGCCAGCGGTAACCTTCCTGCATCAACATGGGAACGGCCCCGGGATTCCAGTTGCCCAGCGCAGGATGCCCTCCGGTGATATATACCGACGTATTGGAAGGCAGCGATGGTGCAACGACCTCAAAGGTCACGATTAGTTTTGTCGATAAGGAGTCGGTGGGTTGCCCATAAAAAATACCACCCGAAAAGCACAAGATGCCCAGGCAGTAAAGATATTGCAAGAGGGTTTTGACTCGTATCCTCATATACGTGCACAGTTTAATGACCCTACATATTTACGAAAAGAATTGCAGCAGCGCTATTCCCAATTAATTTGCTGGGCAGGTTGATCTTTGGTAAAACGAAGATATCGTTTATCTCCCTGATTATCAATACTCAGAACATTGGACTGGTCCGGAAAAAGCTCCATCAGGAAGTCGGCCTTGACGCGCAGCCGCGGCCATTGCGCGGGGCAGCGGATAGCTATTGTCACAATAAAAAGATCATTCTGAGGGGTAATCTTTTGGAGTTGCACCCACCAAGGTTTACCCCCTACCGGGCTAAGCCGCAGATGGTCGGCAAAATAGGTGCTGACTAGTCCAAAATTCTGTTCCGGCAATTTCTCCAGCGGTCCTACCTTAAACGTTTCCGGGTAGGCACTGCGCAGGGCACTTTGTAAGTCATCAGCAAAAATTTTTATCGTGGCCGTAGCCGTCCGTAAATTGTTCCGATGGCTGATTTCTACAACGCCCAGGTAGATCGCATGTGGCGGCGGGGAGGAAATACCTTGAACAACTGGCCAGGTGGCCGGAAGCAAGGATGACAACACGAAGAGTAAACTCAGCACACCTGTTTATTTTACTTTTATGTCAACAACCTCGTCAAGATAAGGTTTTCTTCCTTCCAGGGCAATCGCCCCCTCAGCGAAACCTAAGCACGCATTTCCCGCTTTCATTTTTCTACCTTTTCAGCCGGTGTCAGCGGTAGGTCAGCGGGATTATCCACCTTTTCTGTATTTTGCCATTCTAAATCACCCGTAATGCAGCGTACTATTTCCTGGGTACTTTTTGGCGGTGGCATCCTGCTGGAATTGGGAATGCAAACCATGTGGATGAATGCTCTGGGGCCACATTGGAGCCCGGTAGCCTGGTTTATTGGAGCTTCCCTCACTGTAGCAGGAGCAATTGGCCTGGGTCCAGGACAATTTTCCCTGCAGGAAACTCCCTGGAAATCATCGCTTACCCGGCAACGTAATCTTTTCCTGGTCTGGGGGATTGTCGGCACCCTCAGTTGCCTGGCGTTACCTTTCCTTTGGGAGACGTTTCAGGCCCACCCTGTTGATCCGCAAAATTCCGATATCGTCCCCTCCCTGCAGCTTTATGTCCGCCGCTTACTAAGTGGCCAACCCATATACGCTCCAATGGAATTTCCCGGCTGGACGGTACTCCCTACCTACTTTCCCCTGATGTGGTTACCCTATGTGTTTTCAGAGCTGTTAGCCCTTGATTACCGTTGGACAGCTTATGTTTTATTTGTAGCTGTTATCGCTTTATATACCTGGCGTTTGCATCGGCAGCAATTACCACTGGGGGAACTGGCGGTGAAGGCTGCCCTACCCTTGCTGTTTCTCTTTACTTTTCTCGTTTGGAAACGCGATGTTTTCGGATACGCCGTGGAACTTACCCCGGTTGCCTTTTATCTTTTTCTCGCCTTCAGCATTGGGAATCGCCGGCCCTGGTTGATGGGTCTTGGCATTTTAGTATGCCTGCTCTCCCGCTATTCGTTTACTTTTTGGCTTCCCGTTTACGGCCTTATTCTTTGGGCAGACCGGGGGTTTAAGCCAGCCCTGCAAACGGCCTTGTGGGCGGTACTGGGTGTTCTCCTGCTGTACGTATTCCCCTTCCTGCTGCGCGATCCGGAGATCATCCTCAATGGTCTTCGCTATTATGGGGATACGGCAATTGGCCAGTGGCAAACGCAAACCTGGCAAGCGGCGGGTGAAAAACCTGCCCACTTGTTTCGCGGACTGAGCTTCAGCGCCTGGTTCTATGATTATGCCTCAGGCGAAATAGCGCAGCGGCTCGCCTTACAGCGTCAGGTACATCTTTTTGCCTGTGCACTGACGGCCCTCGGTATTCTCGGTGGATACTTTTGGCGACGCCCTAAAATACAATCGGTGCGCTTCTTTTTATTGGTTTCACTCAAGGCGTATCTAATCGTTTTTTACGGATTCTTTTACGTACCCTTCAGTTACCTCTATATGGTTCCTGTATTTTTAAGTATTGCACTGATTTATGAAACCAGTGGAAAACCTCCGGGCGCTTCAACTGTTACTTCCTCAATCAACGATTAACAATTATGAGTTACCGAAGCCTTCGTGCCTGTGTAGAGGATCTGGAAAAAACGAACCAACTGGTGCGGGTGCGTACCGAAGTGGACCCCAACCTGGAAATGGCCGAAATACACCGGCGTATTTTCGATGCCGGGGGCCCTGCCATATACTTTGAGCGGGTAAAAGGAAGTAAGTTTCCGGCCGTTTCCAACATATACGGGACCTTTGCCCGTACAGAATTCTTGTTTCGGGATACCATTGAAAATGTGCAGCGGGTCATCGAGCTTAAAGCCGATCCGACCAATGCCCTGCGGCGGCCTTTCCGATACTGGCGGGCTCCTTTTACAGCTATCAGTGCTTTGCCGCGCAAAACGTGGAATCCGGCCTCCACGTATCAGCAAACGACCATTGATCAGCTGCCGCTGATAAAATCCTGGCCAATGGATGGCGGAGCCTTTGTTACCATGCCTCAGGTGCTGACGCTGCCCCCTGGAAGCCGCAACCCCATGCAATCTAACCTGGGGATGTACCGCATTCAGCTAAGTGGCAATGAGTACGTATTGAACAAAGAGGTGGGTATGCACTACCAGCTTCACCGGGGCATTGGGGTACATCATACGGCCTACAATGCCGCCGGACTTCCATTCCGGGCCGCCGTTTTTGTGGGTGGCCCTCCTGCACATGCCTTTGCCGCGATCATGCCCCTTCCGGAAGGCTTATCCGAAATGACGTTTGCCGGGATGCTGGGTGGACGGCGCTTCCGCTATGCCTGGCAAGATGGCGCGATGATTTCCGGCGATGCCGATTTTGTCATTACCGGGATCATTCGACCGGGAGAGAAAAAACCCGAAGGCCCTTTTGGCGATCACCTGGGGTATTACAGCTTAACACACGACTTCCCGGTGATGGATGTAGAAGGAGTTTACCACCGCAAAGATGCTATTTGGCATTTCTCGGTAGTTGGCAGACCCCCCCAGGAAGATTCCAGCTTCGGCTACCTCATTCACCTTCTGGTTGAGTTACTCACCCCGCAG
>JACJXV010000011.1 GCA_020636445.1 Lewinellaceae bacterium | reverse complement strand
TTCTTTGGGTTTTTCCTGCTGTTCCTGCTTAAATATGCGGATAAATAAAGAAGCGACGCTCCCCATCCGGAAACGTCGCCTCTCGTGAAATATGGGAAAAAGGAAAATACCTTATGCTACTGCCAATTGGGCATTGATAACGAGCTTTACTTCTTCGCCTACCAGCATACCACCTGCTTCAGTGATGGCATTCCAGTTGAGGCCGTAATCTTTGCGGTTCAGTTTACCGGTAATTTCGAAACCAGCCTTCATGTTACCCCAAGGGTCCTTCATCGTACCGTTGAACGTTACGGCGAGGGTGATCGGGTGTGTTACCCCACGAATGGTCAGGTCACCATTCAGTGCATATTCTTCGTCCTTTACCAGCTTCAGAATGCCGTTGCTGAAGGTAATTTGTGGAAATTCGTCGGCCGCAAAAAAGTCAGCTGACTTCAGGTGGTTATCGCGATCGGTGTTGTTGGTATCGATGCTGTTGACATCCAGTTGGAAGTTAACTTCCGCCTGGTCAAAGTTTTCATTCTCGGTGTTAACCGTACCGCTGAATGATTTGAAAGCGCCGGTAACTGTAGAGATAACCAGGTGCTTAACTTTGAATTGGACTTCGGTGTGGGCCGTATCCAGTGCCCATTGCTGTGCTACTGCTGCTGTACTTGTTGACATGATGGTGTATTTGTTGTGGGTGAATGATTGGGGATTTTTGAGAACTAATTCTCTGTAATCCCTTTTACACCACAAAGATGGGGGCAGTTGGAGCCCCTTCGCATTGAACTAGATTAAGAAAAACTACTTTTTCGCCATTTTTCGGCGAATCTTGCTCAGGAATTCGGGCGTGATACCCAGGTAGGAGGCAATGTATTTTTGCGGGACGAGCTGCTCAATGTGTGGATAAGTCTGCTGAAACTGCCGGTAGCGCTCCTCGGCGGGGTAAGCAATATTTTGCATGATACGCGTCTGGTGGGACATCAGGGCATTTTGAAAAATAATGCGAAAATACCGCTCAAATTTGGGGATTTGCTGATACAGAAGCTCCATATCTGCCCGCGATAACCGGAGAACCTCGCTGTCTACCACGGCTTTAATGGTATACATCGAGGGGGTGCCATTCATCAGACTTTGGAGGTCGGCTGTCCACCAAAAGGTGGTGGCGAACTGCAGTACATGTTCAAAACCATTGTCATCGGTATAATAGTTGACCAGGCAGCCTTCCGTGACCAGGCTGAAATACAGGCAGGGATCCCCAATGTCGAGCAATAACCGGCGCGCCTTCAGCTTTTGGGGCTTCAGCAAGGAAAAAAAGTATTGCGCTTCCTCATCGGTCAGTTGAATGTAACGACGAAAATTAGCTTGTAACGCTTGGTAATCCATAAACAATACCTTTTCATTAATAAGACCTTATCAGGGAAAAAGGTTTATAAAAAAACCGGCATACTCGCTGAGTACGCCGGGCAAAGCAAAGTTCCGGGATTAAAGGCTTGTTTCGGGTTTATGCTACTTCGTTAGGTTTATGCCGCTCACTGCGTTCGCTCGGTTTATGCCGTTCGCGTTGCTCACTCGGTTTATATCGCTCACTGCGTTCGCTCGGTTTATGCCGTTCGCGTTGCTCACTCGGTTTATATCGCTCACTGCGTTCGCTCGGTTTATGCCGTTCGCGTTGCTCACTCGGTTTATATCGCTCACTGCGTTCGCTCGGTTTATGCCGTTCGCGTTGCTCACTCGGTTTATATCGCTCACTGCGTTCGCTCGGTTTATGCCGTTCGCGTTGCTCACTCGGTTTATATCGCTCACTGACGTTCGCTCGGTTTATGAAGTTCGCGTTGCTCACTCGGTTTATATCGCTCACTGACGTTCGCTCGGTTTATGAAGTTTATATAGACCTCATTAACTCCATAAGCCTTGTTAGAGGTAATCTTCAGATTGCCGAAAACCCGATGCCTTGCGATCTTCAGATCGCGTCTATGGACGTTTGCCAAAAAAGCAATCAGGGTTTAGTTTGGATAATCCTCATAAAACAAACTTGCCCAGCCTGCCCGTACGGGTATGGGCGAAGCGGTCATAAACTTCATAAACCCAAGAAGTCATTTCAAGTAAATCACATCGGGGTCACCGTCGCCATCCAGGTCGACTTTGCCTTCGCGTTTACAGCCCCGGATGATAATTTCCGGTTCGCCATCGCCATCGATATCGGCATCTTTGTCGCGAACTCCGCCATCGCCAGTACCCACTACGACGCCATCTGGTTTACCATCACCGTTCAGGTCAATCGCTTTGGCTTTGGGAGAATCCAGGGTGGAATCCTCCAGGATGATGTCAGGGTTACCATCACCATTAACATCGGCATTGCCACTGCGCTTGGCCTTTTTTGTGCCGATCACCACAATGTCGGTATCCCCATCCCCATCCAGATCGATTCCTTTGGTATCGTCCGGATCGACGGTTGGGTCTTCGATGACAATTTCCTGTTCCTGGTCGCCATCAACATCTTCATTGGGCTGGCGGGTGGCGCCGCCTTTACTACCCAGGGTGATTTTGTCGGGATCATCATCTTTGTCCAGGCTTTCGCCTTTGGATTTACCAGCAGCAAGAGTTGGGTCGTCCTGAATCAGTTCTTCTTCGCCATCGCCGTCAATATCAATGCGGGAGGGGTCATCCGCTGCCGCTGCAAACAAAACGAGGTCAGGGTCGCCATCCCGATCGAGATCAATCGTTTGGGGTAGATCCAATGGGAGCCATTCTACAAATACCACAGCCTCTAATTCGGCGCTACCTCCCGGGCCCCGGTCATCATCCACATTCCAGGGGGGGCCCAGGCGCGCGCCGCCGGCAGTACCTAACGCCAGCGCATCGGGACGACCGTCGTTGTTTTGATCCCGCAGGTGTGATTCCCAAATGGGCAGGTCTGGGATTTCAAGTATAACTTCCGGGTATCCATCGCCATTGAAGTCAAAGCCGGTGGTACTGTTTTCTGCAGAAGGGGAAAAGGATTCTTTTTCACAGCTTGTCAATGCCAGCCCAAGCGCTACTATCCATAATAAGGTTCTGGGTAAGGTTTTCATGGTTCGTTCAATTTTAGAAATGAAAAAATCAACCAGGGTTAGTGGGTTCGAACCGTATTCAAGAGTATATCCGTGGGAAACAGAAAATCTTACCTCTGGGGAGGAATATTTTTGGGCGAGTTGTTGCGGATGATGTGCTGATATTGCTCACTGGCGTTCGCTCCATACCCGTACGGGCAGGCTGGGCAAGTTTGGTTTATGTCGTTCGCGTTGCTCACTCGGTTTATGCCGCTGCGCTGGGTTTATGTCGTTCGCGTTGCTCACTCGGTTTATGCCGCTGCGCTGGGTTTATGTCGTTCGCGTTGCTCACTCGGTTTATGCCGCTGCGCTGGGTTTATGTCGTTCGCGTTGCTCACTCGGTTTATGCCGCTGCGCTGGGTTTATGTCGTTCGCGTTGCTCACTCGGTTTATGCCGCTGCGCTGGGTTTATGTCGTTCGCGTTGCTCACTCGGTTTATGCCGCTGCGCTGGGTTTATGTCGTTCGCGTTGCTCACTCGGTTTATGCCGCTGCGCTGGGTTTATGTCGTTCGCGTTGCTCACTCGGTTTATGCCGCTGCGCTGGGTTTATGCCGTTCGCGTTGCTCACTCGGTTTATGCCGCTGCGCTGGGTTTATGCCGTTCGCGTTGCTCACTCGGTTTATAAAGTTTATATAAACCCTTGTTAGCCGTAATCTTTGGATTACCGCCAGCCCGATGCCTGGTGATCTTCAGATCGCGTCTATAGACGTTTGTCAAAAAAGCAATCAGGGTTTAGTTAATAAAACTTACAAACGGAGTGGGCATTACACTGAGCAAGTGTAGTGTAGCTAATCTGTTAAACCATCTAAACCAGTGCCGAAAGGCACGTCTCTAAACTAGCCACGAGCGGAGCTAGTGGCGACTCTAAACCTTTCGCAACTACCCCTCCCGGACTAACCAGCGAATCAACAGTGGCATGAGTAGTAGGTCGGCCAACAACGCGCTGAACAGCGTAGTGCTGATCAGCAGGCCCACATAGACACTGGGCGGATGCACGGAAAACAGCATCACCAGGAAGCCAAAGAATAAGATTACGGAGGTAAGGATGATGGCTTTGCCGGTCTCCTGGAAGGTAATTCGCAGGGAAGCATCAACTCCTTCGCCGGTAGCGCGCACCAGTTTGTAGCGACTGAGGAAGTGGATGGTATCGTCTACCGCAATGCCGAAAATGACGGAAAAAACAATGGAGATTGTTGCTTCCAGTTCAATACCGAGAAAACCGAGCAGGGCTCCGGCGATAATCAGCGGAAAAAAGTTAGGGATCATAGCGACGAGGAGCATCCGCCAGTCGCGGTAGAGTGCTCCCATCAGCAAGCCGATAATAATGACGGCCCCCCCGAGACCCAGTAACAGGCTCCGGCGGATATACTCAGCATTTTTATCAATAATCAGGCCGGTACCGGTTTGCTTGACCTGCACCACTTCGGCATCCAGGTGGGTAGCTATCCATTGGTCGAGCTGCTGCCCAAAATACTTGATGCTGTCCGCACCGATATCGGCAATGCGGGAGGTGATTCGGGCTTTCTTTCCGTCGCGGCTAAGCAACACCTGTGGTTGGAGGGCGGGCATGCGGTCGGCAAAGCGCTGATAACGCATAAACGTAGCGGAGTCGGGTGGCAACTGATAGGCATCGGCGCGATTGCCCTGGTTCATTTGGTTAAGGCTCTTGTAGACCGCCGTGAGCGAGGTAACGCCCCGCAGGAAAGGAAAATCTTGCAGGTGCTGCTCCAGTTTGTCCATTTCCCGGATCACAGCGTAATCATCGGCCCGGTACTCATTTTGTGCATACACCGCAAACTCCAGTGGCCGAAAGCCTGTCAGTTCTTTTTCGAAAAAGCGAAAGTCTTCCGTAATCTTTGCCCCAATGGGCAGGTTATTGATGATTTCATAATTCGTGGTTATGCGGGAAATACCCCAGGCACACAGCAGGATGACCAGGCCCGCTCCCCAGGCCAGGGCGCCGGCCCGTTGCCGCGTAAAATGCCAAAGCCCGTCCATCGCCCGTTGCCAGCGTTCCTGCTGTTGGCCCAACTGAATCAATTGCTCGGTGCGGAACCAGGTGAGCAGGGCCGTTGTGAACAGGATTACGGTCAGGTAGGCGACCAATACCCCCATGGCTGCATTGATGCCAAAATCGCGAATGGGGGCTACCCGGCTGCTGAGCAGGGTACTAAAGCCAATGGCCGTAGTAGCGGATGTTAACAAGGTGGCGAGTCCAATCTCCCGGATGGTGTTGCGGATGGCATCCCGGCGCGACAAGCCCTCCCGGAGCTCGTCGATGTATTTCGTCATGATGTGGATGACATCCGAGGTGCCCACGATAATCATCAGCACGGGGTAAAGCGCGGCCATAGCATTCAGTTCCCGGCCCAGGGCCGCTAGTAGGCCCAGAAAAAGCAGGAGGCCCAGCGAAATGGAGGACATCGCGATGACAACGCCCCAGGGTCGGCGGAAGATCAAAAAAAGCAGCAGGGTTACCAGGATACCGGAAATAATAGCGGAGCGCACTACTTCCTGCTGTTGCATGGCTACCAATTCTCGCTGGAAGTAGGAGCGGCCGAGATAATGGTAATCAGTAAAGCCACTTTGCTGTACCAGCGAATCCAGGCCAACCATTAGTTCCCGGGCCTGGTCGAGTTGCATGGCCTCCTCGGTTTTTAGAAAAACGACGAGAGCCTGACCATCGGCCGTAATGAGGTTGTGGACAAAGCGCGGATCTCCGAGGAGGCGTTCCCGGTCGGCAGCATAACGCGCAGGTTCATCGCGATGAATGGCGGGGATCTTCGTGATGCCAAAAGGGGTGCGCAGGGGATACCCAAACTGGGTGAGGGATTGGGTGGCCACCACATGTGGCAGGTTGCGGGCCGCCAGGGAAAAATCGTGAAACCGATTGAGGAAGGATTGCTCAAAAACCCCGCCTTCCCGGCGAACGGCAACGAGCAGGAAATTATCGTCGGTTTCAAATTCGCGGATGAACTCGCGGAATACTTCCAGGTCGGGGTCATCCTGTGGGAAGAATTGCTCGAAATCAAACGAAAAGCGCAGGCGGGGGATGAGCAGCGCACTGGCCAGCGCCAGCACGGCGAAAACACTAACAATGAGAATGCGGTAACGGCCGGTCATACGTCGGGATTGCAATTAACAGCCAGTGCAGGCAGCCGCAACTTGCGGGCTTGCCATTCTGGATAAATTCAGGTACGTAACAAACAAGGGGTGCGGATGTTGGATTTCGGAAACGAAAAACGTAGACTTGTAGGTATATCCCTGGATTCATGGCCTTACAACCCTTTCATACTGCAGGAATCATTGAAGCGGGCTGCGACGAAGCCGGTCGTGGCTGTCTGGCCGGGCCTGTATTCGCGGCTGCCGTTATTTTGCCGGAAGGCTTTTCCCATCCCCTGCTTAATGATTCCAAACAGCTGACCGAAGCTCGGCGCGATGAAGCCCGTGCCGTTGTGGAAAGCCTGGCAGCGGCCTGGGCCGTAGCCCGGGTAGATCCCCGGGAGATTGATCAGATCAATATCTTACAGGCGTCCTTTCTGGCGATGCATCGCGCTGTTGAACAACTGGCCATCACTCCGGCCGCTTTGTTGATTGATGGCAATCGCTTTCGTCCTTACGCGGGCATCCCACATACCTGTGTTATTAAAGGGGACGGTATTTACCAGTCGATTGCCGCTGCCTCCATACTGGCCAAAACCCACCGGGATGCTTACATGCATGCGCTGGCGGAAAAGCATCCGCAGTACGGGTGGCAGCAGAACAAAGGCTACCCTACGGCCGATCATCGCGCGGCTATTCGGCAGTATGGTATTACGCCGCACCACCGGCGTTCTTTCCGCCTGTTGCCGGAAGTGGTGCAGGGGAAATTGTTTTAGAACCGGCCATGACAGCACCTGAACAGCATTTACCTGTCAAGTGACAACCGGGCTCATTTTGCCGGGAAGTTGCAGCTCCTGGTTCTACCTGCAAAAAGAAAATTTTACGCTTGTGGCAGTGTTGTTTTTAGCCTAATATTGAAGCGTAAAACGTAAACCTCATGAGTAAAAAAATTCTCCTTGGCACCCTATTCTGGGGAGCCATGCTGATGCTGGTGCATGGGCAAGCCGATTTTCAACCAGGATACATCATTACGGTAGCAGGTGACACTCTGCCGGGCTGGGTCGATGCCCGGGTACTTGGGGCTGCAGCCGACCGATGTTCGTTCCGTGCAACACCCGACAGCCCTTTGCAGCAGTTTTTACCGGATAGTTTGCGCGGGTATGGTTTTGACGATGGGCGCACCTTCCGCGTGATGCCAGCCCCGAAAGATTCGGTATTTGCGGGTTTCGTCGAAGTACTTGCGGAAGGAGCCGGTATCGCTTTATACCGGCATCAGGAGGTATTTTATCTGGCGCGTGCGGGGCGCCCGATTAAAGCGCTGACCAATACGGTCAAGGCCAAAGAGGTAAGCACCCAAGTGAACCGCGAAAACCGTGAATACCGCGGTGTGTTACTCGTGTATCTGGCGGATTGCCCTGGTTTGCGCAGCAAAATAGAGCAAACGGCCTTAACGGAGCGGGCGCTGCTGCGGCTGCTGGCTGCTTACGCCAACTGCCGTGAACTACCCTTGCGCCAGTATGGTCCTGATTTGCCCTATCTGCGATTTCGGCCCGGCGTTGTTGTCGGACTCGGACTTTCACAGGTGCGGTTTTTTAAATTCTTTTCCAAAGAGCCGTTCACCAATATTACGTTTGACAGCTACTTAGGCGTGAGCGGGGGTGTTCGGGGAGTACTCACCTTGCCGCGCAGTTCACAACGCATTGCTATTATCAGTGAGCTATGGTGGCAGCGCTTCAAAACACAGGGTGCCGGGGAATTGGTTGACGGCAATATTCGGCGGCGCTATGATATTGACTTAAAGCAGCAGTACCTGAAACTACCTTTGGCGATGCGTTATCAGTGGGGTACTTATGGCAGTCGGTGGTATGGCCTGGGGGGAATCAGTCTCAATATGGATCGCCGCACAATAAGTGTTTTCCGGGAAGAGGAAGAATCGCCTAATGGTGTCAGAACCACTGAAGTAAGTAAATCGCTGGTCGAAGATTTTTACCCTGGACTTTGGGTTGGGCTAGGTTGGCAACGCCCCATCCTTAAGCGGGCCCATTGGTTTACCGAAATTCGCGGGGAGCGGGAGTTTTCCAAAGTGGTGAATTCTTTCCCCGACAACCGCCTGGTAGCGATGAATCTGCAACTCGTATCCGGAATCTCTTTCTAATGCTAATGCTATGCGACGAATTAATAGTCTGCACTGGGTGTTTTGGTTATGCTTGTTAGGCAGTATTGTTGCCTGTCGCAAAGAAGAATTAACCCCGCGGGATTATCCCCGGGTACGGACCCTGCCTCCTCAGGTGATACCGGACAGCGGGGTTGTACTGCGGGGAGAGGTTTTTGAACCTGGGGGAGCCGGAATAACAGATCATGGTTTTATTGTAGGCGAAACAGGAAAAATATCCTTAGGGCCTTTTTCCGGGCCAACAGGGGTGTTTACCTATTTTTATTTGGGTCCTTTTTCATCTTTTCCCATAAGTGTAATGGCCTATGTGGTGAGTGCTAACCGGACAGTGGAGGGCAACCAGGAATCTTTTTTGGGGCAGGGAGGACCTTTGCTCCCAATTTTGGGATTTTTCCCGACGGCTGGGGTGCCCGGCGATACCGTGCTTATTCAAATTGCGACGAATCTGAGGGTAGGGAAAGTATTTTTTGATCAGCAGGAATCCAAAATTATCAGCGCTACCCGCAGCGAAATTCGCTGTATTGTTCCCAACGGCATTAGGGGTTCCAGTGTTCCTGTACATTTAAGGCTTGAGTCTTCACAGACACTACTGACGGCAGCACAGCCCTTTCGCTTGTTTTTTCCCTATGTCCAAGGTATCTCCCCTGCTACAGCTTCTTTCGGCGATACCCTCACATTAGCTGGCACTTTTTTGGCCTGGCCAGGGGCTGTACCCCAGGTGTTTTTTGATGGTGAACCAGCGACGATTCTTGCGTATGACACGGCTATGATCCGTCTGATCATTCCATCGGCATTCACGGGGGATAGACCCATTATTGCCATCAATAATGGCCGATACCAGGGAACACTTGAGGGGCTTTTTCGGCTGAACCCGCCGGTAATTACCGATATCTCTTTAAGTGTAACCAGGGACTTCTCCGGACTGATTATCCGGGGCCGGAACTTTCATCCGGATCCACAGCGCAACACAGTACGTCAGGAGGAAAATATATTTTCGGTTGTCCACGTGGATCGCCAATCCCTGTCGGTTTCGGGGAGTTTGTATCAGGCACTTCAACAGCAGCCTCGTCCTTTACAAGTAACGGTCAACGGACAGATGACTAAGGCGGTAATACCTTACCAGCCGTCCTGGGTGAAAATTTCAAATGCAGAGGACCGGATTGCGGATGGGGGCGTTTTTTTCTCGGTGGGTGACTGGCTTTTTATGGGCCTGGGCACTTCGGAGCAATGCGGAGGAGAGTGTAAAACCTTTTCCGCTTATCACTTAAACACGGGAACCTGGAGATCTCTTCCGCCCTATCCGGGGCGCCGGAGCAGAGGTGGAAAAGCTATGCTTATCGATAACGCTGCCTACGTGTTTACACCGACAACCTCAGGCAGCTCAACTTATGAAGGGTGGCGCTATGATTTTCAGAACAGCAGTTGGCAAGCATTGGCTGATTTTCCGGTAGGGAGTTCCATACAAGAGATTATTTCGGTACAAGGCCGTGGCTATGCCCTGGCCGAGAACGGTAAAATTTGGGTTTATAATGTTACCGATGATCGATGGGTGATTTTTAGGGAAACCCCGGCTGATATAGTCGCTTTATTTGGTGATCAGGACTATCTGTATGTGCTGTCAGCCAGAGGAGAATATTTTAAAGGTTGGCTTGGACCTACCCAGGATTGGGAAAGATTACCTGCTGGTTCTTACCCGACACTAGATAACATTATAGCGGTTGGACAATCAGGACAATATGGGTATTTGCTCGTTGGCCAGAATCTGATAAGGGTATATTTACCAAGCGGGGCTCCTCAGCTTCTAAGTGTATCGCCTTTTTCTGGGGAGGCGACAATCCTTAGGGCTGAATTCTTTTTTGCCCTTAACAATGGTGAGTTATGGTGGTATCAACAACCGCGGTAGTTAACCGCTTCGCCTGTTTTGGGACAAGGACACCGTTAAAACAAATGTCCTAACTTACCGTCACCCAAGCGCTCCTAAAGATTTGTATCTTAACCCGAAATTGGCAAAAGGATAACTATGCAACCTCCCTGGCTCCTGCGCTGGCGCGCCCTTTGGCATCCGGAAATGTATCACGGCTGGGGCCGTACGCGTGCTTATTTTGAAGGCTGGTATGTGAAAATGGTTGACCCTACCCGCCGGTATGCATTTGCCGTAATTCCAGGCATCAGCATGGGGGCTGATGGAGAGCAGCATGCCTTTATCCAGGTGTTGGACGGGGTTCGCTGCCGGGCGAGTTATTACCGCTATCCGGTGGCCTCATTTCAACCGGCGACTACACATTTTGCCTTACAGTTGGGAGATAACCACTTCTCAGCCGATGGGGTTACCCTGAACCTGCCGGAATTGCGGGGAACCCTCCGGTTTAAAGACCCGGTATCCTGGCCGAGTACACTGGGGGCTCCGGGTGTGATGGGTTGGTATAGCTTTATGCCTTTTATGGAGTGCTATCACGGTGTGGTAAGCATGAATCATTCCCTGGAGGGGCAATTACAGGTGTATGATGCCGGGCGGGTAGACTTTACTACCGGCCAGGGATATATGGAAAAAGACTGGGGCCGTTCGTTCCCGTCCTGGTGGATCTGGATGCAGAGCAATCATTTCGCGGAAGCTCCGGGGACCTCGGTTATGGTTTCCATCGCCCGCATCCCCTGGCTAGGTAGCCATTTTAATGGCTTTCTGGGTGGCTTTTTGCATGCCGGAACGTTGCACCGCTTCACAACCTATACCGGTGCCCGCCTGGAGGTTAGCCGCTTTGAGCATAAACTGAATGTCGTCCTTCGGGACAAGCACAAACGCCTGGAGATCGTAGCCCATCAGGCGCCGGGAACCGGAGAACTACTTAGTCCGATTCAGGGCGACATGACGGGCAAGGTCAATGAGAGCCTGCAGGCCCATCTGGATGTGCGCTTTTTCCTGCAAGGGGAGCTGGTTTTCAGCGGGCAAGGCCAAACCGCAGGGCTGGAAGTGGCCGGAGCGGTACCGGAGCAAATCGGATAGTGCCCACAACTACTATTTACACTGGAGGTAAAATTTTTCGAGCCGCTGGTGGAATTCCAGCAGGGTATTTTCGGTGATCCCTTTCGATCGGGCGATGTTTTGGTACATCAGCAAGATGTTTTCAATCGTCGGCAGTGGTACTTCCGAAACGGTACTCAATTGTGCGGCGAAGTGTTCATCCAGCTCCCGGGTGGGCAGGCGGTAGCGCTGGCGAACGAACCCCAGGAAGAGCTTCATCTGTTGTAATGCCAGTTGGTAGTGGTTGCCTTGCAGGAAGGATAGCCGACCAATAGTCTGGACAAACTCCAGCGACATATTGGTATTGGGTTCCAGGATCGGAATACGGCGTTGCCGGCGTTTGGTGCGAAAAATGACATATAACAACGCCATTAGCAATAACGAATACCAGGCCAGTGCCAGTGCCGGCTGACTGAGAATGTATTGCAATACATGCCGCTCCGAGAGGGAACGACTGGTACGGTCATTGCGTTGTTGCCCGGTAGCCATGGGCACTTTAGTGTACTCATCCCAGAAAATCGGGCCTGGGGTCAGGTGGCTGAATATGCGCTGTGCATAGGCGAGCCCGGTGGTATCCAGCAACTGGATATTGGCCAGTGCCAGGGGAGTGCTATGTAAATAAAAATACCCTTCGCCGTAGGGAATTCGGGCGAAATTAACCAGCGAATCCTGGCAATATCCGATGGCCTGAAACCCCTCCTCGGGGTTGCAAAAATATTGATCGGAAAAATACTGCCACTGGTACAGCGGGCGGCTGTTGCGGTAGCGGTAGGTAATTTGCCAATCCCGCGGTAGCCGGAGTTCGGGGTGGTAGAAATTGATTTGCAGCGATGAATCGATGAGGTAATCGGGTTCGTCCCAGTTGTAATAATCACATACCTCGTGGTAGAGCGGGTCGATTAGTGAGAACGGAAACGTGCGGGCCGAGATGATTGCTGTATTCCCCGCATTGACGAAAGCAAGTAAACGCTCCTGGTCGAGCGAGTCGAGGTACAGGGCTTCTCCGACAAAGACATAGTTGGCGGCGGCAGGTACTGGGTCGGCAAGCGCTTGTTCCAGGGAGGTGGTCATATCCGTAACCGGATAGGCTGGCCCCAGCGATTCCAGCAACTCATGTAAGACCCAGGTGCCATACGGGCCTTCATTTTTTTGGTAATAATTCTCTTGCCAGGAGTATATTTTGCGGCCGCGGCTGAGCAGGTACAGCGTGACGGCAGCCCCCAGTAGCATGAGGAAAAAAATCAGAGGTATTCGATAGCGGCGCATTTAGGAACGGGAGGTTTGCGCTGCCAGGGCTGCGGGCAGAAGGGTGAGAAAATGATGGAACAGCGGTTCAATCTCCTGAAAGGTTTCCGGGGATAGAGGTTGCCCCCCATACCGGACCCGCTCAAAAATCAAAGTCAGGGTATAAAAATCGGGGTAGTAGGGTCCGCCCCGGAGGTCGCGCAGGTAATCGTGATTGGTGCGTTCTCTTTGCCAGCGAATAAACGCCTGTGCACTAAGCCGCCGGAGTGCTTCCAGATAATACAGGCGGATAGCCAGCGCGTAATCTCCCCGTTCAATGGCTTGCCGGATATAATCCTGCAGGTTAGTGGCAGGAAGATCAGCTTCGAGCTCCTCGATGGTTAGGCCCAGTCCGGGAACGGAGGTGGTGGGGTTGTGACGCCGGCGACGCCACCACCAAAAATAAACGATGACCCCTATGGTTAACCCCAAAAGCAGGAGCGCCAGGAACTTGGTTACCGGTCCGGCGTTTTTTAGAAATGCCTCGCGCTGAGCTGTTTTGCCTTTTGTTTTTCCCTCATCATCATCGTTTTCGGGTTCTCTTTTTTTGCGCTCCCGGGTGGTATAGTCCAGGTTTTTTACCAGGTCGCGCCAGCGGTTTTCATCCAGCTGAGAGGGTTGCCGCTCTTCCTGCAGGTAGTCGGGTGAGGTGCCCTGCGGTGGCTCCTGGGCCGACAGGGGCAGGGCCACCCAAAGCCATAAACAACTCAGCGCAATACCCGTGCGGCGTGCTGGACTGTGCAGCAGAAAACCTAGTGATAAGAAGCGCTCCCCCATCGGTTAGTCCGTTTGTGTGGGGGTAGCAGAACCCTCAGGGGTGACGGCCTGCTCCCGGTCGAGCCCGCGAACCTGAGCATGGTGGCCAATACCTTGAATCCGCGCCCGCAAGACGCGTGCTTCGCGGATTTCGAGCAACGTAAAATAGAGCAACCCAAAACCAATCAGTAGCAGCGCTCCAATCAGGAATAAGGAAAATATCGTCAGTGCCGTGATAAGTATGGTGCTGACCTCCGGAAGTTGTTCTTCGGACAACTGAATCACCCAGCTGATGAGCTCTACATGGCTCCAAACCAGGAGCGAATCCCCAAACCCGTAAAGCAACATTCCGATCAAAACCAAGGTAAGGAGCAAACTTACCCCCCGGCCGTACCCCTGGCGGATCAGGTCAAACGTACGCACCAGGCCTTGCCCGGGACCCAGACCTTCGTGCTGGGCGACGAAGATAAACAGCAATGGAAAAGGTGCAGCCATCACGAAGAGTAATGCGGTATACCAGTCGTTGCTCAATAGCAATAATTGGCAAACAAGAATACCAGGCAGGACGCGTGCGGCCATCATGGGCCAGGAAGATTTTTTTCCTGAGGAGGCTTCCCGATGCAGGGGGCGGAGAATAGTTACACTAAAGCCAACCCAGAGGACGATATTAAGCAGGGGTAGCCAGCGCAAGCGGGGTGTAACGACAAATTGATCGATAGTACGCAACGAACCAAAAAGCTCGCTGGGGAAGACAAATAACTCACTGGGAGCTACCTGGCTGACGCTAAAAACGGTCAGGCAAAATGCCAAACTTGCCAGTGCTGCTGCGCCGACAATGGTACCGGCATACTTGCGGAAGTAGCTGAAAATATCGGTGAAGATTTCACCATTGCCGCGAATAGCTTCGAGTTGCAGGGTCAGTGGCCGGGTAGGGGGGAGCTCCCGTTCGTGGAAGCGGGAAGGAAAACCCAGACGAGCACGCATCCGGGGATACCAAACAAAATATACGAGGATGAAGGCCAGGCAAACGGCAATAAAGAAACCGCGCAAGATATCCGGGGTTTCGGTATTACGGGTTAAAAAGCCTTCAATAAAACCGGCCAGGACAATAATAGGGGCGATGCCAATCATGATTTTTAGCCCACGGCGGGCGGAGCGTTGAAACGCCTGCAGGCGCGTATAAGTACCCGGAAAGGCAGGGCCACGGCCCATCGTCAGGCCGGCGGCACCAGCAATGATGATAGCGGAAATTTCCAGGGTGCCATGCGTCCAGATGGTAAGAAAAGACTCCCAAAACAACCCCCGCTCGATGAAGAAGTACTGAAAAGCACCTACCATAACCGCATTGCGAATGAGGATGGCCAGGGTGCCTACGCCAAAAAATATCCCCATAATAAAAGTGAGGAACGAGACAAAAAGGTTGTTGGCGGTAATTCCCACCGACATGCCAAACATGCCGCGTTGTTTGTACACGGCCATGGGGTCACCAGAGGCAATGTTTTCTTCGGTCATACGCACGTAGCTCTCGCCAAGCACTACTTCGGCGAATTCGGGATCCATGCTGCTGGATAATACGCCAATGCCAAACGCGAGTGCAAAGACCAGCGCAGCAATCAGGAAATCGCGGCGGGCTTCATAGACCAATTGCGGGAGCTCTTCCATCCAGAAGCGCGCAAAACGCTGCCAGGGTCGCACCCTCCCCCGGTAAATGGATTGAAAGGCCCGCTGTGCCAGGTCGTTGAGATATACCCGTACCGAGCGATTGGGATAAAAAGTGCGCGAAAAAGAAAGGTCATCCGTGACCTGAACAAACAGGTCGCTGAGATCCTCGGCAGCATGCCCGGACTGATCGAGCACTTCTTCGAACTGCTGCCACTTTCCCTTGTTTTGGTCAATAAAATTCGTTTCGCGCATGAAATTCTTGCCGGCCGGTCAATTTGGTTCCATTTTAGGGAAATCCACGCACAAAAACAAACGTGTAGACTTGTTTGCGGAGGCTTTTTGCGCCCGATAGCCAAGGGTAGTCTGTGTCTGAGGTAATAGAAATTAGAAATTGGAAATCAGATTTTTCATTTTCACCGGAAAATCACCTTCATCCCTCACGGAATGACCTTGCAAAGAAGTAAAGATGGGTTATGCCTGCTCACCGAAAACCGTTGAGTATCACTGCAGACTGCTCACTGCCAACTGCAGGCTGGTTACTGGTTTTTACCCGCCGGAATCTAGTGTAGATGGACTGATTTCTCTTCCTGTCGAGCGTAAAAGTAAGGGCCCTTCTCACCCAGAGATTCCTCCATCCAGGATACTTGCCGGTGCACCAGTGCCACTTTGTCATGGATATAGAATCTGCCCTTTTTTGTATGTTTAGGGTAAAGCTGCCGGCGGTATGCAAACCATTGATATTCGGACCACACAAAATGTAACCATCCAGTATGAGCTCGCCTCACTACGGGAGCGGATTTTTGCTTTCGTCATCGACCTGCTGATTATTACGGCTTTGTATTTAGTGGTATTGTTTGTGATTTTCACGCTGTTTGGGTTTGACGTTTTAGAGGCACCCTTTATTGGAGGGTTAGTCTTTGGCTTGCTGCCTATTGGTGGGCTGATGAGTTATCATCTGATTTCTGAAATGCTGGCGCAGGGCCAGAGTTGGGGTAAAAAAATCATGGGATTGCGGGTAGTCCGCCTCGACGGGCGCGAACCCACTGCTAGTGATTACCTGTTACGGGCTGTTTTCCAACTGGTGGATACTCTTTTTTCGGGGGGCGTAGTAGCAGCCATCCTGATAAGTTCTACTACCCGGCAGCAACGTCTTGGCGATATGACGGCCAATACATCGGTCATCCGGCTGCGCAATGCCCTAAGTTTTCGGTTGGAAGATATCCTGCGGATCAATTCCCTGGCTGATTATCAGCCGCAATATCCGGGGGTACGGCAGTTGTCTGAACAGGATATGCTGGTGATCAAAAATGCGATCAGTCGCTACCAAAAATATCCAAACGAGGCTCACCAAACAGCACTGGAGGAGCTATGTACCCGGTTGCAGGAGTTGTTACAGCTTGCCGACCTTCCTAATGACCGGGTAGAATTTCTCAAAACCTTGTTGCGCGATTATATTGTCCTGACGCGGTAATGCTATTGATTCCTTTTTGCGAAATGGTTATTTTATCCTTTAAAAAAAGCGATGGTCTATTTATTGATTATGCTCTTGTTGGCGGCACTTTTTGCCTTCCTGGGGTATCAATTTAGATTCCAGGGAAAAGTACACTGGTTGGCCGGATATCGGGAGGGCGCTATGGCCGATCCGGTGAAATTGGGTCAACGCGTAGGGGATAATTTTTTCTTACTGGCTCTAGCGGCCCTTTTCTTAACCATGGTGCTTGCCCTTTGGCCTGCCATGACCTCCATGGTTTACCTCTTTTTCTCCGGCTTAGTCATTGTTGTGGTTATCCGGACGGCGTTGCAGGGAAAAAAGGCATCGTTATAAATACCCCCCTTGCTATGCCAGCAGCGCAGTATATTGATCTGAGTCATACCATTGATGGAGAGTTAATCACTTACCAGGGCTTGCCAGCACCCCTCATTTGTGATTTTCTCCGCCGCGAAGATTCCCGAGCCTTTTATGCGGAAGATACCACGTTTCACATTGGGCGTATAGAGTTGGTAGGGAATACCGGAACGTACCTGGATTGCCCCTTCCATCGCTTTGCTGATGGGGCTGACACGGCCGGGGTAACGCTGGATCAGTTGGCGGACTTGCCAGGGCTTTGCATTCGGGTTCCTGCCACGATGATGGCCATAGGCCCGGAAGTTTTTGCCGGGCTACCGTTACAGGGTAAAGCAGTATTGGTCAATACAGGCTGGTCGCGTTACTGGCGTACCGATCCCTATTTTTCCGGACACCCTTTTGTGACCGAGGCAGCGGCCCTTTTCTTGCGTGATTCAGGAATAAAACTCCTGGGCATTGATGGATATAATGTGGATGATACCCATTCGCGCGCGCGCCCCGTACATACGATTTTACTGGGAGCAGGCATCTTGATTGCCGAGCATTTATGTGCCCTGGAGGTCCTACCCGAAAGTGGATTTACCTTTACGGCAGTGCCCCCCAAAATAGTGGGGATGGGAACCTTTCCGGTGCGGGCATTCGCGAAAATAAATTGACAAATCAAGATTTTGGGTGTGTATGGAAATTACTGAAGTTTTTTACCCCCGCCATCGGGAAGAGTGGCGAAGCTGGCTGGTGCGGAATCATCAAGTGAAGCCCGAGGTATGGCTGCAAACGTTTAACAAAGCAAGTGGTCAGCCGTCGATCAAATACGACGAACTGGTAGAGGAATGCCTCTGTTTTGGTTGGATTGATGGTGTAGTGAAAAAATATACCCCGGACAGCACGGTTCAGCGCATTACGCCCCGCCGTAAAAAATCTTTTCTTTCAGAATTAAACCGGCAACGCGTTTGGAAACTGCAGCGGGAGGGTTTGATGACGGAGGCGGGGCTGCTGCCGATCGAGTCGCAACTGGGGTCTCCGGACGATTCTCTGGATATTCCGGCGTGGGTGCTGGAGCAACTATCCAGTGAGGCTGAGGTTTGGGAACAGTTTAAGGCATTTCCCCGGCTCTATCAACGCCTGAAGATCGGCTGGATCAAAGAAACCCTGCAAGGGGGGCAACGGCGGTTGCCGGAAGCGCAAAAGCGCCTGAATTACCTCATCAAGATGACCCGCCAAGGAAAAATGTACGGTACTATTCCCCTGCTGGAATAGCCTGATTTCTAAGTGAACTAGCAAAGGGGACAAAACACCAATAACCAATATACCACCCGTCTTTGCGCATTATTTTCCTTTCTGTCGCCGGTACATAAACTCCGAGACCTCGGTTGTTTCCCCATTTCGACTGACGAGGGTTGCGTGCAGGGATTTTTTCCCAGGTTGTTGGTAAATGAGGGTGGTGCGACCATCGGCGGTTTGAAACTCAGCATAACCGGGGCGATGCTTTTGCAGGGCAAAGGTCAGGGCTTCGTTTTTCTCTTCCAGGCCTTGTAGCCCGCGGCGAAAGTGTTTGAGTAGTAAGTTTACCCCGGTGGGTGTTTCTTCCAGGAGTAACAACTCATAGATGATATCCTCTCCTCCCTGGTGGAACTTCCACATGCCGATCATGCTGGTGCCTACCGGTGCTGCCCAGACTTCCTGAGAGTGGCCTCCTTCAAGTTCGCCAACCCAATTGCCGGCCATGAAGGCCACCTGCTGAATGGTTGGGTTGTTTTGGGCTGCCATGCATTGCCATAGCATGGTCAGGGAAAGGATTATCAGGGTGCGCATGGAGGTTAACGGACTACGGGTGTGAAGAAATGGTGATGCGTTGCTGCAAAGATTGTCGGGAGCTATCCTGGGCTATTCCGGTTAATTCAACAGTATAGCTGCCATTCGCCGGGAAGAGAACGATTGGATTGGCCAGGGTGCTGCCCGCAATTTTTCCCTCGGGGGTCAAATAACCAAACGCCCATTCATACCGAACCATGCCGGCCGATTGGTTAACCATCCGGGCTATACCGGGGAAATCACTCCCCACCCGTGCTTCGAACTGAACGAAAGGGCGTGGCGTAACCTCAGTAGTATCTGAAAAGGATACGTTGCTACATCCGCCTGCAAAAAGGATGAGTAAAAACAGGAAGTAGAAATTCCGTGCCATAGGGTACACTTTGCGAAAAAGTACGATTTTCTCCTGGAGCTGGCAAATGGGATGATCCCGCTTGTTCGGAGGGCGACATAGTGGGGGTTTATTCTCCTTCCAAACAACGGCCTTCGGTATGGTTATACCCAGGAAGGAAAATGCTAATTTTCCGGGAAAACGGGATGACTATGAAAGCTTGGCAGACAATAGGGTTGCTGTTATTATCCAATACGTTTATGACCTTAGCCTGGTATGGGCATTTGAAGTTTAAATCGTTCAAAATGCTGGAGGGAGTAGGTCTGATTGGCATTATTCTAATCAGTTGGGGAATTGCCTTTTTTGAGTACTGTTTCCAGGTGCCTGCTAATCGCTTCGGTTACCGGGAGAATGGTGGCACCTTTACCCTGGTAGAGCTAAAAGTTATCCAGGAGGTGATCACTCTGGCTGTGTTTACGGCGTTTTCCTTGTTGGCTTTCCGGCAGGAAGCCTTTCGCTGGAATCACCTGGCTGGCTTCGTCTGCCTGGTCCTTGCGGTATATTTTATCTTCCGGAAATAAAACAGCACCAGATTTTCACTAGCCCCTATGGCCACAAGGTTGGCGAGAGTCTTCCGACTCTCGCCCGGCCCGTAAACTGATGATCTTCAGATCGCATCTACCGAGCTTTGGTACTTTTGGGGTTCTCGCTACCCCCCCCGGTCGCCACCCCAATTGTTGCATTTCCCACAAAAGAGGGATATCTTATCCAAGCTGACCCAAAAGAAAAACGATGGAAGCATTTGAAAAGGAACTTCGGGAGGCTTTTGCCACCGAAATTGCGAAGACCCGCAAAAAGATTATCGCCTACGAAGAAATGCCCCACCGGTTAGCCCGGTTAATGCCATTGGCCGTATTTCCCGGATGGATTCCATCGTAAATAGCAGTGTTACGGAATCGGTATTACGCGAAGCCAGGCAGAAGCTAGAAAATTTGGAAGCGATGTTGAGCCAGATAGGAGAATCGGGGTTTGGTTGCTGTCGGAAGTGTGGTGCGCCTATTCGGGTGAAACGCATGTTGTTGATGCCGCAGAGCCCCTATTGTGTGACGCATGCGCGATAGGGTTTACATGGTTCGCGATGCTCACCTGGTTTATGGGGTTTATGTCGCTCACTGTCGTTCGCTAAGTTTATATGGTTTATTTTAACCCCATAAACCCCATAAACCCCATAAACCCCATAAACCTGTTAAACATGGCTTACGATGAATTCCTGGCCGAGCGTATTCGCCGGTCGTTGCAGGTCCAACGGGCTGTCTTTACCGAAAAGCGGATGATGGGGGGGCTCACCTTTTTGGTTGAGGATAAAATGTGCGTAGGCGTGGTTGGGGATAACCTGATGGCCCGTATTGACCCTGAGATATATGAGGTTGCCTTACAAAAACCGGGCGCCCGGGAAATGGATTTTACCGGGCGCCCCATGAAAGGATATGTTTTTGTGGAGCCTGAGGGTGTTGACCGGGAAGAAGACCTGGCGGCATGGGTAAAGCTTTGTCTAGCATTCAACCCAAAGGCAAAATCCAGTAAGCGAAAAAAAGAGTAACCTATCCTTACCTTACGCTGCGGTAGTATAGGTGTCGGAGCCTTCTCCGGAGTGTTGATGCTGGACAAATTTCCGAATCAGTTTATTCCATCCCGTTAGCGGAGCAAATAGGCGGAAAGTTCGCAGGATTCCAACCATTATTGTTCTCGTGCTCCCTTTCGGGGTGCTGAACTCCCGGTAGTTTAGCTGGTCACTAATGTATAAGGCTTTGAAAAGGGCCATTGGGTCCTTGGGATTTAGGTGCTTTAGGAAAAACAAGATCTGAAAGAATTTTCCCTGATCGACAACAGGAGTAAAGCTAACCCGACAAATGACGGGCTGGGAAGTGCTATTCCGTAAACTGTGATAAGTCATTCGGGGAATAGTCAGCGAGCCACCATCCTGTATCGGGGTCCATTGGCCGGCAATACACATGGAGAGCGCTCCGGAGATTATGGTAAAATGTTCATCGCTTTCCTGGTGACAATGCTCCGGAACACTACCTCCTGGTTCAATAGTCCAGTCAAATGTACAAGTATGTTCATCGATCAGAAGTACCTGGAACCGTTCTTTCATCCAGCCAACTTCAGGATAGGAGTAGGTTTTCATGGTAAATAGTTTAGGGTTTTAGGAAAAAATTAACAGGAACTATACCGGCAGATAAGTCCTATCTGCCGGTATAGCGCCTCGGGAAACGGAGCTTAAGCCTTTCCCAGAATCCAGCCAATGGCACCTCCAGCGATGGCACCGGTAGCTGTATTGCCGAGTACATCCAAGGGCAGCCAATCCCAAGTATAGGCCGTAAAGGTAGCGGCAGTCCAAAGGCCAAACCACAATACCGTAAAGAAGGTAATCCAGGCACCAGCAATCGCTCCGCGCTTGAAGTTGTTGATCCCCATTTGGTATAAAAGGATGGAAACAAAAAGGGAGATGACAACACTGGGGATGATAGCTCCCATGGCATTCATTTCTTTGAGGCAGCCAGCATTTTCCTGCATCCATTGTTCCATCTTTTGGCCAAAGAGCCCGGCAAAAATAAGCCCACCTACCAGTGAACCAACAACAGTACCTCCAAGGGTTGCCAATGCAATTTTCTTAATCATGACGTTTGGTGTTTTATGTGAATGAATGGTGTTCTCAAAAGGAATACAGTTAAAATATCTTTTGTCAGTACAGGACTGAAAGTCACAAAATGGTTGCTGATTTTCCAAGTCCAGGGTCTCGAATCCCGGTTAGCGGGAGCCTTCATGCTCCCGCTTCGGTTTGTAATTGCCCTTAGCCCGGCTTAATGCTCCGGTGGAAAAGTGTCGTGTTTAGCCAAAAGCGCAAATACAATACTCATATCCTGTGGAGGCCAGGTAGGTTCGCTTGCAATGAGTTCCTGCATGTCCAGGAAATACTGTTCGAATCCACCAGGAGAAAACCAGACCTGGAATTTGGCCAATTGGTCACTGCCATTGCGAAAGGTGTGCACTGCGCCGGCAGGAATCATAACCAGTGAGCCTGCAGGTGCATTAATAATTTCCCCTTCCAACGTAAATTGTAATTGCCCTTCCAGTACGTAAAAAATTTCCTGCATCTCTTTGTGGTAATGCAAAGGGGGGCTCATGGGCGAGGGAGGTAAGTGATATTCTATCATGGACCACAGGCCATTGGTTTGCGAAACTTTCGCTTTAAAGTAAACTTCCACGCCTAAAACACTCAGCTTAGGCCCCGCACCCGGAAGCGAAATGATCGGGTTGATTACAGTTGTTGTGTTCATGAAATAGGGTATTGTTGGTGTTTAACAAATGTTGTTGGTTGCGGTGATGAAACAAAGATGGGGGTATCACCGGCTGACGAGGTATCAATATCGTCGCGCAGCATAGCAAAAATGTAGCATGCTTATAATATATTGATTGTCAGATTATTAAGCAGTTGAATTTTAGCTTAAGAAGCTTTTTTATCACAAACTTCTCTGCTGTTTGTATTAGACAGGCTGTCGGTGCTGGTGGTGGTAAGTAAGTATTCCGATTCCTGGCGGGCGATCTGAAGGTTGCCGGGATTGGTGCCGGCGGCAATCTGAAGATTACCGCTAACAAAGAATTGTTGGCGAGAGTCTTCCGACGGTTGGCGAGAGTCTTCCGACTCTCGCCCGGCCTGTAACCTGGCGATCTCCAGATCGAAGAAGACATAAAACGTTTCACCCGTATTACCTCAAATGCACAACATCCAGCACGGTAACATTAAGAATGCCTTTACCTTGAATATAATTCGATGCACTGCTATAAATGTAATCCTCTGGCTTTTCAACTATCCCTGCTTTAACAGGATTGTAATGAATGTAATTTAGTTTTTGAACGATGAAAGCGGGACTTACAAGTTGAATGGGGGCATTTCCATTAATCCATACCTGGTAATTACCGGATCGCTTTGTACGCATCGCATGGAGAGCCATATAACTGAGTATCCATTCATGCCGACTTTCGGGTTTTTCGCGAATAGCTTCAAGAAACTTAACGGCAGTATATTTTTTAAAATCTCTTAGGACAGCTGAAAGCTTTGCTGGGGCATTAGCCTGAACAATTAAATGGATATGGTTACTCATAATCACAAAAGCAAAGACCTGTAGGCCCTTCCGGGCTTGGCAATAACGGAGGTTGTCGATTACAATATCCCGGTAGCACTGGCGGGTGAAAAGATCTATCCAACCAGTTATGGTTAGGGTTACAAAATGCAAATCACCTTGATGAAGGATGCGATAGCCAGCCATTTTTGAGCTAAAATCACTCGATTTTTTTAGTGATGCTGGACAGTTAAATACGTGTTGTACCTTGTTTAGGAGGGTTGTTTTTGAGAAAAGCAAGCGGCTATGCACTTGGAAAAGCGATCTGAAGATCGCCGGGATTGGTGCTGGCGGCAATCTGAAGATTACCTCTAACAAAGAACAGTTGGCGAGAGTCTTCCGACGGTTGGCGAGAGTCTTCCGACGGTTGGCGAGAGTCTTCCGACTCTCGCCCGGCCTGCGACCTAGCGATCTTCAGATCGTGTCTACAGGCTGGAATTAAATAAACAAAGCCTAAGGATCAGCTGATCCTTAGGCTTTGGCACCGATGGGAGGTCTCCCAAACGCTAATACATCAGGTCTTCAGGCATTACGCCATCGCCATGGCTACTTCCGGTTGCCAGTTGTCGGCAAAGCGCTGGGTGCGGCGTTTCATGACTGCAATAGCTTCTTCTTTGTCTTTGAACATATTATTGACATTAACCAGATGGTCTGCCAGTACATCATAGCGACCCCGCATCAGGTTGAAAAACACACCCAGAAAATCGAGGCCATCAAAGATTAGCGCCTGATGTTTGGCATAATCATCAATGGTCTTCTGGAAGTAGATCGGATGTTCCGTCCAGTGCATGTGTGGGCGTTGATGGTGGCTGATATGGTAACCATCGTTCCAACATTTGTGGTTGTATTTATGGTTAATGCAGGTAATGCTGTTGTAAAAAGGATTACCCGGGTCGGCTGGATCTACGAAACTATGCTGCGACCAGTTGCCCATCATCATTATGATTCTGGAAAGAATAAAGGGCAGGACAAAGACCATAAACGTGGCCCAGAAATCTACAAAAGACAGGCCTATCACCATCCCGATGAATAGATACTCGCCGAGGGCGACTTTGCGGGCCAGGTTCTTGCGATCTCTTTTGATGAAATAGTTGATCAGGTCAATAATGGCTCTGGTGAAAAAAGCCCAGAAATACCGAAACCAGTCTTTGAAACTATCCCGTTGGTAGTACATGGTTGAGCTCAGATCATCCGGCAGGTTGTTTTCCGAATGATGCATATGGATGTGGTGACTGTAGTAGGTCTCGGGGGATTGTCCGAAAAAGGGGCCTACTACCCAGGGGAGGTATTTATTTAAACCCTCCAATTCGGCTTTAAACCACTTTCTGTGACTGGTGCAGTGGAGCATCAGTCCGAAAGGTCCTTTGAAGACGAAGTTATTGACCACGAAATAGGTGATGGCTAGCAGGGCGAACCACCAACCCGAAGTAAAGTACATCCCCAAACCGATCGGAATCATGATCAGGGTGATCTTCAGGGTCAGGTAAACAAAAGGCAGGTCGCGTTCATCGCGGATCAGCGAGATGAAAAAACGATCTAGGGGTGAGTAATCATCCCGGCCTGTAAAGGTGGGATCGTGAATAGCTTCTAATGTTTTCATATCCTTTAGCTAAAATATTGGTAACTATTTAGGTGGTGTTTGTTTTGATTATCAATGAGTTATGGAATTGCCATTTTTTGATCAAAAATTAATAATCTGAAAAACAGAATTTTACACAATGATGAAATCACCATTTCAAGGTGTTTCATATTAGTTAAAATTCCCAACTTGCTGATTATCAATATTTATTTTGGACCTAAATAGTTACAAATATTGATGGTTTGAAAAAAAATAGTCACGTAACCAGTCTTGCGAACTGCTCATTACTCCCCGTCAAGGGAGCAATTAGGTAGTATTACATTTTTGGATAAAGTTAGGGTCTTTCAGCAGCGTTGGGTGAATGCCGGCTGCAGCGGAGCTGCCCGAAGGTAAGGCCATTAATTGGTATTCCGGGTATAATGGGGAAGATCATTTCCCAAATGGGCGATAGAAAGAGGCTTTTATCACCACTTCACAGTTATATACATACCCTGAGTAAGGGCAAGCTGGGCAAGCCTGGTTTGGAAAGTTTAATAGGGTGGGTTATGCTAACAGAAGAATGCCAGCGACAATAAGAATCGGTTTTATTCTTTTGCAAGAGGCAAAACTTCATTGACGAGAGTGACCAGGAAGCGGCCAGGTTCTTCCAGCATGGGGAAATGGCCACTATGTTCAAAAGTGATGAATTTCTTATTCGGCGCTGATAGCTTATTAAAGTAAGCGAGGGCAAGGTCATGAGGGGTGTGAAGATCATGGCGGCCCATCAAAAACAGGATCGGTGTTCTAAAGGTGTCAGGAAACGCATTTCCCTCCGACTGCTGTAAGATTTTTCTGGCGGCCCAGGCGTTGCCGCTGTCAATACGGGTAATGTCCTGTTCGGAGTACTCGGGCGATAATTCCGGCAGAGAAAAAAATAAATCCAAATTGGGTTTGCCATACCAACCCCCATTAAAATACCTCGCCCACTTGCGCACTAAAAGGAGCTTGCGAATAGGATTGGCCCCGTCGGTATTGGGGTAGGGAGCGATAGTTTTTAACTCTTGCAGGGCCAATTCATTGTTGGATTCAGCAGCCAGGGTTAGCAATCGGTTATAGATGAAAGCTTCCTGATCTCCTCCTGACATCTGGCCAACACCAACATAAGCGAATACCTTTTCCGGAATGAGGGATATCAACTCTATGCCGACCCTGGAGCCGAATGAATAGCCCAGTATAAACACTTTCTGTTGATTTAACTTTTCACATAAGTATTGTACTAAGGCAATGCCATCTTGTACAATCATTTTCCGGTTCAGGTTGGCAACTGCTTTTGTGGTGTCCGTAGTAGTCCAATTTTTTCCGGAAACGCGCTGATCCCATTGCACTACGGTAAAATAATCTTCCCATCCATTTTGGAATGCCCAAGCGACTGGCATCATCGGACTGGCCGGGCCGCCGTGTATAAATAGCAGGATAGGGTTTGACTTATTTTTTCCGCGAATATTAATCCATTGCTTTTCACCGTTAAGTTCTATTTGTTCAAGGGTGTCAATGCCTTTCGGAGTATGAATCTTCCGCAGATCGTGCAGTAAGGCCACCGCTTCCTCACGTGTTTGAATCCTCGGTTGTGCATTACAATGGATGAATCCCAAAAGAAAGGTTATGTAAATAAAGACCTTCATAGCAAATCATTTTAATAGATATCGAAAATAGGAGAATGTGCTCAATTTTGCATCTTTCTCAAGCGGAGAGTATCCACCTTGTTTTAGCATTTATTAGAGTTTACTACACTGCCGGAAAGAAACTCACCCCTACCTGGTGATTTCAATTTGCCTTTTTCGGTTGACAAACTAATGTATTGTATTCTAAATCGTTGAGCGTTGAATGGGTAACTGGTTTTGATTAAGTGCTACTAGGCTGACCCGCCGGAGGCGGACAAGTTTTTTACCCGCAGAAGCCTAGCGTAGGCGGGCCAATTTCCTAGTTGGGTATCCGCCGGCATTACCATCACCAACCTTTATTTTTAAACTTGAGAGGCCACTAATGCTTATGCTTTACAAGTGATGTGCATTTCGCAAATCCCAAAAGTTGAAACACCGATCATTAGAGCTCTCCCGGGGTAATGCCGTATTGCTCCCGAAAGCACTTGATGAAGTACGCCGGCGAGTTAAAACCACACAGATAAGCGACTTCGGCGACGGTAGCGACTTTCTTTTCCAGCAGTTGCCGGCCTCGCTCCAGGCGCATGTGGCGAATAACCTCGTTGGGCGAGTAGCCTGTCAGCGCCGACAACTTACGATGGAGCTGACTGCGGCTCATACCAATTTGATTGCCGAGCTCGACAACGCTAAAAGTTTCATCATCGAGGTTGGTTTCGATGGCCTGGCGTACCTTTTGCAGGAAAACGGCATCCATACTGGCTGCCTGTACCGGAGCAGTTGGTGTAAAGGTGTTCAGGGTCCGGCGGAAGTGCTCTTGTAATTGTTGGCGCTGAACGATGAGATTGGCAACGCGCACCTGCAATTCCCGGGCATCGAAAGGCTTCGTGAGGTAGTCATCCGCCCCGGTTTGCAGGCCTTCCAGGCGATCAGCCTGATCGGCGCGAGCGGTGAGCATGACGATAGGAATATGGCTGGTTTTCTCGTTTGTTTTCAGGTGCGAACAAAGCGTGATGCCATCCATCAAGGGCATCATGACGTCGGTGATAATGAGATCCGGAGTACTCTCGAGGGCTTTTTCGAGGGCTAGCTGGCCATTTTCCGCCTCAATCAACTGATACCGATCGGCCAGTTGTTCGGAGATATAGGCCCGGACATCGGCATTGTCTTCGGCAACCAGAAGGACGGGTTTACTGGCGTTATCCGTAAGGGAGAGTAGGGGCCTTGGAGTAGGAGAGCCGGAGGAAGGCATCATCGTTGGCGAGGGGGTACTTTCCGGGTTGGTTTCCGGAGTACCAGCAGCATCTGCCGCTCGTTCATGTGCTGGGTAGGCATTGCCGCCCAGTGGCAGCGTTACCATAAAGGTAGTTCCTTCCCCTTCCTGACTGGTTACGGCAATTTGTCCGTGGTGCAATTCCACGAGTTCTTTAACCAGGGCCAGCCCAATGCCGCTGCCTGCCTGAAGTTCCGAGTTGCGGGTTGCGGTAAAGCGATCGAATAGATTGGGGAGTTGATCGGCGGGAATTCCAATACCGGTATCCTGAATGGTGATTAGGGCAGTATCGGTATTTTCGGCCAGGGAAATGCGGATAGTTCCCTCCTCACCGGTGAATTTAAAAGCATTGGCTATCAGGTTGACGATGATTTTTTCCACTTTATCCCGATCGAAAAAACCAACGACGGGGGAGCTTGGCTGTTGGATTTGCAGTTGGATTTGTTGTTTGATGGCTAAACTTTCAAAGGAGCCAGCCAGGGCAGCCATCAACCGGCTCAGGTCGCCGGTAGCTACCTGGAGCGTCATTTTACCACTTTCCAGACGAGATAAGTCAAGTAATTGGTTGACTAAGTCGAGCAGGCGCTTACCATTACGATGGATGATACCGTAATACTTTTGGTAATCCCCTTTAAAAGTTCCTTGGATCATTTGCTCGATAGGGCTGATAATAAGGGTAAGTGGAGTTCGGAACTCGTGGCTGATATTCGCAAAGAACGTGGATTTGAGGGTGTCCATTTCCCGCAGTTTTTCGGCTTCGGCGTGTTCCAGTTGCGCGGCAAGTTCGGCTTCCCGCTGGCGGGATTGTTGCCGGACACGGATGTACTGAAACAGACCAATGACGAGTAACAGGGCCGCAACGCTCCCAATCAGGATGGCTCTTTTTTGGGAAGCATCACGTTCTATTTGTAGCTGTTGGCGGGCTAGTTGGGCTTCCTTTTTTTCGGTTTCAAATTTCGCTTCCACAGCGGCCAGAGCCTCCAGTTTGTCCTTATTGAAAAGGGAGTCATCCAAAATCTGGTACTGTTTCAACCATTTGAGTGCTTCCGGGTAATTGCCCAGTCCTTCGTAGATATTGGCAAAATTTTCGTAGTAGACCTCCAGGGGCTCGACGAGGTTGAGTTCCTCCATAATAGCATACCCCTTTTGGTTGGCGTCCAGCGCTTTGCTGTAATTGCCTTTTCGCCACCAGACTTCAGCGAGGGTTGCGTAGGGGAAAACGAGGTTGGAGCGTCGGTTGATCGCACTTAGCCGCTCAATAGATTCCTCGCCTAGCTCAACTGCGCGATCCAGGTTGCCATTTTTCATCCAGAGGTGAGAGAGGCTTCCCGCGAGAACGCCAGCCAGAAAGTCGTTTTTGATTTCCCGAGCAAGTTCATATCCCCGCTGAGCATATTCGATGGCCTTGGCATATTTTTGCTGTCCGTTGTAGGCAATTGAGAGATTATTGTAGGTAATAATAGCACTACGTTCGCCATCGGGCAGACTCAAACGGATGGCCAGCGCTTTTTCCAGGTAAGCTACGGCTTTGTCGGGGGCCTGTTCATCGCTGAAAATATTGCCGATATTAGAATAGGCCGCCGCCAGGTCTTTCTGATTGCCCACCCGTTCTTTAATCTCCACGGATTGCAGGAGGTAAATAATGGCGCTATCGTTGCGCAGCACATTGTGAAAGGCATTGCCAAGTGAATTCAGGGCTTTACCCTGCAATTCGAGGTCGTTAGTCTGGCGGGCATAGGCCCATTCCTGGCGATGGAAGGGAAGCGCCTCGGCGTATTTGCCTTGCTCGGAGTAGGACATGCCACGCAGGTAGGCGGCCCGGGAGCGAACTTTAAGGGCATCACCCCGGTCAGCCAGCTGTTCGAGGGTGTCAGCAGTATTCAGCCCCGTCTCTGGTTTTTGGGTTAACCATTGATATGCCCACTCGTAATAATAGTCAGCTTTTTGTTGTGGATCTGTAGCTGAGAGGTAGCCACGACGCAGGCTGTCCAATGGTGAATTTTGGGCGTGAAGTAAGCTTGCACCCAGTAAGAAAGCGACTAAGAGACAACCAAGTCGGAGCATGGAGTTGGGTATTACCTGTATGAAAATTACATTAAAAAAGTAGTCTTTTTCGATGAATTTCAACAAGTTTTGTGTAAATTGAAAGGAGCCGAGCTATAGGCTAATGCAGGCTGTTCTGGTTAGCCGTGCTGGCCTCCAAGCGTATGCAATGGATTTCCTGCTTAACGGACTGGCTACGACCAGGTGATTCTTCCCATGAAGCTCCGCAAGAGAAAGTTATCCGCGGACCGATGAAGTTTGGGACCTTTCAGGGGGTGTTTACGCCAACAATGCTGACCATCCTGGGCGTAATTATGTATTTGCGGGGCCCCTGGGTTGTAGGCAATGCCGGAGTTTTGGGAGCTATTGGTATCATCACCCTGGCTTCAGTAATCACCTTGTTCACCTCCCTGTCGATGTCGAGTATTGTGACGAATATTCGGATTAAGGCTGGGGGAGCTTTTTCAATTATTTCCCAATCGTTGGGTTTGGAGGCCGGTGGAGCCATTGGTATTCCGCTATACATTGCGCAGGCTTTTGCTGTGGCTATGTACATTTTTGGTTTTCGGGAAGGCTGGCTTTGGATTTTTCCTGAACATCCGGCTTTACTGGTTGATCTGGGGATATTTCTGCTCATTTTTTTGATAGCCAATATCAGTACTGACGTAGCCTTCAAAATCCAATATCTGGTGCTGGCCATCATTTTTCTTTCCCTGGTGTCGATTGGTATGGGTTTTTTAAACCACCCCTTGCAAACGGAGGTTCGGTGGTTAGGTCATTTCGAAGGAGCCCCGGAATCCGGATTTCAAAGAGTATCATTTTGGGTAGTGTTCGCGGTGTACTTCCCTGCTGTCACCGGGATTATGGCTGGCGCTAATATGTCGGGGGATTTGAAAGACCCACGCCGGAGTATTCCCTCCGGAACGTTACTGGCGGTAGGTTTAAGTTATTTAGTTTATGTAGTGCTGGCCGTAGTGGCGGCTTTTTTAGCTACCCCCCAGGAGCTATTGGAAAATTATAATGTCCTGATCGATAAATCTTTTTTTGCTCCGGCAGTTATCGCTGGGTTGTTGGGAGCCACTTTCTCTTCGGCTTTATCATCGTTGGTAGGTGCGCCGCGGATTCTGCAAGCGATGGGGCAAAACAATATCCTTTTCTGGAACGAGAAGCTGGCCCGGACCAACCGGCGGGGAGAGCCTAAATTCGCTTTTTACTTTACGGTGATCCTGGTCATGTTGGCCTTGTTATTGCGCGATCTGAATGCCATTGCTCCTTTATTGACGATGTTTTTCCTGATCACCTATGCAATGATCAACGTTGTGGTACTGGTGGAGCAGGGCCTTGGACAAATCAGTTTCAGGCCAAGCATTAAGATTCCCATGGTGGTCCCTTTATTGGGGGCTATTGGCTGCTTCATGGTTATGTTTATTATTAACTCAACGGTGGGACTCATTTCCATTGGGCTGGTACTGGCCATGTATATCTATCTGTCAAAGCGCAAAAACCTGGAAACGGAAGAAGGCGATACCCGCAGTGGCATGTTCAATTCGCTGGCGGAATGGTCAGCCAAGGTAGTAAGTAAACTCCCGGAAGCCCGCGAACGTTCATGGCAACCGAATTTGCTGGTACCAGCACAAACGGTCAATGATGTGGTACGCTGCTATAAATCGCTCTACAATTTATCGCGGCCCAAAGGATCGGTAAAAATATTGGGTTTTGACACCGGCAACAAGGTGTGGGCTAATAAGATGAGAGACCGCTTGCCAGGGCTGGTAGATTACTTCATGGAGCAACACATCAGTGCCGCCTCAGCTATGGTAGAGGCCGAAAATTTTCGGGCTGGGGTACTTACCTGTATGCAAGGCCTGAAAGCTTCTTTTTTTACCCCCAATACCCTGTTCCTCAGTCTGACAGATGAGATAGATCGGGATGAAGACATGAAGATTCTCATGGAAAAAGCGCGGCAATATGGGTTTGGTTCTTATCTGTATATGCCATTTCGCAAGGTTGGCCTGGGCTTGGAAAAAACCGTCAACCTATGGCTCGACTTACGGGTCATTGATCTGGAGGTGAAATCCAAAATTGATTACATTAACCTGAGTTTGCTGACAGCTTATCTGCTGAAGCGCAATTGGAAGGGCCGCCTTAATTTTGTAGCTATCTGCCCCGCGGGGATTCCCGAAGAAAAAGCCCGGGCATTTCTGGATAAGCTGATTACGCTGGCCCGACTGCCACACGTGGATTATTTTCTGGTGTCCGACAATCCTGAAAACCTGGAAAGTGGCATTCCCCATGCGGATTTGAATCTTTTTTCGCTGTTGCCGGGACAGGTAGATTTGGCGGCCATTCGCCACCGCATTGATGCGCTGGAAACCTCCTGCTTGTTCACTATGGACGGTGGCGCTGAAAATGCGTTTGCATAAGAGTGGAAACCCTGGCTTTGTATCGCATAGAGAGTGAAGGGTATAAGGATTAGGTAAAGCTGGAGGAATGCCTAAAATTCAATTCCTATTTGTAATTTTGGTTAGCAAACAATTCATGAAATGGCACACCTCAAGGGCTTAATCACAAGTGTATTATTACTTTTTACCCTAATCCTTTTCGGGCAAGGCAATACCGGAGAACTTCTGCAAAACATTACCTCCCGGGATAAACAAACCCTGAATGGCGTTTGGCAAATTATTGTGGATCCCTTGGAAAATGGTTATTACGATTACCGTTATAAACCCAAAGCAGACGGCTATTTCGCTAATGCTAAAATGCAATCCCCCTCCGACCTCATTGAATATGATTTTGATTCGAGTGAGGAACTGAGGGTTCCGGGTGACTGGAACACCCAGCTGGAAAAGCTCTATTATTACGAAGGAACTATCTGGTACAAAAAGTCTTTTGATTTCGCAAAGCGTCCGGAGCAGCAGACCTATGTGTATTTCGAAGCTGTTAATTATGATGCCAAAGTATACCTCAACGGGAAATTTGTCGGCGCACATATCGGAGGGTATACACCGTTTCAATTCGAGGTGACGGATAAGCTAAAAGAGAAAGACAATTTTCTGGTAGTCAAAGTGGATAACAAACGATTGCGAGAGGCCGTCCCTACCGTCAATACGGATTGGTGGAATTACGGAGGAATTACCCGGTCGGTGCATTTGGTCAACGTACCCCGCCAGCATATCAGCGATTATGTTGTTCGGCTTGCCCCTGATAATGCCCAGATGATAACGGGGTGGGTTGCACTTTCCGGTAGTAAGACTAACGATGCAGTCACCATTTCTATTCCTGAACTGAAGCAAACGCATACCGTTAACGTAGATAGCGAAGGGCGTGCAAATTTTAGCTTTAAAGCGAAACCGGCATTATGGTCACCCCAAAACCCTAAGCTTTATCAGGTCACCATCAAAACGGCCCATGATGCTGTTCAGGATGAAATTGGCTTTCGACATATCGAAACCCAGGGAAGCAAAATTCTCCTGAATGGGGAAAGTATCTTTTTCAAGGGAATCAGTATTCACGAGGAGGCTCCCTTTAAAACGGGCCGGGTTACCTCCGTAGAAGAATGCCGCATTCTCCTGGGATGGGCAAAGGAGTTAGGTTGCAATTTTGTTAGGCTTGCGCATTATCCGCACAGTGAAGCCATGGTCAGGGAAGCCGAAAAAATGGGGCTAATGATCTGGTCAGAAATTCCGGTGTACTGGACTATTCTTTACGATAACCTTGATACGTATCAAAATGCTGAGCAGCAATTGACTGCGATGATTTCCCGGGATAAAAACCGGGCCGGGGTTATGTTCTGGTCTATTGCGAATGAAACCCCGGTGAGTGATAGCCGGAATTTGTTCCTGGGCAACCTGGCTAAGCAAGCAAGAGCCCTGGATAACAGCCGGCTGATAACAGCTGCTTTGGAAATTCATTCTGGGGGTAAAAACGAAAAGATTATCGATGATCCCTTAGGTGCCGTCGTTGATGTCATTGGCATTAACAGCTATTGTGGGTGGTATTCCGGCGCACCATCTTTGTGCCCGGATATTGTATGGAAAAACAATTATGACAAGCCCATGATCATGAGTGAAGTGGGTGGAGGAGCACTTCAGGGGCTCCATGGGGAGACCAATGAACGATGGACAGAAGAATACCAGGCGGATGTGTATCTGAAAAACCTGGAAATGGTACGCAAAATTGATTTCCTGGTGGGGCTATCCCCCTGGATATTGATGGATTTTCGCTCAGCCCGAAGACCTCTGAAAAAGATCCAGAATGATTTTAACCGGAAAGGATTGATCTCCGAGCAAGGGGTACGCAAAAAAGCCTTTTTTGTATTGCAGGAATATTATTTAAAGGAGAATTAGTGCTTTGTCAAATTTAGAATTAAGGTTTGAAAAGGCTAACGTCGAACTTAGAGCGTGTTTGGGATTTACCCTTTGGCCTGCAAATGGCCATGAATTGAACCTCACAGCAGCCTTTCCTCGCTCCGTAGCGCTGCTACGAACCTCGAAAATGGCTTTGTGAGAACCAAATCCTGACCATTTTCGTCTTCAAAAACAAATCCCAAACACGCTCTTAAATCCGTATTTATTCAATCAGCTCAAATTTCACCTTTTGGTCATTGACCAGTACAAAGTAGTCACCGGTTTCCAGGTGTCTTGTCCCATTACTGTCCACATAGCTTAGATCTCTGATGGGATCAATTTCAAAGCGATAGATGGTTTTCTCCCCCGCGTTTATGGTTTTCTTTTCAAAGAACTTAAGCTCTTTCATTGGGCGGGAAATGTTAGCTACCGGGTCCGCGATAAACCATAATACTGTTTCTTTACCGGCTCGGGTTCCCGTATTGGTTACTTCAACTTCCGCAATTATCCTTTGCGCTTTGGAAATCGTGGTCGATGACAAATGCACGGGGCCGTAGGAATACGTTGTGTAGCTCAGGCCATGTCCGAACCAGTACAAAGGATCCCGGGGGATGTCCTGGTAATGGCCCGAGTAGGGTCGGGCACTTTGGCGCATATTGTAATAGATCGGAATTTGCCCTGTCGTTTGCGGAAAGGTAATCGCCAATTTCCCGGAGGGGTTTATTCTGCCGGAAAGAATGCCGGCTGCTGCGGAGCCACCACAGGTTCCGGGTTGCCATAGTTCGACCATGGCATCGGCCAGCTTATTTAAGCGAATCAACTCCAGTGGCCGCCCGCTGGAAAGCATCAAAATAAGGGGTTTTCCGGTTTTTCGCAGAGCGGCTACCAGTTGTTCCTGAATGTGGGGTAGGGCTATCGTGGACCGGGAGCCATTCTCGCCACTCCAGTTTCGCTTTTCGCCCAGGAAGACGATGACGGCATCCGATTGGTAGGCCGCTGCCAATGCAGCAGCGAAACCCGTAGTGTCTTCACCATCGTAGTCGCAACCTTGGGCATAATGGAGTTTAGCTTTCCCTTTAAATTCCTTATTCAACCCGGCCCATAGGGTTTCGACATCCTGCGGCCTTCCCTGGCCTTCCCAGGAGCCCATTATATGTACGGAGTCTTTTACCATCGGGCCGATAATTGCCAGGTTTTTGAACGAGGATTTCAGCGGGAGTGTTTCCTTTTCGTTTTTGAGCAAGACCATGGATTCAGCAGCCAGCTGTTCTGCGAGTTGTAAATCTTCTTTTTGCAGATAGCGCTTTTCTTCCGCAACGACATCTACGTAGGGATTCTCAAAAAGGCCTAGTCTGAATTTGATCCGCAAAATACGGCGTACCGCTTCATCAATCGATGACATAGGTACTTTCCCTTCGGCCACCAAGCTGGGCAGATGGTCAACATAGACATTGTCAACCATGTCCATTTCCACACCCGCCATAAAGGCTTTTAAACCCGATTCTTTGAGGTCTTTGGCCACACCCTGATCGATCAGGTTCTTAACAGAGCCCCAGTCGGATACAACAAAGCCGTCGTGGCCCCACCGGTTTTTCAATACCTCGGTGAGGGTGAAATGATTAGCGGAGGCAGGAACGCCCGCAATGTCATTGAAGCCACTCATGACGGTGGCGGCACCGGCCTTGATACCTGCTTCAAAGGGCGGCATAAAGGTTTCCCACAAGGTTTGATTGGAAACATCGCTGTAATGGTAATCCCTGCCGCCCTCCGACAAGCTGTACCCCAGGTAATGTTTGAGGCAGGCGGCAATGGTATATTTGTTGGCCAGCGTATCGCCCTGATACCCGTGCACAGCCGCTATAGCAAAAGTGGCATTGGCATAGGGGTCTTCCCCGTAACCTTCCGCGACACGCCCCCAGCGGGCATCCCTCGCGACATCCAGCATAGGTGAAAAGGTCCAGTCTATACCCGACAGCCAGGCCTCTTTTGCAGCTACACTACAGGATTGTTTAACCAGGTCGGTATTCCAGGAGCAGGCCTGTGCCAGGGGGATGGGGAAAACAGTTCGGTAACCGTGAATAACATCGAAACCACAGATAATCGGGATCCCGAGGCGGGATTCCTCCATGGCTTTTTTTTGAATTTGGTTCCGGTATTCGGGGTTGGTGCTTCGGAAGATCAGGGAACCGATTTCCGGCCTAACCTCTCGCATGATGGACTCTATGTTATTAGGATTGGCGTTGTGGCCATAAGCCCACTGATTCATTTGCAGCACCTTTTCCTCGAGGGTCATGAGCGCCAGTAAGTTGTCAATGCGTTCTTCGACCGGTGCATTTTTGTCTTTATACCGTGGGGATATTTGGGCAAACAAGGGTGCATTTAACAGGAAGAATAAGATGCAGGAGGTAACTACTTTTTGCATTGGATTTGCTCATTAACAGTGATTATACCCGCACAAAGCGATAGGTATAGGAAAAAGATAAAGAGGATTAAGGCAGATCATTTGGTCCCCTCCTTAAGCGCTGGAGCACCATGTACCGACCGGGCTATACCCTGTGTCGTTGGCAACGATGGGGTATTGTTGACACTGCCAAACGCCCCAGCACGTAAGGGCCAGTATATTTACGAACATTTCCCCTTAACCGGTATTGGAAAAGTGAAAAAACAGGGAAAACGGACATATTGCCCGCTAAAGAAAGGCAGGCGGATACCTCGCTGGCTGTCGTGAAAAGGAAATGCGGTCTGCTGGAGAAGCAATACAAAGTATGGCGATCATCATTTATTCATTCCAGCTCATCATCAACCGGGCCTAATTTGCTGCCTACCTCATAGTAATTTTTATTTAACGGCCGGGGAACATCCGCCATCGTAAATGCTCGGGGGTTATCATGGCGGGTAAAAAAGGGCGAACCGAGTTCGTATTCCTGACCACAATTGTTGCAGCGAACCCCCTTTATTTTTTTACTGAACCCTTCGCGAGCCTCATACAGTTCCATGTCGAATGAACCACAATGATCGCAGTAAAAATAGTGCATTTCATACTTTACAGGATGTAGAGGTGGGTCATTATCTCCTGAAATTTGGATTTGGGTTACTCGTCCCATATGGATTGTTTTTTGTGTAATTACGCTAGTGCTATTATTTAGCTTTCAGTTTCATCAGAACAGCATCACTTTTCAGGGTAAGTTTTGTTGGGCTTAATTCCATGATTTTGTAAGCAGGTAAGCCCATGTATCGGGTACCCAATAGCTGTCCGGTTTTCGCATCAAATTTTGTTTGCATAAATGTCGCTCCCGGGTCAAAATGGATGGTACCGTCCGTAATAGTATAGGAAACGCTGACGGAGGCTAAGGGTGTAATCGTGGTGCGGGTTCCCTGGGTGGTGCTTGTTCCTTCCCGGGTGAATTGGTACTCGTTTTTGTCGGTTTCGATATTGGGAACATCCGGCCCCAGCGTAAGGAGGGTGTCTACCACCCAGATGCCCGTATACAGGTAGTCGTAGTTGAATGCAGCCTTCCCTTGTCCGGTAGTGGCGGTTTTACAGGCGTAAACAGCTACGAGTAACAGTGCTGATGCAGCTATAGAAATCAGGCTTTTCATAGGTCATTATTGAATTGAAATAAGGAGGCTCAAAAGGGAAGTCTAACCAAGCCACTTAAGAATATTCAACAGTTTACAGAGGAAAGCACAACGGTATGGTTGTTATTCGTTGGGCTATAAAAGTAAGAGTGCAATGGTTTCCTGGGTTACCAGACTACGCCCTTTTACTAGACAGCACCGTGGGGGTGATTAAAAATACAATTTTAGGCAAGGTATTTTGCATTGGGTTGGGTAAAAAATCAGCAGACATGCCCTGGGAAAGGACAATGCGGTTCTGCAAGGTCTTTACGTGAAGAGGGAAGACTCGCCTCTACTAAACTTTCGGCGGGCGAATCCCTGCCTGCGCTCTGATGAGCTTCGGCGAGCGAAGAAAATCAGTCCACTTTGAAAGGGTTGCATCGAGTTACGCTCAACGCTCACCATTTTGACGAAGCATTAATGCCAGGGCTGTGGTATACCTTGGCTTTCAGTTCAAGTTGTGCTATTACACTTGGATGTGTTTTATTTAAGAAAAGAAGAAAAAAAATTAACCAGCGTGATGATTAGTTAAGTTTTTGCCATTATTCTTAAATAGGAGTATCTTTATTGAAGCTAAAGCGTCATGAGGTGAATAAATTTGAAGCAGGTCATATTGTCCAGCAAGGATCTTACCGGAGTTTCCAACCCAACCCAATTCATCGATTCTGGCAGATCGATGATATGGAAGTCATCCAGTTGCTCAGTGAAGCGGACCGCCAGCTTGGTCGATTGGATATGTACTCAACGTACGTCAATATTGAGCTCTTCATACGCATGCATATGGTTAAGGAGGCCACGCAATCATCCAGGATTGAAGGCACAAAAACACAAATGGAGGAAGTCTTTCTGAAGGAAGGAGAGATCCCTTTTGAAAAAAGAAACGACTGGGAGGAGGTGCAGAATTATATTAAAGCAATGGGTGTTGCCATGGAAACCATGCAGGAACTACCCTTTTCATCCCGGCTCATCTGTAAGGTCCATAAGACCCTGTTGGCGGGGGTACGAGGAGAAAACAAGATGCCTGGCGAGTACCGTCGTTCACAAAACTGGATTGGTGGGGCAACTATTGGGGATGCTGTTTTCGTTCCCCCAGTCCATCATACTGTTCCTGACTTAATGTCTGATCTGGAGAAGTTTGCTAATGACGAAGCTATTCCTATTCCTGATTTGATCCGTATTGCGCTGATCCATTATCAATTTGAAACGATTCACCCCTTTCTCGATGGTAACGGACGCGTTGGGCGCCTGTTGATAACACTATATCTGGTGAATAGAGGAATTTTAAAGCAACCGATTTTATATCTGTCTGATTTTTTTGAGAAGAACAGAGTCTTGTACTATGATAATTTGATGCGGGTACGTACCCACAACGATCTCTCCCAATGGCTTAAATTCTTTTTAGTTGGCGTGAAGGAGACTGCCAGGAAGGGTGTTCAGGTATTTGACCGGATTTTGCAACTACAAAAGGAGTTACCCGAACGGTTGAAAAGCATCGGTTCCAGAGCAGGAGATGGACTAAAGGTTGTCGATCAGTTGTATACCCAGCCCATTTTAAGTGTCAATGAGGTAGAAAAAGTCATTGGTAAATCCAATGTAACGGCATACAAACTGATCAAAGAATTAGAGCGCTTGGGAGTTCTTCATGAAATATCGGGTATGCAAAGAAATCGCCTCTATATTTTTAAAGAGTACTTTGATTTATTCAGATTGGATTAGATGGGGAATAGAAGAACTTGAACGTGCCACTCAAAACCATGTGTCCAATACTTCCAGCAGGGGGGATCTTCTCCCTGGCCCTATTGGAAGAGAACCTGGTTTAACACTCCGGTCTCACCTATATCGATATCGACCTGAAGGGCAAAGGATACATTCTCAATGCTACTGCACTGAAAAAACCGCTCTTCCGGAACCGGTTTTCAGGTATTTTTCGTATTGAAAGGCTTTGTACTTGTCGCGGAAAGCGATGTAGGAGACTAATTCCAGTGGCCTTCGGCGGGGACGGATCCGCGATGGTGTCGCGCTAATCTATCTTCGAGGTCCTGGGTGCATCCGGTGTAATACTTCCCGCCTGCACATTTCAGGATGTAGACGTAGTGGAAATCTTGCATAACAAAATAGGCGGTCCGGACGGGACTTCCCGATTCGCAGGGCTCATCGGGATAAACTTCTCGCCCCGTCCGGACCTCACTGATTCACTGCTCCTTGATTGTGTGCAGCTATAAACACAAAAGCCCGAGCAAATGCTCAGGCTTTTTGCGGTCCGGACGGGACTTCCCGATTCGCAGGGCTCATCGGGATAAACTTCTCGCCCCGTCCGGACCTCACTGATTCACCGCTCCTTAATTGTGTGCAGCTATAAACACAAAAGCCCGAGCAAATGCTCAGGCTTTTTGCGGTCCGGACGGGACTCGAACCCGCGACCCCGTGCGTGACAGGCACGTATTCTAACCAACTGAACTACCGAACCTTGAGGACTAATGCCTGGTTAGGAGCATTAGTCCTTTATATATCAAAGCCGACTTACAGGAACCTCAAGTTCCCCACGACTGAAAAGCGCCGGGCGGCTGATGCCGCGCAGCATATCTTTCAACAACCCAAGGTTGTTAATGTTCATGCAAAAACTACATACACGTTTGTATGCGTGTTCCTCGAGCCGGGAGGGGATAAATCTCACCAATGCTGGAGGAAAAAAAGCCCGCCGCAGTTTTTGTGATGAACTGCGGCGGGAGGTTACCTACCTTTGCTCCAAGGAGCTTCGGCGGGTGAAAGCGGTCCGGACGGGACTCGAACCCGCGACCCCGTGCGTGACAGGCACGTATTCTAACCAACTGAACTACCGAACCGTGAAATTTCAATATTGCGACAGTGCTTTTCACCGCAGCGAGTGCAAAAATAACTTCCTAAGGTTAATCGCGCAATACTTGAGAGGAAAAAAACGAAAAAAAATTCCAATTGCCGTTACAGCAAGCCGCAGATTGCTAATTTTGTGGTGACTTCCGCGGGAGTCACCAGCAGGAATTGGTTGATTTTGGAACGCAAAGCCCGTTTAATATGGTCTTTTTGGAGTTTGAGAAGCCTTTGGAAACCCTTTATGAGCAATTGGAAAAACTCAAAGAGGTAGGGGAAGATGGCGACATTGACGTCACGGAGATGATCAAGACCCTGGAGCGCAAGATTACGAATAAGCGCCGGGAGATATATAGTAACCTGACGGGGTGGCAACGTGTACAGTTATCGCGTCATCCGGAGCGGCCGTATACCCTGTACTATATAAACCAGATGTGCCGCAAGTTCATCGAACTCCACGGTGATCGTTTTGTCAATGACGACAAAGCGATTGTCGGTGGCCTGGCTAACCTGGACGGGCAGACGGTAATGATCATTGGCCACCAAAAAGGGGTTAATACCAAGATGCGGCAGTTCCGCAACTTTGGGATGGCGAACCCGGAAGGGTACCGCAAGGCATTGCGCCTGATGAAGCTGGCCGAGCGATTCAACTTTCCGGTTGTCACCCTGATTGATACCCCGGGAGCTTTCCCGGGTATTGAAGCAGAAGAACGAGGCCAGGCAGAAGCTATTGCCCGGAATTTGTTTGAAATGGCGCAGTTGCGAGTTCCTATCGTCTGTGCAGTCATTGGCGAAGGGGCCTCCGGAGGGGCTATCGGTATTGGTTTGGGTGATCGGGTATATATGTTGGAAAACACCTGGTACTCGGTCATTTCGCCGGAATCCTGCTCGTCGATCTTATGGCGCAGTTGGGACTACAAGGAGCAGGCAGCAGAAGCACTTAAGCTTACTGCTGACGATATGTTCGAACAAGGGTTAATCGATGGCATCATCAAAGAACCCACGGGGGGGGCTCATTCCAACCCCGAAGAAATGGCGAAACTCCTGAAGCGCCAGTTAAAAAAGGCGCTGTCAGAGGTACAGGACATGGACCCGGATGAACGCATCCTGGAACGCATTGAGAAATATAGCCGGATGGGGTCCGTCGTTGAGGTATCTGAAGAACCTGAACCCGAACCAACACCTGAAAAGAAAAAGCGCAACAATAAGTAATTGCGCTATACCTTTCCCGGGATAGCAATACGCTCACCTCTGGCACGTTCTTTTGGAGAAACTACCTGCTTGAAGCAAATGGCTGCGGCAGCTCTTTTGTGCATCCCCCTTACTTAATGCAGTAAAAGAGAGGTGGCTAACACCAACTAAATATGGGACTTATTCAATCCATCAGGTTGCGGTTGCGCAATAAATATTTGTTCAACCAACTTAACCAACGCCGACGGGAAGCCCGCCAGCCGGTCAATTTTTCAGAGGCGCTAAACATTGGTATCCTGTTTAATGCTACCGAACTGGCAACTCGTACTACCGTGTTAGCTTATGCTGACCAGTTGCGGGAACAAGGTAAACGGGTAAAAACCCTGGGCTTTTTTGACAGTAAACAGGAAGATCCCAATTTCACGTTCCGGTATTATAATCTAAAAAACATCGATTGGGCTCTTCGTCCCAATGGGGCTAATGTGACCGACTTCTGCGACCATACCTTCGATGTATTGATAAACCTGAATCCCGTTAGTGATTTACATGCCGAATATATTGCTGCCTTGACACCAGCTCATCTTAAGGTTGGCCCGATTACGGAGCATACATATGCCTATGATGTAATGATTGATGTTGCCAATAAACAAGGCTTAGCAGGGTTTATCCAGGAAATGGAGGTTTTATTAAAAAAGACGAACACCAGACATGAAGCAGCACAAGCTTAGCGGTACGGGCGTAGCAATAACCACGCCCTTCCGAAACCAGGCTGTCGACTATACCGCCCTGGAGGGTATTATTGAATTTGTCATCCAGGGAGGGGTTGATTTCATCGTGTCTTTGGGTACGACCGGGGAGGCGATAACCCTCACCTCGAAAGAATGCCGGGAGGTTTTTGACTTTACCCTGCGGACTGTTGCCGGGCGGAAGCCTCTGGTGGCCGGATTATTTGGCAGCAATTGGACCAGTATGCTGGTGGATCGCATTCAAAATTATAATCTGGAAGGTTTTGATGCCATCATGTCAAGCAGCCCCGCGTACAATAAACCACCCCAGGAGGGTATTTTCCGGCACTATATGGCCATCGCCGAGGTCTCTCCAGTGCCTATTATCATCTATAATGTACCCAGCCGGACGGGGTCGAATGTTAAGCCTGAAACGGTTTTACGCCTGGCCGAAGCCAGCGATAAATTTGTGGCCGTGAAGGAGGCTTCGGGTGATTTGGGGCAAGCGATGCAGTTGTTGAAAAACCGGCCCGATCACCTGCTGGTTTTGTCTGGAGATGATGTACTCACACTACCTATGCTGGCATGTGGAGCAGATGGCGTTATCAGCGTTATTGCAAATGTCTTTCCACAGCAGTTCTCCTCCATGGTTCGGTGTGGACTGAGTGGGGATTTTTATACTGCCGCCCAAATTCATGCGGACTTACTCGATGTTCACCCGTGGTTGTATTGCGAAGGTAATCCGGTAGGTATTAAAGCTGCCATGGAAATCCGGGGGCTGTGTACAAAGGAAGTCCGTCTCCCCCTGGTGGAGTTATCAGAGAGCAGCTACCAGCGCCTCAAAATAGAAATGGATCGGGTGCGCGACCGTACGCCACTCGAGGTATAAAAAGGCAGCTGTCCTTGGTTGATAAAGCTTGCCGATCTGGCGTAGTTCTCCTGCGTCTGGGCTGGTCCAGCCTTAAACAGTATTAATGATACCCCATCCGCGAATTCCCAGCACCCATACGCTTATTTTAGGTTAGAAACATCACTGCCCAAGCCACCTCACCTTTTATACATGATCAACATTATGCATGACCAGCATAGGCGTAGTTGCATGTAGGACCAGGTCGCGGGTAGTACTGTGGTGCAGGAGTTGTTCCAGCAGGTTGCGGTGTAAGGTGCCCATGGCAACCAGGTCGATGTCGTGCTCCTGGACGTAGGTTTCGAGGGCTTCCCAGACGGAATCACTCTGGAGGTTAATCGTCTGGCATTCCAGGTCATTGTTTACCGAACGGGCCAACGTACACAGGTAGTGATCCGCAACAAAGTTGGCGGATTCACCATTATCGGCATGAACAATATGTAAGTTTTGCGCCTTAATGAAGGGCATTTCCAGAAGCCGCGGAATCAGGCTTGGATCCTGGGGTTGATGGTCGGTAGCAAAAACAATTTTCGCTATACCCGTAAAAGTGGCATCGGGAGGAATCAGCAGGACCGGGCAGTTGGCATACCGGGCAACGTGGGTGGATACACTACCAAAAAAACGTCGTAACAAATTGCTTTCACCACTGGTAGACATGATAATCAAATCATACTCCTTGCTCAGTTGAACGATCTCTTCACTTGCATAGCCCATCAGGAGTTGTTTGCGGATAATAACCTCCTTAACAAGGGTGTTACTATCCGGCGGGTTTTGTATTCGATGGCGGCCAACAAACCGTTCCAGGGTACCTTCCTTCATGCTGACATACTCCGGAGAAGGCGCTTGCCAGTAGGGGTTGACGGCATCCATGACCGGTTGGTAAGCATGGATAACCTTGATCTCGGCCTCTTGCCAGTGGCGAGCTAATTGCTGGGCATATAAAAACGCATTGGCAGCAGCAGCAGAGAAATCAGTTGGGACGAGAATCTTTTTCATACATGCCGTTTTAGTATGGCAAAGAACCTCTCTCCGGGAGGAGAGGGTTCTTTACCTGATGAATCCATTTGCCTGGTAGAAGTGTCAAATTCTATTCATAGAGGATAATTTATTCGTGGAATTAATCTGTTTTGCGGTTGGCCAGAATTTGTTCCGGAGAAATTTCTTCAACGGCCAGGGCTTTGATAATGTCGAAGGTTGTGACGATACCCACGAGGTCGTTATTCTCGGTTACCGGAATAGCGTGGAAACGATTGGCCAGGAAAATTTCCAGGGCAACGTTGATGCGATCATTCGGCGTAAGCTTGGCGAGCCCTTTCGTCATAATATCTTCTGCGCTGTAAGCCCGCAATCGTGCGTAATTGACGAAGCGGTCTTCATCATTTCGACTGAAGCCCCGCATAAAGTGCAGGAAATCGGTCTTGCTGATGATTCCCACGATTTCTTTAAACCGGACCACCGGAATGTGGTGGATGTTGTGGGTGTCGAACACCTCCTTAACCACCGTCAGCTTATCGGCGGGGTTAACGGTAATGAGTCCGGTGCTCATGATGCTTTTGACTGGTGCGAGGACATTCATACTATATGGTTTTGGATTTATAGGCAAGATGGAATATTCTCCAGGGAATTAGATTGACGGGGGTCACCTTGCGCAATTGATTTTCATCAGTTTGCGTATTTTTAACGAAACAAGGCCTGGAGGCCTAAACGGAAGATTCCCCCTACAGCTACCCAAATTAGAACGTTATGATCTTAGTTCTCATTGCCGCGACGGCCATTTTGCTATACCAACTCGGATGGTTTGTGCTGGCGGTAATCCGCCGCGATAACAGTCTCGCTGATATTGGCTGGGGCTTAGGCTTTGTGCTGGTGGCCGGGCTAGGCTGGTTTCTGGGGAACCCGACCCGGGAATATGGTGTGCTAGTGAGCATGGTTGCGCTGTGGGGGATACGTCTGGCCGGCCATATCTGGCTGCGGCACCGGCGCCAGGGTGCAGAAGATTTTCGGTACCGGCAGTGGCGCGCGGAATGGGGCAGTCAATGGGTGTGGCGCAGCCTGACGCAGGTTTTCATGCTCCAGGGGTTTTTTATGTTTATCATTGCTTTACCCATTATTGGGGCGGCTCAGCAACCCCTGCAGGGGTGGCCGGGATTTCACTTTTTGGGACTGTTCATTTTTGGCGTAGGCTGGTACTGGGAAGCGCTGGCTGATTATCAGCTGGTTCGCTTCAAGCGAAACCCGGACCACCGCGGGCGATTGCTCATGACCGGGCTATGGCGATTTTCGCGCCATCCTAATTATTTTGGAGAGATCCTTGTTTGGTGGGGTATCTGGATTTTTACGCTGCCTTTTACTGGAGCTATTGTGTGGGTGATCAGTCCGTTAACCATTACCTGGCTACTGCTGCGTGTTTCCGGAGTGCCTTTGCTGGAAAAAAAATACCAGGATCATCCTGAGTTTGCCGCTTACGTTCGCAATACACCGGCCGTATGGCCACGGCTAAGAAATTAAACGTATGGCGTTGTCGGAAACACGCGCTTAATCTCCATGTTTAGTGTTATTTATCCGCCTCTGGCGGGCTCGTTGAGCATTGGTCGTTTATTATCGGCCGTAGCCTGGGGTAGGAGGGGCTGCCAACTGTTCACTGCCAACTGCAGATTTCTCATCTGCCGTAGGCAGACAAGTTTCCCACCCCCCGTAGGCGGGCAAATTTCCCATTTTGGTAGCCGCAAGCATTACTACTCCTGCCCCTATATTTTAAAACCAGGCAAAAATTAGTGCATTGCCATTCGGCCGATTAACCTCACGTAAATCAGGCATTTTTCTTACCTTCCGGAGGCTTCATCATCTTGAACACCTTTGAAAAAGCGACTATCGTGTTAAAATCATCCTCTTCATCGACGCAGCCGGAAAATGTTCCTTACGTGTGGCTGCGCCGGATAGCTGTGGTAGTTATCGGTGTAATTATCTGGCATTTGCCGATTCCCTGGGACTTGCAGCCGGCAGCCTGGCGGTTGTTTGCTATTTTCATAACGGCCATCATAGCTGTATTGGTGAATGCGCTGCCCATTTTTTTAGCCGCCTTACTGGCTATGGTGATGGCTGTTATTACTGGAGTTCTCAGCCCGGAAAAAGCATTCTCGGGGTTTTCGGAGGGCTTTATGCTGTTGATTTTATCCTCATTCCTGGTTGCCAAAGCGATTATCCACTCGGGACTGGGCCAACGTATTGCCTTGTATTTTATCCGGCGATTCGGGCATTCTACCTTGCGCCTGGGGTATTGTGTCGTCGCTACCGATGCCCTAATGGGGCCGGCTATTCCCAGCAATACTGCCCGGTCGGGGGTATTGTATCCCATTGTGCTGTCTCTGGCGTTGGATACCAATTCCTCACCCGAAGATGGTACCCAGCGCCGTACGGGAGCCTATCTGATGATGGTGAGTATCGCCAGTCTGACCGTTTCCTCTGCCTTGTGGTTTACGGCGATGGCCGCTAATCCGGTAGGAGCGGGGATTGCGGCCCAGTATGGGGTTGATATGAGTTTTGGCAACTGGTTACTGGTAAGTTCGGTTCCCTGTTTGATCGGACTGGTGCTTTTACCTTACTTACTCTACCGCACGTTTCCACCTGATGCAAGGAGTACGCCCGAGGCGCCACTGGCGGCAGCCAGGGCTCTTCGCGAAATGGGCCCGATAAGTCGTAAAGAGTTAATCACCGGGGTGACTTTTGCGGCAATGGTCCTTTGCTGGGCGTTGGCAGGGGTACTCAACCTGAACCTGGCGGTTGTTGCCCTGGCTGGATTGGGAGTTTTAATCCTGACCGGGGTCTATACGCTTAAAGATTTGCGGCGGGAAGGTGGAGATGCGCTGGAGACTTTTCTGTGGTTTGCTATCTTGTACATGATGAGCAGCTCGCTCAACGAACTGGGATTCATGGGCACCCTGGGGAGTAAGATTTCTGCTCAGCTAGTATCGCTGAGCAGTACCCAGGTTTACATCTTCCTCACGATTTTGTATGTGCTGATCCACTACTTGTTTGTTAGCCAAACGGCCCACTTGCTGGCACTCTATGCCGTTTTTTTGGAGGTAGCCGTGGCCGCACAGGTCCCGGTAGCCCTGATGGCATTTAGTTTGTCATTTGCTACCAATTATTTCGCAGCAATTACTCCTCAGGGATCAAGTTGTAATGTCTTTTTTATCGGCAGTGGTTATATCACTCCCCGCGAGGTATATCAGCAGGGGGGGATTATTACGGCAGCTAACCTGGTGATTTTCCTGGCGGCTACTCCCTGGATTATCTGGGCCTGCCGAGTGTTGGGTATGATGTAAGCTGGAGAGGTTTTATATCGCTCACTGGCGTTCGCTCGGTTTATATCGCTCACTGCGTTCGCTCGGTTTATATCGCTCACTGGCGTTCGCTCGGTTTATATCGCTCACTGACGTTCGCTCAGTTTATGTAAACCTTATAAACCGAGTGAGCAACGCGAACGGTATAAACCGAGTGAGCAACGCGAACGGCATAAACTGAGTGAGCAACGCGAACGGCATAAACCTTGCGAGCAACGCGAGCAATTACACCAAATCCCGATCCCGCCAGGAAGCCTTTTTGGGGCTTGGATCTTCGGTCGGTGTGTCTCCCTTTTGCCGATCTTTTTCGTCCAACCACTCCAGATAATCATTGCTGAGAAAACCTTCCGCACCTGGCCAGCCAAAATGGCGGATATAGCCAATGCCCAGGCCAATGGCCCAGAACATACTTATCTTCCACAAACCAATCATACCGTGGCCGGTGATGAATAGAACAGTCATAACCAACTGGAAGACCAGGAAACTACGCACCTGTTTTAAAAAGCGCGCTTTGGGAGACCGGTAATAGTGATGCCGATGCTGTTGGCGATATTCGTATCGGGTGTGATGGGAATGGGAAGAACACATAAGCTTGTTTTTTTCTCCAAAATAAAGGCTAATGCCCGGGCGGTGCCAGTTTATCAGACCGAGCCTGGTAGAAAGGGGATTAACGCGAGGAAAAATCCGTTTTTTGAACTATCTCTTTGGCAAAGCGTTCCCAAAAGCATGAATAGTACACCAACATTAACCGGAAAAGTAGCCCTTATTACCGGCGGTAGTAAAGGCATTGGGTTTGGCATTGGAATGGCCCTGGCTGCGCAGGGAATGCGGGTCGCGCTGACCAGCAGAAGCCTGGATGCAGCGAAAGCAGCTGCATTGGAAATTAATCGGAGTTACCCCCGGCAAGCACTAGGGCTGGCGGCGGATGTCCGCGATCTGGTCAGCCAGGAACAAGCAGTAGCTCAGCTATTGGCCACCTGGGGACAGTTGGATGTCCTGGTAGCGAATGCCGGGGTAGGTCATTTTGCGAATATCGAAACGATCACCGTTGAGCAATGGCAGGAAACCATCGACACGAACCTTACGGGCGTTTTTTACAGTATAAAAGCCTGTTTATCAGCCTTGAAAGCGTCGCAAGGGTATATCATTACGATGGCCAGTCTGGCCGGGGCTAATTTCTTTCCGGGCGGATCCGCTTATAATGCCAGTAAGTTTGGCTTGGTAGGTTTTTCTCAGGCTATCATGCTCGATTTGCGTGATGCAGGGATTAAAACTACGACGATCATGCCTGGCTCGGTAAGTACCTATTTTAATGATCGTGTTCCTAGTGATGCGGATGCATGGAAGATCCAGCCCGAAGATCTTGGCCAGATGGTGGTTGATTTACTACGGATGCCACCCCGAACCTTACCCAGTAAGATTGAAGTGAGGCCGAGTCAGCCACCGCAGCGGTAGCCTTTGATGATTGAGGAAGTCGACAATAGGATTAATTTCTAATTTCCAATTTCCGTACACAGGGCATTCCATACCACTTCATCGGGTGGAGGAGCTTCGAGGTGGACCCGCTCCTGGGAAACGGGGTGCGTAAATGCTAATTGCCAGGCGTGAAGGTGGATAGATCGATCGCGGTTACTGCGGCGGAAGCCATATTTCACGTCACCTTTGATTGGACAGCCGATGGCTGCCAACTGTGCCCGAATTTGGTGATGCCGACCCGTAATGAGGTCAATCTTGAGGAGGTGGTAGTTTTCACTACTGCTGATCCATTCGTAATTCAGAACGGCTTCCTGGGCGCCGCCAGCAGGCTGATCGCTGGCCTGGGTCCGGTTGGTACGGCCGTCTTTTCGCAAATAGTGGCGCAGGGTTCCTGACTTTTCGGGGGGTGGATTACCCACTACGGCGAGATATTTTTTCTCAATAAGCCGTTCGCGGAACTGTTCGTTTACTGCGGCGAGTGCCGATTTGGTTTTCGCAAAAAGCACGATACCACTAGCTGGGCGGTCAATGCGATGGGTGAGGAACAACGTCCCCTTGGTGTAAATTTCTCCCAGGGCATGCAGGGATTTGTCTCCCTGCGGATCATCCTGCACCGGAATAGTTGCCGGCTTGTTGAAGGCAATAAATTGGTTGTTCTTGTAGAGCACCAGATCGCCGATGCGCAAGGAGGAAGGGTCTGTCATGTTAATCTACTTCTTCGTAATCGATATACTCTCCATCGTTAGTAGCAGGCGGTGGTGCCTGGCGCCGGGGAGGTTCCGGCGGTGCCTGGCGCACGTGACCTTGCCTGTCATTTTGCTCGAAGGGATTACCACCGAAACTACGCGCGAATAAAATGCGGTAGGCGAGGTAGATAATGCCGAGGGTAAAGAGAAATTTCATGGCGCGGAATGCTTGCGTTTCCACAAAGGTAAACTTTCAGACGCAGCCTTGCCAGAAAAGCGGCAGAAGCCTGCTGTGGAAGGTGAAAAAAAACCACGGGAGCGATTCCGGATAAACTTTGGCCATTATCGAAAGGATTAAGGGCTGAACTTGGCAATATTTTTTTAGCTTTGCAGTTCTGGTAAACGTTCCTTGTAATCAGTTGTCTGATAGGGAATTATTTATTTGCCAAACGCCATTAACTCTTATTTACATGTGGTCATATAAGCGCCTAGGCTCCTTCGCTGGCTGGTTAGTATTTGCTGTTGCTGCTGTAGTCTATTATTTTTCAGCAGAACGCACGGGTAGTTTATGGGATTGTGGGGAGTTTATCCTCGGGGCCTATAAGCTTCAGGTTGTACACCCCCCCGGGGCACCTTTGTTCCTGCTTGTTGGCCGGATCTTCGCCTGGCTGGGGTCGGTATTTTCCAGCGATCCTGCAGATATTGCTTTCGCTGTCAACCTGATGTCGGGGCTGTGTACGGCTTTTGCCGCTGCCCTTATTGCCTGGACTACCGTTATGCTGGGCAAATTAGCTATGGTGGGTCGGGATACAGAACCCGATGCAGGACAGTCATTCGCACTGGCCGGAGCGGGGATTGCTGCGGGCTTGGCAACTGCTTTTAGTTCCTCAATTTGGTTTTCTGCCGTAGAAGGAGAAGTTTATGCCATGTCGACCCTCTTTACCACGCTGACGTTGTGGGCAGCGGTGAAGTGGTACGTGCTTCCGGATACCCCGCAGACCGATCGCTGGTTGATATTCTCGGTCTATGCTGCGGGTCTTTCCATTGGCGTTCACTTACTGAGTATCCTGACTTTTCCAGCCCTGGCACTTTTGTACTACTTCAAAAAAAGGAAGAATCCTACTTTTTGGGGGATGGCAGCAGCGGCAGCAGCTGGCGTCGGGGTGATTAGTGTCATCCAACTGTTGATTATCGTAGGATTACCGAAGTTATGGGGTGCTCTTGATCTCTTTATGGTCAATTCGCTGGGGCTCCCATTCAACAGCGGCTTAATACCCTTGTTGTTGATTGTAGTTGGGGTCATTGCCTGGGGTTTGCGCTATGCCAAACAACACCAAAATGCTACCCTGCAAAACATTATTGTTACCCTGACTCTGATCGTTATTGCATACTCAACGTATGGAATGGTCGTTACCCGTGCTAATGCCGGAACACCCATCAATATGAACGTGCCGAGTGATGCGATGCGCTTAATTCCTTACCTGAACCGCGAGCAATATGGGGAGCGGGCTCTTTTGCGGGGGCCCAATTTTGACGCCAGCCCGATTGATGTGAAAACGGAAGATCGCTACGGTCGGGTAGGGGACCGTTATGAAGTGGTTGACCAGAAGATATCCTATATATATGCCGATAATGTAAAACGGATGCTGCCCAGGATGGGAGACCCTTCGCAAGGGCGGCCAGAGTTGTATAAACAATGGATGGGGTTGAATCCACAGGCACCTCTTCCTGTGGGTCGGCCTAATGGCTTGGATAATTTCAAGTTCTTTTGGAATTACCAACTCAATTGGATGTACTGGCGGTACTTTATGTGGAATTTTGTAGGTCGCCAAAATGGTGACCAGGGGTATTATCCCTGGGACAAATCGAGCGGACACTGGCTTTCCGGGATTAAGTTCATCGATGAAATGCGCCTGGGTAATGAAGACATGCTCACCGATGTACAACGCCAGGATCCGGCGCGCAACAAGTACTACTTCTTGCCCCTATTATTTGGCATACTGGGCATGGTCTATCAGTTCGTGCAACGCCGCAATGACTTTCTGGCGCTGTTAGCTTTATTTATTATTACCGGAATAGGCATTATTATCTACTCCAACCAGCCCCCCAACGAACCGCGGGAACGCGATTATGTACTTATTGGGTCCTTCTTTACATTCTGCATCTGGATCGGAATGGGGGTATTGGCGCTTTTTGAGGTACTGCGGGAGCGGGCCCGCTTGAGTGGATCGGTGGCTGGAATATTAGCCTCTTTGGCAGTACTCAGCGCGCCATTACTTATGGGTACTCAGAATTTTGATGATCACAGCCGAAAAGGTCATTATGCTTCCCGTGATTACGCTTCCAACTTCCTGGAATCCTGCGCCCCCAATGCGGTTATCTTTACGTATGGGGATAATGATACCTACCCCTTATGGTATGCGCAGGAAGTAGAAGGAATTCGCCGCGACATCAGGGTTGTCAATTTGAGCTTAATTGCCGTCGACTGGTATATCGATTTACTGCGCCGCAAAATAAATGACTCACCTCCGCTCAAACTAACACTATCCAGTGATGCTTATCGGGGGAATCGCCGCAATCAGGTTTTATTTCCGGATGGCTCACCGAGTAACCCAATGAGCATTCAGGATTTCCTCCGCTTTATTGGTGAGGAACATCCGCTGCCGTTGCGTAATGGTCAGTTTACAGAGAGCTACTTGCCTACCAAGCAGGTCTATCTGCCAGTAGATCGGGCAGCCGCTGAACAAGCAGGTTTGATCCAGGCTGGAGATACAACCGTGGCTAATCAAATTCCCCTAAACCTGGGAACCGACTCCTATATATTAAAGGATGAACTGGCTATTTTGGATATTATTGGCTCGAACCTGTGGGAAAGGCCCATCTATTTTGCCGTTACAACCCGGCCGGATAAGCTATTCGGGCTGCAGGATTATACCCAACTGGAAGGGTTGGCCTTACGACTTACTCCCAAGCGCACACCCAGCGATCCTAGCTTTGGATTGATCGGTAGCGGTGGAGTCAATACGGATGCTTTCTATAAGAATGTAATGGAAAAGTTCCGCTGGGGTAACTTTGATAAACAAAAAACCTTTATCGACCGCAGCTACACCCCGAGTGTGCAGAGTATCCAATTGGCTATTCGGCGGGCTGCCGGAGAACTGCTGATCAAGGAAGATAAAGAGAAGGCCATTGCCTTGATCGATCGCTATTTTGAAGCTTTCCCGGCTTTCAATTTCCCTTATGATTACAAGACCCACTATATGTTGGATATCTATCTGCAGGCGGGTGCGTATGATAAGGCGAAGCCGCACCTTGAAATATTAGCAGAGCAAACAGCACAGGAACTGGCTTATTACGACTCAATCAGTCCGGATATCCTGGCGTCGAGCTACCAGTTTGAATATGATTTGGCTAAGCGAACCATGTCTTTCCTCCTTAATGATGCAGAATCAAACAAGGATGAAGCCTTCCTGGCAGAACTGAAAAAGAAGTTCGCTGCTTATCAAACGGAACCAACGGAAAATGCACTACCTCCCCAATTGCAACAACAACTTACACAGTAACCGGCTATGACTACACCGGAAATGAAAACGATAGCCCTGGGCTGTGACCATGCTGGTTATCCGTATAAACAGGCTATTGTTGACATGCTTACCGCCCGGGGATATCAGGTTCTTGACTTTGGTACCAGTTCTCCGGATTCAGTGGATTACCCCGATTTTATCCACCCTGCTGCGAATGCTATCGAAGCAGGCGAAGCCGAACTGGGTATTTTATTGTGTGGGAGCGGAAATGGCGTTGCTATGACGGCTAATAAACACCAGGGTATTCGTGCCGCATTATGCTGGACCGAAGAACTGGCGCGCCTGGCCCGGGAGCATAATGATGCCAATGCACTGGCGCTGCCAGTCCGCTTTGTTTCGGAGGCTAATGCACTAACTATCGTTGGGGCCTTCCTGGATGCTAAGTTTGAAGGCGGACGACATGCCCGGCGGGTAGGAAAAATTCCTTGTCAGTAAAGAGAATTCAGCAAAATTTTCTAAATAAACCAAGATGAATAGGCTGTCGTAAGAAGGCTTGCTCTTTACGACAGCCTACTTCAAGCGGGACAATCACCATGTTTGGGGCTGATTTAACTTTATATACACAGGATATTTCACGTGCGAGGCAGATAGGTGGTGTTTAGATTATTTTTCTACTGAAAACCTATTATATAAAAAAATATCCTACGACAATTCACTTTATGGGTTAATTATCATTGTTGTGAAAAAATATTACCCAGGTTTGCCGCAAAGGCCTTACATTAGCAAAGTTTAATAGTGCATAATGTCCCAAATGGGGCATAATTGTGCTTTTTACACTATGTTCGACCAAGACGACTAAAGTTTTTTTAGTATAGTATTAACCTTTATTGCTTAATTAATCTCACAAATTGTAATCTTATGGGAAAAACGAACTCTACTTTCGTTCGTATGTCCCGCTGGATGGGCCAGATCACTAGCATGGCGCTAGTTATGGTGGCTACTCTGGTAGGACCCCAGCAAGCTGTTGCACAGGGAAGCGGTTGTGGCTGCTTCACGGTAACGGTAACGCTGGATGAAAATTGTCAGTTTACCCTGACAAGAAATAATGTATCTGATGGATCATGTTCCCCTGCAACTATTCGGGTGAACGACCTGGACCCCACCAACAATGCTACTGTTGATGGGGTTAGCCCGTTAGGTGGCTGGACGTATGGTCTGTTCGATGCGAACAATAACGTTATCTGCTGGGGTAAGGTTATTGCCGAAGACAAGACTGGTCCTGATGTTGAGGACCTTGATCCTGTTGATTTCTACTGCATGGAAATCAGCCGGGTATTGAATGTATCCGACAGCTGGTTAAAAAGCGATTACAAGTGGTTTGCTGGCCGCCCACAGCTGGACGACAACTGCTGTGCTACTAGCAGCCTGAAGTTGAAGGTTTCTGACGAAATCCACTACAACAACTGCGAAGCAATCTTGCAGACGGGTGTTTATGCGTACATCACGCGTACGTTCATTGCTGTGGATTGCTATGGCAACGAATCATCATCTAAGCAAACGATTAACTTCTATCGTCCAAGTTTAGCCAACTACCTTGATAAGTCTTATGAGATTGTCAAGAACGTATGTGACGGCAATGTAGATGTTGCTGCTGTGATGAAGGATCACCTGTCCTGGACAGTGCGTGGGGTGAAGTACAACATTTTCGATCTGGAGTGCAACTTCTCTACCACTATTGCTAAGACGACTACCTTCCCTGTTTGCGGATCAGGTAAGAAGATCGAGGTGAAGATCGAGGTATTCGACTGGTGTGTCGGCGGCATTGTAGCGTATCCAGATTTCCTGATCAAAGCCTACGATCAGGAAGCACCGAAGATTGCTTACAAAGGTGGCGAAATTTCTACGGGCCCAATGGATTGCACGGCAACCCTGCCGCTGGATGACGCTGGTCTGGAAAAAGCCCTTGGTGTTAAAGTAACGGACAACTGTTCGGCGAACATCACGAAGAGCTACAAGGTAGAATCTCGCGATATCGTATTGTATGGTATTCCTGTTGATCAGGGTGATTACCTGCCTGCCAACTATCCGATTATCACTGTAGGTGGTAAGAAGACAATGATTGGTATTCCGCTGGGACGTCACCGCCTGCTGATCGATGCATTTGACGGTTGCTACAACACGGCAACTGCTACTGTAGAATTCACGGTTGTCGACAAAGTGGCTCCGGTCATGAAGTGTGACGACAAACTGAATATTACGCTGACCCGTACGCCTGGCGACTACTACGCTGGTGACAAGGGTATTGTATACGGCAAAGCTTCTGTAGCTGATGTTGACGAAGGTTCTTTCGACAACTGTACGCTGACGTCGATGAAGGTACGCCGGATTGTTAGCAAAGACTGCCTGGAATCCGGCTACTTTGATGGCAACTGGGATTACGACCTGAACAACGACAAGAATATCCGCAACGATTTCACGGAAATCAAGGAAGGCCCGCATGCGGGTAGCTTCTACTCACCGATGCTGGATTACGTAGAATTCTTCTGCTGTGATATGGGTCAGGATGTAGTAATCGAACTGTGGGGCTGGGATAACGCTGGCAATAAGAGCTACTGCTGGTTGGAAATCCACCTGGAAGACAAAGTTACGCCAGTGTGCTATGCACCTGAAACGTCTTACGTGAAGTGTACGGACAAAGAAGGTCGTGCTAAGATCTATGACGAGCTGGAATCGAACAAGATCTGGGGTGCACCATTAATCACTGGTCTGGAATGCTCTGGAACAGTTGTTTACTCGGTAGACTCTAGCCTGCACTGCGATGCTGGTTACTATACGCGTAGCTGGACTGCCGTTCGCACTGTAAAAGGTGTTGAAGTGAAGAGCAAACTGTGTGAGCAGAAAGTAGTAGTACTTCCTGTACACGAATATGACATCAAGTTCCCTGCTGACGTAGAGGTAGCTTGTGGTGCATTGAGCACGGTACCAGGTGTAGAATACTACGAACTGGGTTGCGATGTACTGGCCGTTAACGTGAAGGACAGCGAATACTTCGCTGACGCTGAAGGTGAGGCTTGCTACAAAGTATTCCGTACGTATACGGTAATCAACTGGTGTGAATTCGAAGAGTGGAACACCTACTGTACGGATGCCATCGACCCGATGAACTTCGCACAGGTAGCTCCACGTACGTGGGATCAGAATGGTGATGGTGATACCAAAGACACCTATGACATTCCTACGGGAACGGGTTACTGGTTGTTGGTTCGCGATATGGAGAACAATAACACTACCCATAACCTTGGCGATAAGGCCGGCATGAACGGTGTAGAAGAATTCTTTATCTCGAAGGACCGTACGCCAACGAACTGGAACAATACTGGCTTGCGTGAGCGGGTATTCCCGACAGTATGGAATTTGGGCCCGAACTCACCTCAGCCGAATAATACTCCTTCTGCGTTTCCATTCGATGACCCAAGCTTTGAGAACTTCTGCCGTCCGCAGGGTATTCCTACGGGTTACCCAGGTGGCTGGATTGATGAAGTTCCAACCTTTGCATGGCAGTATACGCAGATCGTGAAGGTATTCGACAAAGTTCCTCCGACGGTAGTAGTACCGACGCTGGATAAGTTTGCTACGGATCCTGAGACTTGCGTTGCTAAGGTAACGATCCCATTCGTTGCTAACGACTCTTGCGGTGGTGCTGCAGTGAAAGTTAACCTGGACCGCGTACAGGTAGCTCCTGGTAATGGTGCTACGTTGCTGAACCCAGCTGACTTCCAGACGGGCTGGACGCTGACGAATGGTACGACTCGTACGGCTACTGGCTTCAGTGTGACGATTGCTAACATCCCGGAAGGTGACCACGCATTGGTGGTAACAGTACGCGACGATTGCGGAAACGTAACGGTTAAGCGTCTGCCCTTCAAGGTTGCTGACTGCAAAGGACCTGCTCCGATCTGTATCAGTGGCTTGACGATGCCGTTGATGCCTGGTGCTGACGGATCTGGTATGATGGCTATCTGGGCTAGCGACTTTATTCCTGACAGTCCGATCTATGATTGCAACGGTCAAGGAGCAACGAACCCAGCGAACAGCAAGCAGAAGCGCGTAACGAAGTTCTCGATCAACAAAGTTGGTGGCGAAGTAGACGAAAACCAGACTGGTTTAGTACTTACTTGCGACGACTTCACTGCCGGACCGGTAGTAATGGTTGAGATCCACGCATGGGATACAAAAGGTAACCACTCGTTCTGCGAAACGTTCGTAGAACTGACTGACCCGAATGGTCTGTGTACGGCTAGCCCATCGGCTACGATTGCAGGTGCAATCAAGACGGAAGGTGCAGCTACTGTAGAAGGTGTACAGGTTAACCTGTCAGGTAATGCTCAGATGAGCTACACGACGGATGTTAACGGTCAGTACAACTTCTCGACGCTGCGTCAGGGAGCTGACTACACGGTAGCACCTCAGTTGAACAAAGGCTTCCTCAATGGCGTATCTACGTTCGACCTGGTACTGATCAGCAAGCACATCCTGAATGTACAGCCGCTGAACAGCCCATACAAGTTGATTGCAGCTGACGTGAACAACTCGAAGTCGGTAACGACGCTTGACTTGATTCAACTGCGCAAGCTGATCCTGAATATCGACACGCAACTGGCTAACAACTCTAGCTGGCGCTTTGTAGATGCTTCTTTCGCCTTCCCGAATGCTGCCAACCCATGGCAGACGCCATTCCCAGAAGTGAAGAACATCAACAACCTGGCAGGTGAGTTGAAAGCTAACTTCGTAGCAGTTAAAGTTGGTGACGTTAACGGTAATGCTGTTGCTAACAGCGCAATGGCTGGAGTACGTTCGTTCAATGGTAACCTGGGTGTTGCTGTTGCTGACCGTGCGCTGGTTGCTGGTAACGAATACACAGTAGACTTCACAGCAGCTGACCTGGCTGGTGTTGATGGCTACCAGTTCACGCTGAACTTCGATCGCAACGCGGTTGAGTTGGTTGACATCGTAAGTGGCATTGCAACTGAAGACAACTTCGGTGTATTTGCTCAGGAAGGTGTTATCACGACTAGCTGGAACGGCGAAGCAAAAGGTGGTGTACTGTTCAGCCTGGTGCTGCGCGCGAAGGCCGATGGCCAGTTGAGCAACGCCTTGAACCTGAACTCTCGCTACACGGCTGCTGAAGCTTACAAGGCTGGCGAAGTGTTGAACGTAGGGTTGAACTTCACGAATGGAGTAGCTGCTGCTACTGGCTTCGAACTGTATCAGAACACGCCAAACCCATTCCAGGGTGAGACGATGATCGGATTCAACCTGCCAGAAGCTGCCCAGGCAACGATCACGATCCAGGATGTAACAGGTCGTACGCTGCGCGTAATCCGCGCTCAGTACGCTAAAGGTTACAACCAGGTAAGTGTACGTTCCAATGAATTGCCAGCAAGCGGTGTGTTGTACTACACACTGGAAGCTGCCAACTTCACGGCTACCAAGAAGATGGTTATCGTAGAATAATGTCAAGGCGCCTGGCGCCCGCACATAGATAACAAAAGGCAGGGGTGGTTCTCGAAAGAGAGCCACCCCTGCTGGTTTTTAGGGGTTTGGGACTGCCGTTCGCTGTCGCTCACTGGGTTTATATCGTTCGCTGTCGCTCACTGGGTTTATATCGTTCGCTGTCGCTCACTGGGTTTATGCCGTTTGCTATCGCTCACTCGGTTTATGCCGTTCGCTACCGCTCACTTGGTTTATAAGCTTAAATAAACCGAGCGAACGCAAGAGAGCGGTATAAACTAAGCGAACGTAAGTGAGCGGCATAAACTAAGCGAACGTAAGTGAGCGACATAAACTGAGCGAACGCAAGAGAGCGATCATAAACCCCATAGACCAGCTAACCACCATCACAAATTGAGCCAATAGGTAACCTTCAGGACCAAAGCCCGGTTTTTTACTTGTGGAGACTGGAAGAACTGATCACTGAAGTAATTATCGGTATACACCAGAAAAAGGTCTGAAACAGGTTTGAAGCGCCACTGCAGGCGACTATTAATATTGACATTATCTGCCTGCGTATTGTATTGAAGAAAGGTGCTGAAAAAGAGGTTGCGTGTGAAGGAAAGTTCAGCGCGTGGACCCACGAGCCAAAAGGTGGCGCTGTTATGGGGACTAGGAAGGGAAATATCATTGAAAGCATAGCTGAGGGCAAATGTTCCATAGGGTTGCCAACGGTAACTTAGAGAACCAGAGAACTGAAACAGGTTACCGTTAAAAAATTCTCCTTGTTGCAGCGATGCCTCATAGGAAATGCGTCGCCGGGTATCGGATTGGTACTGTAAATTGGCATAGTAGTAAGTATATTCACTGTCTTGAGGAAGGGGCCGCCCGCCGCTATTGGTTGGGTCGAAGGGAAAGAAAAGGAAAGTATGTTCCTGGGTCAGGGAGAGGGTGAGCTCACTCTGTCCTGGGAACTGGAAGAAAATATTGGGTGTATGTTTACGATCTGTCAACTGAAATTCGGGCGAGGTATTATAGGTGATATTATTGGTAAGTCCGAAGCCCCAGAGGATTAATTTTTCCGCCTTTTTAGGGAAAATAAAGTGTCTGAGCTGGTTAAAAATGGAATACATACCCGTTCGGGGTACGAAGCCGACTTCAGCGCGGTAATTTTCTCCGACATACTGATTTGCCAGCATAACATTCCAAAATCGGTTATTGTACCCAACGTACAGGGCAGCAGAGGAGGCATCCCCCGGAGCATTCTCGTAAAGAGCCCGGTGGTAATAGGCTTCAGCATCCCATTTGTTGTCTTTGGAATAAAGGTTGTATTCTAACCCCACAATACGATTGTAGGCTTGCCGGTCGAGGGCATAGGTTCCATCAGCAGTTTCCTGAAAATTCTCTTTATTGACCAGAACGGCGCCCAGCGTTGATCGACTGAAAATACGACGTTGCAGCACCCCAACAGTATAGTTAGCAGGGTTGAGGGAAATATCCGGTAAGGCAGCCGTCTGCATATTCAAGAGGCCTATCCGCCAATTATTGTCCAGTTTACCACTGAGGCGCATGCCTGCCCGAATAGGTACATTGAGGGTTCGATTTACCTCAATAGTTTGCCCATCGGTTGTCGTGCGGCGGATAAGTCCGTTGGCGATGCCAATGCGCCGGCTGAAGAAGGGTCGGCTATCTGGAAAACCGAAACGACTGAAAAGGTCTTCATTTTCCAGGAAAAACTGCCGGCGTTCCGGGAAAAAAAGTTCAAACCGGCTGAGGTTGGTCAACTGACGGTCAACTTCCACCTGGCTGAAATCGGGGTTGATCGTCAGGTCGAGATTTAAGGATGGGGTCAAGGCTATTTTGGCATCACCACCAACTGCCAGGCCTGTTTCATTGGGGAGTTTGAACTCAAAGTCACGTTCGGTATTGGCCCTGAAATAGGGAATCAGTGAGGCGTTGAGGCCAGGTTTAGGAGGGGCATCTTCCCAGATCAGGAGGCCGGTAAAGGCCAGGGCATGGGGGCTGAATTGCCGCGGTACCGGATACCAGCTGGAGATCTCATTGCGCTGCCGGGCATTGCGACCAAAATTGATTCGCCAGACGTTTTGCCCCTCCTGGAGTTTGTAGCGCAGCGTTTTAAAGGGAATCGCCATTTCAACGACCCAATGATCAGCATGATTTTTTACCTGGGAATACCATTTGTTGTCCCAATCCAGGGAAAGGTTACTGCCATTATCCAGAATACCTTCCCGCTGAACGTTAAAGGGTGAAACAGCAAAATGAAAGCCATTGAGTTTATCCTGAAAAGGGTCGATATTCACGACGAATACATCGCTGGACCCTCCCGCGAAATCGCGCTTGAGTGAATTGGTAATGTAGCTGCTATTCTCCTGGTAGATTATGGCCCCAACATACAGGTATTGCTGGTCGAAGGTGACGCGAACCTCGGTGCGATCCGTCGCCTGGGCTGTGTCATCAGGGAAGTTGAGAAAGAAATTTTGCGCAACTGCTGCATTTTGCCAATCGGCCTCATTTAAGTCGCCATCCAGGCGAATGACTGCTTTCGCCTGGCGAATTATCAGCTGATAAGGATTGAGTTCTTGAGGTGTTTGTGCCAGTCCTTGGGTTAGCGAGGAGGTGAGCGCAATCAGGACGCAGCAAAGAGTGCGGATTTCTTTCATGATTTTCAATAGTTAGGGCAATTTCAAGGGGCTAAAATACGGCGTTTTACAGCGATGGCCAGAAAACAATCTTTTTTTTGCTGTAGGCCTGGGGAAAACGACTAATGACAATACAGGACACATCAACAACGGGATTTTATTGTTTAATGACCGGAGATAATCAAAAAGGCTGCGATCAATGGTGTTTTTTTGCGGACGAAGTACGCCAATCAACAGCAACCATACGGTTCTGTATCTGTTGTTCTTTCGGATATCCCTTTGATAACCCTTATCTTAGACATTGCTTTATGAATAGCGTCGGCAAAAAGTACGGGCAACTCGGTGCCTACGCTGCTTGGAAAGAACAGGGGCAAAAAAAGACCTGAAACATACCTAACAGATTCGCAAACATGATTACTACAAATACCTGGAATACGGTGCGTTCGACCATCTTGTTACTATGCTTGTTGAGTTTAGTCGTAAGCTGTAAAAAAGAGGATAAGCCGGCAGCTGGGGGCCCTCGAGGCGGTGGCCCTGGAGGACCCGCAACGGTAGATTATGCCGTTGCAACACCACAGCAGTTCCAACGAGGAATATTCGCAACGGGAAATTTACTACCTAATGAGGTGGTTGATATCCGTCCGGAGCGGGCTGGGCGCCTTACCCGGGTTGCTTTTCGTGAAGGCACTTCCGTACAGAAAGGAGCTTTATTAGCCGAGCTGGACCGTGAAGAGCTGGAGGCTCAGCTTGCCAAGCTACGGGTTAATGAGCAATTTGCTGAGCGTGAGCTGAAGCGGGCAAAGGACTTGCTGGAAATTGATGGTATTGCGCAGGAAGAATATGACCGTCTGGCTACCAACGTCAGCCTGATCCGGGCGGATATTCGGCTGACGGAAGTAGCTATTCAGAAAACCCGCATTTTTGCGCCTTTCAGTGGCCGCTTGGGATTGCGTGAGGTAAGTGAAGGGGCTTATGTTTCACCGAGTGACCGCCTGGTAACTATTCAGCAGGTCAACCCGATGAAATTAGAATTTGAGGTGCCCGAACGGAGCATCCGGGACTTGAAGCCCGGGCAAAAAGTGCGTTTCCAGATCGAGGGGTTAGCACAAACGTTTACCGCGGAGGTGTATGCATTAAGTACCCAGGTAAGTCAGAGTACCCGGACTTTAACTGTACGCGCCCTGGCTGCCAATCCTAATGGTCTCCTGCAACCTGGTAACTTTGCCCGGGTAGATTTAGTTACTTCGGAACAATCGGATGCCATTCTGATCCCTACGGATGCTATTATCCCCGTGTTAGAGGGGCAGCAGGTTATGTTGATGAAAAATGGAAAAGTTACCGCACGATTGGTAGAAACGGGTACTCGCAAGGAAAATACCATCGTAGTGGAATCGGGTATTGCCCCAGGCGATACGATTATCCTTAGTGGATTATTAATGCTAAAAGACGGCATGCCTGTTGTCGGAGGTAACCAATTGGATCTGCAAAAACCTGCTAATCTATGACCTTCTCTTCCCTAAGTATCAATAGACCCGTACTGGCAACGGTTATCTCCATTGTCATTACACTTTTCGGGATTATCGGTTATTCCTATTTAGGCTTACGCGAATACCCCAGCGTGGATCCCCCGGTGATTTCGGTATCTACCAGCTATACCGGAGCTAACGCCGATGTAATAGAATCACAGATTACGGAGCCACTGGAGGAGAGTATCAATGGTATCGCGGGAATTCGTTCGCTGTCCAGTACAAGTTCTCCCGGCCGTAGTTCAATTACAGTAGAATTCGAAATTGGCATTGACCTGGAAGCGGCTGCCAATGACGTGCGCAATAAAGTATCGCAGGCGCAACGCAGTTTGCCACCGGATGCTGAGTTGCCGGTGGTTTCTAAGTCGGATGCCAATGCCAGCACCATCATGGCCGTCACGGTACAGAGTAACAAGCGTGACCTGATGGATCTCAGTGAGATTGGGAATAATATTTTCAAGGAACGTCTCCAGACGATTCAGGGAGTTTCAAATATTCGTATCTGGGGTGAGCGCAAATATTCGATCCGGATCAAGATGGATCCCACAAAACTTGCTGCCTACCGCGTTACTCCCCTGGATGTGCGCAATGCATTAGCTCGCCAGAACCTGGAATTACCTTCGGGTAAAATTGAAGGTTACCGCACTGAATTGACCCTGCGGACCGAAGGACGCCTGAATACCCCAGATGAATTTGGGGCCATGGAAATTCGGGAAGAAGATGGCATTGTGGTCAAACTGCAGGATATCGCAACGGTTACCTTAGAACCCCAAAACCAGCGAACCATTCTTCGCGGAAATAATATTATCCCGATGATTGGGGTGGCTATTACGCCCCTGCCAGGGTCCAATTATATTGAAATTGCGGATGAGGTTTACAAACGGGTAGACGAAATCAAGCGGGATTTACCTGAAGATATTACGGTCGGCTATGCGTTTGATAACACGAACACCATTCGCAAAGGGATCAGTGAAGTCCAGGAAACAATTCTGATCGCTTTCACCCTGGTGGTGTTGGTTATTTTCCTTTTCCTGCGCAACTGGCGTACTACGCTTATTCCGGTACTTGCCATTCCGATATCCCTGGTAGGGTCATTCTTTATCATGTATATCTTTGATTTTTCAATTAATGTACTGACGTTGTTGGGGATCGTACTCGCCACCGGTTTGGTTGTGGATGATGCAATTGTGGTGCTCGAAAATATATACCGAAGGGTCGAGGCAGGGCAGCCCGCCATGGAAGCTGCTCACGAAGGGTCGAAAGAAATCTACTTTGCCGTTATTGCTACATCGGTAACCCTGGTAATTGTGTTTTTACCCATTGTATTCCTGCAGGGGTTAACCGGGCGCTTGTTCCGGGAGTTCGGGATTGTCGTAGCCGGAGCGATAATTATTTCAACGATAGTCTCGCTATCCCTGACGCCCATGCTTTGCTCCCGCTTTTTGAAGAAAAAGGAAAAACACGGCTGGTTCTTCAATTTTGGAGGCCGTATTCTGGATGGCATGACCAACGTTTATAACTATACCTTAAAGGGGTTCATGCGTGCCCGTTGGGTGGCCTGGTTGATTGTGCTATTGTGCGGCCTGGGGGTTTACCAATTAGTCGGTATCATCCCAACCGAATTGGCGCCAATGGAAGATAAAAGCCGGTTCCGGATTGTATCCACCGCACCGGAAGGGACTTCCTACGAGTTGATGGACCGGTATATGTTGGAAGTACTCAAACTGGTGGATACGCTAAAGGAAAAACAAGGAATCATTTCCATTACTTCTCCTGGTTTTGGTGCTTCTACTTCAGTGAACTCTGGGTTTGTTTCTCTTACCCTGGTTCCCCCGGATCAGCGTACCCGTAGCCAGGATGAAATTGCCAAAAGCTTGTTCCCTTATCTTAATCGCATGAACTATGCCCGGTCGTTCATTTCGCAGGAACAGACGATTAGTGCGGATCGCAGGTCCGGGGGGCTGCCGGTGCAATTTGTGATTCAGGCACCCAACTTCGATAAGCTCAAAAGTGTTATCCCTACTTTTCTGGAGGAGGCTGCTAAAGAACCCGCTTTTGCGGTCACTGACCTGGATTTGAAGTTTAACAAACCAGAAATACGGGTAGATATTGATCGTGACCGGGCCCAGAAACTTGGTGTTTCCGTGCGGGATATTGCCGAAACCATGCAGCTTTACTTCAGTGGGCAACGCTATGGCTACTTCCTCCGCGACGGTAAGCAATATGAAGTGATTGGTGAGGCTGATCGTGGCTATCGCGATGACCCAAGTGATCTCTCCTCGCTTTACGTGCGCAATGGAAGAGGCGAGTTGATTCCCATGAGTAACGTGGTTCGAATGACGGAAGAGTCTAACCCTCCCCAATTATATCATTACAACCGGTACTTATCAGCAACAGTATCGGCAGGTTTAGCAGATGGGTATACCCTGGGGGAAGGTATTGAAGCAATGAACCAGGTGGCTAAGCGCGTACTGGATGATAGCTTCCAAACGGCCCTTTCCGGGGTTTCGAAAGACTTTCAGGAGAGTTCAGGCGGCCTGCTTTTCGCCTTTTTGCTGGCTTTGGTGCTCATTTATTTGGCTCTGGCTGCCCAGTTCGAAAGTTTTCTGGATCCGTTGGTGATCATGATTACGGTGCCTTTGGCCCTGGTTGGTGCGCTATTAGCCTTGCACTTGTTTGGGCATACTTTAAACATCTTTAGCCAGATTGGGATCATTGTCTTAATTGGCATTGTCACCAAGAACGGTATTCTGATTGTTGAATTCGCCAACCAGAAAATGGAAGCAGGGATGGATCCAAAGAATGCGGCTATTGAAGCAGCAACACAGCGGATGCGCCCCATTTTAATGACGAGTATTGCCACTGTGCTGGGGGTTTTACCTATTGCAGTAGCCCTGGGGGCGGCTTCTACCAGTCGTATCCCGATGGGGGTCGCTATTATTGGTGGGTTGCTGTTTTCATTGATTCTAACCCTTTACGTAATTCCGGCGATATATACTTTCTTTAACCGGAGTCACCCAAATATTGTGACCGAATGAAACACCTGATTGCTATTTTTCTGGGAATACTGGGATGGAATATTGCCGCGGCTCAGGCCACCCTGCCGGATACCTTACTGCCTGCTGAAGCGGTACAAATTGGGCTTGAGCGCAATTACGGTGTACAACTCCTCCGTAACGAAGAGCAAATAGCTAGCAATAACAACACCCCCGGACGTGCGGGGATGCTGCCGACAGTATCCACTACGGGTACGGCAAGTTATTCCTTAACGACTACCGAACAGCGATTCTTTAGTGGGGACACCCGTGGAGGGAGTGGCGTTGGAAACCTGAATACCCGCCTTAGCCTGGATGTGAACTGGACGGCCTTCGATGGTTTCCGAATGTATGTCGAGCGGGATCGCCTGGGGCTATTGGAACGACAAAGTCGCGAACAGACAGCCGCTGAAATGCAAACGCTGGCTGCCGGAATACTTGCCGCTTATTACAGCTTAGTTCAGCTGGAACGGTCGACGGAAAATTTGCGGTATGCGGTGGCGCTCGATCGGGACTTGTTTAATCTGGTGCGGAACAAAAAGACCATTGGTACTGCTACCGGACTGGAAGTACTCCAGTCACAAACGCGCCTCAACAGTGACAGCGCTCGACTGGTACTATTGGAAAGTGATATTGCCCGGGCGCGGATGGACTTCAACCTGTTGCTTAACCGGCCGGCGGAAACCACGTTTGCCTTGGATGCTGACTTATCAACGGGCATGATGCCTGCACGGGAATATCTACTGGAGCAAGCGCGCCAACGGAACCCGGCAATGATTTTAGCTAAACTACGACAGGAACAAGCTACGCTGGCAATCGAAGGTGTAAAGAGTAGCTTTTGGCCAACCGTTACGCTGCAGGCAGCTTATAACTTCAGCTACTCCCGTTCTGAAATTGGATTTCTCTTATCTAATCAAACCTTTGGGCCATTTCTGGGGCTAACCGTACGGTACACTATTTATGATGGCCAGAACCGCCGGCAGGATCGCTCCAATGCCATTATTCAAGCGGATAATGCCCGCTTGCAAGCTAGCGATGCCTGGGCGATTATTGAATCGCGGATCAACAGCCGGTATGCCGACTATCAGGCCTTTCGGCAGCTAGGGCAAGTAGAAGAAGCTAACCTGGCTGCTTCCCGCCAACAATCGGAACTGGCTCGGGAACTATACCGTTTAGGACGGACTACCAATTTTGAAGTTCGCGAGGCTATTTTACAGGAAATCCAGGCCCTGGACCGCGTTATTGATGTGCAGTCCCGGTTGAAACAGGCCGAAATTGACTTACTGAATCTGGCCGGAATCCCGCTGTATAGCACGAATTAAGGTGTCGTTAGCCAATCTGTGTGTAGACTAATGCCGTTTGTCTTTGTTTTGCATCTGACGAGTGAATAAAACAGTTTATCTAGCGACGATAAAGTCGGAATAATATTCTATGATTCCCAAAATCGCAGAATAGTAGTTATCTTTAGCGACGCATATTCGCACGGAATAAAATATTAGCTCATGCTCCGCAAAATTTTCCTCCTCTTAGCGGTCGGATTTTCGACCCTAACGCTCCTCTCTGCGCAGGAGCCCGTAAATGCTGAACTCAACACCGCAATTCGCAAACATGGCCTGGAACAAAGCCAGGTAATGGACATTGCCGGCTGGTTGACAGATGTTTACGGCCCCCGCCTAACCGGGTCACCGATGTTGGATAAGGCCATGGATTGGGCTGAGAAAGAATTGAAATCCTGGGGGATGACCAACGTCCACCGGGAAGAATGGGGCCCCTTCGGTCGTGGCTGGGAGTTCTCGCATTTCACCATGCACGCGGTTACCCCTAATGCCTTCCCAATTATTGCTTATCCTAAGGCCTGGTCACCAGGCACGAAGGGCGAAGTGACGGGCTCCGTAGTATATCTGCAGGCCGAAAAGGAAGAAGACCTGGCCAAATATAAAGGAAAGTTAAAGGGAACATTTGTCTTGCTGGATACTATCCGGCAGGTAGAAGAATGGATGGATGCTCCGGCTAAGCGACTAGATACCGATGATCTACTGGATCTGGCCAATTCACCGGAGCCAACGCCTCGCCCCAATCGGGATTACAATCGCCTGGGTGGTTTTAGTTTCAACCGGGTATTGTGGAAATTCCTCACAGAGGAGCAGCCACTGGCTGTTCTTGATCGGGGGTATAAAGGAAACATGGGGACTGTATTCGTTTCGCAAGCCAGAGCTGCAGAAGGCAGTGCCCAGGCTAAAGATGCCAAAATTGTACCCCAGGCAACCTTGGCCGTTGAACACTACAACCGTATTTTTCGGATGATGCAGAAAGGCCTGCCTGTAACTCTTTCCATGAATCTCAAGGCTTCATATTCCAATCCTGATGAAATGGAGCACAATTTGATTGCCGAGATTCCGGGTACGGACCTCAAGGATGAGGTGGTTATGTTCGGGGCGCATTTTGATTCCTGGCATACAGGAACCGGGGCAACCGATAACGGCGCCGGCTCAGCAGTTATGATGGAAGCTGCCCGGATTTTACTGCAAACGATTAAAGAAACGGGCATTCAACCCCGACGCACGCTACGTTTGGCGCTATGGACGGGTGAAGAGCAAGGCCTCTACGGTTCTCGCGGGTACGTTCGTGACCATTTTGCCAATACAAGCCCAGACGGCAGTACGCAATCCCTGAAGATGGCACAAAAACAAGTTTCTGCCTATTATAATCTGGACAATGGAACCGGCCGGATTCGGGGGGTTTACCTGCAGGGAAATACAGCCGTTGCTCCCATTTTCCGCGCTTGGTTGGCGCCCTTCAAGGATCTGGATGCAGGTACCTTGTCGTATTCAAATACGGGAGGTACCGACCACCTGCCATTTGATGCTGTTGGCATTCCAGGGTTCCAGTTTATTCAGGATCCGGTAGCCTATTCAACCCAGACGCATCACTCCAACATGGACAACCTGGACCACCTGGTTGGGGATGATTTGAAGCAGGCAGCGACGATCATCGCATCATTTATTTTCCACACGGCCCAACGCGACGGGATGATCCCGCGTAAGCCTATAGATGAAAAACTATCTTACGGGGGCGGAGGACGATAATCAGAAATAAACCGAAAAACCATAATTTCCCTATTAATTAGCAACTATCACGTTACGGAGCAGGGTGCTAACCAAATAAAACCGCCCTTATACCTCAGCCAAAAGCCCTGCTCCACTTTTGCTTCACGCTTGTTCTGGATACAATGAATAAAGTACAATATTGCCGGGAGGCCTGTGTCGATACGTTGGCACAGGCCTCTCGTGCTATAGCGTTGGGCGCTACGCGACTGGAACTATGCAGTCGCCTGGACCTCGATGGGTTAAGTCCATCGCGAGACTTGTTGTCAGCAGTACTGACTACTGTTGATGTGCCAGTGCATGCGATGGTCAGACCGCGACCAGGTGATTTTGTGTATTCTTCCCCGTACGAGCAGGACGAAATGCTACGTACCATTGATCACTGGCGAACCCTGGGGGCCCATGGAGTAGTTTTTGGGGCACTGGATGTCCACCAACATCTCGATTTACGACTCTTGGAACGTTTGACCCGGCACGCAGCGGGTATGCGGGTAGTCATCCACAAGGCAATTGATCGAACCCCAGATCCTCTTGCAGCCTTAAAGGCGCTATTGGACATTCCAGGGATATATGCGGTTCTTACCTCCGGAGGCGCTGCAACGGCACAGGAAGGGGCAGCTGTTTTAGGGCAAATGATTGCATTGGCCGGAGAACAACTGGAGATTATTGTGGCGGGTAAAGTGACGAAGGATAATCTGGAATCACTTCACCAGCAACTGCAGGCGCGCGCTTACCATGGCCGCCTGATCGTGGGTGCGCTGGACGCAAATGCCTAGAGAGGTGAGCCAAGTTGGAATTTTGGGTTGATAACAGGAAGGTTGGGGCGATATAACTTAGAAATTGGAAATGAGAAATTAGAAACCAGAAACCAGAAACCAGAAACCAGACACCAGACACCAGACACCAGACACCAGAAATCCATTCAATGCTCAACGTTTTGAGGAGTAGACGACTTAACAGACGACCAGTTTCAACTACCACCAGGCAAAATCTTCCTCCCGGTTAATTTCTGTAATGTTTAAGGACCAAATTCCGGCATCCTCACCAAAGTCGAAGCGCAGGTGGTAGGGGGCTGTTTGTCCACCCAATTGACGGAATTGGCTATACTGAGCCACCCAGAAGCCTGCCTGTAAGGACTGTAAGCGTCCTTCTTGATCAAACGAAAAAGTTACGGCCAATGGCTTCGAGTTTAGGGGACTTCTTAACGTTCCTGTTAAGGTCAACTCCTCTGCAACTTGCCAATCTAGTGCTATGCGGGAAAGCCCTCCGGGGAGCCAGGCCAGATAGGCCAGGTATTGAAAATGGACCATAACAGGTGTGGTCTCTTTGTGGACCATTTTTTGGGGGAATAGCGACTGTTGCCATTGGCGCAGACTGCATCCATCGGCGCTTAGCTGCCCTATGATTTTCGTTGAACGGAATAAACCTGATGTCTTATCCGCAAAGAAAACCCAGCCGAGGGGTGCTATGCGGAGGAAACATTTTGCCTCTATGGGAATCCATTTACCTGGGCGGTGCGCGGGTTGGTGGGCTCCCTTAATGCGTAGGCGAACTACTGGCGAAGCATTAGCCGTAGCACCCTGGCCCAGCTCCTGCCAGCGTAGCAGGAGGGCTGGGAGATTTATGGGTGTATCCAGTTGTGATGCTGGGGATGTATACAGGCGTTTCGCCAGCGACCGGGCTTGCGACCTGACCCACTTACTGCCCAACGAATCTGCCACTACAAGGAGAAATGCCAGTGCTAATCCAACCTGGAAGAGTGTCCAAATCATACACACGGGATGTAATGAAGTGGAAAATACCAAAAAAATCTGATTGGAACCAAGGACCAGCTCTCTGTACCATCGCTGCGGTCCGGCGAAGCTGATTCTAAATGTCGTTTTTTCAGATAGAGCTGGGCGTCGTAATCCACTAGGCGAACTTCATACCTCAGTTTGCTGACAGAATAATTGTATCTTTGTAACTATTCAGCAAAGCTGAAAATTTAGGAAAAAGTTATTATTTTTTAGGATGCTACCAGAACCACTACAACAAGCCATCAAGAAATTACCAGAAGAGAGCCAACTGCTGGTACAGGCTATTGTAGTATTCTATGAGCACCACTACGAAACGAAGATTCAGAAGCTGGAAGCCCGGATCAAAGAACTGGAAGATCAAATCTCAAAGAACAGCAGGAACAGCAGCAAGCCCCCTTCTTCGGATGAATTTGACAAGCCCGCGCCTAAAAGCCAGCGCAAAAAAACGGGCCGCAAAGCCGGGGGGCAAAATGGCCACGACGGGACCAACTTGAAAATGGTATCCAACCCGCATGTGATAGCACCTCATAAAGTGGAAGTTTGCGCTTGTTGCCAAAAAAGCCTTCGCAGGCAAAAAGCGGATACCATAGAGCGGCGCCAGGTATATGACTTGCCTGCGTTGGAGTTGGCCATAACCGAACACCAGGCGGAAGTCAAACGCTGTTCCTGTGGGTATGTCAACCGGGCTGATTTTCCGCTGGGCGTCAGCCATTATGTGCAATACGGGCCCAACATAAAGAGCCTGTTGGTGTATATGCAAGATTACCAGTTGCTGCCTTTCGAACGTACTAAAGAGTTCGTCCAAGATATTTTCGGGCATCAGCTCAGTACAGGTACCTTACACAATATCCGCCAGTATGCCTTTGACCAATTGGACACTTTCGAAGAACGGCTCAAGGCGCTGTTAGCAGTAGCCGTTGTAGCCGGCTTCGATGAAACCGGTATCCGGGTCATGGCCCAGCGGCTTTGGTTGCATAGCTGTTCCACTGCCCAGCATGCCTATTATGAGGTTCATGCTAAGCGGGGGCAAGAAGCCATGGATGATATCGGCATCTTGCCCCGGTTCGAAGGCATCGCCATTCATGACTTCTGGAAGAGCTATTACCACTATGGCGGTGAACATGGTTTGTGCAATGCACACCTGCTTAGAGAGTTAACCTTTATCAAAGAACGTTACAAGCAAACCTGGGCAGATGAGCTCACGAGCTTGCTCTTGAAAATGAAGGCCGCCAAAGAAAGGGCTATTGCCCAGGGCAAACAGTCCCTATCCCAGGTAACTTTAAGCCGGTATCGAAGCCTCTACGAGGAACTGGTACAAAAAGGGCTTAAAGCCAACCCGTACAAGCCTCCCCCGAAAAAGCAAAGAGGCCGGAAGAAAAAAACGAAGCCTCGAAACCTCCTGGAACGCTTTAGAGATTACGCTGACGACATTCTGAGGTTCTTCTACGATTTTAAAGTGCCATTTGACAATAACTTCTCCGAGCGAGACATCCGAATGATGAAAGTCAAACAGAAAATCTCGGGCTGTTTCAGAAGTTTTGACGGGGCCAAATTCTTCGCAAGAATCCGCAGTTTCATCGTCACGGCCCGTAAACAAAACGTCAATGTTTTCAACGCATTGAGGAATTTGTTCATGGATAATACAATCGCTTTTCAATTAACCAGCACGCTTGCGTGCTGAATAGTTACGTATCTTTTAAAGAAAATTGGACCATGAAGCAATTTCATTGGTTGCCCGTTACTGTACTTGGCCTGGTGTTATTGGCATTGCATCTGTATGCCAATCCCCTTTATGGATTTCACCGGGATGAGTTGCTTTATCTGACGCTGGGCTTACATCCCGACTGGGGGTACTTTTCGGTTCCGCCTTTTATTGGGTGGTTAGCCGGTAGTATTCAGCCTATTTTTGGCCCTTCGGTAGGTGCCGTCAGATTTTTTCCAACGCTGGCTATTGTTGCTGTCATGATCCTGACGGCGCTCATGGCCCGGGAAATGGGTGCTGGGCGTTATGGTCAATGGCTGGCTGCATTGGGTATTGCCCTGGGACCTGCTTACTTGCGTACCGGAATGTTATTTCAGCCCGTTGTTTTTGATGTCTTTTTCTGGACACTCGGGAGCTGGTTTTTGGTGCGATATCTGCGCTCACATCACCCGGTCAACCTTTATGGTTTTGCGGTAGCGTTAGGCATAGGCATGCTCAATAAGTACCTGATAGGCGTATTCTTGCTGGCGCTCATACCCGCACTACTAATATCTTCAGAAAGCGGGGTTTTTCGCCGGCGTGATTTTTGGCTGGCCACGGGTTTGGCCTTGATTATCGTGGCGCCAAACCTCTTTTGGCAATGGAATAATGGCCTGCCCATAGTTGCCCACATGCGGATGTTGCGGGAAAATCAGTTAGTGAATGTTAGCCGGATGGGCTTTTTGATAGAACAGTTGTTGCTTTATTTGGGGGCTTTGCTCCTCTGGACAGGGGGGCTTTGGTATCTGTTGCGCGCTCCGGTGGCCCGGCCATTTCGTGCGCTGGGCTGGACTTTTCTTTTAACGCTGGCCTGGTTAGTGCTCTTACAGGGAAAAAGTTATTATTCCCTGGGTGTTTTCCCCATGGTGATTGCTGCAGGTGCAGTGATCTGGGAACAATGGTTGCGACCAGGCTGGTTACGGTGGGCTTTCCCCGGCATCTTTATGGTGATCATTCTGCCCCTGCTGCCATTGGGGGTACCATTGTTAAGGCCCCCGCAAATGGCCATCTACAGCAAATGGATGGTTGCCAACATGGGACTAGGCTCTCTATTAACCTGGGAGGATGGTCAACTTCATGACCTTCCGCAGGATTATGCCGATATGTTGGGTTGGGAAGAACTGACGACAATTGTAAGCCGCGCTTATTCCGGGTTGCCGGAGGCAGAGAGGGCATCAACGCCAATTTACTGTGAAAATTATGGCCAAGCCAGTGCAGTAGCTGTTTACGGGAAGCGGCTTGGGCTGCCGATGCCGGTAAGTTTCAATGAAACGTTTTTATTCTGGGCTCCAGAAGATATATCCATAAGCAACCTGATTTACGTGAATGATGAATTGGGAGAGGATGTAGCTGCCCTGTTTGCAGATATTCAAATTATCGGCAGCATACAAAATCCACTGGCACGTGAGCAGGGTACAACCGTTTATCGCTGTAAGAGCCCGCGTAATGACCCGGGGGAACTTTGGTCGCGACGTCTGCGGGAAATGAAGGCAGAACTCGTGCCGGGGCGTTAGTTCATCCGCTTAACCGCCTTCACCTCCTGGAAAGTCCTCGTAATAGGAGCGGTTGATATTGCGGTTGACTTTTACGTAATTGAAGAAGCCCGCTATGATAATTATGCTACCTAAGAAGATCATGCCCCAGGCGGCTATGAACGCTGCCTCTGACTTACTGAACTGGAAAATAGCCAATGAAGTTACAATCAGGGACAAACCCGTGCGAAAAAACGATAGAACCGTCCGCTGGTTGGCTAGTTTGGTACGGTCGATGGCCAGGGAGTCACGGAGAATCAGGGCTTTGCGGGTTTGGTTATCCTCGGGTTTGGAAGGACGCCGTGATTTGCGTCGCAACATGTTCGTCGTTTTTGGTGATTCAATGGGGGCAAAGGTAAGACCTTTTCAAGGATAGCTGGGTGACCATCATCACTATATTAGCTTTTGGGCAACAATATCCGGGCAATCTGATGATATAACGCTGCGTCCTTGGCAAGGAGCTGGGCAGGGTAAAGCAGCACATGGACGATCACGGCACCGAGGAGTTCGACATCCGGCCGGTTAATTGATTGCAGGATAAACTCCCGGGTAAATCCACTCGCCTCCGTTAAGGATGCCCAAACCGCATCTTCGTCGGGCCACACCGGCCAGGGCCATTCCGGATGTTCAAGCTTTAGCACCTGCGCCCATTCGTGAAGAGCAACATTGTAATACCGCAGTGGATCGGTAAAGCTGGCTACTAGTTGGGCTGCAGAAAAAAGAACTACACCATCCTCCGGAAAGATCTCCGAGTGATGGAAATGCTCAGGGTACTGGGGCGAAGGAAATGCTTGTGGATAAATAACAACGGTTTCAAAAGCGGGTAGTAGAAAGTCATCCAGGTGGAACGTCAAATGAATGGCATTAGCTGCAACAATAATCTTTAGGTCCTCGGGGAGCTCCTCGGCGGCCTGGGCTTTGAATTCCTTATTCAGCAGAAAAAGGCCAATGCGTTGCTCAAATCGCAGCTTTTCATCGGGCGATAGTTGCTGATAAAACCGGTGGTGGGTTGTTAACATTTGCACCATGGGAGCGTCCAGTCGGGGCGGATGTCGCCGATACCACCACCAATCAATTTGCGGGCTCAGGGAGAAAAGAATACCCAGGACGACGACGTTGGGAATAATATACGCGGCGTAATCAATGTCCACCTGCCAGGTGAAATAAGCGGCAAGTAAGGCGAGCAGGAAAAAAGGAACTGCCAGAATCCGGGATGGCATTGCTTGGGTTTAAGTACCGATGAAGAATATCTGCATCAGGATAAAGATAAGCGAAGGGGCTGGAAATTTTCCTAAAAGAAGGATGCTGCCGAAATGAATTTGTTACCACGGGCTTAAAATACAATGGTTTATACGTCTTGGTTTTTCCAAACTACGTTGTTTGGCCCACGCAAGAAATTGCGGCTATTAGGGAGCGTGATAATTTTTTTTGTAAAAAAGCCCGGCGCTCCTTGTCCTGAAAAATAAAACCGCCTATATTTGTCGCGCCTTCGTAAGAAAGTACGACGGTTGGTTCTTTGGTATGGTAGCTCAGTTGGTAGAGCACAGGACTGAAAATCCTGGTGTCGGCGGTTCGACTCCGCCCCGTACCACAACTTTACGAAAATGTTATATCAGACACTAAATCATCATCACCATCTAATGCTCCCCTAGGGCAAATGGTGAAGGTGTGTGCCTGATTTAGCGTTCCACCCAAAAGAGGTTTACCATTTGCTGGTAAACCTCTTTTTTTTGTTCTAAACCCAAATAACACAACGATGAGTACCCGACTTAAGATAGCTGTGCAAAAATCAGGACGATTACTGGATGGCTCCCTGGAATTGCTGCGGGAATGTGGCATTAAAATCGGTAATGGGGAAGATCGCCTGAAGGTTCAGGCTGGCAATTACCCACTGGAGGCGTATTTCTTACGGAATTCGGATATCCCCCAGTACGTGCACGATGGGATTGCTGATATTGCCATTATCGGGGAAAATACGGTTATTGAAAAAGAAAAGCCGTTGCGAAAAATTATGTCGCTGGGCTTTTCCAAATGCCGCCTGTCTATTGCCGTGCCGAAGACCGCTGATTACGACGGTATCCAGTGGCTTCAGGGAAAACGCATTGCCACTTCCTACCCGAATACCGTGCGGGCTTTTCTGCAAAAGAATAACATTCAGGCCGACATTCACGAAATCTCCGGATCGGTAGAGATTGCGCCCAATATTGGTCTGGCAGATGCTATTTGTGACCTGGTGAGCACCGGCTCCACTTTATTTAAGAACAACCTGGTGGAAAAGGATGTTGTTCTGCAGTCAGAGGCCTGGATTGTGGCTAATCCCAACCTAAGTGCCGAAGCACAGGAGATTCTGGACCAGCTCATATTTCGCATCAAAGCGGTGATGACGGCTGCCAGTAATAAGTACCTGCTGATGAATGCGCCGAATGACCGCATTGAAGAAATCATTCGGATTTTACCGGGAATGAAAAGCCCCACAGTTATGCCCCTGGCAACCGAAGGGTGGAGTTCCATTCATACCGTTATCCAGGAGGAGCGGTTTTGGGAGATCATCGATGAATTGCGGTTACACGGAGCCCAGGGGATTCTCGTTATTCCGATCCAGAAAATGATTTTATAAAATCAGGAAACCTGCAGTTATGAACGTTTATCAAAATCCCGCTCGTGGTGAGTGGCCGGCTTTACTGGCGCGACCCGGGATCGAAACAGCCCAGTTGGAAGATCAGGTATCGGCTATTTTAAAAGATATCCGGAGCCGTGGTGATGAAGCTGTTCGGGAATATACCGCCCGCTTTGATCAAGCCGAACTGATTAACCTGGAGGTTACACCCGCTGAACTTGCGGCAGCTGCGGGGGCATTATCGCCGGCACTGCGAGAGGCTATTGGGGTGGCGCAAGAGAATATTACCCGTTTTCACGCCAGCCAGCAGCGGGAAGAGGCCCCGGTTGAAACCATGCCCGGTGTGACCTGTTGGCGGCGCAGTGTGGCCATCGATAGGGTTGGGTTATACATCCCTGGTGGTACGGCACCGCTTTTTTCCACGGTGCTTATGCTGGCCATTCCTGCAAAATTGGCAGGTTGCCCTGAAATAGTACTCTGTACTCCCCCTGGACCCGACGGGCAGGTACATCCGGCTATTTTATACGCAGCGCAGCAGGTGGGGGTAGACCGGATTTTCAAGGTAGGCGGCGTCCAGGCCATTGGGGCAATGGCCTATGGTACGGAAACTATTCCGGCGGTATATAAAATTTTTGGACCCGGTAATCAATATGTAACAGCTGCCAAGCAGATCGTTAGCCGGGAAGGATTGGCGATTGATATGCCCGCAGGCCCCAGTGAAGTGTTGGTCTGTGCTGATGCTACCGCTGATCCGGCTTTTGTTGCCGCTGATTTACTTTCTCAGGCGGAACACGGAGCGGATTCCCAGGTGGTTTTAGTAGCGTTCACTCCGGAATTTGTGGCGGCGGTTCAGGTGGAGATCAATCGGCAGCTGGCCGTTTTACCTCGACGGGAGCTGGCGGCTCAGGCACTTGCCAATAGCGTTGCCATTGTGGTTACTGATCGGCCAGAGGCTGTAGCGCTTATCAATGCTTATGCGCCGGAACACCTGATCCTGGCGGTCGGTGATGCAGAAGATCTGGCCATGAAGATTACCAATGCCGGGTCTGTTTTCCTGGGGCATTACACTCCCGAATCGGTGGGCGACTACGCTTCAGGAACCAATCACACCTTACCCACAAATGGTTTTGCACGGGCGTATAGTGGGGTTTCGCTGGATTCTTTTGTCAAAAAGATTACCTACCAGCGCTTATCCCCTGCAGGATTGCAACGCCTGGGGCCGACGGTAGAGGTCATGGCTGCGGCAGAAGAACTGGAAGCCCACCGGCAAGCGGTAAGTATTCGCTTGCAAAAATTATAAGTCGATGCGACGAATCCTGTGGCTATTGCTGTTGGGGCTTATCCTCCGCAACGGAACTGCACAATCCTTTGCGGTGGGTGTTCCTGTGCTGGGTTACCGGGAATTCGTCGAATATATTCCAGGCAATTTGCCGGTGATTATTTCGGCACCTCACGGGGGGAGCCTGGAGCCTTTGGATCTCAAGGATCGAAACTGCCCTGGCTGTACGTATGTGACGGATGCCAACACCCGGGAGTTAGCCCTGCAAATCCGGGAGGCCTTTCTCGCGCGTACCGGAGGTAACTGCATGCCCCACCTGATCATTAATCATTTGCGGAGGACCAAGCTCGATGCGAACCGGGATTTGGGTGAAGCTGCTGATGGTGACACTCAAGCGGCACGCGCCTGGGGGGAATACCACCAGTTTATTGACAGTGCTAAAGCGGCCGTTCAGCGGCAGTTCGGTCGGGGTATTTTTATTGATTTGCACGGGCATGGGCATACCATCCAGCGCCTGGAGTTAGGTTATCTCCTGAGTGCGGCTTCCCTGCGGGAAAACAATGCCTATCTCAATGCCGGGGATGTGGTGGCTGGCAGTAGTATCCGCCAGCTGGTCAGTGATAACCGGGGGCAAATTGATCATGCAGCTTTATTGCGGGGAGGGAACAGTTTGGGGAGTTTACTCGATAATGCCGGCTACCCCGCGGTTCCTAGTCAGAATGACCCTGCCCCCCGATCGGGCGATCCTTATTTTTCTGGCGGCTATAATACCGAACGCCATGGCTCTGCCGCGGGAGGAGTGCTGGATGCCATTCAAATAGAATGTAATTTCCTATCCGTACGGGACTCAGAAGGCAACCGGGCTTTTTTTAGCCGTGCGCTCGCTGAATCACTGGAAACTTACCTGGAGTTGCACTACCCCGGAATCGAGTCGCTAGTGTGCTTGCCGACAGGCACCGGGGATAATTCGGCAGAGCAAGAAAATTGGCGCGTTGGGCCGAACCCATCCTGCGGCTGGGTAGAGGTTCAGACTACCCGTGCCGGTACCCTGGAGGTATATGACCCCCTCGGCCGTCGGCAGCGCGCCTGGTCAATGCTGGCAGGAACGAATAGGGTAGCTTTGCCGGAAACAAATGGAATTTTTTTGTTGGTATGGAAAGTTGATGGCCGTATCCTGGGTCACCAACTGCTCCTGCAACAATGCAGGTAATAAGGGAATCATGAAAAATGCAAAAACCTGGGATCTCGACCGCCTGGTGCGACCCAATATTCAGGCACTAACGCCTTACTCATCGGCCCGCAGTGAATTTACGGGCGGTGCGGAAGTGTTTCTGGATGCGAATGAAAACCCTTTCGAAACAGGGTTGAATCGCTATCCGGATCCGCTTCAGCGTGCTATCAAAGAACGCCTGGCAGCACTAAAGGGCGTTTCCCCCGAACAGATTTTTTTGGGCAATGGCAGCGATGAGGCTATCGATTTGCTGGTCCGCATTTTTTGCGAACCCCGCGAGGATCATATCCTGATTTTGCCACCAACTTATGGAATGTACCGCGTTGCTGCGGACATTGCTGCTGTTGATATTCGGGAAGTTTCTTTAACCCCTGATTACCAACCTGCGGTATCCGCTATCCTGGATGCTGCCAATGCGCATAGCAAGTTGTTGTTTGTATGTAGTCCCAATAACCCTACCGGAAATCTGGTGGACCCCAACCGGTTACGGGATCTACTGACGGCATTCCCGGGCATTGTCGTCGTTGATGAGGCCTATATCGATTTTGCGGATGCAGCTACCTGCTTACCGTGGCTTGCGGAATTTCCTAACCTGGTTGTGCTGCAAACGTTTTCCAAGGCCTGGGGCCTGGCAGGAATCCGGTTGGGGATGGCATTTGCCAGCCCAGAAATTATCGCCTTATTTAACAAAGTGAAGCCCCCCTACAATATCAACCAACTGACGCAGGAGGCAGCATTGACAGCGCTGACAGCGCCTGAGCGAATGCTGGAGATGCGCGATCAGTTATTGTCAGAAAAAGAACGCCTGGCAACGCGCCTGGCAACCTTATCTATCGTTCGGCGAGTACACCCTTCCGCCGCTAATTTTCTGCTGGTGCAGGTCGACGACCCGAATGGGCTTTATCGTTTTCTGGTAGGGCGGGGAATTATCGTTCGGAATCGGGCTAACGTTCATCTTTGCGATGGTTCCCTGCGTATTACCGTGGGACGACCGGATGAAAATGAGCTGTTATGGACTGCTTTACTGGAGTGGCCGGGGGTGATGCAGCAGGCTAATTAATCAGGTTACGGGCATAAAAGAAAAACAGGATGCAAAAAATACTCTTTATCGATCGCGATGGAACCATGGTATTGGAACCAGACGATTACCAGGTGGATGCGCTGGAAAAAGTAGAATTTTATCCACAGGTCTTCCAGTACCTGTCGCGGATCGTCACCGAACTGGATTACACCCTGGTGATGGTTAGTAATCAGGATGGCCTGGGAACGGATTCCTATCCCGAGGAAACCTTTTGGCCCGCGCAGCGAGCGATTCTTAAAGCGTTCGCTAATGAGAATATTGAGTTTTCCGAAATTCTCATTGACCGGACTTTCAAGCATGAGAATGCCCCCACCCGCAAGCCTAATACCGGACTGTTAACCCATTACCTGACGGGCGATTATGATTTGGCCGGTTCATTTGTCATAGGGGATCGGCTAACCGATATGGAACTGGCTAAGAATTTGGGTTCCCGGGGGATATGGCTGCGCAATGACCCTGCACTTGGTGCTGATGAACTGGCTGGCGAAGCGGCGGCCCTGGAGGATGTTATTGCACTGACTACCCAGTCCTGGGCGGATATTTATACGTTTTTGCGGGGGCAGGCACGGGGTGCCCGGGTATATCGGAAAACCCATGAAACGGAGATCCAGGTACGGCTGAACCTTGACGGGAGTGGTCAATATAAACACCAGACAGGGATCGGGTTTTTCGATCACATGCTCGATCAGTTGGCCAAACATGCGCATTGTGATTTGGCGGTAGATGTATCCGGCGATTTGCATATAGATGAACACCATACCATTGAAGATACGGCACTTGCGCTGGGTGAAGCTTTTGGCCGGGCAGTAGGGGATAAACGCGGTATGGAGCGCTACGGATTTTATTTGTTGCCGATGGACGACTGTTTGGCGCAAGTAGCTATTGACTTCGGTGGTCGGCCCTGGCTGGTTTGGGATGCCGAGTTCTGCCGGGAAAAAATCGGCCAATTCCCTACGGAAATGATTTATCACTTCTTTAAGTCTTTCAGCGATACAGCCCGCTGCAATCTGAATATTCAGGCACGCGGCGAGAACGAACACCACAAAGTGGAGGCTATATTCAAAGCCTTTGCCCGGGCTATCCGCATGGCGGTTCGACGTGATCCTGACAGCCAGGATTTACCTTCGACGAAAGGAACATTGTAAAACAGACAACAACTGGTTATGGTAGCGATCATCAATTATAATGCGGGTAACGTACAGTCGGTCCTTTTTGCGATGGAACGTTTGGGGATTCCCGCCGTTCTCACCGACGACCACGAAGTCATCAGGGCGGCGCCTAAAGTCATTTTTCCAGGTGTGGGGGAAGCCAGTACTACGATGGCCTACCTGCGGGAGAGAGGTCTGGATGTCTTAATCCGGGAGCTAACCCAGCCAGTATTGGGAATATGCCTCGGTATGCAGCTCTTGTGTGAGTATTCGGAAGAAAACGACACAACCTGCCTGGGGATTATCCCGCAACGGGTGCTGCGATTCCAACCGGTAGGAGGCGAGAAGGTTCCCCACATGGGTTGGAACAGCCTTCAGGTGCGGAAGACCGGCGTTTTACCTCCGGAGCTGGAGGGGCAATTCGCCTATTTCGTACATAGTTATTACGTAGAAGAAGGGCCGTACACAGCCGCAACCACCCTGTATGGCATCCCCTTCAGTTCGGCAATTCAGAAGGATAATTTTTATGCTACCCAATTTCATCCGGAAAAGTCGGGACCGGTAGGTGAGCGCATACTGCGGCAATTTATGGCCATTTAAACGCAACGAAAATGTATCTCATTCCAGCTATTGATATCATTGACGGAAAATGTGTTCGCCTTACGCAGGGAGATTACGCCCGTAAGAAAGTGTATAACGAGGACCCCCTCGAAGTTGCGCGCGCCTTTGAAGATGCCGGGCTGGAGCGCCTGCACGTCGTGGATCTGGATGGGGCCAAGGCCAAACGCATCATCAATCACAAGGTGCTGGAAAAACTGGCCGCCCAAACTCGGTTACACATTGATTTTGGCGGAGGGTTAAAATCAACGGATGACTTGCGCATTGCTTTTGAGTGTGGTGCGCAACAGGTTACCGGAGGCACGATTGCGGTAAAAGATCCGGAGTTGTTCGCTTCCTGGCTGGCGACCTATGGCAGTGAACGGATCATCCTGGGGGCCGACTTTCAAGCGGGCAAGATTGCGGTAAGTGGCTGGCAGGAATCCAGCGATGCAGATCTTTTTGCTTTTTTGAAGGATTATTGGGCGAAAGGCGTTCGGTATACCATCTCCACAGATATCAGCAAAGATGGGCTTCTGGAAGGCAGTGCCCTTGATACGTACGAACAAATCCGGGAGGCGCTGCCGGAGTTGAACCTGATCGCTAGCGGCGGCGTAACCACCATGCAGGAATTAGAAAAATTACGCACCATGGGTTGTTATGGGGCAATCATCGGCAAAGCCATCTATGAGGGTAATCTCACGCTGGCAGAACTCAGCCGGTTTTAGCGGCGATCAGCCTGTGTTAACGGTGTGGAAATCTTTATCTGTGTAAATCTGTGTGATCTGTGGTGAAAAACCGCTGACTATTTTCGAAGGACAATAACCGAGCAAAGTCGAAGTACCAATTTCCAATTTCTCATCTCCTATCCGGGCTAATTACCGAAGCGTAAGTAACCCTTTTTCAGTAGAATACCGCTTTGGCTTTGTTTTATTCTGTTTTTACAATAGATTCGTTTCTATAAAAAACGCACAACATGAGAAACTACTTCCTGCTCCTGGTGTTCATAGGCTTCGTATTTCCCCTGGGGGCGATAAATCCTCCTGGCAAAGGTTTCGCTTACAGCAGCAGCGCCGGAAAATTCTCCGTCGTTTTCCCGGCGCGGTACGAAGTTCAAACATCAGAAGGTGAAGAAGTTGAAACTACCAAGATTTCAGTAACGATAGATGAACAGACCTTTTTTGCCAGCTATACGGTGCATACGGTTAATCTGACTGACCGGGATGATTTATTGGAAGTGTCGGTTGATTCCTTCCGGGAGCAATTGAATGGAACGATTCAGGGAAAGTCAGCCTGGAAAGTCAAGAAGGAGAGTGGGTTGCAAGCGGTCATGAATCTGGAGGAGCAAGACGCGAAAATCCAATATCACGTTCTTATTGTCGGACAGATCCAATATCAATTGGTGGTCGTAGCTCCCAGTGGATCCTTCAATCAGAAGGCTGCGGATGCGTTTATCAAATCCTTCAAGCTGAGTAAATAGCCTGGGGTTGAACTAGGACTGAATCAACTAAATGAACACCGTAGTGAGTTGCTCTGTCAACTTCTGCGGTGTTCGTTTATGACCATATAAGGTACCTCGCTCGAAAAAAAAATGGGTCTTTTGGGAGTATGTAGCTCAGGTCCGTCAAGAGGCTCAAACGGAGAAAGATTCTCTGCCCAATCGTAGCTGCCCCTAGCTGCGTAATACCCGGGCCACTGCCAACGCGAGTAAGCCAACCACCAGAAACATACCGATCAGCGAAACGAGGTTGGTGCTGATTGTATCCAGCAAAGGCATTACCTTGCGGGCTCCGCCCACAACGGCTGCAAACAAAATGGCATAAACAATAATGCGCTTAGGATCCATTGTTGTGAATTTGGACGCAATGTATACCAAATTAAAATGCCGGGGAAGTACTAAATTTGCCGCTGGGTATTAAATTTTTTAACGGTTGCTTTGGAAATCAGCGATGGGGGAATAAACACAAAGACGCTGGAAAGCGTTAGTAGTGCGATTCCTGTCAGGTAACCTAACCATAAACTGTTAATCACGATCCATTTATCATGGCCGAATTCCAAGCTCCTGTGGTGGAGCCAAACGATTATATTGAAGTAACGGGCGCGCGGGAGCACAACCTGAAGGATATCGATCTGCGCATTCCTCGCAACCAGTTGGTCGTTATTACCGGGATTAGTGGTAGCGGAAAGTCGTCATTGGCCTTTGATACCATCTATGCGGAAGGGCAGCGGCGCTATATGGAAACGTTCTCTGCCTATGCCCGGCAGTTCATTGGTGAAATGGAGCGGCCTGATGTGGAACGTATCGATGGGCTCTCACCGGTCATTTCTATTGAACAAAAAACCACTAGCCGGAACCCCCGGTCGACAGTAGGGACGATTACGGAGATCTATGATTTTCTGCGGCTATTATTCGCCCGGGCGGCGGATGCTTATTCCTATGTGACGGGCGCGCAGATGGTTCGGTATAGCGAGGAACAGATGCAAGAGCAGATCCTCACCAAGTACGCTAATAGTAAAGTATTAATACTGGCTCCGCTGGTGCGGGGTCGGAAAGGACATTATCGCGAATTGTTTGACCAAACCCGGAAGCAGGGTTATACCAAGGTCCGCGTTGATGGGGAAATTCTGGAGCTGACCCCGGGGCTGCAGGTCGATCGCTATAAGGTGCACGATATAGAGGTAGTGGTTGACCGTCTGAAGATTGGAAACGAACGATCTGACCGACTGACGGACTCCTTGCTCACTGCGCTGCGCCTGGGCAATGGCAGCATAATGATCCAAAATGCCGATACGGAAGAATTGGCTACGTTCAGTAAACACCTGATGGATGCCGTAGGAGGTGTCTCCTACGAGGAGCCCTCTCCGAATACTTTTTCGTTTAATTCCCCTTATGGAGCGTGCCCCGATTGTAATGGATTGGGCGTAATTAATAAGGTAGATCTGGAAAAAGTAATTCCTGACGATAGTCTGACCATTAATGATGGCGGCATTGTTCCGTTGGGTGAATCCCGCGATAATATAACATTCAAGCAACTGCGGGCCATTGCCAAAAAATACCAATTCAGTTTTGCTACGCCGATTCGGGAGATTCCTGAAGATGCCCTGAAAACGATCTTGTACGGGGGCGGTAAAGCGGTATCCGTTAAGCTGGCCGGCGATTATGCGTATAATCTGGCGTACGAAGGCTTGATTAAAATGATTGAGCGCTGGTACGAAGAAACGAGTTCGGAGAAAATCCGTCGCTGGGCCGAAGAATTTATGACGGTTGATACCTGCCCGGGCTGTTCGGGATTCCGCTTGAAGAAAGAATCGCTGCATTTCAAAATTGCAGGCCACCATATCGGGGAATTAGCCGAGATGGATATTGCCAATTTGCTGGAGTGGTTTGAGGGGATAGAGGATAAACTTAGTGAACGCCAGCAAGCGATTGGCCGGGAAGTTATCAAGGAAATCCGCCTGCGCCTGGGCTTTCTCTTACATGTTGGCCTGGACTACCTAACATTGAACCGACCGGCCAGGACGCTTTCGGGGGGCGAGTCCCAGCGGATTCGACTGGCCACTCAGATCGGATCACAACTAACCGGTATCACCTATATTCTGGATGAACCCAGCATTGGTTTGCATCAGCGGGACAACCAAAAGCTAATTGAAGCCTTGCGCCAATTAGCAGATATTGGGAACTCCGTCCTGGTTGTCGAGCACGACAAA
>JACJXV010000010.1 GCA_020636445.1 Lewinellaceae bacterium | reverse complement strand
GCTAGGATGTTTGCTTGGAAGCAGCCATTCATTTAAAGAGTGCGTAACAGCTCACTAGTCGAGCGTTCCTGCGCGGAAAATGATCGGGCATCAAGTTCAATACCGAAGCTATGGATTGGTCGTAAGACCAGTGGTAGGGGAGCATTCCAGTGGCGTTGAAGCTGTTCTGCGAGGGACGGTGGAGCAACTGGAAAAGAAAATGTAGGCATGAGTAACGATAAAACGGATGAGAAATCCGTTCGCCGTAAGACTAAGGTTTCCTCGTTCGATGTTAATCAGAACAGGGTTAGTCGGGGCCTAAGGTGTACCCGAGAGGGGAAGCTAATGGACAGCAGGTTAATATTCCTGCACTTGCATACACTAAAAAGGGGACGGAGTGATGTAGTTTGCACGTACTGACGGAATAGTGCGTTGAGAGGAAGCCGTAGGCTGAATCGAGCGAATGAGTTCACTTCCAAGAAAAGCCGAAGTATGCAACCCGTACCGTAAACCGACACAGGTAGTCGAGGAGAGTATCCTAAGGCGCTCGAGTGATCCGTGGTTAAGGAACTAGGCAAAATAGCCCCGTAACTTCGGGAGAAGGGGCGCTCCTGGCAACAGGAGCCGCAGTGAATAGGCCCAAGCGACTGTTTAACAAAAACACAGGACTCTGCGAAATCGAAAGATGAAGTATAGGGTCTGACACCTGCCCGGTGCCGGAAGGTTAAGGAAGGGAGTTAGTTTCGGCGAAGCTCTTGACTGAAGCCCCGGTAAACGGCGGCCGTAACTATAACGGTCCTAAGGTAGCGAAATTCCTTGTCGGGTAAGTTCCGACCTGCACGAATGGTGTAACGATTTGGGCACTGTCTCAACCACGAGCTCGGTGAAATTGAAGTATCGGTGAAGATGCCGGTTACCCGCAACGGGACGGAAAGACCCCGTGAACCTTTACTGCAGCTTCACGTTGAGCTTGAGCATAAGATGTGTAGGATAGGTGGGAGACGTTGAAGGTGGGACGCCAGTCCTGTTGGAGTCGTCCTTGAAATACCACCCTTCTTATGCTTAGGTTCTAATCCTGGTAAAGCCAGGAGACAGCGTGTGGTGGGTAGTTTGACTGGGGTGGTCGCCTCCTAAAAAGTAACGGAGGCTCGCAAAGGTACCCTCAGCATGGTTGGTAATCATGCGCAGAGCGTATAAGTATAAGGGTGCTTGACTGAGAGACGGACGCGTCGAACAGGGACGAAAGTCGGCTTAAGTGATCCGGTGGTTCCGCATGGAAGGGCCATCGCTCAAAGGATAAAAGGTACTCCGGGGATAACAGGCTGATCTCCCCCAAGAGCTCACATCGACGGGGAGGTTTGGCACCTCGATGTCGGCTCGTCGCATCCTGGGGCTGGAGAAGGTCCCAAGGGTTGGGCTGTTCGCCCATTAAAGCGGCACGCGAGCTGGGTTCAGAACGTCGCAAGACAGTTCGGTCCCTATCTGTTGTGGGCGTAGGAATATTGAGAAGATCTGACTCCAGTACGAGAGGACCGGGTTGGACGTACCGCTAGTGTACCAGTTGTGGCGCCAGCTGCATCGCTGGGTAGCTATGTACGGAACGGATAAGCACTGAAAGCATCTAAGTGCGAAGCCAACTTCAAGATGAGTATTCCATTGAGGGTCCTGGAAGATGACCAGGTTGATAGGCTACAGGTCGAAGCGCAGTGATGTGTGCAGCTGAGTAGTACTAATTACCCGATAGCTTCCGTAATTTTTCTTCAGAGGAAGATTGAGCATAATGTGCCTTTTTAAAATGATGAGAACTGCTTCAAACCCCCTACTTGGTCAATAAAGAGCTGTTGGTGGTTATAGCGAGAAGGTTCACCTCTTCCCATTCCGAACAGAGAAGTTAAGCTCCTCAGCGCCGATGGTACTGCCGCAAGGTGGGAGAGTAGGTCGCCGCCAACTAAATAACAATATCAGCATTAGCCTCGATGGAGTTTTCCCTCGGGGCTTTTTGCGTTTTACCCCTCTCCTACCCTGGCTCGTTAAAAAAAACTTAAAATAATCTCCCTATTTTGGTGGCTTTTGCCCTGAATCTTCGTCTTAATGCCAATGAGGCTTTTGTGGATGGTCCAGGTCGCTTATCTTAGCAATAAGAAAAGCGAAAAAACAATTGAGTCTCTCCTGTAATCAGCAGATGAAGGATCTGGAGGTCATCCACGTATACCTCAAGACACAGGCTAACCCCTGCTTCACTTTGTTGTACAATCGATATGTACAAAAAGTGTTCGCCAAATGTATTTCCCTGCTCAAGGATGAGGCCTTGGCCCGGGATGCAACCCAAGAAATTTTTCTGAAAATTTTCCTCAACCTGGCCCGTTTTCAAGAGAAAGCCCAATTTTCAACCTGGGTATACTCGATCACCTATAACTACTGTATTGACTACTTGCGTCGAACGAAGAAGCAAGGCGAGATCTTTGCGGAAGATATTGAACGGGCACCAGATGTCGCGGACGAGGTTTCTGACGAAGCCATTATGCAGATGGAGGTGAAAACCCTGAAAAAAGTACTAGACCAGTTACCTGTGGGCGACCGGGCAATTCTACTGATGAAATATCGGGAGGATATGCAAATTAAAGATATTGCGAATGTGCTTGACAAATCGGAAAGCGCCATTAAAATGCAAATTAAACGTGCCAAATCGAAGGCTCAAAAACTAAAAGAGGAGTTGGATAGTGCACGCGAACGTATATGAGAATTAATAACTTTCAATTTCTCGACGATTCGGAACCGGAACTGAACCCGGCGGATAGCGATCGTATCCTCAAGAATGTTTGGGGTAACATTGGTATGTACCGAATGATCGGTCAGGTAATGGATGTATACGTCGGGCGTCTGATGAATACCCTGGTCGATGCTGCCGCTGCCGGGGATGACTCTGTCATGGATTCCGATTCCCGTTCCACGCGGCAGGATCCAGCACGAGGCCCGCAGCAGGATCCTGGTAAGCAAGGACCCGGCATTCCGGAATAGTACGCTTTGACAAAACATCTTTCAACCCATTAGGTTATGCACGCTTTTTTACTACAGATTGGGAACCCTGTTGATCGGTTTACACCGTATCTGAAAATGTTCGGAGAAGCTATGGCTACTTTTGCTCCCAAAATTTTGGGAGCACTGTTCTTACTCTTTATCGGCTGGCTTATTGGAAAGGGCCTGGCAAGAGTAATTCGCAAGGTACTGGAACGAATCGGTGCCGATAAACTGGCCGATCGCCTCAATGAAATCGAAATTTTCAGCAAATCTCCCGTAAAGTTTAAGCCGAGCCAGCTGTTTTCGAAAATCGTGTACTATTTGATTTTCTTTCTCTTCTTTATGGCGGCTACCGATGTACTTGGTATTGAGGCTGTTTCTTTGATGATTGCGGATATTTTTAATTACTTGCCGCGACTGATTTCCGCGCTGTTTGTATTTATCATCGGAGTATTCCTGGCCGATTTTCTGAAAAACATGGTGCAAACCGCTTGCAATTCCTTGAATATACCAGCGGGCACCCTGATTGCCAACTTTGTCTTTTACTTTCTCTTCATTAACGTTGCGATGATTACCCTTTCTCAAGCGGGTATCGAAACGGAATTTATTCAGGATAACCTATCTATCGTACTAGGAGGCATTGTCGCTGCTTTTGCCATTGGTTATGGCTACGCTTCCCGACCCTTACTGGCCAATATTTTAGGCGGCTATTACAACCGCAACCGGATTAACATCGGCGATTGGATTTCTATTGAAAACGTTAGTGGCGAAATCATAGCCATTGATAATACTACTTTTTCAATTGCGACGACTGGCCAGGGAAAAATAATTATTCCCCTGAGCAAACTCTCGATGGAGAAATACGAAATCGTCCAACAAAACCAAGCAAAACAATAAAACATGAAGGTTTGGATTATTACCTTGAGCGTAGGGTTGTGCCTACTGCTTAGTACTTCTGTGTGGGCACAGGAAACTGCTGCGGATGAAACACCGGCTAAATGGGAAACCGGGGTTGGCCTCGGTCTGGATGCAGCACAACTCCTGCAAATCAACCCCAGAGTGGGGGCTGGCCAAAACCGCCTGGGTTTCGGTGGTGCAATTAATGCTTTCGGCAAATACCGCAATGGTCGCCTGGCCTGGGATAACCAGGGGGTCTGGCAATTTGGGATTCAGCGTTTGGGATCTGGAGTAATTGCCCAGGGTACTACCCGAAAAATACCCTTCCAGAAGGCTATTGATGAAATCCGTCTGGATTCCAAGTTCGGTTTTCAAGCTTCTGAAAAATCCAAGTGGTTCTATGCTGCAAATGTAGGCTTCATCAGCCAGATCGCCCCTACTTACCTCGGCACAACGGAGTACCCCGGCAACTTTCTTTCCGATATTTCCGGCACTAACGCCGTAGCCCAGTCGCGGTTTCTGTCTCCCGGGCAGGTTAACCTTTCGGTCGGTATTGATTATAAACCAAATGATACCTGGAGTTTTTATTTTTCACCGGTTGCCGGTCGTTTTCTTATTGTTGCCAATGATGTTATTGCGGCCAGGGGTGTTCACGGTAACCCGGTTACCAAAGACGCAGGGGGCAATGTCATTGCTTTCAAGAATGTAGACTCCCAACTGGGGGCTTTGCTGCGTATCGGGTTTATCAATAAGTTTATTGATGACCGACTGACTTATACGGCGGCGATGCAGCTTTATTCCAATTATGTTCGCGAACCGCAAAATATAGATTTGCAGTTTTGGACCAATGAGCTGGCGATGGAAGTATTCAAGGGTTTTCAGGTTGCTTTGACCGTTAATGCCTATTATGATCACGATGTCAAAGTACAAATTACTGATTATAAAGCCCCCAACGGCGTGAGTGGCTTGGGCCGTCGCCCCACCATCACCCAGCAATTGCTGTTGAAGTACAGCCTTAATTTCTAAGGCCTGCACAAAAGGAAAAATCCTAATTGGGGGCGATTGTCACGGACAACCGCCCCCGCGCTTTTTTTGCTCCCGGCAACTCCTTATCTTCGACGTGCACACAACCGCTTCCCACTATGTCTAACGACAAAAAGTTATTCCTGCTCGATGGTCACGCCTTGGTTTACCGGGCCCATTTTGCGTTTATTGCCCGTCCGCTGATCAATTCCAAGGGAGTGAATACTTCAGCGATTACGGGGTTTACCCGTACTCTGTGGGATTTGCTGCGCACTGAAAAGCCCACGCATATCGCGGTGGCCTTTGACCCACATGGGCCAACGTTTCGGCACGAAATGTATGAGCCTTACAAAGCTAATCGCGAAGAGCAGCCTGATGATATCCGCATTGCTTTCCCCTGGATTGAGAAGATTGTTCGCGGATTTCATATTCCTATCGTTACCGTAGACGGCTACGAAGCAGATGACGTAATTGGCACCTTGGCTAAAAAAGCAGAACAGGCAGGGTATACGGTTTATATGGTTACCCCAGATAAGGATTACGCCCAGTTGGTATCTCCCAATATTTTCATCTACAAACCTTCCCGACAAGGAAACGGGATTGAAATAATGGGTGAAAAAGAAGTGTGTGAATCCTGGAATATCGATCGGGTTGAGCAGGTGATTGATATGCTAGGCTTGCAGGGAGACTCCGTAGATAATATTCCCGGAGTACCCGGGATTGGCCCCAAAACGGCAGCTACCCTACTCAAAGAATATGGATCGGTGGAAAACCTATTGGCCAATGCGGATAAGGTTAAAGGCAAAAACGGCGAACGCCTGGTAGAATTTGCCGAGCAAGCACGCTTATCAAAGGTATTGGCAACGATAGATCTTGCTGTACCTATCGAGTTCAATGAAAAAGACCTGCATCTGGACCCCCTGGATGGGCCAGTGCTGGCAGAAATTTTCCGCGAATTGGAGTTTCGTTCTCTGGCCCAGCAAATCCTGGGTGAAGACACTGAACCCGCAGCAGTGCCAACACCCTCCGCAGGGAAATCAACCCAGGGGAGTTTATTTCCCGATGAGCCGGTGGAACAGGCTGCCCCGCAGCGGCAATCGTTGCCGGCACATTCCGTTGCACACCGGGACATTCACAATACAACACATAGCTATCATTTAGTAGATACCCCAGAAGCGCAACTCGCCTTAGTACAAAAGTTAGCCGCACAAAAAGCATTCTGCTTTGATACCGAAACAACGCATGTGGATGCTACCCAGGCAGAATTGGTGGGGATGTCGTTTGCATATCAGGATCATGAGGCATATTACGTCCCCGTACCTGCCGACCGGGAGGCTGCGCAAGAGGTTGTTGAGCGCTTTCGTGCGGTGCTTACTAACCCTGCAATAGAGAAGGTAGCCCAAAACCTCAAGTACGATGCCACGGTGTTAAAATGGTATGGCATTGAAATTGCCGGACCTTTCTTTGATACCATGGTTGCGCATTACCTGCTCGAACCCGAGCTGCGGCACAATATGGATTACCTGTCGGAAACCTACCTGGGATATAAACCGGTGTCGATTACAGCCCTGATTGGAGGCAAAGGAGAAGATCAGCGTACTATGCGGGAGGTTCCGGTAGAGGAGGTGAAAGAGTATGCTGCGGAAGATGCGGATATCACCTGGCAATTGAAAAACTTTCTGGCACCCCGCCTTGCTCAGGAAGGGGTAGAGGACCTATTCTACCAGGTAGAAGCTCCGCTGACAAAGGTGTTGGCGGATATTGAATATGCGGGAATTCGGGTGGATACCGATTATTTGGCGGCGTATTCCATCGAGCTGGAAAAGGAAATTGCAACGTTGGAGGAGAAAATCCACAAAGCAGCTGGCGTCGCCTTTAACATTGCATCGCCCAAGCAAGTAGGGGAAATTTTATTTGACCAAATGGGAATTCCCTATCGCTGGAAAAAAACCAAAACAGGGCAGTATTCCACCAACGAAGAAAAGTTAGCCGAGTTGGCTCCGGAATTCCCACTGGTAGATGAAATTCTCAAACACCGGGGTTTAAATAAACTGAAATCTACGTATGTCGATGCCCTCCCGCGGATGGTCAACCCCCGTACAGGGCGGGTGCATTCTTCTTTCAACCAGGCACTGACGGCTACCGGGCGCTTGAGTTCCAATAATCCCAACCTGCAAAACATTCCGATCCGTACGCCAGAAGGCGCTAAAGTGCGCAAGGCTTTTATTCCCCGCGACGAAAACCACGTTCTGTTGGCGGCTGACTACTCGCAGATTGAGTTGCGTCTGATTGCTGAAATCAGTGGTGATGAGGCCATGCTGGAAGCTTTTCTGGCCAACCAGGATATTCACAGCGCAACGGCCGCCCGCGTGTTTGGGACGCCTTATGACGAGGTTACCCGCGAACAACGCTACCGGGCCAAAACGGTAAACTTTAGCATTATTTATGGTGCGGGGTCGACAAACCTTTCGCGACAGCTCGGCATTTCCCGCACCGAGGCCCGTGATCTGATTGAAGCCTATTTCAAGCAATACCAGGGCCTGAAGCGATATATGGAAGAAATTGTGGAGGAGGCCCGTACTAAAGGATACGTCACTACCCTAATGGGGCGTCGCCGCTATTTGCGGGATATTCATTCCAAGAGTTCACTGGAGAGGGGCAATGCAGAGCGCATGGCCATCAATACGCCAATTCAGGGTTCTGCCGCTGATATGATAAAAATGGCGATGCTCAACCTCAATAATGAACTGCATCAGGGAAAATGGGAATCTAAAATGATCCTCCAGGTCCATGACGAACTTGTTTTTGATGTTCCACGCACGGAAGTAGATCGCATTAAACCCCTGATCGAGGAAAAGATGAAGCACGCTATGCCCAATTTGAAAGTACCTATCGTGGTGGAAATTGGCATGGGTGAAAACTGGCTGGAGGCACATTAAAACCTCCGTAGGTGCTTCACAAACGCCATAGTATTATGGCGATATATCTTTGGTCTGCGTGAAATAAGTGCATAGCGCCCATACAGCTATTTCAAGCATTTGTGTATATTTGAAAAGCACCGTGTTTACAATTAGGTATTCCGTCCTTAAGAGGCTATTTTTTAGTTTTTGTGGCTTAATGATAACGAAGTTACCCATGGTGGGGCACGGTGTTAAGCCCTTGTTTGAAATTTTCACGGTAAATGTCTATGTCCAAACCGTACTTCCGATCAGGAAACTTCCTGCGGTGGTTCGTTGGCTTTTTATCGTAATTTTTTTGGGCTAAAAAAAAGAGCATGAGAAAAGGACTACACCTAATGACTTGGTCATGGGCCCTATTATTGGGACTGACTTCCTGTAACTTGCAGAGTATTGACGAACAACACGAAATAGCTCCCCGTCAAGCTGCTTCTACTACCCTCCCTCTGGAATGGACACTTTCTCTCCAAGATCAGTATATCGTATTGTTTAAACCGGATGCGGTGCAGTTTCCCCTGCGATCGGCAACAGCTGTTGAGCGGAAAGCATTTGGCAAGCAACTCGCACAAAAAACCCTGGACCGCCTGGGGATAGATCCTGATGTTAAACTGGAAGATGTTTACCATACGGCTCTTTGGGGTTTTTCAGCACACCTTGACCCAGGGGCTGTTGAGCAACTTCAGCAAGATCCCCGTATTGCCTGGGTAGAAAAAGACCAACTTATTCAGCTGGAGGGACTTCAGTTGTTCAACACGTTTGTCCCGGAAGGCCAGGAAAGATCGTGGGGGTACGAGCGGTTGGGTGGATCCAAGTTAGTACATCAGCAGCCGGCACACACTGCCTGGATACTTGATTCGGGGATTGACCTGACACATCCGGATTTGACAGTCGATCTGGAGCGGAGTAAATCCTTTTTACCTTGGTATTATTTTGAATGGGATGCAAACGACAACAATGGTCATGGAACCCACGTCGCTGGCATTGTTGGCGCACATGATAACGGTATTGGTACGGTAGGCATTGCTGCCGGGGCCAATCTGGTAGCCGTCAAGGTACTGAGCCGTTATGGTACAGGAACAACTTCTATAATTCTGAAAGGAATTGATTATATCTCGGAGCAGGCAGCACCGGGGGATGTTGTTAATATGAGTTTTGGTGGAGGAATGTCCTTTATACTTGATTGGGCAGTAGAGGCTGCTGCCGAGAAAGGTATTCGTTTTGTCCTGGCCGCCGGCAATCAAAGCCGCGATGTTGCGATGATTTCCCCGGCTCACCTTGATGCGGAAAATGTATATACGGTTTCAGCGCTGGGTTTGAATGACCAATTTGCTGTTTTCTCCAACTATGGAGCTGCAGTGGATTATTGTCAACCGGGAACCGATATTCCCTCGACGTATAAGGGGGGAACCTATGCTGTGCTGAGTGGCACCTCCATGGCGGCGCCCCACCTGACCGGACTTTTGTTATTGGGTAATCAAGTGCCGTTGGGAAGCCGTCGCAAGGTACAAGGTGACCCGGATGGTGTCCCGGATCCGATTATGGAAATACTTCGGTAGCCTTCCCCAACCATAAAAAGATAGGGAATTTGACCGGGATCATTTGCCCGGACGGCCAGCGTTTGCGGAGTTCTTTTGCTGCCAGCGGCAATGGGTCATGCTGCGTGCTTTCCCGGTACCGCTGCAGACTCGACCAGGTACTCCAAAACCCTACCATTGTTTCCCAGGACCATGTATCGTTAATTGCTAATTCCGGACCAGGCAACGAGGGTGCAGGAAAATAGAGGTCCCGATAGTGATTTTCTACGTGTTTTCGCTCGGGATCCCAGTAGGGGCCTACCACCTGGTGATAAAAATAATCCAGGTATTCATTGATGTATTCGTAAGGTGTGGTTAACCGGTCGTAACCCCACACGGCAATAAGTGCACCTGGTTTGGCAACGCGCATGGCTTCGGCAAAAAAGGCAGGTCCGGCGAACCAGTGATAAGCCTGGGCGACGGTTATCAGATCCACGCTCTTTTCGGCCAAGGGTACTGCGATGGCAGGAGCTACCGCATATTGAATATTGCCTGCCGGAGGGGCTTTGGCTAATTGCTGGGCGCTAATATCGCTGGCGAACACCTGGTGAAAGGACGTGGCGAGTTGTTGCGCGACCTGGCCATTACCGGTGGCACAATCCCAGGCAAGATCTTTGTTTACACTATGCTGGTAGAGATATTCGTAGAGGGCTGTCGGGTAGACGGGTCGAAATTTTGCATAGGCCCCTGCCTGTTGTGAGAAGCGGTCTTTCATAGACACCAGGTTTATTGATCGGCTTTGCCCCACCCGCCACCGCCAGGCGTTTCAATAATTATTCGGTCCCCCGGGTTTACTTCACAGCTGTCAATACCATGCAGGGGAATCACTTCCCCATCGGTACGGCGTAAGTATTGCCGGCCGGGTTCCCCCGGTTCACCACCAGCCATCCCATAGGGTTGTTCGCGCCGGTGCTGACTGAGAATCGTAATAGATACGGGTTGTAAAAACGCAATCTCCCGAATAATGCCATCTCCGCCGGGCCATTGTCCTTTCCCTCCCGAACCTTTTCGGACAGCAAACCGGTGTAGTCGCACGGGATATCTGAACTCAAGTTCTTCGGGATCGGTTATGCGGGTATTGGTCATGTGCTGATGTACCGCAGGGCGACCTGGAAAACCAGGGCCAGCTCCAGTTCCGCCCCCGATGGTTTCATAATATCCAAATTGGTCATTGCCAAACAAGAAGTTATTCATCGTTCCCTGGCTGCAGGCTGCCAGGGCAAAGGCTTTAAGCAAGGTATCAACCAGGCGTTGACTAACTTCGGTATTACCACCAACGACTGCCGGGCAATCCACGGGGTCATCCACAAACCGGGGGTGAAGAAAACTTTCCGGAACAATCAGCTTAACGTCGCGCAGCAGGCCTTCATTCAAGGGAAGCTCGCGATCGCACAGCAGGCGGAGTACGTATAACAAGGCACTGTAAACAATAGCAATATTAGCGTTGAGGTTATTGGGGTGCGGGGCATCCGTATCCGTAAAATCAACCGTAAGCTCTTCGGTGGTTACGTAAATACTGACGCGGATCGCATGGCCATCATCCAGGCGTTCGGTGGCAAAAAAGCGGCGGTCGCGGTAAGGGCTTAGCGCTTGACGTAACACCTGGCGGGCCTGGTCCTGCAAGCGAGCCATATAGAAGTGTACCATTGTCAAACCATATTCCTGAACCAGTTGCTGAAGGGCTTGTTCTCCACTTCGCAAAGACGCCAAACCGGCATTAATATCGGCCAGGTTTTCAGCAATTGCCCGGGTAGGAAAGGGGGCATTTAGAAACAATGCTTCAATAGCCTCCCACTGCGGAACGCCTTTCCGAACCAGATAGGTTGGGAGAATAACGACTCCTTCCTGGGTGAGGTTGGTTGCATCGGGGGGCATCGACCCGGGGCGTTTGCCGCCAATTTCGGCATGATGGGCGCGGTTGATCACATACCCTATACGCTCCCCCTCAGCTGAAAAAACAGCACTTAGCAACGTAACATCCGGTAAGTGAGATCCCCCGTATTTTGGGTGATTCGTAATAACAACGTCTCCCGGTTCCATCGCAATTTGTTCTGCAACGAGGCGGGCGCAGATGCCCAAACTACCCAGATGGACAGGGATATGGGGAGCATTGACGAGCAGGTAACCTTCTGCGTCCAATAACGCACAGCTAAAATCGAGCCGCTCTTTAACGTTTACAGAAAAAGCAGTGCGCTGCAGTTGGGCACCCATTTCCTCGGCAATAGCGGAGAAGCGATTGGTAAATAACTCCAGGGCAATGGCTTCCCGATGGTTTTCGGGTTTTGCCTGGCTTTCGGAGAGTGTTTCCCAGGTAAGGATTGCCGACAGGTCGGGCTGCAGGGTGAAAAGCCAGCCTGGTGCTATAAAAGCCGTTGAAGTGGGATTGAGTAGAAGTGCTGGTCCAGCGATTTTCGCACCGGGGATTAACTGTTCCCAAAGAAATACTGGATAAGCTGCGGGGCCATTAAACGCAGCAGGCTGCGGTGCATAGTTGGTAGCAGGTGTTTCAATCCGGGGCTCCGTTTTGATGCGAGATGCCCCCAGAACACGGATGCTTTCCAATTCGAGTACCCGATTGGCAGGATAGTAACCAAAGAGCCGTTGGTATTCGGCAGCGAAGTCTGCGGCGAGCGAATCGACCGTTTGCAGGAGGATTTCCAGCGTGCTGTCTTGCCCTTGAAAGCGCAGGAAACAGCGAATTTCCCGGAGGTATATTTCCTCGGCTGAAAACCCTTCAGAGGCTAATTCCTGAAATGCTTGCTGACGGAGTGTCTGAATTATTTCGGGTAACTGCGGGGCGGCATCCTCCAAAGGTAAGAGGATCTGCTTACCGGCTATACGTTCAACACTGGCCTGGCCCATGCCATAGGCGCTGAGCAGGCCGGCGTCAAAGGGAAGGATGATGGTTGTTATTTGCAGAAGTTCTGCAATCTGGCAGGCATGCAGGCCGCCAGCACCACCAAAGGCCAGCAAGGGATACTCGGCAGGGGAAAATCCCCGGGCGACCGAAATCCGGCGAATAGCGTCAGCCATTTTTTCATTGGCAATAGCTTCGAGCCCGAGAAGAAGCTCTTCCGGTTGGTAGTCGGTGTGGGTAGTACGGAAGATATGCTGACGGAGTTCATTAAGTGCTTCCTGCGCTGCTGCCCGATCAATAGGAATACTCATTGCCTGGGGATCGAGTTTGCCCAGGAGTAGGTTTACATCGGTGATCGTCAGTGGGCCACCGGCACCATAGCAAGCGGGGCCCGGGTAAGCTCCGGCACTATCGGGGCCAACGGTCAGTCGATGCCCGTCAAAGCTACAGATTGATCCTCCCCCGGCGGCTACCGTTTCGATGGCGAGCGCCGGGCTTTGCAATTCAACAGTATCAATCCGGGTAACAAAGCGATAATCAAAACGGGCGTCATACCGGGCCGTATCAGTACTGGTGCCCCCCATGTCCAGGGTGAGAACATGCGGGTGACCCAGGCGCTCGGCAATGCGGGCGGCACCTACAATGCCTCCTGCCGGACCACTAAGTAAGCTATCTTTAGGTTGAAAAAGAGAAGCCTGAGTGAGGCCTCCGGCACTGGTCATAATCCGCAGGGTACTTGCCGGGTGACCTGCAGCCAGGGTGTCGGCGATACCGCTAAGATAATTATCAAGGAGCGGCTTCAGATAAGCATCTACGAGGGCTGTTTGCAGGCGAGGCCCTAGCTTAATCGCGGGAGTTAGCTCGCTGGAACAGGAAACATAGTGCAGGCCGGCATCCCGCAGCGCAGCCGCCAGCGTTTGTTCATGGATGGGATTGCGGTAGGCATGGAGAAACGCAATCGCAACCGATTCAGTACCCGAGGCCAAAACAGCTGCCACCACGCGTTCAATTTCGGCCTTACTGAGTGGGAGTAACGGCTGCCCATTGGCGTCGAGCCGTTCGGCTACCTCAATGACCGTTTGACAAAGCGGATTGGCTGGCGGAATGGCTAACTGGAATAAATGCGGCCGCTGTTGGGTGCCAATAATTGGCAAATCACCCAATCCCTCGGTGGTTAGCAGAACTACCGCCGCGCCCTTGCGTTCCAGGAGAGCGTTAGTGCCTTTGGTGAACCCAAGCCGAAGCTCCATCAGGGGCAAGGGTGTCGCCAGCGGGGTGTCGGTGGCTAGCCGGGTTGCCAGAATGGGGGCTTCCTCACCGGCACTGAGTGTGAAATCCACAAATGTATCACTACTCACCGGCAAGGGACGATCGAGTTGCAATTGGTTTTTCGCCAACTGCGTTTTCACAACCGTAAATGTACCCCAGTCGGTATGGGCAGGAAACGAAAGCCCATACCCCTGGAAGATATCAGCAGCTCGCGGCCACTGTTGCTGAATCGCTAAACAGGCTCCTTCGGTTGTCTGTGGGCGAAGTCGCCCGCGCAGCTGTCCGCTACTCAATACTTTCACCCGGCGGTACTCGCCAACAGGGGAAATGGCGATGCCATCCGTAAACGTACCCCCGGTATCAATCCAGATTTTCCATCCTTCACTCATGCTTCAAAAGTACGGAATCCAGGAAGTTTCCCGAAAGGAAATCTGTATCTTCCCAAACGGGTTCGCGCTGGCCAGACTGTATTGGCTGGCATCGTTGGAAAATCCGCACGGGCTACTGCCCGGAACAATCAACGATGTGCTAAGGAAAGGACTATGTTTTGCTTTCGTAAAAGCTATTTCACCTGGATGCTCCTGCTTTTCAGCATTGAATTGGGGATCGGTTTTTTTGTCCACGACCGTTGGATACGTCCGTTTTTGGGTGATGTGCTGGTCGTCATTCTCCTTTACTGTACCCTGCGGGCATTTTTTCGGATATCAACTGGCTTAGCGGCAGGACTGGTTTTGGCATTCGCCTTTTGTGTGGAGGGGCTGCAGTACCTAAAGATTGTAAACCTCCTGGGGCTGCAAAATTATGCTTGGGCGCGCATTGTCATAGGGACTACCTTTGCCTGGTCAGATTTACTGGCCTACCTGTTGGGTATAGGGCTGGTGCTGGCGGTTGAATGGGCCAATGGACACCACCCTGTTGAGAAATAAACACTACCTGAATATGGATAGGCGGGAATTCACTAAAGATGTTTTTGCAGCAGTCACCAGTTTTGCGCTACTTGACTCCCTGTTTGCGTTTAACGCTATTACAAATCCGATTAAGCCTATCCTCGATCATTGGGCAATCAGATTGAATGAATATTGTCGGGATCTAAACAATCAGTCCATTACTGCTACCGAATGGCAATCCCAGGTCGAAGCACTTTACACGCAAATTGAACTAGCGGATATTTTGAAATTCATCGACTTTGCGAACCTGACTAAAGGGTTTACCTACCCCGACTTAGGCGTAAATACCAAGCCGGTGAATTTTCCGAAACTCACCGGTCTACCTGAGCGCACGGCATTTGTAAAGAAGATATTTGGTATGCAAAAGGACCGGGCCATCATTCCGCATGGGCATAGCAATATGGCCTCTGCGCATTTGGTGCTGAAGGGTGAGATGCACTTGCGGCATTACGAAAAAATAAGCACAGAGGGTCATCATCTGATTATCAAACCCACCATAGATAAGGTCCTGCGAACCGGAGGATGTTCTTCCATTTCGGACGAAAAAGATAATGTTCATTGGTTTATTGCCAATACGCCAAGCGCCTTTACCTTTGATGTGATTATGCTGGATTTACAGGGGAAGCCCTACGATATTCACAATCTGGACATCTTCGCAGGAAAGGGCTTATCGGATGGCACCTTCAAGGTGCCCATTTTAGATGTAGAAACGGCGTTAAAAAAATACGGCAAAAATCACCATTGACGTAGGAATTGGATATTCGTTTCTAAGGTTTCACGGCAATATTTGCGCGAGCCAGCCACTGGTGAATATCCTGGCGATGAAGGAGGGCGGCCATCAGGCCGGGAAACTTATCGGGAGAACAGGCAAATACGGGAATGCCCAATTCCGCAAAATGGCCGGCCATGGCCCGATCATAACGCGGGGCTCCCTGGTCATTCAGGGCTAATAAAGTAATGAACTGGGCACCACTTGCCTGTATAGCGGCTGCCTGGCGAACCAGCTCGGCTTCTGAGGCCCCTTCCATCAAATCAGAAATGAGTACAAAGACGGTTTCCCGGGGATTCCGCATTCTCGGTTGCGCATAAGCCATCGCTTTAGCGATATGTGTTCCACCTCCTAATTGGGTAGCAAAGAGGAGTTCCACAGGGTCATGTAAATGCTCACTGAGGTCCACTACGCTGGTATCGAAAACGATCAGGTGCGTTTCAAGACTGCGCAGCGAGGCCAGAATTGAGCCAATAACGCCGGCATATACGACGGAGGTTGCCATGGAACCACTTTGGTCAACCAGCAAAATGAGTTGCCGCAAATGGGGTGAACGGCGGCTATAGCCAATCAGGTGCTCAGGGATGATCGTTTGGTATTGGGGTTGATAGTGCTTAAGGTTAGCCCGGATCGTTCGGTGCCAGTCGATTTCCTGAAAGCGGGGGCGGCGCTTGGGCAAACTACGGTAGCGTGAACCCTGGACGGCCTGTCGCAAAGGCTGCACGAGTTGCGCTTCCAGTTGTTTCACTATGCGGCGAACTACCTCCCGGGCTGTTTCACGGGTCTGGGCGGGGAGTGACTCCTTTAGCGTAAGCAAGGTGGCAACGAGCGGAATATCCGCTTCTATGGACTCCAGCAACTCAGGTTCCAGCAACATTTGCCGCAGGCCAAGCCGATCCAGTGCATCGCGCTGCAATAGTTGCACAACAGGGGTCGGAAAATATTGCCGGATATCCCCCAACCAGCGGTTTACACTCGGCGAAGAAGGGCCCAGGCCTCGATCAGGGGGGGCTTCGTAGAGCGCTTCCAGCACATCATCCATTCCCTGCTGATCGCCACTGAGCTCGGATTCGCCGCTCGGGTCCGCCTGGGCACCGAGGATAAGACGCCAGCGCTGGAGTCGATCAGCATGATGAGGATTGGTATCGGGATTGAGGTTTTTTGCTGCCAAGTAATCGCTACAATTATCGCTTGAAGAAGCGGGCAATCCACAACAGGATAACGGCACCAGCCGCAGCGGTGATAACCGAACCGAGGAGCCCAGCACCTGTATTAACGCCTAGTTGTTCAAAAAGCCAACCACCAATAATACCACCAATAATACCAACGACGATATTACCTATCAGGCCAAAACCGGCACCACGCATAATTTGGCCTCCCAGCCAACCGGCTATTGCGCCAACCAGCAAAAAATAGAGTAAAGACATAATTTCTTGTTTTAATTGGGTAAAGTAAATAGGGTAATTGTGTTGTTTCTTTGGTTGATTAGGTTACTCAATCTAGTGAAAATTTCGGACATTTGAGAAACGGAATGCCACGCCACGGGTGCCGCCCGAATAAACCAAATGCCCTTGAGTCAACCAGCTAATGACCCTTTCCCCGATGAACATCAGGATGCTTTACGGTCGATCCGGATGTCAAGGGTAATTCTGCCAATTTTGCTAGGCGTTGCTGCGGTAGCCTACCTACTGTGGCGGAAATTTGATCCTGCAGAATTTGCCAAGATAAACTGGACTGGGCACACCTTTTTCTGGATAGGCATGTCGGTTTTATTGTTGATAGTCCGGCATCTGGCTTATGCCAGCCGCTTATACCTCCTGGCCAAGGGATCATTCAGCTGGCTCAAATGTATTGAATTGATTTTTATCTGGGAATTCAGCTCGGCGGTATCCCCTACCAGTATTGGCGGGTCCGCTGTCGCTTTTTTTGTGCTGGCTCAGGAAAAGCTTTCAACAGCCCGAACGGCAACGATTGTACTTTACACCATTGTGCTGGATAGTCTTTTCTTCCTGACGAACTTACCGCTGCTGTTCCTGTTTTTTGGGGCTAATATGATCCGTCCTGGGCTAACAGGATGGCAGGACCTTGGTGGCTGGGGGCAGTATTTTGTTTTTTCTTACCTGCTCATGTTTGCCTACAGTTCGGTTTTTTACTACGGTCTTTTCATCAACCCCCGTCAACTAAAGCGGTTATTAACGGGCGTAACCCGGATACGCTTTTTACAACGATTCCAGGCGCGGGCAGCACAATTGGGGGAAGAAATGATCGTGGCTTCGGGGGAGTTGAAAAAGCAGACCTGGTATTTTCACCTCGCGGCATTTACCGCAACGGGGGTGGCCTGGTCGTGCCGTTTTTTGTTACTTAACTGCCTGATCATTGCCTTTGTGACGGGGATTGCCACCGATTTTTGGAACCAATTCGCGTTATACGCCCGACTGGAAACCATGTTTGTCATCATCCTTTTCAGTCCAACGCCGGGAGGCGCCGGGTTTGTCGAGGTTCTCTTCGGTGGGTTCCTGACTGACTATGTCAGTAACAAAACATTGGCGACTGTTATCTCCACTATTTGGCGGTTGTTGGCCTATTATTCTTACCTCTTTGCCGGTGTCATTATTGTACCCAACTGGATCCGCAAGCGGGTTAATGAACGGCGGCTGCGGAAGGCGGGCGAACAAACATAATTTTCCAGTAATGCCTTTACGTCCAGGAAAGGCCAATGGATTGGTCTTCTTTCACCTTCATTATCCTTGATCCAATTCAAAAGGGTCATGCAGACATATTTATTACCTGGCTAAGTCTTTGGCAAAACATACGCTGTTTTCCATGTCCGCATACTGCCCGTAATTGGGGATTTTACGGTAACCCAGTTTTTCGTAAAGGCGGATGGCATCAGGCTGACGAATTCCGGTTTCGAGGATACACCGCGTGGCAGAAAGCTCTTCGGCCCAGGTTTCTAATTCCGTTAAAATACGTGCGGCAATGCCCTTATTGCGGTATTCCGGACGCACGTACATGCGCTTAACTTCAATGATCTCCGGGGATAAGGCTTTGATCGCACCACAGGCGACAGCCTGGTTTCCCTGGCAGGCAATGACCACATGGCGGATATGGGTAATCTTATTGTACTGGGCATAAAAGGCATGGTCCTCACCATCGAGGATGGCTAACTCGGCATCGAGCAGGCTTACCAGTGCCACAAAATCCGGATTATGAGAATCTGTTCGGATCAGTTCAATCATACTGGTCTGCATTTTAGCCAACCTCACCGTGGTGGGGACAGGAACAGGACCCAATCATCCCGCGTATTTTCCGGATAAGAAGGTTGTTTTAACGTTTAGCAACAAAGCGCCTCATTCGCCAGCGCTTACAGGTTTAACCAATAAGTCATTTTTGCCACAATAGCCCGGTTTTTTACTCCAAAGTCGGTGGTGTTGTAATTATCGGTATAGACCAGGAAGAAATCCGAAACCGGAGCAAATCGCCATTGCAAACGAGCATTAATATTGAGGTTGTCGACCTGACTGTTATACTGCAGGAAGGTCGTAAGGAAAATGCTCTTACTCAGAGTAAGGTCTATCCGTGGACCAATCAGAAAAAGGGTAGCTGTTGAATAGGGAGCTGGCAGGTCGATATGGTTAAAGTTGAAATTCAACTCAATGAAACCCAGCGGTTGGTAACGCCAGGTCAGCCCCCCTTGCAGGCTATACCGGGTACCATTGAAGTACTGGCCAAATCCGGGCTCCAGTCGATAGCTGATCACTTTGCGTTGATCACTGCGATAAGAGATACTAAAATCGACATAATTGTATTCGGTGCCAGCAGCCAAGGGTGTTCCATCGGATCGAGTGGGATCAAATTCATCAAAAAGGTAAACGTAGTTGTGATTAAGGTCGGCATTGATTCCTCCCGTATTCTTTAAATCGACGTCCCAGGAAAAACTATACTGATGATCCGTTTTTCCATCAACAGGTTGCCATATTTGACGGCTGCGCAATCCTAAAGAATAGCGGTTGATGGCACCTTTGGTAGGGTAGAAAAAGTGCCGAATACCATTTCTGATACTAAAAAAGTTATTGCGGGGAACAAAACCCACGGAAGGTTCATAACCATCTCGAACCCAGTTTTGCTCGTATTCAAAGCGCCAAAACCGATCTTGATAACTTAAATTGCCACCATGGGCAAATTTATCTCCAAAGGTATGGGTCGTGTCGGGGTTGAATAATTGATGATAAAAGAATTTACCGTTCCAGCGGTTATCGGAGGACGCCAGGTTATAGTCGAGACCAATTACCCGGTTATAGCGTTCCATCTCATCACTGGCAATATCTAAATCATTGGCAAAATTTTCTTTGTCGACAAAGATCAATCCGATATTTGATCGGGAGAACAGTTTTCGCTGCACGGCGGCAACGGTATAATTAGCACCGGGAATACCGCCATCGCGATCCAACTGGGTATGCATATTAAGCAAACCTACCCGCCAGTTGTTGTCGAGTTTGCCACTTAGGCGTGCCCCATAGAGGATGGGGATTTGGACGACATTGTCGGCGGTGTCGCGCCCAATACCTATGCGCCGGGAGAAAAAGGGATTAATACGCTGGTCACCAAAGCCGCTGAAGAGGTCGGCATTTTCCAGGAAAAACTGCCGCCGCTCCGGGAAAAAGATCTCAAAGCGATCGAGGTTGATCACCTGACGATCTACTTCAACTTGGGAAAAATCAGGATTTACGGTAAGGTCCAGGTTCAGGGAAGGAGAGAGGGCAATTTTGGCATCGCCACCAATATTGGAAGAGGTCATAGCTGGCTCCTGGGCTTCAAAATCCGTACTGGTTGCTCCCGTGATATAAGGAATAATCGCAACACTCGAACCTGCTTTTTTTAAGGGCTCCTCCCATTCGATTTTATTCATGAAAGCCAGGCTCATGATCAACTGGTTCTGTGGAATCCAACTCCAGGTAGATTGCGTATTCGTTTGCGTGTCGAAACGGTAGGAATTAAAATTCCACTCACGCATATTTTCTTTAAAGCGAAGAGCCCCAAAAGGAATAGCTAATTCACAAGACCAGAATTTGTCCCCACGAAAAGAGGCTCCCGACCATTTGTTGTCCCAGTTTTCGTTAAAATCATCGCGTTCCCGACCGCCATTGGCTATTAAGGCTTCACGCATTACCCCATAGGGGTTCATCCCAAAAACAAAGGCATTCGTGCGATCATTGTATGAATCAAAAACGAAGGTGATATTGTCGTTACCGCCCGCACGAAAATCCCGACGCAGGGAAGGAATTACATAATCGTTACCGGTTGTGTAGCAAATGGCAGCCAGGTAAAGGAACTCATCATCATAAGATATGTATATCTCAGTCTGTGCCGGGCAGCGAACACTATCTGAGGGAAAAAGCTGCCAAAAATCCTTGGCGGGCCGCCCCCTGAACCATAACTCTTCATTGACTTGCCCATCCAGCACCGGTTTGGCCATTGTCCGTTTGGCTTGAATAGCTGGTTGAGCCCGGCTGGCAGGATCAATATTTTGTGCGTAAGAGGAAAGCCCCCACGAGCAACAAACAAGCAGAAGTACAAAAAAGAATAGTCGGTTCATAGCTGTTTAGTTCCTGACGCTGTTAATCGTATTCCCTGGGTGTTTAAGGGAAACTGCTAAAAGCCGTCAAATTTAAGGACTTATATGCAGAACAAATAGCAATACTGCCCAGCAGCCTGTGAGTCCTTCAATATGACCTGATTCTGTCGACGGGCTGAAATAGTATAATGACAAACATCTATGGCCTGGTAAGGGTAGCGGGTCATTGGCATTCGTTTTTTACGGAATTCTTTTTACTTTTAAATTGCTTTCCAGGATTGTGCACCGAATGATTTTCCATCCAGGTCGCTGGTGAGGTTCTTTTTGGCAAGTTTACCGGCGAACTCCTGGACCTGCGCTTACCCTCTTGAATTCCATAAGCTCAATAGTAACCACATGTACAAGCGATTACTTTTTATTGGTATTTTCCTGTTTCAAGTTGCGAGCAGCTGCTGGGCACAAGACCGACCTCCTTATTTTGCAGTATCGTTTCCTGAGGCATTAGGCAGCTCTTTTGACGGGCGGTTACTATTGATGCTGTCTACCAGTGCTACCGGAGAACCTCGTTTCCAGATCGCGGATGGTCCCAATACCCAGTTGTTGTTTGGGATCGACGTGGAAGACTGGAAAGCGGGTCAGCCCATTATTTTAGATGCTACGGCTTTCGGATATCCGCTGGAAAGCTTGCGGGAGGTACCAGCGGGGGAGTATTATGTCCAGGCGTTATTACACAAGTACGAAACCTTCCGGCGTTCTGATGGCCATACGGTTAAGTTACCGATGGACCGGGGTGAAGGGCAGCAATGGAATCAGGCTCCCGGCAATATATACTCCCGGCCCGTTAAGATTAATTTCGATCCGCAGTCGGCACAAGTGCTGCAAGTAACGCTCACTGAAGAGATTCCGCCCATCGCTACCCCCGCGGATACGAAATACGTTAAGCATGTCAAGATTCGCAGCAAGTTGCTCTCCGATTTTTGGGGGCGGGATATGTTTTTGGGCGCCCACGTCCTGTTGCCTGAAGGCTGGGATACCCACCCCAAGGCCCGCTACCCGTTGGCGATATTTCACGGGCACTTTCCTGCTGATTTAAGTGGCTGGAGAACCACCCCACCGGATACCACTGAGCCTTGCCAGTTCAGCGCGCGTTTTGGCCTTGACTGTTACAATCGGATTGTACAACAAGAGGCATATGATTTTTACAAAATGTGGACGGGCCCTGATTTCCCTCGCGTGATTGCTATCGAAATCCAGCACGCAAATCCGTATTACGACGATTCCTATGCCGTCAATTCCGAAAACCTGGGACCCTATGGGGATGCGATCACTTACGAACTGATTCCCTACATAGAGCAGCAGTTTCGGGGAATTGGGGCTGGTTGGGCTCGTTTTACCTATGGCGGTTCTACGGGTGGCTGGGAAGCATTGGCAGTACAGGTAAAATATCCCACCGAGTACAATGGTTGTTATGCTGCCTGCCCGGACCCTATTGACTTCCGGGCTTATGGACTAGTCAATTTGTATTCCGACAAGAACGCTTACTATCTCGACTCCCGCTTTAAAAAGACCGAGCGCCCGGGGCACCGGGACTCCCTGGGCAAGGTGTCTGCTACGCTCCGGGAAATGAACTTTCGGGAGTTAGCCCTGGGCACCAAAAGCCGATCCGGGCAGCAATGGGATATCTGGGAGGCTGTTTATTCGCCGGTAGGTCCGGATGGCTACCCGGTACGCGTATGGGATAAATATAGCGGAGAAATAAACCAGCAGGTTCTCTCCTATTGGCGGGAAAACTACGACCTGGCTTATATGCTTAAGCGCGACTGGCCTAAGCATGGACAGGATTGGCGTGGAAAAATTCATATCTACTGCGGGGATATGGACAACTACTACCTGAATAATGCGGTTTATTTAGCGGAGCAGGTTTTACAGGAAACAACCAACCCACATTACGATGGCCAGGTAGATTATGGCGACCGGGCGGAGCATTGCTGGAATGGCGATCACTCCCAGCCGAATGCTATCTCTCGCTTGCGTTATCATCAGATGTTTATTCCCAAGTGGGCAGAAGAAGTAAAAACACGCGCTCCCAAAGGAGCTGATTTAAAATCCTGGCGATACTAGGTAAAAACGTACCCTAACTTACAGTTGGCATGGCAGAGCAGTTATTTGATAATCATGGACGTGTTATAAACTACTTGCGATTGGCGGTAACCGACCGGTGTAATCTCCGTTGTTTTTACTGTATGCCGGAAGAAGGGATCAACTACGTGCCACGAGAAGAGTTGTTGACTTACGAAGAAATGGTACGCCTCCTGCGCTTGTTGGCAAGTATGGGGGTGTCCAAGGTGCGGATTACCGGCGGCGAACCGTTTATTCGTCGCGACATGATGGATTTTTTGCGGGCCATCAGTCAACTGGACGGAATCGAGCAGATTAACATTACCACGAATGGAACGGTAACAGCGCCCCTGGTGCCTGAGTTAAAGGTGTTGGGGATCCACTCCATAAACTTAAGTCTGGATACCCTTGACCGGGAACGCTTCCACCGCATTACCCGGCGCGATGCCCTGCCCCAGGTTATGGAAACCCTGGAGGCATTGTTGCATTATGGTATTAAAACCAAGATCAATGCCGTCGTCATGGATGGCCAGAATACGGATGATCTCATTCCTATGGTGGAATTGGCACGTGAGCATCCGCTCGGCGTTCGATTCATTGAAGAGATGCCCTTCAATGGCGAAGGGAACCATTATCCCAAACTAACCTGGGACCACCGACGTATTCTTGAGCATTTACGGGAAGCATATCCGGCTATTGAAAAAATTCCCGATCCCCCCCATTCTACTTCATACAATTACCAGATACCGGGCCATCAGGGAACTGTTGGGATTATTGCGGCCTATAGTCGCACCTTTTGCGGTACCTGTAACCGAATACGCTTAACGCCACAAGGGCTTTTGAAAACGTGCCTGTACGATGACGGCGTATTCAACGTTCGCAACCTGATGCGTGCGGGAGCCAGCGAAGCACAGTTGCGGGATGCTTTTTTGGAAGCCTTCGCCCATCGGGCCAAAGATGGCTGGGAAGCAGAGCGCAACCGTCAATTCGGCACTCCCGTTTCAGAATCTATGTCGACTATTGGCGGGTAAATTTCGGCTACACTTGTGCACAAGCTCCGGTAACGTTAAATTTACGCCGATGGGGGCAACCTACCCCAGTTATGTAACCAGACCATGGAAGAGAAAAACACACCACAGCGTGAAGATAAAGGGCACCAGATTGTAGTTGTTAACGAAAACACTGGTGCGCAGCCCCCAGAAAAGTTTACCGGTTTAAAACGGAAGAAACCTAAAGAGAATTCAGCGGGCCTGCCGGCTGTAGCTACAGCCCTTGGACATGCTAATCGATACCTCAACAAAGGCGATGCGGCAAAACTCATGTTTCGCATCAACCAGAAAGGAGGCTTTGATTGCCCGGGATGCGCCTGGCCCGACCCTGATGACGACCGCTCACGCCTGGGGGAATACTGTGAAAATGGGATTAAAGCAATCTCTGAAGAGGCCCAGAACAAAACCATAGGCGCCGATTTTTTTGCCCGCCATACGGTAGCTGAAATGCGCGGCTGGTCGGATTTCGAACTGGGCAAACAAGGGCGTTTAGCGGAACCATTGGTGCTGCGGCCAGGGGCCGAACACTACACGCCCATCTCCTGGGAAGATGCTTTTGCCCTTATTGGCAAGGAATTGCAGGCTTTGCCGTCCCCTGATGAGGCTGTCTTTTATACTTCGGGCCGTACCAGTAATGAAGCGGCCTTTATGTACCAGCTTTTTGTTCGCGAGTACGGAACGAACAACCTTCCCGATTGCTCCAATATGTGCCATGAATCTTCCGGAGTGGCGCTGACGGAAACCCTGGGTATCGGAAAGGGGTCTGTTACCCTTGCCGATCTGCACCAGGCCGAATTGATCATCATCATGGGGCAAAACCCGGGGACCAATCACCCGCGGATGCTCAATGCCCTGGAGAAGTGCAAAGCAAACGGAGGAAAGATTATCAGTATTAACCCTTTGCCCGAGGCGGGACTGGTGAAGTTCACGAACCCCCAGAAGCCAGGGAAGCTTTTAAAAGGGGGTACTGCACTGACCGATTTATTTCTACCGGTAAAGATAAACGGCGATGTAGCGCTCCTCAAAGCGATCATGTCCTTGCTCCTGTATCAGGAAAAAAGTAAGCCCGGCACCGCTTTCGATATGGAGTTCATTACCGAAAAAACAGCAGGGTACGAGGCTTTTGTGAGTGATTTGCAGCGCTACGACTTCAATACGCTTACCGAGGCTGCCGGAGTGCCACGAGCCTTGATCAAACAAGCAGCTGAAATCATCCGCAAAGCGGAGAAGATAATTGTTTGCTGGGCCATGGGCTTAACCCAACACGAAAATGGGGTTGAAAATATCCGTGAAATCGTAAACCTGCTCTTGTTAAAAGGAGCGATTGGCAAACCAGGTGCCGGAACCTGTCCGGTGCGTGGCCATAGCAATGTACAGGGTGATCGTACGATGGGGATCTGGGAAGCGCCCAAAGCTGAATTTCTCAATAAGCTGGAGGAAACGTTTGGTTTTGCCCCGCCCCGCCACCATGGGTATGCGACCGTCGATGCTATTCAGGCGATGCATCAGGGAAAGGCAAAAGTGTTCATCGGCATGGGAGGAAACTTCCTTTCTGCAACGCCCGATACGGAATATACTGCGGAGGCACTGCGTCGCTGCCGGCTCACCGTACAGGTTTCCACGAAGCTCAACCGCAGTCACCTGATCCACGGGCAGCAGGCTTTGATTTTACCCTGCCTGGGCCGCACCGATCGCGACATACAGGAAAGTGGGGAGCAGTTTGTCAGTACCGAAAACTCCATGGGGGTGGTACAGCTATCCAAAGGGGTCTTACGGCCGCCCTCCAAGCATTTGCGAAGCGAGCCGGCAATTGTCGCCGGTATGGCCCAGGCAACCCTGGGCAGCCGCAGCCGTATTGATTGGGCCGCGTGGACCCGCAATTACGATCTGGTTCGCGATGCGATCGAGCAAGTTATTCCCGGGTTTTCCGCTTACAACGAACGCGTTCGTCAACCGGGTGGATTTTACCTGCCCAATAGCGCCCGGGAACAGGAATTCACTACACCTGGCCAACGGGCTTTATTCACGGTGAATCCTGCGCCGCAGTGGAATTTAAAACCAGGTGAATTTCTGATGATGACTATCCGGAGCCACGACCAGTTCAATACAACGATCTACGGCTTGGATGATCGATATCGCGGTATTTATCAGGAACGCCGGGTGGTGTTGATGAATGCGGAGGATATGAAAGCTTCTGGCCTAAAGGAACAACAGGTAGTTGACTTGCACAGTGAATACCAGGGCACCCAGCGGACGGCCCGGCAGTTTATGGTCATTAGTTATCCTATACCCAGGCAATGTGTAGCAACCTATTTTCCGGAAGCGAACGTTTTGATTCCAGTGGATGCTTATGCCCCTAAGAGCAAGACCCCTATTTCCAAGTCTGTCATTATCCGGGTTACACCTGCTGAGGTAACGACCCCTTAAATGTTTGTTGATTATGCGTACTGTTGAGAAGGCAACGGCCATTATTTTACGCCACGCCATTCACCTGGATAAGGAGTCGGTACCCCTGGAGGAAGCCTACGGGCGTATCCTGCGGGAACCTTTAACCGCAGACCGGGATTTTCCTCCTTTTGACCGGGTGACGATGGACGGTATTGGTATTCAGTACGCTGCTTTTGCTGATGGGTTGCGTCATTTTTCCATTCGGGGTATTCAGGCTGCGGGAGGAGAACAACTTAGGCTGAAAGATGCTCAAAGCTGCCTGGAGGTCATGACCGGTGCTATAACCCCCGAGGGTGTAGATACGGTCATCCGGTACGAAGATTTGGCAATTGCCCATGGAACCGCTTCTGTGGAAATTAATGCGATTAAGGAGGGGCAAAATATCCACCGGAAAGGATCGGACCGCAAAGCTGGAGAAATTATTGTGGCTGCCGGCTGCCGGATAAGTGCTGCAGAAATAGCAGTTGCTGCTACGGTGGGGAAATCAACCCTGGAAGTTACCCGATTGCCACGAGTGGTCATTCTTTCAACGGGAGATGAGTTGGTAGGCGTTGACGAGACCCCGCTCCCCCATCAAATTCGCACATCCAATGCCCATGCCATCAGCCAGGTACTGGCTCCCTGGGGCATTATTGCCGATCGGCGCCATTTGGTGGACGACCCAGAGGTGGTACGACAGGGCTTACAGGAGTGTCTGGACCAGTACGATGTTATTTTATTAAGCGGTGGCGTTTCTGCCGGTAAATTTGACTATGTCCCGCAGGCCTTGGAAGACCTGGGTGCCCAGCAATATTTCCATAAAGTCAGCCAGCGCCCCGGCAAACCTTTTTGGTTTGGTGGCTGGCAGGAGGATAAGTGTGTCATTTTTGCCTTGCCCGGCAATCCAGTATCTTCTTTTGTGTGTACGTTACGCTATGTACTACCATGGCTACGGCAGTGTCTGGGCTTGCCGGCATTACCCCGCACCTATGCGGTACTGGCGACCGATTATACCTTCAAACCCAACCTAACCTATTTTTTGCAGGTTAACTTAGTAAGTGATCCGGCAACAGGTCGTTGGCTGGCCAAGCCTATTGAAGGCCATGGATCGGGAGATTTGGCTAACCTGGTGGATGCTGATGGTTTTCTGGAGTTGCCGAAAGGAGAGGATAAGTTTCGGAAAGGAGAGGTTTTCCCTTTTTTCCCCTACCGCCCATTATAAATACCCTTTCCGGGCAACCGCCGGCGAAATCGAGACGTTTGCATAATAACGGGATATCCCGCACGGAGATGACTAGCCTGTTTCCGTGGTTTACCAAGAATGAAAATCATTTATGGCTGAATTCACGCACCTCGATGAAGCGGGAAACCCCGCCATGGTTGATGTTGGAAATAAAACCGTAACCCGCCGGATAGCCCGCGCCCGGGCCATCGTTGTGCTCGGGAACGACATCATGGATCGATTAGAGGAAGGGGAAATGCATACCAAAAAAGGGCCGGTTTTTCAGACGGCGATCCTGGCGGGTATCATGGGTGCCAAACGCACCGGGGAGTTAATTCCCCTTTGCCACCCATTAGCACTGGATAATTGCCAGGTAGCTATCCAGGTAGGACCCAATCGGGAGGTTATTGTAGAATGCACCGCTGCAATTACCGCTAAAACCGGGGTAGAAATGGAAGCATTGACAGGCGCAACCATCGCCGCCCTGACGATTTACGATATGTGTAAAGGTTTGTCGCACGACATCATCATCCGCGAGGTCCAGCTTGTGGAAAAAACCGGGGGCAAGCGCGACTTTAACCGGGAATAGCGGAAATTATGGCATCTACACCAAAACATCAAAAACATCCAGCCCTGGCCCGACCAGCACTTGGTTTTTTTCACCGACAGGAATGGGCCATTATCGGAACGCCATGCGGAGAAATTCAATCCCTTGCCCGCGCACTGACGGATCGCTTGACGCCAGCGTATAAAGTAGCTTATGTTGACGCCGACCACCAGGAGGTTAATACTTCGCAACCCATAGCCGGGCAGGAAAATCGCCTTTTAACGCATGGGGCTACCCTGGAATACACCGATAAAATTAACTATCACCGCTTCGATCAGCGGGCTTCCCTGGATACGTATCAGTTTCGGCCCTTGTTTAATGAGCAATCGTTGGTATTGGTCAATGGTAATCATTTTACGGCCAACACCCAAATTGTGGTGCTCGACCCCCGCAAAGAAGAATCGTTGCAGCGCAAGCGCGACCGGCTTAGCCTGGTTGACTTGATCCTGACGACGCCCGCACAATCCGACATTTACCCGTGGCTAGCTGAAAACCTTGGTGAGCGGGCAGCGACCATTCCCCGACTAGCACTGGCTGACCATGAAGGGATAAGCAAATGGTTGGCGAACCATTTGGAACAAGCCCAGGCTCCGCTCTACGGGTTAGTACTGGCAGGCGGAAAAAGTACCCGCATGGGCCATGATAAAGGTGTTATTGCTTACCATGGCAAACCCCACCGGGAACATCTGGCTGAACTGTTGCAGGCCTATTGCCAGGAAGTGTTTATTTCCTGTCGCCCGGAACAGGCGGCAGAGATTGCGGGTTCCTTTTCGCCGCTACCGGATACTTTCTCCGGACTCGGGCCCTTCGGGGCTATTTTATCGGCCTTTCGCGCGTACCCTGATGTAGCCTGGTTAGTAGTCGCCTGTGACCTGCCGTATCTGGATGCAGAGGCCTTGCAGGAGTTGATCGTTGCGCGTAACCCTCAGGAGGTAGCAACAACTTTCCGCAGTCCTTTTGATCAGTTCCCTGAACCCCTGGTAACCATCTGGGAGCCGCGAAGCTATCCCCTGCTACTGCAGTTTTTGGCACAGGGTTATTCCTGCCCGCGCAAGGTATTAATTAATGCTCCCGTTAAAATTTTGGAGCCTGGTCGCCCCGAAACCCTTCAGAATGTAAATACGCCGGAGGAACTGCGACAGGTAAAGAGTAATTAGGGTTTTGTTAATTAGGAAATTAAGGGTAAACCCAGCCATAGGCGGATAAACGGTTACCGCTGGCACTAAATGACGTTGCGTGTTATTTACCCGCCTCTGGCAGGCTCGTTGAGCGTTGATCGTTTTTCCTCGATTTAGCCCTTTCAAAAGGAGCTGATTTCCTTCGCTCGCCGAAACTTTAGTACAGGCGGACCTCTTCATTCCTCACCCTTTGACCCGGCCCTGGAACTGCACTTCACTCTTTACCCATTTCCATTGCCAGCCAGTAGTTGCAAATGTGACAGACGAATAGTAGACGTTATTCCTTTAAGCGGTATTGCACTACCACAATGCCGCAGGAAAATGCCTGCGAGATAACCGTCGATGGAGATTTGTACCTGTAGCTTTAGTTTTCGCATGCGTTGCTTCGATTTAGGAGGCTCTTAGGGCTAAAGTATCTCTGTATAGCCGGTTATTTTATTCGGACAAATCTTACCTGCTGGATGCGGTCGGCGCTTAACCGAAATTCCTCCACGGGCGAAGAATTAGCAGGAAAGGTAAGCAGATAATTATTCACTAATAGTTCGGTTGGTGAAAGTAGAACCCCCTGCGTTTCCTCCTGCTGGTTGATTTTGACCCTGTAGCTCTTTTCGGCTATGAACTGGATGGTTGCAGTCACCTGCGTCTCGGCATTGACATAAACACCCTCTAAGGACTGGTAATTGAAGTGAGTCCAGTCGATGTTTTTCCGGGTTAGCGTATAGGGTGCATGGGTGGTGTAATAAGCAACAACGTCCATTTCGCCCTGGGCATTCTTCCGGAATTCTTGCTTGAAAGCAGGATCGTTCCACTGATGGAAAATGTTATCCCCTTCACGCGTTAATTTGATATCATTTCTTCCCAAACGCTTCAGGAACAGCATTCCTTCTTTATCGACAAACTGAAAGGTGAAATTATTTCCGCCCCGGTAAAAGCCTAAGATGTCCGCTTCGCTTACATACGGACCGGCTTCGGTGGGCTCGGTCGGAAAATAGGTAGTATCGCCAGGTAGCCCTAAAACGAGATCGACCATTTGCCGCGTTTGGAATGCAGGGGCGGCTTTCCCGGTATTTACAAGCGTGATAATGGCGAGATGCTCATGGGGAAACCGCAGGGTAATCGCTTTCCAGGCCCCGGTTGCTCCTTCATGAAAGCGGTAGTTAAAGCCTTTGTAAGTGTCGAATTCAAGGCCAAAGCCATAGTTTTTCGCAAGAGTGCTATTGGCTAACTGTTGACTCCTGGCCAGAATGGTCCGTTTTATTGTTGTTTTTCCCTTGCCCTGGAGCAGTTGCTCCCATTGCCATTGATCCGCTAAGGTCGAAAAGAGGTTGCCATCACCACATACATTCCAAATCCATGCATAGGTAGTCCAGGTGTTAAAGTTAAAGTAGGGTTTGGCGATGCTCCCGGATATTGCCGTATAATCATCAACAAAGGAGGTATTGGGCATATGCAAGGCCTGAAACATGGTGCGGGTAAATGCCGCAAAGGATTTACCGGTTACTTTTTCAATAACTGCTGCCAGAAGTATATAATTAGTATTACTGTAAAGGTATTGTGAGCCGGGTTCGAAATTGAGGTCACGCTGGTTTTGGAGTAAGGTAATTACAGTTGTATTGTCAAATGTTTTTTCCCACCAGGTGATCCCTTGTAAGGACCATAAGTCATAGACGTCCCGGATACCGCTGGTATGGGTTAGCAGGTTTTCCAGGGTGATCTTTTGCTGAATGTCAGGGTATAATGCGGGGAAATACTTGCGGATATCATCCGTGAGGTGCAGCTTTTTTTTGTCTGCTAAGATCAGAATAGCCAAAGCGGTAAATTGCTTGCCATTGGAAGCGATGTTAAAACGCGTTTGGGGTGTAATTAGCGTGCTGTCGGTAAGGTTCGCATAACCTGCGCAGCGCTGGTAGATCAATGCACCTTGGTGGATAATCGCGGTGGCTATTCCCGGCGCACCAGAGGGAACATCCTGGGTGGCTAGCGAGTCCAGTATCTTTTTTTGAAGGGGAGAAAGTTGGCCTATTTGTCCGGATACCTGGGGTGTCAACCCAAGTAATAATCCGAGGGTAAAAAGGAAAAAATACTTCATTGTGATCTGCTTGAGTTTGGATTAATGCAGCAAAAATCACTAATGGGCCGTTCATGGGCGCTGCAAATCATGATTTGACACGTTTTTAGCTGAATTTTCGGTGTTGAATCAGGAAATCCGCTCCAGGAATTCTTTTGGGGTGAGCTTAGTATATTTTTTAAATGCGCGGTTAAACGTAGACTTGGAGTTAAAACCAGCTTCGAGGGCTAACGCCAATAGGGTTTTGGTATGGTGCTCATTGGCTTTTATTTTATCAATTACGGCGATAATACGATACTGGTTGACGAAGTCATTGAAGTTGGTGGCAAACCCCTGGTTGACAATCTGAGATACTTGCCGGGGGTTGGTAGCGAGGTATTCAGCAATATCCAGTAAAGTTAAGTTGGGGTTTTGGTATACCTTTTCGGTGGTCATCAATGTTTCTAGTTTCCGTTTCCAATCAGCGAGATCAGCGATTACAGGGGCATTAGATGGGCTTTTTTCAAGGATTCCATCTGTGTTGAGGGCTTGTAAGGTGTTCAACGTATGGGAGTTGTTAAACTCAGCCAGGTTAAACAAAGCCGCCGGCCCCAGGCGGATCGCATGGGTATACCCCGTAATAGAAATGTAGTAGAAGAGGATGGAAAAACAGAGGTAGTACCAGAACTTACTACCAAAGGCTCCCCATTCGGGGTTGAGTAGAAAAAATAATACCCGAAGCAGGAGGATAAATAAGAAAGCCAACAAGAAGCGCTGTACCCATCGGTATGAAACAGCTTCGGCATAGCTTAATACCTGAAAAGTAAGGTTTTTGTATCTCAGGTATCGGATCAGGCTCAGGGAGAAGTAAACAACCATTGAAATTAACCCCGAAGTTTGATACCAAGGGTCAAAATCCTTATCTCTTCCATTAGCATAAAAGTAAGATTCCTGTAGTACGAATACATCGGTGATAAAAACAACCAAAGTATAGAGCAGATAGACAAGTGCAGGAAGAAAGTGAAGCCTTTCGAACCGCGTTAAGCGAAACTGAGCATTCAGTAAACTCTGGGTGTAAAAATAGATTACCGGACCGATTAAAAAGAGTTGCTGCAAGGGGAGATAAAATAAGGTTTCCCGGTAACCATCAAGTGCGTACCAATTGGAATAGCCGAACATAAAGGGAGCTATATAAAGGCAGCACAGGAAAACAAATAAACTTAGCCAAAGACTCGATTTTTGGGCCTGGCGAAGGCCACTGCTCAGCAGGAGTATAGCGAAAACCATTCCGTGGAGGAAAAAGAACAGCAGGAAAGAACTCTTCTGGTTAAAATCAAATGGCATATCCATGTCTGCTTAACACTGGGGGTGTTTTTGTGCAATTTGGGGAAAATAATACAATTAAATCGTGGTGGCTGGCTAAGGAAATACAAACGGCAGGTAGTCGAAGCGAAGTCTACTCCCAAAACGTAGCTATAGATTCCTGGGAGAGATATAGTTTACCCCGAAAGAGTCCTGTTATTGGAGCACTTCTTTAAAAAACGCTGTGGTAAGATGCTGTAAGGCCCGGCGGTCGTGGCCTACCCCTGCAACGAGTTGAAAGTGTGCCTGGGCGCCGGCATCCTGGTAGATTTCTTCTGCCGCTGGCCACCGTGCCAATGGCGTAGGGCCAAATTTTTTTTTGACTAAAGCTGCGGTCTGTTCTTCCCAACCATCGGTAAAATCCAGGGAATCATTTTCATCGAGGCTACCCATGACGATTAACTGGGGTATCCGGCGGTAGTTGTCCAGGTCGAAAGGCTGCCCTGTCAGTTGTTGGATGTCAGCAATACCTGCTGGATAGGGCAAGCTGTCTCCTTCATAAGTGGCCAGAGGAGAAATAGGCCACCCTCCGGGAGATCCGGCAGCTACTGCTAAAACATCTTTGGGGTGCAGGGCGGCGAAGCGATTAGCAAACATGCCGCTCGCCGAATAGCCCTGAATCAGTATCTGTTTGCGGAAAGGTAGTTTTTCCGCCGCCCAACTTCGCTGAACTTCTTTTATCATGGCCAGTAATTGCAAATCCGGCCGACCCACATCCTGTCGGGTAGTGGTGAAAACATCCCGATCCAGGGCATGGGAATAAATGTGCCAATCTTGTGCTGGCCTGACAAAGGCCGGTACGAGTAAGGCTACCCCTAATTCATTGGCTAACTGATGCCGTCCAAACCCCATCCACCAGGCATCTTTTTGATGTACGGCCGGATCATCGGAGTTGCCCGAATTGTTAGGTTGCACCAGGATCGTGATGGGCTTGCCCGCTTTAGCTTCCTTCTTAGCCTGAGGAGAAAGGTAGAGGTAAAAATCGGCATGGTATCCTTTTGCGGGATCCGGTGCGAAATGCTTGACCCGCGCCACATAGGGGCCCAGGACAACTACCGGGATAACGATCAACAACAAGAGGATTACGAGAAAGCAATAGCGTAACAGTTTCTTCAGGCTCATTTAGCGTCACCTTTGTTTTTCTTTTTCTTCGGTTTAGGTTCCGGTAATTCAGTAAGGGTTATGCGCACTAAAGTGCCCAGCCATTCCCGATCTTCTAATTTATCTTCGATCAAAAAGCTGGGTTTGGCCCCAGGGTAAGGGGGCGCTTCAACGACATCCTGGATGAAGTTTCTGCCGGCTGCTGTTGGTTTAATGAAAAGCTTATTATCACAGACAAGGGCAAACACTTTTCCGTTGCCATAAAGCACGTATTCCCCGAACATAGGGCGGGAAGTAATTTGACCAACATTCGCCAACTGATCGACGATGAACGCAATGAATTGTTTATCGGAAGCCATCGTGTACTTTATTTATACGTATGAGGAAGTTAATCGGGAACGTCTAGCTGCTGCATAACCAATGCTGCGTTGCTAAATCGTAATGTACCTTGTTTACCTGTTCGTTGGGATCTTCAGATTCCACACGCACTCTTGGCCGGTCTCCAGACCGGTATAAGGGGAATTCTTTCTTGCGTACCTACGGCACGCTTTTAGGGTGATGCGTTGTTCCTACCAGGGTTGGGTTCCTACGGGACCAGGGTTTCGGTTTTACAATGGTTTCTTATTGGGCGTTTTTTTTTACCCGCCGAAACCTATGGTGCGGGAGGGTTCTCCCACCGTAGCTTACCGTAGGCCGGTGGTACCTTATACATGTTGGTCGATTAGGATAACGTTACCATCGGGATCGGTCAAAACGATATTGGCTGGCCCGGTTGACTGTTCATCAGCTTCGCTTTGCAAGGGAATTCCCTGGCCTTTTAGATGACGTTGGATATCCCGTACATCGGTAAAGGAAGAGAGGGTATTGGCGCTTTCGTCCCAGCCAGGATTAAATGTTAGGATGTTCCCTGAGAACATACCCTGAAATAGCCCCAGCAGCGCGTTACCATTTTTCATTATCAGGTAATGCTTGTCATGCTCACCGGCAAAGACGGCAAAGCCGAGGCTTTCATAAAATTGTTGGGAGGCCTTCAGGTCTTTGACACTCAGGCTTACGGAAAAAGCGCCTAACTCCATAGTTATCGTTTTAGGTAAGGGGGAATATCCATCGGGTGTACGCGCATTGCTGTGATTATGCGCGGCTAAGCCTTTTCAAGATACGCGGAAAAACAACAAAGAGCAAGGAGGGCATTAGCCCTAATCCTGTTCAAAAATGCGGCAGCCTTCTGTACAATTGGTACAGATATCAATCTCCCGGCGACCGCGGAGAAGCTGGCGCCGAAAGGCCTGATAGGCTGGGCCATGCCAGAGTTGTCGCAGCGATTGGCGTTTAAGATCTCCCATTCGGTACTTGGCGTCTTTGTCAAAACAACAAGGGACGACCAGCCCATCCCAAGTGATTACACAGGCGTGCCAAAGCTTCCAGCAGTGATTGAGGAGGGGATTTTTGATTTGGTAGCTACCATCAGATTGGCGGGCATAGCGAGCATAACGCTCCTGTGTCGGAATAAGCCGATTTCCCTGTTGATAATCATAGATTTGGGCCGTTTTGAGGCGAACTTCGTCGACTCCGATTTCCCGCGCCAGGCTTTTTACTTCTTCGATTTGATGCTCGTTGGGACGAACAACCAGAAACTGAAAGATAACCTGCGGATGTTTGGCTCCCAGTTTGGTGCGCCATTTGATCACATTGCGAGCGCCTTGCAAAACGACCTCCAGGTTTCCGGCTTTTCGGTATTGCTCGTACACCTCCTGCGTTGTGCCATCGATGGAGATGATCAACCGATCAAGGCCCGCTTCGATAGTCCGGCGGGCATTGGCATCATTCAGGAAATGCCCATTGGTGGAGGTAATGGTATAGACACCTCGTTGGTGTGCGTAAGCGACCATATCGAGGAAATCAGGATTGATATAAGGTTCACCCTGGAAGTAGAATATGAGAAAGACAAGTTCGCGATAGATATCATCCAGGGTTTGGCGAAAAAAGTCATTTTTCAGATTACCGGTAGGCCGTGAAAACTGACGCAACCCACTGGGACATTCCGGGCAGCGTAAATTGCAGGCGGTAGTGGGTTCTACCGAAACGGAGAAGGGAAGTCCCCATTGAATGGGCTTACCCGTAAGGCGGGTCAGGTAATAAGAGAGGAACACCAGGGTTGCATTAAAGCCTTTGCGCCAGGTAAGCTTGCGTACCAAGCGCCAGGCATTATGGTGCCAGGCCAGGGGTTTTGGTGGCGATACTGCCGAATCCGGGGTGTTTATATTGGCAACCATCGCGCACCTAGTCAGGCTTATTTTGTTTATTGCGCTGGAGCTCTGTTGCTTTTACCGGGCCATCGATTCGCAAGACCCGCACTTCCACCCGGCGGTTGAATTGATGTTCTTCTTCGGTACAGTCTACCCCGTCAACACAGCGGTTGCGGGGCTGGCTCTCGCCGTAGCCGAACACCCGAATGCGGAAGGGTTCGATCCCCCGTTTCACCAGAAACTGCCGGGCTGCCTCGGCTCGCCGTAGTGACAGTTGGAGGTTGTACTCTGAGGCACCTCGTGAATCGGTATGGGCACCTAATTCTATTTCCATGCTTTTGAACTGGAGCATGAGTTGAGCCAGTGCTTCCAGGTCGCGGGTCTCGCCCCGGCGGATAGTCGCTTTGTTGAAGTCGTAATAAATATTTTCCAGGATGATAACCGAGCCCTCTGCCAACGCTGGTTCTTCTGAAGAACTGCCTCCGCTACCCGGTTTAAGGCGGACGTTGGCGGAAAAGGAGCGGGTTCCCCGAACATTCATCGTGGAAACAGCAACCTCATTCCACTGAAAGCCATCTTTCTCGGCTCTTATCACATAGTTGCAGCCAATTGCCAGGCAATATTCATAGCTGCCGTCGGCATTACCTCGGACTAGAATCTCCTGGTTGTCACAATCATTATTGATCCGTACTAACGGGTGGGCAATCGGTGCGTCCTGATGTTCCATATCGAGGACTTTTCCACTTAAGGTTATGCAATTGGACGGCTCAAGTTGGATTTCGAGGGCGGCATTGTCCGGTTGCAAGCGGGGTTCAAAGGCAACCTCCTGGGTTTGGTAGCCGCTTTTTGTTACCAGCAGGAGGTAAACTTTATCGTCGGCTACCTGGAAAACACCATCTCCGTTTTTGCCGGTGACTAACCGAGGTTCACCCAACTGGGCTTCGGGCTTTAACACCCGGCGAAGGTTCATTTGCCCACTGGCGCCATCATCGGGAAACAGTTCAAGATTGTATAACTGCGCTTCGGTTACTTCTCCGTCGGGTGTTTGTTCAAAAATACGAACGGCAACACCAGGCAGCGGGCGTCGGGTCACTTTATCATAAACGACTAGTCTGCTGGCCAGGGGGCCAGCGGGCTTCATCCCCTGGAGTCCCACCCGGGCTTCAAACTGGTAGATGTCGTCTTTGCCTAATCCGCCGGGGCGGTTAGAAGAAAAATACCCATGCTGATCGTCCGTGAGGAATAACCCAAAGTCATCGGATTCGCTGTTGATTGGAGCTCCCAGTTGGATGAGGTTTCCCCAGGTATTGCTGCTGATATCGATCATGTACAGGTCGATACCGCCCATGCCCCGGTGACCGTTAGAGGAGAAAAAAAGCACGCCATTGTCGTGAATAAAGGGAAATCCTTCATTTTTAGCCGTATTAATCTCCGGACCCAGATTAATAGGAGCCGACCAGGAATTCCCTTCCCGTTCAACGACATAGATATCCCAGCCGCCATATCCGCCGGGGCGGTCAGAGGCAAAGTATAGTTTCTCACCATCCGGGCTCAGTGCAGGGTGCATGCAGGAGTAGGAATCCCCATTGAAGGGCAGGGGTTTGATTTGTTCCCAATCATAGGGCCCCCGAATGGCTTCATAAATTTTCAATCTTATTTTTCCCTGGCTATCCGCCCGACCCACCCCGAGTACCTGATTACTACGGGTGAAATACATGCGATTAGCCCGGCGATCAAAACTTACCGGTCCTTCGTGAAGCTGGGAATTGAGTTGTACCGAAAAGGGCTCTGGTTTTAGAGGCATGCGGTCGCGATCCAGCTCGGCGTAATACAACTCATAGTAGGTTTCACCGGTAACTGCATCTACAGGTCCGCTGCGTTGCCGGGAGGTGACATAAACCAATCCGTCCTGATAACTGACCGGGGAAAATTCACTGCCGGGAGAATTGATACGGGTGGCGTTGCGAATCACTACATTATCCAGCGGAACGCCTTTCTGCCCCATCAGGAGCAGGGGCAGCAAAAGGGATCCAATCAGGAGCCCATACATTGACCAACAATTCTCTTTGCGATATATCATGGACTAAAGATACGCATTTAGCCAGGGTCTTGGGGGAACCAAATACAGGTTAGAAAAACCGGGGCGTTACTACTTCGGCATCTTCTTTCTGCTTACCTCCTACGAAATAGCGGATTACTCCCTCAACTGTGCCATTATTATAACGGCGCAACTCTGACATCGTTATATCGTAGGACAGGCCAAAGTTGAGTTTTTCACTCAATTGAATACCGAGCAGAAAGGCAGCCGACTCTCCCACGCCACTCCGCGAGGACCCCCCCAGGCGGTAAGAAACCCCTGTAGTTACGCGATCAGCAAAAATCAGGTTGATATTAGCATCAGCATCAAATGGCGCACTGGATACGTATTTGAAAAGCACCTGGGGTTGAATTTTGACATTGTCGCCCACATTAAGCAGGACTCCCCCCATCAGGTAGAAATGTGGAACTTCGCGGCTGATCGTCCCGGCGGCATCCGCCAGGTCAATATTGCTGGTGAGTAGGCGGGGAATGGAAGCTCCCAGATAAAAATGGGGCGCTTCATAGTAAATGCCGGCGCCAAAGTTAGGAACATACTTACTTTGCAATCCCACAGGAATGGCATTATCCTGACTAATTGGCTGGGTTCCCTCAACCTGGGTATAATCGGTGCGAATTAAGCGCACTGAAGCCATTAGCCCCAGACTCAAATGGCCTCGGGGAACCCGGATACGGTAGGCATAGGCTCCTTCCAGGGTAAAATTTTCCGTTACCCCGATGGTTTGGCGGACGATATTGGCTCCCACGCCCACCCGGTTATTTAGCACCGGCAGAGAAAAGGACAGCCCCTGGGTTTCCGGAGCGCCTTCGAACCCCAGCCACTGGCTGCGTACGATACCTGTAAAAGCTAACCCAGGGAGTGAGCCGGCAGCGCCAGGGTTGAGCCCTTGTTTGTAGTACATGAACTGGGTGAACTGGTCGTCCTGTTGGGCCATTAGCGACCACGCCAGCATGCTGAATATTGCGAGGGTAAATAATTTTTTCATAAGCGCGTTTTTGGGTTAGCCTGGCCGGCAAACGGGTTGTTTGCCGGCCAGGCAGTGGGAACTTAGCGTTGAATAATCAAAAATCCGGTTAGCGGTGAGCTGCCATCGCCCAGGTTGACGAGGTAGAAGTAGGTACCCACCGGCAGGGGTTCCCCGTCGTAGGTGCCATCCCAGTTGTTGCGGTAGGGTTGCTGTGAACGGAATACTTCATCTCCCCAACGATTGAAAATGATCACCTGGCTGTTGGGATAGGCAACCTCATTGAGCAGGCAAGGAATAACAAAGGCGTCATTCACCCGGTCGTTATTGGGGGTGATAATCGAAGGAACAGCACAGCGAGAATCATCCCCGACGTTGATGGTCACTTCCCCGACCGAACATTCACATGCTGTGCTGCACAGTTCATAGAGGAAGCGATCTCTTCCGACGAAGCTGGAATTGGGTTGGTAGCGGAAAACGCCATTGCCCTCGTCCGTAAGCTGCCCGCGCAGGGGTTGCTGAATAATACTCACGGTTGTATTCGGAGGAGTGAAATCGTTCGCCAGAACATCGACGAGTACACTGGCATTAAACCCAATGTTGACACTATCCGGGTTGGCCAGCGGGCTGCGCTTGAAGAAGATGCGGACTGTATCACGGGAATTGTCACCACAAACGCCCCCGTCAACCTGCCAGATGAAGAGGTGCTCTCCGGGCATGACGCCAGTTGCGGTCGCTTTGGGATTTTCCGGGTTCGTAAACGAAATTCCGGACGAAGTAGTTGTCCAACGCCCTTTGCTTCCTTCATTGGGGGCATCGGCATTGAGTTGCACAAACCCTTCTTCATTGCAAACCGTTTGATCGGGGCCGGCAAAAGGATTTGGGGCGGAAACAACGACAAATACATCATCTGACACTTCCCCACAGGCACCGCTGATCGTCCAGGTGAAGGAATAAAGGTTCCCGGGTTGCATTCCTGTAATGGTCGTTTGGGGGTTGGATGGATCAGTGATGCTAATGCCGAGTAATTGTTGTACCTCCGACTGGGTCCAGCGCCCTTGTCCGTCTACTGGAGGTCGGGCATTTAGTTGGATATCCCGGGCGGCGCAGCTAAGAATATCTGTGCCAGCATCAACCGTATCCTGCCGGGTAACCGTAACCTGCACCTGGTCGGCATCGTAGTTGATACAGGCGCCATTCGTTAGCGTCCACTGGAAGGTGTACCGTTGTCCGCCTTGCATACCGGTAACCGCAGAATTAGCCCGGCTCGGATTGACGATGGCTACCTGCTGATCGGGATTGACGGTAACCAGCGACCAGCGACCGGTGCCAAGAGCCGGCTCCTGGGCTGCCAGAAAAATCTGAGGGGCTTCACAGGCGGCAAAATCTGCGCCGGCGGTAGCTTTTTGTTCGGGCACTGTATTCATCGTCACCGGTCGCGGATCGGATAAAGGTGAAAAGCACGTTCCCAACTGCGCCTGGGCGGTGAATTCAAAACTACCTTCGCCGTAGGCGGCAAAGTTGGTAATCTCAAGCGTGGGCAGCTCCGTTTGCCCGAGTAGTCCCGTTGGGCCAAACCATCGGTATCGGGCATTGGCTACCGTTGTCGAAGGTTGGGCCGTAAGGCGCAGTCGTGCTTCCGGATCGCTGATACAGAGGGGCGTATTGGCCAGGATTACCGGTTTAGGGGGGGCTGGCAGTAGCTCCACCTGGGTTGTCGCCACAGCCGACCGGCAACCGTTAAGGGTCGCAACTACCGTGTAGACGCCGGCGTGTAAAACAGAATCCGCTTCCGGAATGGTCGGATTGGCTATCGTTGACGTAAAGTTTGGTCCAATCCAGGAATAGCTTGCTCCGGGGACAGCATTTACCCGTAGTTCGATAGGTGTCCCTTCACACACGGGGCTGTTACTGCGGGCAGTGATAGCTGGCCGGGGGCTGACAGAAACCATGAGTTCACCCGATTCCCGGGAGTTACAACCATCAATGGTTACGAATACCGAGTAAGTGCCGCCATCATCAGCCTGCACCTGATTGATTGTCAAGCAGGGGGTGGTTGTTGCAATGATATTTTTGCTGGGGGTAATCCAATTGTAAACGACATTAGTCCCCTGGTAGGCATTGGTGCAGAGTGTCAGGGTAGACTCACTGCAAATAGGTGCTGGTGTTGCCTCGCTCAAACTGGGGATATTCGGGGTGACGGGAGGGTCGGTTACCCGAACGGTTGTGCTTCCGGGTACAGATGCACAACCTTCAGTATTGGTGACGACCAGCTGGTAATTACCATTGTTGAATTGGGTCGCGTTTGGAATGAGCCCTACTCTACTTGTAGATAAATAGCCATTTGGCCCGGTCCAGCGGTAGCGGTAAGAACCATCATCACTGGGAAAAACCGAGGCGGTCAGCCGGATATCCGTTGGGCCACCCAGGCAGCTGGGCCCATCATTGCTAACGGCCAGGATGCGCACGCCGCGGCGAACTTCCACATCGGTGAAGGCTGTGCCACTACAGCCCTCGGCGCTGGTAAGGGTAACCTGGTAACGTCCGCCATTCAGGGGCGCAACATTCGGAACATTGACGGTTTGGCCTGCTGCCGAATAATTATTTGGCCCTGTCCACCGATAAGTGGCATTCGTCAGATTCGGGGAAACTGTGAGTTGCAGGGTAGTTCCTTCGCACACATTGGCAGGGGCAGCTGAAGCAATGGGGCGGGGAATATCATTGACAACGACGTTGGTCGGCAGCGACAGGTCCGAATTACAATTTTGCGCCGTTACATATACCCGCCAGGGCCCTTCCTGAGCATTGGTAATATTGTTCAGGGTAAAACTATTGGTATTGGTTGGGAATTCCCGTAGATCAGGACTCACCCAGGTATAGATAGTCGCTGAGGTATTATTCGTTCGGAGGGTGATGGTTCCGCCTTCACAAACGGCGCCGGTATTCGAAATTTCCGGACGGGCAGGTTTGGCCAATACTGTTGCCGAGACGAAGGCAGGAGCCGAAGGGCACCCAAAGCTGGAAACAACCAAACTATAAGCGCCGCCATTGGCAGGGGTAGCATTCGCGATCGCGGGAGGAAACTGAGTGGTGGCACTATAACCATTAGGGCCACTCCACTGGTAGGTTATTCCTTCGCCAGTGGTAGCTGTGCCCAGGGTAATCGCACTGCCTTCACAAACGGTGATCTGTGCTTGTTGTGGGATGGCAACCGGTTTGCTAACAACCCGAATGTTTTTGGGTGCTGCCGGGCGCGATACACAGCCATTACTTTCTATCGTCAGGTAGTAAGAATAGTTTCCTACTGGTGGAGGGGCAGGCAGCGTGAAGGAAGGTACTATCGTCTGGCCGATCAGGGTGCCATTGGGGGGTACCCCCTGGTACCATCGGTAGATCACCGAACCACCACTGGGGGCCACGGATGACTGCAGTGTTATGGATTGATTTTCGCAATACGTATTGGCCGCCACGACTGCGGGGGTCAGGGGTAGATCCTCGATGGCTACCTCGACAGTACCGGTAGCCTTGCAGCTGGTGATACCTGTTATCTCTACCGTATAGGAGCCGGCATTGCGCGAACTGATGTTAGGAATGATAGGGTTGCGTAACGTTGAGGTAAACCCATTGGGCCCCGTCCAGCGATAGGTAAATACGATGCCTCCCGTCGCAGCAGGTGGATTGGCAAAAAGGTACAAGGTATCACTCCCGCACAAGCCTGAATTGGCCGTGGGTTGCGGCTCCTGATTTTCAATCCGGACAATGGTACTACAGCTGCTTTCATTACCGGCAACATCCCGAACCGTTAGTGTGACATTAGCCACTGTGCCGGCCTGGCTGCAGATAAAGGTATTGGGGGAAAGAAACATGGTATCGATACGGCAGTTGTCGGTACTATTCGCATTGATATCCATGGGGTTGAGGAATTCGGGTTGCAGGCCACTGGGGTTGATGAAAACAGTAGTAGGTTGGCACCGGGCTACCGGAGCTTCTTCATCCCTAACAGTTATTGTAAAAGAGCAGGTGTCAGCATTACCACTGGCATCCTCGACAATATAAAATACCTGCGTTTCCCCAAGGTCGAAACTTAGCGTGGGCGCAACGGCCGGAGCCCGCATGGGCGTAAGGGGGTAGGTAGTCGCCCCGGTTGTGTAGAACGAAGGCGCGATAAGGCCGTAGCCCAGTTCAATAGCGGCATAACTCGTAGAGTCGACCTGGCCATTGGCCGTAAGTGTCCGGCAGGGATTTATTCCTTCACCAGGTTGCCCTGAAGGGGTAGGAATATTCCGTGGAACAACCCGAATAACGACTTCGCCATCGGCGGCCCAGGTATTGAAGCGGGCCGCTGCAATTTTGCGGGTTAGCATTCCTGCCTGCCCACAGGTGGCATCGCCAACCTGCGTGCTGAAAATAAGGCTGTTGTCATCGCCAAGGATATCCAGGATAGCATTTGGGCTGGAAAAATCGCCCTCAAAGCGAAGCGTGATTAATGCACTGTCCAGGAGGCCGGCGGCAACTCCCGAAAAGCGGTAACTTTTTTCCTGCGCCAGGTAGTTGTTGAGGTTAGGATCAAAGTTGAAGCGGAACCAGCTGTCCGCTGGATTGCTGGGGAGGGATTGCCGGAACATCCCCAAAACACCGCAGTTATCGGCAGCACTGACCGGTAGCGGCAGGGTGATTTCGGCGCTGCAAGCACCAACGCCCAGAACTACGTCGATGTCGTCAGGGCATACTACGGTAGGGGCTTCCCGGTCTTCGACTATTACCTGATACGCACAGCTATCAATATTGCCGGCACAATCCTGAACATAGTAGGTGATGTAATTGGTATCCACGGGAAGTTGAACGGTAACCGGATACAGCGAATCCAGTTCAATCAACCCCCCGTCGTTCAGGACATACCCATAGCGGATGCCGGTCAAATTTTTGTGTTCGAAACTCAGGCGAGCCTCAACGGTAGACGCTGGGTTACAAATGGGGTTTACGGCAAAGCGGCCGGTTCCATTCGGAGTCAGGCGTATACGGATTTCTCCATCAGCAGCCCAGGCATTAAGCTGCGCGGCACTAATGATTAAGGTCGTATCGGCATTACCGCATTGCGTTGCGGAGCGACCGGTTCTTCCCAGCAAGGTGTTGTTTTCACCAAAAATTTGCAGAAATTCAGTTGCTTGCTCGGCATCGGCATTATACAGGTTGATTTCCAGGGTTGCCGGGCCAAACGCATTGATGGGTTGGGGTAGATTAATCGGCAGGATTAATTCCAGCGGATCAACCGGCGTTTCTCCTGCTTGTCCGGGCGAAAAACTGGCTTGCAGGGTATCCACAACGCTAACACTGTAGCCCTGGAGGGTCATTGCGCAGTTTTCCTCTACCAGCGGGGGTTCCAGTACGAATGTTGCAGCGCACAATCCCGGATCGCTGGCGATTACCTGATCCCCGGGACAGCTCGTAATGACCGGCGCAACGGCATCAATTAAACGGAAAAAGACAGTCCGTTTAATTTGATTGTTACACTCATCGGTGATGAGGATGTCGATGCCTCGTTCGAGAATAATACTGTCGTTTGCCGGGCACAATAAGGTAGGGAAAGTGGCCGCCTCGGTTGTGCCGGTATTCAGCAATTCCCAGCGGAGAGAGCCGGTGAGCGTACAATCATCCTGGGCTTGGGCGCCAGCCCGGTTGTCGAGCCAGGAATAGAAAAGGGAATCTGCATCGATTCCTGCTTCGCAGAATAAAATCAAATCCTGGGGAGCCTGGGTCAACCGTGGGGCAACGGTATCCACCACCACAATTGTTTGCAGGGAAGAATCCACATTGCCACAGTTGTCGAAAACGAACCATTTGCGCACAACGGAATACGTATTCGGACAATCATTGGCGATCAGGAGGTCTTCAAAGCGGTAGTTGTCAACCGTTAGCGTGGCGCAGTTATCGGTCAGGTCCGTAGGGATTCCTGCATAGAAAGGATCATCCCCGAAGACGCACGAGATAACCGTATCCCGTGGTGGTGTGAAGGAGGGCGGTTCGTTGTCAAAAACCTGGATAAATTGTACGTGTACATTAACGTTGCCGCATTGATCCTCAGCTTGCCAGGTTCGTTGAATGTTAAAGGTATTCTGACAACCGGGAATAGGGCTGGGAACGAGCAGATCATTATGAGTAATCCTCACCGTCTCGGAGCAGTTGTCCGTAGCGGTTGCTGCGCCAAGGGCGGCAACCGAAATATCCGTGGTACAGGACACATTGACATTGGGCGGCAGGAAGGTGAAGCTGGGGGCAATATTGTCTTCGACGACAATGACCTGCCGGTAGTTGGTTTCCCGGCCGCATAAGTCGCGGGCCAGCCAGGTGCGAATAATTTTACGCGCAAAAGGGCAGTTACCAGACCCCTCCGTCAGTTCCTGAAAAATCAGCGTATCGAGGGCACATTCTACGAGTTGTACCAGGTTCGCGGCGGGGATAGCGTCAAAGCAGTTGAGGTTAATGCTGTCCGGGAGTGGTGAGTTGAACTTCGGGGCCACCGTATCCACAGCGGCAAACCAAAAGGTGTCGCGGCTGACTTCCATGGACGAACCATCCAGGATGCGGAAAATGTGTTGGATAGTATCTCCACAGGGGCCCTGGAAGGTATAATCCTCCAAGGGGGCCGGTTCGATGATTACACTACCTCCGTTCTGTACAACAGGAACTTCAATTTGTAATCGCAGTGAATTGATCCAGGCAGCATAGCCTGAGGCTGCATTTTGACAATCGACTATTGTGGTGTCGCCCGGCATCGGTTGCATTACGGTCCGGGAAAAAGGCCTTGAGGGAGTTCCGGCTAACGCAATGCCGGTAAATCCTAACCATAGCCAAATGCATAACTGGAAAGCTCTTGGGTAAGCTTGCTTCATACCATTCCTGGTTTTACTATGCCATTGCTACGAATGACACGGACTGATTTAATTCATGGGAAATTGCGAGGAAAAAACATTGGGAGAGCAGGAGCACAGGGGCTCCGGGGATTTACTTCGGTTCATGGGATGACGGTTTTGTTTTGGGATTAAACTATAGCTTTGAAAAGCCCACACAAGGTAGGGAAAATATATCAAGCACGAAAACACTTTTTGACAAGACGGCCCGGATTTGCTTAAAAATCCACCGTTTAATAATCAAAACCTACCGTTCTCTTAAAATCACTCACTCTTCCTTCTTGGGTTGGGCGTTGGCATCATCCTGATCGTTGCTTGATTCCGGACCTCTGTCCTGAAGCTTTTTGTCGGCGACGTTTTCGTCTAAAAAGGAATTTAATTGCTCGATGCCAAAGGTGGAAACGATTTCTCCAAACTCATTGATCCGAATATCAAACCCCTCGAGGTCTTCATGTACATTGGGATCGTTTTCTTGTTTTTTCTTCCGGGCCATAGTTGTATATATACCTTTTACACCGACCGGGAGCCTGCTTGCTGTGCAAACAAATAGCCAACCCAGTCAATGCTAAGATAATAAACGTAAACCGGATCAATATTATTTACTCCCGGCAAATACTGCTTAGCTGAATGTATTAAATGCGGCAAAAGCCCGTTCCATGCGGCGTTGCACTTCCGGATATCCAAAAAGGGCCATCATTTCAAAAACGCCTGGCCCTTTGGTAGTTCCTGTAAGGCCAATGCGCAGGATGGGTAGAACATCTCCGAATTTTAATTCCTTCCGGGCAATAAAGGTTTCTACACTTTCCTGAATGGCAGGCGCGGTAAAAGCGGGTAACTCCTTCAGGCCTGTCAGCAGCTCTCCGAAGACGTCAGCAGAAGTAGGTGTCCATTTTTTTACAATGATCTTTTGGTCGTACTCCTGCACGTCCGTGAAGAAATAGTAGCCATTATCCCAAAAGTCAGTTAACAGCACGACGCGTTCCTTCATCATGCCACAGAAGGCCTGGAGAAAGGCATCGGTAGGGGAAAAGCCCTTTGCTTCGACCAGCGGCCGGACCATTTGGGCCAGTTCTGCATCGGGTAGATGCATGAGATGTTGCTGGTTGAACCATTTGGCTTTGTCAAAATCGAATCGTGCTCCGGCTTTGCCAATTTTTTCGACATTGAAGGCTTTGATCAATTCCTCCAGGGAGAATAATTCCTGCTCGGTACCCGGATTCCAGCCGAGGAAAGCCAGAAAATTGAGTACGGCACGGGGATCGAATCCGAACTCCCGGAAACCGACAAAGGAGTCATCAGGTGTTTCCCCTTTCCAGGAAAGCGGAAACACAGGGATCCCCAGTCGCGTGCCATCCCGCTTACTGAGTTTTCCTTGTCCGTTGGGCTTCAGGATCAGCGGAAGATGGGCAAACTGCGGCATGGTATCCTCCCAGCCTAAGGCGCGGTAAAGCAGAACGTGGTGTGCGGTCGAAGGTAACCACTCTTCTCCCCGGATAACGTGGGTGATTTCCATCAGGTGATCATCCACGATATTGGCCAGGTGATAGGTGGGCATTCCGTCGCCTTTCAGCAATATTTTATCATCGAGTTCATTACTTTGGAAAACGACTTCGCCACGCACGAGGTCTTGAATGCGGATAAGTTCATCTTGCGGAACGCGCAGGCGAATCGTATAGGGTTCCCCGCGATCGAGTAATGCTTTTACTTCTGTCGCCGGCAGTGAAAGGCTATTCCGCAGCTGTCCGCGGGTTTGAAAGTCGTATTTAAACGATTGGCCATTGCTTTCGGCTGTTTGCCGCTGGATATCCAGTTCTTCGGCAGTATCAAATGCATAGTACGCTTGTCCGCGCTCGACCAGTTCCCGGGCATAGCGCTCATAAATGGCTTGTCGTTCAGACTGTCGGTAAGGGCCGTAATCGCCACCAAAACCAGGGCCTTCGTCGGGAAGCAAACCGCACCAGCGAAGTGCCTCAATGATGTATTCTTCGGCACCAGGAACATAACGGGTTTGATCGGTATCTTCAATCCGCAGGATAAAAGTACCCCCCTGTTGCCTGGCCAGCAAGTAGTTGTAAAGGGCTGTGCGTACACCTCCAATGTGCAGGGCGCCAGTTGGGCTGGGTGCGAAGCGCAATCTCATTTTCTTCATTTGATGCTCGTAGTTAAGTATCTTATTCGGGGACTAATAACTCCCCCCAACGCATGGGTTGTTCCCCGGGAATTACACAAAAAAAGTCTTGAGAAATACTATTGTTGGGCCTTAATCTAAAAAATCACTGATTTTCAAAAAAAATGAAAAAAAAGTGCCAAAAAGAACAGCAAAACGACCTGTTCAAACGTTTAGCTAACAATTGAAAGCCCACATACGCCATAGTAAAACCCAAAGGTCGCGCAAAGGTACGAAATTCAACGTGCTTCCCCTCAGCAAGGTTTTCCCACTGTTGAATTAATCATACAACTTGTGTACTGCTCAATTCGGCTACATCTACTGAAAAGGGGTGATAGCCTGTAGTTGATAAATAATAACTTTTGGTATAATAATCCCTGAACATTAAAAATCCAATGAACATGTACTTAGTCAAAACACCGCAATTTATTCAAAACTTTTTTCCGAACTACACCTGGCGGATTCCCACCGATGAGAAGCGGATTTTTCTGACCTTTGATGATGGGCCCATTCCGGAAGTAACCCCCTGGGTTTTGGAGCAGCTGGCTGCCTACGATGCAAAAGCCACCTTTTTCTGTGTTGGCGATAATGTCCGGAAGTTTCCGGAGGTTTTCGCTCAGGTGAAAGCAGCTGGCCATGCCGTGGGGAATCACACCTTTAACCACCTGAATGGTTGGAGCACTGAGAATGTCGCCTATTTCCACAATGTGCGTCATTGCGCCAATCTGATTGATTCCGCCTTGTTCCGGCCACCTTATGGCCGGTTGAAGCCCAAGCAGGCCCAGTTCCTGCAGCGCCATTACCGGATTGTCATGTGGGACATCCTGAGCGGGGATTTCGATCCAACAATTACGCCGGAACAGTGTTTGGAAAATGTGCTGCACAACGTTAGCCCCGGGGCTATTATCGTTTTCCACGATAGTCTGAAGGCGCAGGACAAACTAACCTATGTGTTGCCACTGGTACTCGAAACATTGAGCAAACAAGGGTATACCTTCGAAGCCCTGAACGATAAGCAGGTTGAACAAAAAGCACTTTTGCTGCGTACAGCCTAGTGTAAATGAATCGAATGCAATGCTTGACAAAGCCGCACTTGCCTCTGGTGAGTAGCGGCTTTTTTCATGCTAGGACCAACCTCTCGAGAGGGGTACAGATCACAGCGTTAATTCGACTTTGGATAATAAGTGCCATCCTGTTTTGGGAGAAGCTTCATATTTAGCCATTAAGAATAGGTTTTCTTCTTATTGGCTTGGCCCAAAATTCACCCTCAAAAGCGTATAAACGGAACGGATTAATAAAAATAGGTAAGAAACCAGGTCCAGTAGTCGGTACGACGCAAGACTAACAAGGCCACCGCAAAGACCAGCACAAACAGCAAGATAACGCGATGAACACGCAGATGCTGTTGCAGGCGTTCCCGGCGGGTAACGTAATGGCGTTTTCGACTTTGATATCCCATGGGTGAAATTCCGTTATTGCGGGTTAAACATCGCGGTGGCGCTCCCAGTAATTTTGATCTTCTATCTCTTCTAGTATCTGCAGGTAATTTTGGTACCGCAGCTCACTGATGGATTCCGTTTCGATGGCCGCTTTCACAGCACAGCCGGGCTCGTCGCGGTGCAGGCATTTACCCCCAAACCGGCAATCGTCTGCATGGGCAAAGAACTCCTTGAAATTATGCGCCACTTCAATAGGTTCAAGGTGATTGAAGCTAAGGGTTTTGATTCCCGGGGTATCGATGAGGGCTCCCCCAAAGTCAAGCGGAAACATTTCGGCGAAGGTAGTGGTGTGCTGCCCTTTTCCGGAATAGTCGGAAATTTCGCCGGTGCGCAGCGTCAGGCCAGGTTGCAAGCGATTGACAATACTCGACTTACCAACGCCTGATTGACCCCCGACCAGGGTTGTTTTATCTTTGAGTAACTCCTGAAGTTCGGCAAAACCACTACCTGTTTCAGCTGAAACCAATAAGGTTTGGTAGCCGATGCGCGCATAAATTTCATGCAGATAATCATAGACACGTAAATCACCTTCGTCGTACAAATCGGCCTTATTGAATACAATAATGGTGGGAATCTCATAGGGCTCCGTCATCAGCAAAAACCGATCAATGAATCCTTGCTTGAGGTTGGGATTAACAATGGTTACAATAACGAGTGCCTGATCAATATTGGAGGCTAACAGATGAACATCATGTTTGCGACGCGGGGATTGCCGGACTACATAATTCCGGCGGGGGTGAATCTCCTTAATGGTTCCGGACTCTCCTTCCGACTCTACGGCCACCCGGTCGCCAACCGCTACCGGATTGGTTAATTTGAGTTTACCCAGGCGAAATTTTCCGATAATACGGCAGTCCAATACGGAATTATCATCCAGGCGGACCTGATACCAGCTGCCGGTCGATTTGATTACGGTTCCCTGCAATAGCTTATCCTTCGTCATAATCGTTGCGTAATCCAAGGAGGTGGCGATCACCCCGCACTTATTTACGGTGCAAAATCAAGTTTAGTTGCGGCCAGTTCCGCCAGGAGAACCGGATTGCGTTCCACAGCATTGCCGACGACCAACACATCGGCACCGGCAGCCCACGCCTGCTGTGCTTGCTGTGGGGTGCGAATGCCACCGCCTATAATAAGGGGGGTGTTGACGGCATCCCGAACCGCGCTGATAAGCGCTACCGGTACCGGTTGTCTGGCTCCGCTACCGGCGTCGAGGTATAACACCTGCAAACCCAACATCGTTCCCGCCAGGGCCGTACAAACAGCAATTGCCGGTTTGTCGGCCGGGAGCGGCAGGGTGTTACTCATGTAGGAGGCCGTAGTGGGGGCACCGCCATCAATGAGCATATATCCCGTGGGGATGGTTTCAAGTCCGGCATCGCGAATATAGGGGGCAGCAATAACATGCTGCCCAATGAGTAATTCGGGGTTCCGTCCGGAGATCAGGGATAAAAAGAGTATGGCATCCGCTCCCGGATGAATTTGCAGCGGACTACCCGGAAAAAGAACGATCGGAAGCGCCGCTCGCTGCCGGATTCGCAGCAGACAATGATCAAGGCGATCGTGAACCATTAGGCTGCCTCCCAGAAAGAGATAGTCAATTATCCCCTCTGCGGCAATATCCAGGAGCCGTTCCAGCGCGGCATCATCAAGGCCGTCGGGGTCAATCAGCAAGGCCAGTTGCTTTTGTCCTTGCTGATACGCTTGTTGTAATCGGGGATATACCTGCATGTTGCCCATGAAAGGATGCACGAATTGAATTCGCCCTAAAGATAGCATAATTGCCGGCAATCGTATTGATCAGGAGGGCTAGGGAATAGGCAGAACGGAGAGACGTGGTTTTACGCTGAGGGAGATTCCAGGTTGACCAGGTTGGTTTTATTTGGGTCCAATGTTGGTTGGATCAGGGGTATACGCCGGATTCTTTGGGTATGATTATCGAATCAGGGGGTAACCGTTGGATTGGGGTACGCGTTGATTACGACAGGGATAACGGTTGGATCGTTGGTTGGGTAATTATTGCCCTGGGGGCAATTGTTTGAATGGGGGTATTGCGGTTGGATTTTGGGGGGTATAATCATTGGGTTAGGGGGGGTGTTAGATTGGGGGTAACCGTTGGATTGGGGGGGGACGTTGGATTGGGGGGGTTGGATTAGGGGACGTTGGATTGGACGTTGGGGGAGAGAGCCGTTGGATCCAACGGCTCTACCCCCCAATCCAACGGAACGGAACGCGCCAATCCAACGGAACGGAAATCCAACGGAACAGAACGTGGGCCATCCAACGGAACGGAACGTGGCCCAATCCAACGGAACGGAACGCGCCCAATCCAACGGAACGGAACGCGCCCAATCCAATGGAACGGAACGCGCCCAATCCAACGGAACGGAACGCGCCCAATCCAACGGAACGGAACGCGCCCAATCCAACGGAACGGAACGCGCCCAATCCAACGGAACGGAACGTGGGCCATCCAACGGAACGGAACGCGCCCAATCCAACGGAACGGAACGCGCCCAATCCAACGGAACGGAACGTGGGCCATCCAACGGAACGGAACGTGGGCCATCCAACGGAACGGAACGCGCCCAATCCAACGGAACGGAACGTGGGCCATTCCCCGAACCGACGGGATTATTGTTTCTGCACCGTAGCGGTATGAATGGGTTGTCCCTGAGGGTCGGTAATGCGCAGGACGTACAGCCCAGCCTGCAGATCCTGGATGTCAAGGGTGTTCAGGTCCTGGTTCCAGGCCCCTTGGCGGATCAACTGTCCCTGGGCATTGAACAAGGTAAAGCGCACAGGTGCCGCTATGGGTTGTTCAATCCAAACCTGGTCATGAGCAGGGTTGGGGTATACCCGCAGGGTTTGTGGGGCATCTCCTTTTACGTTTACACTGATGACCGGCGAATAGGCAGTTGTACCGTCGAAATCGACCTGGCGCAGGCGGTAATACTGAATACCCGCACCGACGCCCGTATGCAGGAATGAATAGGTTTGAGGTTGGTTCGTCGTTCCGGCACCATCGGCCTGGCCGATGGGTGAAAAGCTTTGGCCAGTAGGACTGTGCTCCACCGAGAAATAGGCATTATTCACCTCACTGGCGGTCGCCCATTGCAGTTGCACCTGCCCATCGCCGAGCGAACGCCCAGTGAAGGAGGTAAGGGTGACGGGGAGGGCGGCTATAATAACACCTAGGGGGGTACAGAGGTAGGTAGAGACACTGTCGCAGTCTGAACTTAAGGTGACACGAGTCATAATGGTAACGCAAATATTAAAGGTGTCAACAGAGTTGAAAGTATGTACTGGCGTACCTCCGGTAATGCCAGTGCCACTGAAGGTGTTGCCATCGCCAAAATCCCAGGTAAAGAAGCTGCGACTGGCGATATCTTCATTACCTGCTCCCAGGAATAAATTAAAGTTGACCATATTGGGCTGGGTCGGATTGAGTGCGTTTGCAACTATTGCACTTTCCGCTGATGGGGATGGGAAGTCTAGTCCAGGAATAGTTTCGAAACTGATTTGAATATCATCTACTAATAAGGTTCTGTTTCCTCCAGTATAGGTAATAGTGAATACTACTTTATGGGGGGTCAGTATGCTGGCTGCATCCCCGTATTCCTTTAACTCGTACGTAGTGCCTGGTATGTTTGTTGTGCTATTTTGTGCACTCAAAGGAAGCGTTGCAGGTGCTCCGCCACCAGTGGGGATAACATAGGCGCTGGCATTTACCGTGCCGAAATTATTGTTACTCCCGCCATCTTCAATGCTCAGGGTTCGAAACTTTAAGCGAAGCCGGTTGAACTCCAGATTACAAGTTCCTTCATTAAAAAACATGGTATCCAGCACCAGATTAACATTGGTGCCCGGGGAAATTTGGATGTAACTGGAACCACTGTAAGGAAAATAACCGATTGCCCCTGATGGTTGCCCCGGACCAGTAACCGTGATAATCCCCGCGCTGGAGTTGGCGCTAATACCCAGCGTTTGCCCGGAAGCTTGTTCGGGGATAACCTGGCCCAGCGTACCGGGTAATAATGCATTCTGGCTCTGGGAGGCGGTTAAGGTTAAGGCTTCAATAGCGGCATTATCGAGAGTATTCGATTCGTGCAGCAGGATTTTATCGATAATCAATTCCGGATCCTTAGGGATAAGAGATAGCGTTTGGGATGCGGTATTGCTAACCGGTATGGGGTCTCCTTTAATCCAGGTGTAGGTGGGGGCTTGGCTATCATCCACCGAAAATCCCCACGAATCACCCGTGAATTCATTAATGCTCGGGATTATCACCGAATTATTATTTCCGTTAGTAACTCTTACGCGTAGATAAATCGTCAGGCTGGTAGCAGAAGGAAGAAAGCGAAACACCTGCCGGGCAGCGTCTTCATTATTTGCCTGGGAGCCACCTGCCGATGCCGAAGCCTGAATAGCCATCACCCCCCCATCATCAATGGTATTCCAGTTAGCGGAGCCATCGCCGGAGGCGTAGCTTGCCGTAGGGCTTTCAGCCTCAAAAAGTAAGTATTGGGCTCCGGAAGCCTGGGCAAAATAAGTCGTGAACTGCGCAGAAAGAGAAGATGAAATCAGCAGGCAGGACAGCAAGCCAAAGAACAATTTAAGTTTGTTCATGGGGAGTTTGTTTTTGGGTTATGAAACTGTTAGCAGCGTTTAATGGGCCGTCTAAACAACAACGTTAAATAGGGAATTAAGGTATATTCCGGGGTTTCTCTGTAGTGCAAATATACGAAAAGTATAAAAGCATATTGTCAAATTATGCGGACAAAACAAGCTGATAATGCTGGGGCTGAGCTAAGGTTAACCCTTTACCCGCAAAGGGTAATTTCTCTTTTTCAGGGAAGAGTTAGGTTTGCCGGATAGTTTAGAGCGTGTTTATCTAACTCGCCCAGGAACCGGAAAAGATGGAGCCCGCCACGAAATGACGGGCCCATCTACCGGGCAAATGGGAAAAATATCAGGTTATCTCGTCCAGCTCACCGATCTGGCGGAGGTACTGGAGGGTGAGATTAGCTTCTTTTTCATCTACGATGCTGATGGCGACCCCTACGTGGACCAACACATAGTCGCCAATTTTGGCTTCCGGAACCATTGCTAAATTCACATCTTTACGGATACCGCCAAAGGACACCTGGCCCATCCGGAAGGTATCATCGAGGCTGGCAGGAATGGAGAGAATTTTTCCAGGTATCGCTAGGCACATCGGTAGTAGAATAATCTTTTTACTGTATTGCGGGGGAACGACACAACGAAAAGCGGTTAAATATACGAATTATTTCATTGATAAACCAGCGGTAATATCCCCTATTCAAAGCGATCCTCGCTGTTTGGTCAGCCATTGATACCAGGTATCCATGCCCGTTCCCTGGGTAGCCGATACCTCAAGGAATTTCAGGTGAGGGTTAATCCGGCTGGCATATTCTTTTGCGCGTTCCACGCTAAAGCTTACGTAAGGGAGCAGATCGATTTTATTAATCAGGCAGAGGGCGGAGTCCCGGAACATGTCGGGGTACTTAAGCGGTTTATCGTCCCCTTCTGTTACACTAATGATAACTACCCGGGCATTTTCGCCGAGATCAAAAAGGGCAGGACATACCAGGTTGCCGACATTTTCGATAAAGACAACCGCTTCCTCCGGTGGGCGCAGACTGTGCAGGGCCTGTTGGACCATAGCGGCATCCAGATGACAGCCTTTACCGGTATTGATTTGAGCTACCGGAACTCCGGTGGCAGCAATACGATCGGCGTCATTGGTAGTCTGCTGGTCGCCCTCAATAACAACAAAAGGGAGTTTTCCCTGCAGATCGGCGAGCGTCTTCTCGAGCAAGGCCGTTTTACCAGACCCGGGAGAGCTTACCAGGTTAAGCGCCAGGATGTTTTTGGCACTAAAATACCCGCGGTTCCGTTCGGCAAGCAATTGGTTTTGGGATAGAATATCGCGTTCCAGGTCAACTACAGTCTTATGGCTATGCGAATGGTCGTGGTCATGATGATGGCCGTGGGAATCATGATCATGGTGGTGGTGATCACCGTGATGGTGTTTGTGGCCGTGTGGTTCGTGGTGGTGATCATGGTGATGATGATGAACCGTTCCGTCCCCATTCAGATGAACGTGTTCACCGCTGCCGATCACTTGGATGGTGACGGTTCCGTCGGATTGGCTACAGCCGCAGGTACTGCACATAGGAGAATGATTTTAAGGGTGAAGGCTACCCGCCGCGACGGGTTCCTGGTCGAGAATCAGGCGCTTAACTTTGAGTTCACGACCGCCGGTAATATCACAGAAGTAACTTCCGCAGGTAGGGCAAGCGGTAAAAAGGTTATTAGTTGTAAATGCTGTTTCACAATCCATACAACGGGCCTGGCCAAGCGGAGCGTGGATGGTTAACACACTATTTTCCAGCACGGTGTTTCGCACGGCAGTTTCCCAGGCGAAATCAAGTGCAGCACGTTCCACACCCGCCAATGCACCGATTTCGAGTTCAATTTCGGTTACCGTGCCGCCACCAGCCCGGTGTACTTCAGCGGTAGCGATATCGATAATGTTCAGCACCAGTGATAGTTCGTGCATGGGAGATGGCTTATTTACCGGTGTGCTGTTCGCGCCATACGCGGGTAAAATGGACGAGGGCTACGATAAGTGCAACAGCAAGGATTAGCACCGGAACAGCATGCTCAGCACTGGTGAAGTAGTGAGCCAGTTCATTTCCGGAAAAGGTTCCGTGGCCCGGGTGTGCTGATAACCCCAGCGGCAAGCTTCCCAAGGTGGCTATAAGCGACAGGCGAATGTTCTTTCCCATGATTTTCTTTTTAATTGTGAACAGATTGATCAAAAATAGAGAGAACCCTCAGGGAGCAAAGTGATAAAAATCAGTGAATTAGTGTGATAATCCTCAGCGGGGACCTAAAATAAAGCATGGAACTTGGTATGCATCTATTGACTCCTTTTGCCCTAATCAGAAATGCTACGTATTATGGCACCAATCACACCTGAGCGTCGGCTCACCTACTACGAAGAATTACGGCACCGCGGCTATTCTCGCCGCGATTTTATGAAATTCTGTACGGTCATGGCGGCCTATTTGGGGTTGGAAGCCAGCGGTACGGCACAGATTACGAAAGCCCTGATGAATACGCCGCGCATTCCGGTGATTTGGTTACACTTCCAGGAATGCACTTGCTGCAGTGAGTCTTTTATCCGGTCATCACACCCTATTGTGGCGGATATTATTCTGGATAAAATATCGCTGGATTACACCGAAACGCTGATGGCCGCCTCCGGCCATGCAGCAGAAGCGGCCATGCAAAAAACAATGAAGGACCACTATGGGGAGTATGTACTTTGCGTAGAGGGGTCGGTTTCGAATTATGGTGATGGTGAATATTGCTGCATTGGGGGAAAATCATCGAAACAAATCCTTCAGGAAGCGGCCGCGGGAGCCAAGGCTATTCTGGCCTGGGGAAGTTGTGCCTGCAATGGGTGCGTACAAGCGGCCAAACCTAATCCAACCCAGGCAACCCCGATTCACAAGCTGGTCAAGGGCAAGCCGATTATCAAAGTTCCGGGGTGCCCGCCAATTGGCGAGGTAATGGCCGGGACGCTGGTGCATTTGGTTACATTCGGAGCGATTCCAGAACTGGATCGGGTGGGTCGTCCGAAGGCATTTTATTCCAAGCGGGTACACGACAGCTGCTATCGGCGGCCGTATTACGACGCGGGTTTATTTGCCGAAACCTTTGACGACGAAAATGCCAAGAAGGGATACTGCCTGTACAAGGTAGGATGTAAAGGACCGATGACTTATAACGCTTGCGGCGTAATCAAGTGGAATAATGGCGTTAGTTATCCGATTCAGTCGGGTCATGGATGCATTGGCTGCTCCGAAGAAAACTTCTGGGATAATGGGCCATTATACCGGCAGATGTCCAGTTTCCCCGGTTTCGGGATTGAAGCGAATGCCGATAAGGTGGGCCTGGTTGCAGCGGGAGCTGTGGGAGCGGGAATTGCTGTCCATGCCATTGCAACAAATATCCAGAAGCGCCGCCTGATTGTCGACGTCATTGATGAAGGCAAGAAAGCCGAAAAGGAACTGGATAATCCGCTGAGTTAAGCCCTATTTCTCGTATTTAAAACCAAAGTTATGAGCGGCCAACGTATCGTCATAGATCCCATCACCCGCATTGAGGGACACCTGCGCATCGAAGCTGATATCCAGAATGGAAAAGTGGTGGATGCGTATAGTTCCGGAACCATGGTGCGGCTGATTGAAGAAATATTGCGGGGAAGAGATCCCCGGGATGCCTGGGCTTTTGTGGGTCGGGTTTGCGGGGTTTGCACTTCGGTCCACTCCCAGACATCCGTGCGGGCAGTAGAAGATGCCCTGGGCATTGTTATTCCGCCGAATGCGGAATACGTGCGCAACCTGATGGAATGTGCGCAGTACATGCAGGACCACGTCATTCACTTCTACCACCTGCATGCGATGGACTGGGTGGACGTCGTGAATGCGCTGAAGGCTGACCCTAAAAAAACGTCGGAGATTGCGCAGTCGATTTCCCACTGGCCCAAGAGTTCTCCGGGGTATTTTTCTGATTTGCAAAAGCGGATCGGGAAATTTGTGGAAAGTGGTCAGTTAGGCATTTTTGCGAATGGTTATTGGGGGCACCCTGCCTATAAGTTACCAGCAGAGGTCAACCTCATTGGCTTAGCGCACTACCTCGAAGCCCTCGAGTGGCAAAAGGAAATCATTAAAATTCACACCATTTTTGGTGGCAAGAACCCGCACCCCAATTACCTGGTTGGCGGTATGGCCAGTGCCATCGGCCTGGATGATGCCAGTGGTATCAATGCCGAGCGCTTAGCCTACGTAGAAACGCTGATCAAGCAAGGCCAGCAATTCATCGAACAGGTATACATTCCCGATTTGATGGCAATTGCTTCCTACTACAAAGATTGGGGAGCTATCGGCGGTGGATTGGGGAACTATATGGTTTACGGTGATCTGCCCACGAATGGCTATAATGATCCTTCCGGGTATAAATTCCCGGGGGGCGTTATTCTGGATAAAAATATCAACGAGATCTATGATGTTGACCTGCGCAGTGATACGGAAGTGCAGGAATTTATTGAGCGTTCCTGGTATGAGCATGAAGATGGGAATTCGGCCAAAGGGTTACACCCCTGGCAGGGTGAGACGCGCCTGAAATATACAGGCCCCAAACCTCCCTACGAAAACCTGCCCGTAGAAGAAAAATACAGCTTCCTGAAAACACCGCGGTGGAAAGGTCACGCTATGGAAGTTGGGCCATTGGCCCGGGTACTCGTGGGCTACGCCCGTGGACGCGATGAATTTAAAGAAGTTGTAGATCGCGCACTCAAAACGCTGGACGTGCCGGTTACTGCTTTATTCTCCACCCTGGGGCGCACCGCTGCTCGTGGATTGGAAGCGCAATTAACGGCGATCTGGGCCAAGGAGTTTTACGATATGCTGATCACCAATATTAAGAATGGTGATGACCGGATGGCAAATACAGATCTGTTCAACCCCGAACGCTGGCCTAAGCAAGCCCAGGGGGTTGGCCATACTGAGGCACCGCGCGGTGCCCTGGCGCACTGGATTGTCATCGAAGACCAAAAGATTAAGAACTATCAGTTGGTGGTGCCGACTACCTGGAATGCCTCTCCCCGCGATCCGGAAGGAAAGCTTTCAGCTTACGAAGCCGCCTTGCGGGACACTCCGGTAGCTGATCCGGAACAACCGGTTGAAATTTTGCGTACGGTGCATTCTTTTGATCCCTGTATGGCGTGTGCCGTTCACCTCTACGATGAGGAAGGGAATCACATGGCACGTGTAAAAGCACTATGAGTCACAGTTGTTTTGGCTACCCACCCCCGGGTAGCCAAAACACTGACTTTGCACCACTCTGGTTCACTCTAAAAATAGCATCATGAAAGGCCAAAGACTTCGCCGCGTATTTGTCTGGGAATTACCCGTACGGATATTTCACTGGCTAAATGTGCTGGCCATATTTGTGCTGTGTGTTACCGGCTATTTAATTGGTAACCCACCGGCACTGCTTTCGGGAGCGGAAGCATCCAATCGCTATATGTTTGGTATTATCCGGTTTCTGCATTTCACCGCTGCCTATATTTTTATGTTTAACCTCCTTTTCCGCGTCTACTGGTCGATTGCCGGGAATAAATATGCCAACTGGCGAAACTTCGTTCCGACCAATGGCCGGTATTTTACGGAAATATTTAAAGTGCTGAAAATTGATATTTTCCTGCAGCGCGGGAAGGAACATATGTCGGTTGGGCATAACGCTCTGGCTGGATTTATGTATTTTGTGATATTCCTGGCTTCTCTTTTTATGGTTGTAACGGGGCTGGGTTTACTGGCAGATAATAGTACCTGGTGGTTTACCAGAGCCTTCATTTGGGTGCCAGCCTTTTTTGGAAGCGACTTTGCCGTCAGGAACTGGCACCACGCCTTTATGTGGTTGTTTATCATCTTTACCCTGATCCACGTCTATCTGGTATTTTACCACGATTACGTGGAGGGCCGCGGTGAAATTTCCTCCATGGGCGGCGGGTGGAAGTTTATTGAAGAAGAACAATTCCAGGCTGAAAAACCAGAATAACGTTTACAACATCCCTGAAATACACACCAACATGTCCCTGGCTACAACCTCATCCGCGTCGAAAACCCTCATCCTGGGGATTGGTAATTTACTTATGGGTGATGAAGGCGTGGGTGTGCATCTGATTGAGCGGTTACGACAGCAGTCATGGCCGCTCACTGTTGATCTCCTCGATGGCGGAACAGGAGGATTTCATTTATTAACATTTTTTGAGTCCTACCCGCGAATCATTCTGATAGATGCTACTTTGGATCAGCGCCCGGCAGGAACCATTCGCCGGATCAGGCCTCGCTTTGCCAGCGATTTCCCCAAGGCCCTCAGCACGCATGATATTGGCTTAAAAGATATGCTTTCCGGTCTTCAGCTTTTGGGGTGTTTTCCGGATATTCAATTACTGGCGGTGTCCATCGATACGGTTCAGCCCATGCATATTGGATTATCGCCCCCGATCGAGGCTGTATTACCTCAACTGGAGGTTGAAGTGCGGGCTTGCCTTGACGCATGGCCAGCCGCGGTAACCACAAATTCCCTATAACCACTCATAATCAAACAACAAAATGGTACCTGAATTTCTTTTGCAACTGCGCGATTGGATCAGCCAACCGTGGCCCTGGTGGGTCGCTGGCCCCATGATCGCGCTTATCATGTTTATCCTGCTGTTCTTCGGTAAGGAATTTGGTATGTCAGCCAACCTGCGTGTCATGTGTGCTGCCGATGGCGCTGATGATGTTGCTGATTTTTTCAAGTTTGACTGGCAGTCGCAGTCCTGGAACCTGCTGGTAGCGCTGGGAGCAGTGTTTGGCGGTTATCTGGCGGCCCATTATTTCACCAATGGAGAGCCCACGGCCCACATTACCAGCCAGGCGGTAGAGAGCGTGCGACAATACACTTATTTTGCCGATCGCATTCCTGAGAATGGCCCGGTGCCTTTGGTTCCCGACTTCCTGGATTGGCCGGCTTTATTCACCCTGAGAGGAGCCTTTATTATTCTTGGGGGCGGTTTTTTAGTAGGTTTTGGTGCCCGCTACGCCGGTGGATGTACATCCGGTCACGCGATTAGTGGTATGTCAGCCCTGCAGTTAGGATCACTCGTTGCCGTTATCGGCTTCTTCCTCGGCGGGTTGTTCATGACCTATTTTATTTTTCCCTTAATCTTCTAAAACCTACTGACCATGATGCATTCATCCCGCTATATTCTCGTCGGCATTCTATTTGGCATTACGCTCTATAAAGCCGAAGCTGTTTCCTGGTTCCGGATTTATGAAATGTTCCATTTCCAGTCGTTTCATATGTATGGAATAATTTTCTCCGCTATAGCACTGGGTGTGCCCATCGTGCAATGGATCAAACGCCGACACCTCAAATCCATTGAGGGAAAGGAGATTGTCATTCCGCCTAAAGACCGCAGCTTTCCCCGCTACATCATTGGGGGCTTTATCTTCGGTTGTGGTTGGGCTTTAGCTGGGGTTTGTCCTGGCCCGATGTTCATCCTTATGGGGAGTGGCTACACTGTTTTTGTCGTCTTCCTGTTGGCAGCAATGACCGGCACAGTTGCCTATGGCATGCTAAGGTCAAAATTACCTCATTAAAGCATGAATGTTTGTTCATTTATTAATATATTGCTAAGTAATTACTATTCACTCTTTTAAGCGAACAAAAAGCATTGTTTATCATGGCAAACCACCATCAAATCGTCATTATCGGAGCTGGCACTGCTGGCATAACGGTAGCGGCGCAACTGTTGTTGAAAGATAAATCCCTGGACATCGCCATCATAGATCCGGCCCGCAAGCACTATTATCAGCCTGCCTGGACCTTAGTCGGTGCGGGGACTTTCAATTATAAAGACACCGAGCGTGATATGGCGGGGTTAATCCCCAAAGGCGCTAAATGGATTCCGGAATACGTCGAAGAGATGAATCCCGACCAAAACAGCATCAAGTTGCGCAACGGCGACGAGATCAGCTACGACTACCTGGTTGTGGCCCCGGGGATTCAACTGGACCTGAACGGCATTGAAGGCCTGGCGGAGACGATCAATAAAAATAACGTCTGCAGTAACTATACTGATTCGAACTACACCTGGGAAGTTCTGCAGAACTTCAAGGGGGGGACAGCGATTTTTACGCAGCCTGCCACACCGATCAAGTGTGGTGGTGCACCGCAGAAGATCATGTATTTGGCTGATGATTATTTCCGTAAAACCCGCGTTCGGGATAAGTCAGACGTTGTTTTCATTACCCCGGGCTCGGTGATTTTTGGCGTTTCGCCGTTCAAGGAAACCTTAATGAAGGTTGTGGACCGGAAGGATATTCAACTCCGTTTCTTCCACAATATGATCAAGATTGACGGCCCTAACCGCCAGGCGACTTTCAAAATAACCGCTCATGTAGGCGAGCCGGATAAGCTGTCCTACAACCACAAGCCCTTAAAGGAGGAACAAATTGCGGAAGATGAGGTGGTGATTAATTTTGACATGCTTCACCTGGCGCCACCACAATCGGCTCCCGATTTTGTGAAGCGTTCCAAACTGGCTTACGCTGATGGGCCTAACAAAGGTTGGGTGAACGTCGACCATTTTACCCTTCAGCACAATGAATACAAGAACGTCTTCTCACTAGGGGATTCAGCGGCCCTGCCTACGGCAAAAACCGGGGCCGCCGTACGCAAACAAGCACCGGTGGTCGTTGATAACATTCTCCATATGATGAAAAACGATGGCGTGCTGAGTGATGCCTATACGGGCTACTCGAGCTGTCCGTTGGTTACAGGGTATGGCAAAATGGTACTTGCCGAATTCGGCTATGAGAACAAGCGGATGAGCGACCCGCTCCTATCGAAATTCTTTGATACCTCCAAGGAGCTTTGGCCGATGTGGATTCTCAAAAAATACGGACTGCCCTTTATGTACTGGCAGTTGATGTTGCGAGGCAAAGCGTAAGAGTCTACTACATTCAATATGAGTTATCCCGAATTTTGGCACTGTCTGAAGTTCGGGATACTTGTTTTTGGCGTATTAGTTATTAGCGCGTTGGCAATTGGCTTGTTGGGTATTAGCGTGTTGGCGCCTTGGCTAAAAAATAAACTTTATAAACCGAGCAAAGCGATATAAACCGAGGGAGTGCAACGAGCGGAATAAACCTAAATCAGCGAGTTAGCGCGTTAGCTGTTGGCGTATCGGCACGCTGGCTGAAAACTCCAGTTAGAAATATCTTATAAACCGAGCAGCGCGGTATAAACCGAGTGAGCAACGCGAACGGTATAAACTGAACGAACGCAGTGAGTGGCATAAACTTTTAAAAGTGCGTTGGGTATTAGCGTGTTGGCGCCTTGGCAAAAAAAATAAACCATATAAACCGAGTGAGCGATAGCGAACGATATAAACCGAGCAGCGCGGTATAAACCGAGTGAGCAACGCGAACGGTATAAACTGAACGAACGCAGTGAGTGGCATAAACTTTTAAAAGCGCGTTGGGTATTAGCGTGTTGGCGCCTTGGCTAAAAAATAAACTTTATAAACCGAGCAAAGCGATATAAACCGAGGGAGTGCAACGAGCGGCATAAACCTAAATCAGCGAGTTGGCGAATTAGCTGTTAGCGCCTTGGCTAAAAAAATAAACCATATAAACCGAGTGAGCGATAGCGAACGATATAAACCGAGCAGCGCGGTATAAACTAACCCTCTAAACGAACACCGCAGGTGTGTCTCTAAACTTTCTAAACCCGCTAAACCAACTTAATGACACCAATCAATACTTAAAGCGCTCCTCAGGCTGTTTGACGAAACGTCGGGCAACGGAGAGGGCATGGAGGCTGCCCCGCTTTTTATCCTGATGGCGCTCCATACGGCTGATAATATCTTCCAGGGTTTTGACGGCCTCGACGATAAACGGGCCTTTGTTGAGCATAACACATTCGGCGCGGGCGGCCATGGCTGCATCGGTAATTTCGCTCCGGGTCGCCAGTCCTTTTTTAGCCATGGTCTCGAGCACCTGGGTTGCCCAAATTCCCGGAACATGAGCGGCTTCGCAGAGCCAAAGGATTTCTTCCTGAACTTCGGCGTTACGTTCGAAGCCCACCTCTACGGCCAGATCACCGCGGGCAATCATGACCCCAACTTTGGGGCTGCGCATAGCAGTGAGTAGCAACCGCGATAAATTCTGGAACGCCTCCTTGGTTTCAATTTTGAGGACCAGGCCAATATCTTCACGGCCTAGTTCACGCAGGGCGGACTGCAAGGTAGCCACATCTACCGAGCGGCGCACAAAGGAATAGCCCACCACATCCGCATAGCGGGCAATAAAGGGTAGGCATTCGCGATCGGCTTCGGTAAGCGAGGCCAGCGTTAACACGGTATCAGGTAGATTTATTCCTTTTTCGGTAGCCAGGAGGCTTCCTCCTATAGCGGCCTGGGTAATTTCAACGAGGCAAGCGTCTGGGCGGGTTTGGAGTATTTTTCCGCCAATTTTGCCATCATCAAAGAAAATGCTTTCCCCCGGCTTCAGGTCGGGGAAGATATCGGGTAAGGTAACGCCAATACGGGTAAGCGCCAGTGGCCAGTGCCGCTGCGGGTTGTTTAAATCATACGTTGCTTCGAGCCAGTCGCCCCGGTGAACAAGCAAACCTTTCTTTCCTTTCTTTTTCTTAGTCCGCTTGGCGGGCAGTTGCTCGGCAGATGGTAAGACGGTGCGTAACTTAGGCCCCGATAGATCAATGTAAACCTGGCAAGGGTGGCCGGTTTCTTTTTCGGCCTGCCGGATATTTTCAATGATCCGCTGCCAAACTTCGGGCCCATCATGACTGGTATTGATACGGGCCAGGTCCATGCCCTCCCGGAGCAATGCCCGGATAAGCCCGTAGTCGTCAGCCGCTTCGCTTGGCATGGTGACCATGACCCGGCATCGATTAATATTGCGAACGGCCCGCCCGAAGGTGTCCTGGGCATTGCGCTGCAACTGCTGTTTGCTTTCCCAATACCCCAACGGTACTGCAACCTGGTTATTGGGGGCCTCTCCCGGAGCACCTTGTAATAATTGGAGCAGGTGGAGGACATTGTAAAGGTTGGCCAGGGTGTAGGCTTCCGAGTGGGCCAAAGAAGAAATACCGAGGCTCGATAAATGCGCCTGGATGCCACTCAGGTCGAAGGCCCGCAATGCCAGGTAGTGAACCAGGTTACGCGCACTGTCATTATGCTTGGGAAGAACAGCCTGCAGCCATTCTTGCTGAGCCTGTTCTTCTGCTTCAACGACGCTAATGACGGTTTGTACCTGATGGATTAACACATCAAGGTCGACAGCGGAGGCGGGGTGCAGGAGCATAATAATCTTTTTGGTGCTTCCCCCAAAGGCAGGCAAGCGCGCGGGCTAAGGCATACGTAAGTTATAAAGACAATAACCGGGAAGCCAGTGGCTGACGGTTATTGGCAATCGTGCGCAATAAATCCAGCGAGCTGAGGATCCCTACAACTTGATCACCTTCTTTGACCAACAGATGATGAATATTGTATTGCAGCATCAGATTGGCGGCGGCAGCTATGGTGCTACGGGGGCTTATCGACTGAATAATCGGGCTCATAACTGTCGCAGCGGGCAGGCTGGTGTCGCGAACATTGCGCAGGTCGGTATCGGTCACAATACCGAGTACCTGGGGGTCTTCACCCAGGTCGGTGATCGGCAAAGCACCAATTTTATGGCGTGTCATCATCACCCGCAACTGCGCAACACTGTGTTCCAGCGTCGCTGTAATCAGTTGTGTCGACATGAGATCTTCTACGTGGGCTTTCATAGGTCAACCGATTTAAAAGTTAGCAAAAAAGGAACATCAGCAACGGTAGCATAATTTAACCGGTTCTCCCGTAGCTTTGGGATGAGGAATGTCAGTTAAGGGGGTTGATCTTTATCAGGAGCCCCGATAATTCGCTGATCTGGCGGAAAACCATCTCGGATTATCTTTGTTGGGTCTGAAAATGTAAAAACAGTATGCAGGTTGTCATTATTGGAAGTGGTGTTGCTGGATTAGTCGCGGCACAGCACCTGGAAAGCCAGGGGCTTTCCCCACGTATTATTGATGCTGCTGACCGGGCAGGAGGGCGCGTCAAAACGGATGCAGAGCAAGGGTTTCTGTTTGACCATGGGTTTCAGGTGCTACTGACCAACTATCAGGAAGTTCAGCGCTATCTGGATCTGACCGCTCTGGATCTTCGGCACTTTACTTCGGGGGCCATTATTTTTCACCAGGGGCACCGCATGCGTATTGGGGATCCTTTACGCGATCCGGCACTTGCAATACCTATGGTCTTTTCATCGGTAGGAACCCTGCGGGATAAGTGGCTCATGTTCCGACTTGCGCAGGAATTAAAGCGAACGGACCGCACTGCCGTCTTTGCCAGTGCGCATGGGTCTACGTTCGATTATTTACGTCAGTATGGGTTTAGTAACCGGATTATTGAAACTTTTTTCCGTCCTTTCTTTGGGGGGATTTTCCTGGAAAATGATCTCTCCACGGGGGCAGGGATGTTTCGGTTTGTTTTCAAGATGTTTAGTGAAGGTTCGGCAGCCATACCTGCCAAGGGAATGGAGGCCATCATTCAACAATTACAGCATTCACTACACAGCACCCAATTTGACTTTAACCAACCGGTAAAGGCGGTTGTGGGGAGTGAAATTCAGCTAAACGATGGGCAGGTTATTCTTTTTGATAAGCTAATCATTGCTACGGATCCGAGCTCGATATTGCCGCAGTTAACGGGGCCGGCAATACGGTATGTATCGACGACTAACCTGTACTTCGCCGTTGATCAACGGATCCTGGTAACCCCAACTATCGCATTGGTTAGTGACCCCGACAATCCTATTAATAACTTTTGCGCGCTCACGGAAGTATCCGGTGATTATGCGCCGCCAGGTAAGCATTTGCTTTCCGTTACATTAAAAGCCGGCTACCAGACCGCTACCACCGAAGAGGTTGTTGCAGCATTGCGGAAATTGCTACGGCAACCGGACTTAGGGCTTACCTTGCTGAAGCGGTTCGAAATCGCCCGGGCTTTACCGATTGTAGAGGACCTCCGGTTTACGATGCGAGCTGGACATTTGGCTGTTAACAACCAGATTTTCCTGGCCGGCGATCAACTATTGAACGGATCCCTGGACGCGGCGATGCGCAGTGGTCGGCTGGCAGCGGAAGCTTTACTACAATCTTTGTAAGGCCTGGGAACTAGTTGAATGCCGGGAGGGTTTTGCTTATACTCTTCCTGAAATGATTGGGGAGCATTTGAACATATTGCTATGATTTCCCGACTATTGACGAATCCTTATCTGGCCATGTTGCGCACTGCCTGGCGATATGCCCGCGGAGAGCGCACCCGATATTTAGTCATTTATGGCCTGTTTACCCTCAGCAACCTGCTGGCGGCGGGAGTGCCGTTGATCTGGGGATGGTTCATTAACGATTTGCAGCAGGAAGGAACAGCGGTGCTGGCTTCGGCCTGGAAATATGTTGGGGCCTATCTTTTCCTGCATTTTGGTGGCTGGGCTTTTCATGGTCCGGCCCGCGTTCTCGAACGTAAGCTGGCCTTCAACCTGAGTCGTAACTACCTCCAGGAGGTCTATCACCAATCGCTGCACTTACCGGTGAAGTGGCATCAGGATAACCACAGTGGGGCCACCATCAATCGGGTGCGCAAAGCATACGAGGCGCTCAAGGAATTTTTTGAGAATGGCTTTATGTACCTGCACGCCCTGATGAAATTTGTGTTCTCCTTTGCTGCCATGATCTATTTTGCACCCATTTTTGGCTTAGTAGCAGTAGGAATCGGGGCGCTGGCTATTTTCACTATCCTGCGGTTTGACAAACCTTTTTTAGCAGCCCTTCGGGAAACGAATGAACGTGAGCACGTGGTTTCGTCCACCTTATTTGACAGTCTTTCGAACATCATCACGGTTATTACGCTTCGGTTGGAACAGCGGATGGAAAGTGGCCTGTTTCGGCGGGTGATGGAGGTCTTTCCGCCCTTCCGGCGCAAGGTGCTCGTCAACGAATGGAAGTGGTTTGTGGTGGATGGCATTGTAGCGATGATCTACGTGGTTATTTTAATGGGGTATTTGTACCAGAACTGGCACCCTGGGCAAGTATTGCTGATTGGGGGGTTGGTTACCCTGATGGGATACGTGGAGCGATTCACCAGTGTGTTTCATGATATAGCCTGGCAGTATACACAGGTCGTAAGTTATCATGCCGATGTGCAAACGGCGGAGAATATCCTGGAAGCTTATCGCCGGGAACATTTGCCGGAATCTGACCAGCGCCTGCCCGCCAACTGGCAGGAAATTGCGATTGAGGGCTTGTCCTTCCGGCATCAGACGGAGGGGCAGTCCATGGCGGACCATTATCATGGGTTGCAGGATATTAACCTGCGGATTCGCCGGGGGCAGCGTATTGCTTTCATTGGGGAGAGTGGTAGTGGCAAGAGTACCTTGTTAGCGCTTTTGCGTGGACTGTATCCGTTGGACCAGCTGGATCAGCTGGCGATTGATGGCCAGCCGGTGCCTCAGGGGTGGGCCATGCTTAATAACCAGGTAACCCTTTGTCCGCAGGAACCGGAAATTTTTGAAAACACAATCGCTTACAATATTACGCTAGGTCTCCCTTTTACAGCGGAAGAGGTGGATCGGGTATGTCAGATGGCTCGTTTTCACGAAGTGATTACCCAATTGCCGGAGGGGCTGGAATCGAACATTAAGGAAAAGGGCGTCAACCTTTCTGGCGGGCAAAAACAACGTTTGGCGCTGGCCCGGGGGATACTGGCGGCCCGGGACAGTCAGCTGGTATTGCTCGATGAGCCAACCAGTAGTGTGGACCCCAAAACGGAATTGAAAATTTACGAGGGGTTGTTTAAGGAGTTTTCCGACAAAGCGATTATTTCTTCGCTACACCGGTTGCACTTGCTTCCCCAGTTCGATTATATCTACCTGATGGACCAGGGCCGGATTATAGCCGAGGGCACTTTTTCGGAATTGCGCTTGCACAACCCTGCTTTTCAGGAAATGTGGCGCCACCAGGAAGAGCTTAGTGTATAACCCGATGAGTGTTCTGTCAATTGAGGAATTAAGGGTTAGCGATAGTGATACGGGCCGCTACCCGACTTAGCAATCAGAAATTGGAAATCAGCAGGGCTGCGTTTGATGAAAATGAGTAACGCTAAAAGCGTTGAGCGTTACTCGTTCAGCGTTGAGCGTTTTTTACGCGCCGAAGCCCGCCATAGGCGGACAAGCTTTGCGAAGGCGGGCCTATTTAACCTTAACCCTTCACCTGATAATTATCCAACCTTCATTTTCAAAGTCGACAGACCACTATTTGGGGCGCGCCGCATCGCGCCTCCCCCACCCAATCATGGCAATGACGTTAATGCTTCGACCGGTCTGGCCTTTCTCCTTGCGGTGTGAAAAGTAGCGATCATTATGGGTGACTGTTGAAAAAGGAGATATTTCAATCCGGTCCGGCTGCAGGCCTGCGGTTAGCAGTTGTTGTTGATTAGCGGCTTTCAGGTCAACAAAGAATTTCCCCTGCTGCTCATCCCAGCGTTTGTATGGCGAAGTGAAGTGGTCAGCCACGTCCGCATCGACAGCAAAGGAGCACTCATCGATACAAGTGCCGATGAACGCATAACAGTCGGCCGGATTACTGGCAAATTGCTGCTGCATGGCAGTAAGCGTATGCCTAACAATTTCCTGGACAGTGCCCCGCCAGCCCGCGTGGGCAGCGGCAATTGCTTGCTGTTTTGGATCATAAATTAAAATGGGCGTACAATCCGCCACGGTTACTGCCAGGCAGATACCCTTTTGTTGGGTAATCAGGGCATCATAGCCATCATAGCGGCCCGGCGCAGTCACGGTTAGAACCTCATGCCCATGTACCTGATGGCTGCTGGCCATCGAGGCTGGGTCGAGGCCCAGCGCCTGCAAAAACCGGCGGCGATTTTCGAGAACGGCTTCCGGGTCATCCGGGGTTGACCAGCCCAGGTTGAGGGAGGCATAAGGAGGCCGACTAACCCCGCCCAAACGGGTACTTTCGGCTGCGACCAGCCCGGGAAAGGCTTTAAAAATAGAAGGTAGATAGCTTTGCGGTTGTTCCGTAGGCGGCATGAGACTGCTTATTTTCGGGACAAAAAGTACATAATTTTTAGCTTTTGGCCCTAAAATGGGTAAAGAGAGCCCCGGCGGCAAAAAATCTTGAACAATTTCTAAAAAAAAAGAGCTGGTTTCCGAGTGCGTTAATATTCAATTTACATTGGTAACTTACCTTGCGGACGGGTAGAAAACCTACCCAATCACGAATTAGGTAAGCGCTATGGACATTTATTTTCTTTTTGTCCTGTTACTATTCGGGTTAGCTATTGCCGACCTGGTGGTTGGTGTGAGTAATGACGCAGTAAACTTCCTGAATTCTGCGATAGGATCCAGGGTAGCTACCCGGCGAATCATTATGGTTGTTGCGAGTCTGGGGATCGTGATTGGCGCCTTATTTGCGGGTGGTATGATGGAGGTTGCCCGCAAAGGTATTTTCAACCCGCAGTTTTTTGTGTTTGCCGAGGTGATGGTGATCTTCCTGGCCGTGATGTTCACGGATGTGGTGCTCCTTGATCTCTTCAACACGTTTGGTTTACCGACATCTACCACTGTTTCCATTGTTTTTGAGCTTTTGGGAGCGGCTGTTGCCGTAGCAGCCATTAAGGTCCTGAATAATGGAGAAGGACTTGGTGCGGTTGCCGGCTATATCAACTCCTCGAGTGCGTTGGCGATTATTACCGGTATTTTTATCTCGGTGGGGGTAGCGTTTACGGTGGGCATTGTGGTTATGTATCTGGTCCGCCTTATTTTTACCTTCAATTATCAGCGTCGGCTACATACGGTAGGAATTGTCTGGGGCGGTATTTCCCTGGCGGTGATCACCTATTTCTTGTTGTTTAAAGGCCTGAAGGGAGCTTCTTTTATCTCCGGGTCATTTATTAACTGGATTCAGGCGCATATTCCACTGCTCTTTTTGGGATCCTTCGCGATTTGGGCGACGATCCTGGCCCTGGTTAACCGGTTTACCAATTTCAATATTTTACGCATTGTTGTATTGGCTGGCACCTTTGCCTTAGCTATGGCGTTTGCCAGTAACGATCTGGTCAATTTCATTGGGGTTTCCGTAGCTGGGTTTGAGTCCTATAACGATTGGGCGGCATCTGGAGCTTCGCCTGACGGGTTTTTGATGACCTCGCTTTCCAAGGCCTATCCGGCCAAAACCTACTTATTACTGCCAGCCGGGGTTATTATGCTTTTGACCTTATGGCTTTCGAAGAAGGCCCGGTCGGTTACCGAAACGGAGGTCAACCTGGGGCGGCAATCGGAAGGCCTTGAACGATTTAGCTCGAACTACTTTGCCCGGGGCGTAGTTCGCTTTGCCTGGGATGTCAGTGCCCGTTTAGGCAAGGTTATTCCCCAGGGTGTTAAGCAGCGTATTGAAAGTAATTTTCGCCCCCAACCCTATCGCCCCAAGCCGGGTGAAGAAGCGGACCCGCCAGCGTTTGATCTGGTGCGTGCTTCCGTAAACCTGACGGTGGCCAGTTCGCTCATTGCCTTTGCGACCTCTCTGAAATTGCCGCTTTCGACAACTTATGTGACGTTCATGGTAGCAATGGGTTCGTCCCTGGCTGACCGGGCCTGGGGGCGCGATAGCGCTGTCTTCCGGGTAGCGGGAGTGTTGAACGTTTTACTGGGGTGGTTCATGACCGCCTTCATTGCCTTTACCGTGTCGGCCGTTTTTGCCCTGATCATGAGCAAATTTGGGATGATTGGCATCGGTTTGTTAGTTGCTTTCTCGGTAGGCTTCATCTTTAACACGATTCGCGTTCACCGGCGGCGCGAAGCAGATAAAGATAAACTGTTGCAGGCAACCCGCCGGTCGGAGTTGATTCCGGCCCGTGAGGTGATATTCTCCACAGCCAATAACCTGGCTGATAGTTTGGAGGCCGTCAGCGATGGTTTCCGGTCGGCTATTGAGGGGTTAATCAAAGAAGATATCAACATGCTCCGACAGGCTACCATTGCGATGGACCGCCTGGGGAAGAGCAATGAAGAATTTAAGTATACGTTTTACAGCTCCATTCGGCGTATCAAGGAAGAATTATCGGAAGGATCCCGTACCTACCTGCTGGCCTATGACATGGAACAGGATTTAGTACAGTCAGCAACCTTCATTGTCGATACTGCCCGCCAGCACGTCGCTGATATTCTGGCTCCACTGGACGAAGCCCAGAGCAAAGACATGCGAGCCATTTCGGAATTCCTGCATTTATATCTCATGGACTGTGCACAGGTGATGCGCGATAGGTCATTTAATCGTTTTGAGGAGTTGAAGGGCCGGAAGAAGGAGTTGCTGCAACAGATCGAACACTTACTTAGCTTACAAGCACAAGGTATTAAGGCCGAAGTGTTCAGTGCCAGGAATAGTATTTTGGTATTCAATATTTTGTTGGAAACCAAAGACCTGGTAACGGTCGCCGCCCGGTTTGTTAAGCTATATCAACGCCTAGAACGGGATGCATCGGCGGAATACCTGCTGACGATTACCTCTGAGGATTAATCGGTGCGTTGTTCCCATAAGTGATGGGACAATATTATCTATACCTTAATTCAGGCCCTTTTGAGCTTCCACTTCGTTAAAAAGCCTCGCCGACGCGCTGCGTCGCCTGCGTTTTTTGCCTTGTTGAACCCCAAAATTGCACTGAACAAAGCTTATACATAATAATGACCCATCACTTACTTCAGGCATGAATAAGCAAATGTTCATGCTGCAGTGATCTGAATTAATAAACGACGGGGACACACTCACCAGGGCCATCATCCTATGAACCATATACGCAGGGATGCTTATCTTTCCGGAAAAAGCACCTTGGGTATGGCCAATTTGACACAATCGCTTTTTTCACTAGCGCACAGCCGCGCAGGAGAGCTCCTGCGCGAACTACCTTTTCCATGGGAGATATTACCCATGCTGCACCAGGTAATTTTGGACCTGTCGGCCCAACTACCTTCGGATTTTCAGGAAATTCAACCCCAGGTATGGGTAGGGCCGGGTACGACTATAGCCCCTACCGCCGTGTTGCGTGGCCCGATAATTATCGGTGCGGATTGTGATATCCGGCACAGCGCCTTTATTCGGGAGAATGTCCTCATAGGAAATGCTGCTGTGATTGGCAATTCCAGTGAAATCAAAAATGCCGTATTGTTCGACGGGGTTCAGGTGCCACACTTCAATTATGTAGGGGATTCCATTCTCGGGTATAAAGCCCACTTAGGTGCGGGCGCTATTCTTTCCAACTTCAAGAACACCGGTGATGAAATTCACGTCGTGATTGATGGAAAAAAAGTAGCTACTGGATTGAACAAACTGGGGGGACTCCTTGGTGATGAAGTAGAGGTTGGTTGTAATGCGGTTCTTTTTCCGGGTACTATTGCCGGTCGGCAAACAATTATTTATCCGCTGGTTCCGGCGCGGGGAACTATTCCAGCCAATACGATTCTAAAGAATGATGGCAATTTTTATCCTCGGGCTGAGTAGTCTAAAGCAGGCAGAATTGCTCTGGGAAACAAAAAAGGGACATCCCAAAAGCATTGCTGCAGCCAGGATGTCCCGTTTAGCTAATAACAAATCATAATGCAAAGGAACAATTATTTGCTTTACGATGTACATTTTTTCAGGATAAAAAACCGTTTCTTGGCGGAATGATGCCGTTAAATCATTGGTTTTGCTCGTTTTGAGCTTATGTGCTCTTGGTGTAATGATTTACCAATTTATAGCAACATTATATTACCAAAGGACTTCACAATGCGTATGCGATGACCTCAACGTCAGGATAGAACGCTACCGATAGCATCCAGGCAGAAGTCAACATTTTCCGGTCGGGCACTGTACCCCATCAGTCCGATCCGCCAGATTTTTCCGGAAAGGTCTCCGAGGCCGGAACCCACCTCGAGATTAAACTCATCAAGCAATCGGCGACGCAGGTTGGCTTCATCGGTAACCCCCGCAGGGAGAAAAACGGCATTTAGCTGGGGTAGGCGGTATTCAATATCTACCAGGTAGCGGAAACCCAAGGCTTCCAATCCGTCGCGCAACCGTTCGTGGCAACGCTGGTGGCGGTTCCAGCTATTTTCCAGCCCTTCGGTTTGCAAGATGCGCAGGGCTTCATGCATGGCATACAGGGTATTCACCGGGGCGGTATGGTGGTAAGAGCGTTTACTCCCAACGAGACCATCTCCCCAATACTGCATAACCAGGCTAAGGTCGAGAAACCAACTTTGAACCTTGTTTTTGCGTTGCTGAATGCGCGCAACCGCCCGTTCACTCAGAGAAACCGGAGAAAGACCCGGAACGCAGGATAAACATTTCTGACTACCGGAATAGATGGCATCAATCCCCCACTCATCGACTAAAACCGGGACCCCTGCCAGGGAGGTTACAGCATCGACAATGGTCAGGCAGTTGTACTGCTGGGCAAGCGCACAAAGTGTTTGGGCATCCGATCGGGCCCCGGTGGATGTTTCTGCATGAACAAAAGCCAGGATACGGGCCTCGGGATGACTTTTTAGCGCATCTTCAACCTTGTTAGGGTCAACCGGACTTCCCCACGGGAAATCTACAACAATAGGAATACCTCCGCAGCGCTCCACATTTTCCACCATCCGCCCGCCGAAAACGCCGTTGCGGCAAACGATCACCTGGTCCCCTGCTTCTACGAGGTTAACAAAGCAGGTTTCCATACCTGCAGAACCGGGAGCAGAAACCACCATCGTCAGGCGGTTATCGGTTTGAAAAGCATACTGTGTTAGGACTCGCAGTTCATCCATCATGCGGACGAATTCGGGATCGAGGTGCCCGACAGTTGGTCGCGAAAGCGCTGCCAGTACTTCGGGGTAGATATCAGAGGGGCCGGGGCCCATTAGTTTTCGCTGAGGCGGAGCAAAGGCCGGAGCCGGTGTGGTAACAGGTTTTGGAGAGATCATGGTTTATTGTTTAAGCTGGTTTGGGAAGTTAAGCCGCCCGGCAACGTTGCACAACTTTTTTGCTGCCTTTTACCAAAATATTACGCAGCCTGGGCGCAACAGTCCAAGGAGTATTCCATACAATTCAGCCTGCAAAATAAGCAGTTCACTGAAAATTGCTGGATTGACGCCCGTTGCTGCTGTTACTTTGTAGTAGTAAAACACCAACGATCCTTTTTGGCTTGTATCACCCAATCACCCATATCATGTTACAACATAGTTTTTATCGACGAACCTGGTTTTCTGTGCTGAGCATTTTATTTGTCCAGCTTTTGGCGGCCCAGCCCACTACCTCACCGGTACTCAGCGGTTATATTGACGAGGCCATGCAGAACAGTCATGTCATTAAGGAGAAGCAGTTTCTGCTTAACCAGAGCCTTCTGGCACTGGAGGAGGCCCGCCGCTTGTATTATCCCGATGTAGCCTTTGGCGTGTCGTATACGCGGGCAGCGGGTGGCCGGGATATTTCCATACCGGTCGGTGATCTCCTTAATCCGGTTTATGGCACACTCAATCAGCTGACGCAAACTAACGCCTTCCCCCAGATAGAGAATGTCAATGAGCAGTTTCTGCCCGACAACTTTTACGATGCGCGGTTCCGGGTAAAACAACCGATCTGGAATGCCGAAATCAAGCTTAACCGGGAGGTCAAAACCAAACAGGTAGACTTGCGGGGAATTGAAATCAATTTGTACCGCCGTGAATTGGTGCGTGATATTAAGAGTGCTTATTATCGGTATCAGCAGGCCGGTGAGGCGGTACGTATCTACGATAGCGCCCTGGCGTTGTTGCAAGAGAGTCGGCGCGTCAATGAAAGTCTGGTGCGCAATGACCAGGCGCCTCCTTCGGTGTTAGTGCGCAGCGATGGCGAGATAGCCGGGGTTGAGGCGCAGCGGGTGGAAGCCATGGCGCAACTGCGCAATGCCGCGGCTTATTTTAATCATCTCTGCGGCCGACCTTTCGATGCTGCAATTGCGATCGACTCCAGCTGGGTCGAACAGCCAAGTAATGCCGAACAGTCCGTTGCTGGAACCCGCGAAGAACTTTCCCAATTGGCAAAAGCACAGGAAATAAATGAAATTCTGGTCGCCCTGGAGAATAGCTTTCGCAAGCCTACCATCGGCGCCCAACTAGATGTAGGCTCTCAGAATTTTGATTTCAAATGGGGTGGCTACGTCCTCTTAGGCGTTTCATTGGAAATACCCATCTACAGTGCTAAGCGCAACCAACTACAGGTAGAGCAAGCCCAGGTTGCCGGCTTGGCCCTGCAGGAACAAACGCGACAGGCGGAAAACCTGATCGACCTGCAGGTACAGACATCCCGGGAATTGGTGCAATCGGCCCGGACCGTCTGGCAAAGCTATGACCGGCAATTAGCCGGTGCCCGGCAATATTATCGCGATGTTTTCCGGCGCTATAAAGAAGGCTCAACCAACTACATCGATGTGCTGGAAGCGCGCACACAACTCACTAATACCGACTTGCGCCACTCGGTGGCCCGGCTCGATTACCTGATTCGCCTGACCGAACTGGAACGTGCCGTTGCCGGCTATAATTTGTAAATCACCTTTACAGGATTAAAAAACACCCGTTATGAATCGGTTATCGATATTCCCCATTCGCCTGTTATCCCTGATTACCTTATTCGGGATCACTTTATTGGTCCAGGCCTGCAAGGGGTCGGCTGCGGAAGAAGCCCCTGCGGCTATTCCTGCCGACCGTGCCATTCCCGTTGCGGTGAGCCCGGTGGAGTTAGCTTCATTGGTGGTCCCTATTCAGGTGGCAGGCATCGTCAGTTCTTCCAATGAAGCCCGCCCGGCCTTTAAAACAGGAGGCGTCATTGCGCGTGTCCTGGTTGGCGAGGGCGATTTTGTTCGCGAGGGACAGTTACTGGCTACCCTGAACCCAACGGAAATTAAAGCGCAGGTCCAGCAAGCTTCCGAAGCGGTTGACAAAGCACAACGCGACCTGCAGCGGGCGCAGAACCTTTACGCCGACAGCGTTGCAACGCTGGAGCAGGTACAAAATGCCAAGACCGGTCTTACGGTAGCCCAGCAGGGGCTTCAGATTGCCCGCTTCAACCAGAGTTATTCCGAAATTCGCTCTCCGATCAGTGGCAAGGTAGTCAAGCAGCTGATGAATGAAGGCGAAGTCGTAGGGCCGGGCACACCGGTATTTTACATTCTGAGCAATGCCCGCCAGGATTGGGTCGTGAAAACGGGATTAGCGGACCGCGACTGGGCCCGGCTTAACCCGGGTGATGCGGCGGTAGTAACGCTGGATGCCTATCCCGGGCAATCGTTTCCGGCAAAGGTAAGCCGCCTGGCGATCGTAGGGAATCCGCAGAACGGAACCTTTGATGCAGAGTTTTCGCTGGTTGGCAATCCGCCCCGGCTAGCCGCAGGCCTGGTAGCCAACGTAGTCATTACCCCTCCGGCAAGTTCTCCACAACTGACGATTCCCATTGATGCACTGGTTGAAGCCAAAGGAAACAAGGCCTACGTTTTTGTCGTGGATGGCGAATATGCCCGGCGAACGGTAGTGACTATCGCTTCCCTCTATGAAGGTAAAGCCGCTATCGCGAGTGGACTTAGTGCCGAGCAGCAAGTCGTTACCTTAGGTGCCCCCTATTTGGAGGATGGCAACCGGATTACCATTAACCAATAAGAAAGCCCCCTAAACCCGACTGCCATGAAAATCGCCGAATTTTCTGTAAAAAATTACCAGTTTACCATCATCATTTTCCTGATGGTGCTATCGCTGGGATTGAGTGCCCTGTTTACGATGCCCCGCGGGGAGGACCCCCCGTTCAATGCCCCTATTTTTATCATCCTGGCTATCTACCCGGGCACGAGCCCGGCGGATATGGAGGAACTGGTGGCTGACCCCATTGAGGATGTCCTTTATGAGCTGGATGACATCAAAAAGATCGTTACCAACTGCGATGACGGGTTGATGGTGATGCGGGTGGAATTCACGTACGGGGTTAATGTTGATAACAAGAACAACGACGTGATCCGGGAGGTCAACAAGTTGCGTAATCAACTCCCCTCAGAATTAGCTCTGTTGGAAGTACAACGTGCCGCCTCCTCCGATGTAGCTATCCGGCAAATAGCAATCACCTCTCCGACGGCGGATTATTACCAAATCAAAGAAGAGGCTGAAGACCTTAAGCGGAAACTGGAAAAAGTATCGGATCTCAAGCGGATTGAAATTCAGGCTTACCCCGAGCGGCAGATCGATGTGGTTGTTAACCTGGAAAAAATGGCCCAGCAACGCATTGGCCTCAACCAGGTGCTGGGGGCGATCCAGGCAAATAATGTCAACGTCCCCGGTGGCAGTATCGACATCAGTAAAAAACGCTACAATATTGAAACGACCAGCTCACTGGAGAGTATCGCGGATCTGCAAAGCATTGTGGTGAGCAGCAGTACGGATGGGCGGGTTGTTTATTTGCGGGATATTGCCAGTGTCGCTTACGGCGAAGCGGAAGATAATCACCTGGGGCGCTACAATGGGGAGCGTGCCGTATGGGTAGTCGTCATGCTCAAAGATTTGAAAAATATTGTCCAGGCGGATGCCAAGGTCAGGCCGATTCTGGCAGAATTTGCTGAGGAGCTGCCGGAGACAATGGCGATGCACAGCGGATTCGATCAGGCTGATAATGTACAACGGCGACTGAGTGGCCTGGGTCGCGATTTTATGATTGCGGTGTTCCTGGTGTTACTTACCTTATTGCCTTTGGGCTGGCGGGCATCACTGGTCGTGATGATTTCGATTCCGTTGTCCTTATCGATCGGGCTTGCGCTGCTCAATTTATTCGATTATTCGCTCAACCAGTTGAGCATTGTAGGTATGGTCGTTTCGCTGGGCCTGCTGGTGGACGATAGCATCGTGGTGGTGGAGAATATCGAGCGCTTTCTACGGATGGGGTATTCCCGCCGCGATGCCGCGATAGCCGCTACCAAACAAATCGGGGTAGCGGTCGTCGGCTGTACCGCCACGCTCATTCTGGCTTTTTTGCCCCTGGCTTTTTTGCCGGAAGGTTCTGGTGATTTCATTCGCAGCTTACCGGTAGCAGTCATGCTTACAGTTATTGCCTCTTTGTTCGTTGCAATCACGATTATTCCCTTCCTGAGCAGTCTGTTGTTAAGCCAGCATGAGCAAGTAGAGGGTAACTTTTTCCTGCGGGCGTTTAAGCGCTACCTGAATGATCCCTACCGGCGGATGCTGGAAGTAGCTTTTCGCTTTCCCTGGTTGACGCTGTTGGTGGTGGTGATGATCTTTGGGGCGAGTTTAACCCTGATTCCCCGCATTGGCTTCAGCTTGTTTCCGATGTCGGAGAAGCCCATGTTCGTGATTGATGTTGAAACACCCTTGGGAACGAACCTGAGTGGCACCGACGATATCATTCGCAATGTGGAGCAGGAATTATACACCCACCCGCAGGTGCAGGGCATTAATACCAATGTGGGGAAAGGTAACCCCAGGGTTTATTACAACGAATTCCAGAAAGAAAATTCGCCCAATTACGGACAGCTTTTCGTGCTGGTGGATCCGGAAATGAAAGTGCCCGAAATCACGGCATTGACCGATTCACTGCGCGAGGTATTTAACACCTACGCAGGTGCCAAGATTCAGGTTCGCCGCTTTCAGCAGGGCCCTCCGGTGGATGCTCCAATCGAAATGCGGATTCTGGGCAATAACCTGGATACCCTGCGGAAACTATCATTTGCCGTTGAAGCAGTGATGAAGGATGTGGAAGGTACTATCTATGTCAATAACCCGCTACGGACGCAGAAGACAGACCTGCAGGTAGTCATCAACAAAGAAAAAGCGGGCCTGCTGGGTGTGCCGATTGCAGAGATAGCAAGGACCGTCCGGTTAGGGATTGCGGGCCTGGAGGTGAGTGATTTCCGCACCGAGGAAGGAGAAGAATACGCGATCAATGTGTCGGTAGGAAAAACGGAGGAGGAAGCCTTTGCCGTGTTCAACCGGATTTACGTTTCCTCCCTTTCAGGGGCACTAATCCCTTTAAGCCAAGTGGCGCAACTGGAACTAACTACCTCGCCGCCACTCCTGCGGCACTTCAATAAAGAGCGGTATGCCAGTGTCAATAGTTTTGTGGCCACCGGCTATAATACCGATGCCCTGACAGATGAAATTTTGACTCGCCTGCAGGCCGTTCCTCTTCCGAAAGGGTATTCGCTGGTTGCAGGGGGTGAACGGGAAACGCAGGCGGAATCCTTTGGTGGTATTGAAACGATCATCATCATTGCGATATTCGGGTTGCTCGCCATTCTGGTATTGGAATTCCGGACCTTCAAGAGTACGCTGATTGTGCTCTCGGTTATTCCACTGGGGATTATTGGGGCTCTGGTCATGCTTTGGGTTACCGGTGAAACGCTTTCCTTCGTAGCCACGGTAGGGATGATAGCCCTGGTGGGGATCGAAATCAAGAACTCCATCCTGTTGGTCGATTATACGAATCAATTGCGCGAGGAAGGGATGCCGCTGGAACAGGCGGTGCGCGAAGGGGCCGAAACACGGTTCCTGCCTATCTTGCTGACCACGGTTACGGCTATCGGCGGATTGACCCCTCTGGTACTGGAAAATTCACCGCTGATCTCCCCCCTGGCACTGGTCCTGATCGGCGGGTTGATCAGCTCTACCCTGCTTAGCCGGGTGGTGACGCCGCTGCTGTACAAGATGTTACCCCCCAAGGTGACAGTGAAAGTTGCTGATACGCCGGACCTGGCTTAGTCGCTGTGAAGGAAGCATCCGACTGGTTGCGGATTTACGGCACCTGGGGATTCAACTACGAATACTAAACTTTTGAAGTTTAGTATTCGTAACCCTTCCAGCATAATCAGGTTCCACATTCCTTTTTGGCGGGGCTCCAGACTAGTGTAATGGGAGGCCTTTATTGCGTATCTACGCCACGCTTTTGAGGCAATGCACTGTTTCTGCCAGGACTGGCCCACCACTGTACCTGGGTTTTGGTTTTACCATGGTCTATTTTTTGCGCGTTTTATCCTGCTCAGGCGAGGCTAATGTCCGGCACAGGTGGTGTGGTAAATTGGCTAAACCAATTCCATAAGTTAGGGCTATCTTGTGGCGGTTATAGAAAAAAGGAAACTTAGTTTGAAATTTAAACTAAGTAAATTACTTTTGCAAAACATTATGGTCTTGCACCATGTTTTCGGAGTAAACATTTAGATACCATGCGTATTGCCGTAGCCCAACTCAACTACCACATCGGCAACTTCGATGGGAACCTGGCGAAGATGCTGCAAGCTGTTACTACAGCCAAAGCACAGCGGGCCGACATCGTCGTTTTTGCCGAATTAGCCACCTGTGGCTATCCGCCCCGCGATTTCCTTGATTTCGATGACTTCATTCGTCAGGCAGACAACTGTGTTCAGGAGCTCGCCAAGGCGGCCCAGGGGATTGCTATTATTGTGGGTTCGCCTACGCACAATCCGCGGATCGAAGGGAAAGACCTTTACAATTCGGCCTATTTTCTGGCCGATGGTAAGGTGCAGCAGATTCAGCATAAAGCCTTGCTGCCGACGTATGATGTTTTTGACGAATACCGATACTTTGAGCCGGCGACCGAATTTCAGACGGTTACTTACCAGGGCAAGGTAATTGCCATTACGGTTTGCGAAGACATGTGGAATGTCGGCAATGAAAACCCGCTTTATACGGTTTGTCCGATGGACGAACTGATGCCGCAAAAGCCGGAGCTGATGATCAACATTTCAGCCTCTCCTTTTGCCTATGACCATGCTGAAGAGCGCATCCATGTGTTGCGCACCAATGTGGAGCGTTACGGGTTACCTTTGTTCTACGTCAATCACTGTGGTGCGCAGACAGAATTAATCTTTGACGGTGGTTCCATCATCATGTCGCCCGACGGGAAGGTTTTTGACGAACATCCCTACTTCGAGGAGTGTGTTCGCACCTACGAATTAGCCGAGGTCGTACGCGGTGGTATTGTGCAGGAACAACCCAAAGAAAAAATGCCCTTACTGCACGACGGGTTGCTGCAGGGGTTACGGGATTATTTCGGAAAACTAGGGTTAAAAAAGGCCATTCTCGGCTTATCCGGGGGGATCGACTCGGCGGTAACCGCGGTACTCGCAGCGCGGGCACTGGGCCCCGAGAATGTGCGGGTGCTCCTGATGCCTTCCCAGTTTTCGTCGGACCACTCCGTCAATGATGCCCGTGCCCTGGCGCAAAACCTGGGTATTCAGTACGACATCATCCCCATTGAAACGGTATTTACGGCCTATGCTGACCTGTTGAAGCCTCATTTTTGGGGTCAACCGTTCAACGTAACCGAAGAAAATATTCAGGCCCGGATTCGGGGAATGCTGCTCATGGCCTTTTCCAATAAGTTCGGCCACATTCTGCTAAATACTACCAATAAGAGCGAGATGGCCGTGGGTTATGGCACCCTGTATGGCGATTTGTGTGGCGGCTTGTCGGTTATTGGCGATGTGTATAAGACCGAAGTTTTTGCCCTGGCCAAATTCATGAATCGTGACGGGGAGGTTATTCCCGAATCGACCATTACCAAGCCCCCGAGTGCTGAGTTGCGGCCGAACCAGAAAGATACCGATTCGCTGCCTCCGTACGACATTTTGGATCCTATTCTGTACCAGTACATCGAACGTCATCAGGGGCCGCGGGAAATTGTAGCCCAGGGGTTTGACGAAACCCTGGTTCGTCGTATTCTGCGCCTGGTGAATATCAATGAATTTAAACGTTACCAAACCGCTCCGGTACTCCGCGTTTCCCCCAAAGCTTTTGGCATGGGCCGTCGGATGCCGATTGTGGGTAAATACCTCAACTAATATGCCTACTGTTCCAACTTATCCTGTCGTCAACCGGGCGATCCTGCTACTGCGCCCACAAGGGCCTTATTTTGCCTGGCTGCAATCCCATGGCCACGATGAAAGCACCGACATGGATACGGCCGAATGGGAACCTTCGGTTTATCTGGTACCGGACATGGATAGCCCGCTCGAAGAGGAAAACTGGCTACGCAAACAGGCGCTGGCTCTTTTTGCCCACGAGTTAGCGCAGACGCCCGTTCCTGAAAACCACTGGCCTGCTCCGCTCACCGAAGCCCTCTTTCACGAGTGGTTCAAAACGGAATTTGTCAGTGGTGTTTTTGATATGATGAAAGAACCGCTGGGCCGGGGCTGAAAAAGCGCAAGGATTGCCGTTGGAGCTTCAATTTCAACTAAATAAACCATGTTCGCAGGAATCTTCAGATTCCAAGCGGACTATTTTCCGGTCTTCAGACCGCGGTTAGGAAAACGGCTTGGGTTTAGTTGGTTTTTAGTAGGCAACTGGTTTCTGGTTACTGGTGACTGGCCCACTGCAGGCGGGTAAATTTCTGGTTTTTCGTTACTCGTTTTTCGTTTTTCCAATTTTTTACCCGCGGTAGCTTGCCGTAGGCCGACTGATTTCTGACCTCGATGCATTCGGGGCAAGTGTCTGACCCGCCGGAGGCGGGTAAATTTCTAATTTCTAATTTCTGATTTCCCCATTGAGTAGCCCCCCACATTACCATTGCCAAACAGTTGGAAAATTCAGCTTCCTGGTTATGGGCTTTTTCCCTAAATTTGCGCCGCAATACTGCATTGATTTTCATTGAACTTTATCGATATGGCAGGCGAGAAGATCATCTTTTCTATGGAGGGGGTCAGCAAAATATTCCCTCCCAGCAAACAGGTACTTAAAAACATCTGGCTATCCTTTTTTTACGGGGCTAAAATCGGGGTACTGGGCCTTAACGGCTCCGGTAAATCAACCCTGCTTAAGCTGATTGCCGGGGTAGATCAGAACTTCCAGGGCCGCATCCATTTTGACGGCACCTATAAAATTGGTTATCTCGAGCAGGAACCACAACTCGACGAATCCAAGACCGTCCGCCAGGTGGTTGAAGAAGGTGTTCAGCCGATTGTCGATATGCTGCGCGAATGGGAAGAGATCAATCTTAAGCTGGCCGAGCCGCTCGATAATGACGAGATGATGGCCATCATTGAGCGACAGGGAGAACTGATGGAAAAGCTCGATCACAGCAATGCCTGGGAGCTTGACAATCGCCTGGAAACAGCGATGGAAGCCTTGCGCTGCCCGGAGGGCGATGCGGCTATTAAAGTCCTTTCCGGAGGCGAACGCCGTCGGGTAGCGCTCTGCCGCCTGCTGCTGAGCAATCCGGATATCCTGCTACTGGATGAGCCAACCAACCACCTGGATGCAGAATCGGTTGACTGGCTGGAACGTTACCTGCAAAATTTCCCGGGCACAGTTATTGCCGTTACCCACGACCGGTACTTCCTCGACAATGTAGCTGGCTGGATTCTGGAACTCGACCGCGGTGAGGGTATTCCCTGGCAGGGTAACTACTCTTCCTGGTTGGAGCAAAAGGCCAAGCGCATGGAGCAGGAGGAAAAAACGGAAAGCAAGCGCCGCAAAACGCTGGAGCGCGAATTGGAATGGATCCGGATGGCCCCCAAAGCCCGACAGGCTAAAGGGAAAGCTCGTTTATCGGCCTACGAAAAACTCGCCGACGAAGAGGTCAAGGAAAAAGAAGCTAAACTGGATTTGTTTATCCCTCCCGGGCCTCGGCTAGGTGATAATGTAATCGACCTCCAGGGGGTTAGCAAAGCCTTCGGCAACCGCCAGCTGTTCGAGAACCTTAACCTTTCGATTCCCAAGAATGCCATCGTGGGAATCATCGGCCCCAACGGGGTAGGGAAAAGTACCCTTTTCCGTATGATTATGGGTAAGGAGCAGCCCGATTCCGGCACTATTGCCATTGGGCCTACTGTACAACTCTCCTATGTAGATCAAAGCCACGAGTCGTTGCAAAACCCGGATAAGACGGTCAATGAGGTGGTATCGGGCGGTAATGACCTGATTACGGTTGGCAAAACCACCGTCAATGCCCGTGCTTACCTGAGCAAGTTCAACTTTGCCGGCAATGACCAACAGAAAAAGGTTAGCATCCTGTCAGGTGGTGAGCGCAACCGCGTACACCTGGCAATGACCCTGCGGGAAGGAGGCAACGTACTGCTCCTCGACGAACCTACGAACGATATCGATGTCAATACCCTGCGAGCCCTGGAAGATGCCCTCGAGGATTTCGCGGGATGCGTACTGGTAATTTCCCACGACCGGTGGTTTATCGACCGCCTGGCGACGCATATCCTTTCTTTTGAGGATAATGCGGAGGTCGTTTTCTTCGAAGGGAATTATTCCGATTACGAAAAGGCCAAAAAGGAACGTCTGGGTGATATTACCCCCCGGAGGCCCCGGTTTAAAAACGTGATCAACCGATAATTGCCTGGAATATCATTGCGGTTTGATTACGGTCAGGTAACCTGTTCCCGTTCCCGTAGAGGCGTTGCATGCAACGCCTCTACGGGAACGGGAACGGGAACGGGAACGGAAACGGGAATGGAACGGGAACGCCCCTGCCGCCGGACCGATAATTACCCTGCCAGGGGCCAGCCATGAAAAAACGTTTCGGAACAAACCGAAATCACTGTATCGACGATTTTGGTCACGGTTCCCCATTACCGTGCTGTATGCCGATGCCAGAAAAAACGAACCCCGATTCCGGAAATGGGAATCGGGGTTTCATCCGGTTATTTTCCTAATCCTTCTGCTGA
>JACJXV010000001.1 GCA_020636445.1 Lewinellaceae bacterium | reverse complement strand
CCCTGGTTGGGGCCGGTCCCGGGGATCCAGAACTCATTACCGTCAAGGGCCTACGGGCTTTGCGGAGTGCCAGAGCTATTCTTTACGATGCCCTGGTGAGTGAGGAATTGCTGGCCCTGGCCCCTGCTGAAGCCCAGTTGGTGCCGGTCGGCAAGCGTGCCGGCCGACACTCTTTTTCTCAGGAAGCCATCCACCTTGCGTTAGTGGAAGCGGCCATGACTTATGGCTCGGTTGTACGCCTCAAGGGGGGGGATCCTTTCGTCTTCGGGAGGGGAAGTGAAGAACTGGCTTTTGCCGAAGCGGTGGGTATACCCACGGAAGTAATTCCGGGGTTATCCTCGTGCATTGCAGTGCCCGGGCTTCAAGGGGTGCCTGTAACGGCCAGAGGAGTCAGTGAAAGTTTTTGGGTATTGACGGGTACCACCCAACAGGGAACACTTTCTGCAGATCTTTCCCTGGCCGCTCAGTCTACGGCTACTATTGTCATTTTAATGGGATTGCACCAATTACCAGCACTGGTTGCTCTGTTTAGCCAGTATGGGAAAGCAGATGTTCCTGCCATGATTATTCAATCAGGGTCTACTACGCAAGAGAATGTTATTACAGGTAAAGTAGCTACCCTTGCCGACCAGTTTCAACAAGAAGGCGATGGTGGCCCGGGGATTATCGTTATTGGCGAAGTCGTTAACCTGTCAATATCGGTTCGACGAGCTTTGCTAGCTAAAACCCAACTCGCATGAGTACCCGGAACAATCTATACCCTGTGTTCCTGCAAGCGAGCCGCTTGCACTTTCTGCTGGTTGGCGCTGGGGAAGTAGGCAGCGAAAAAATGGGCTTTCTGCTTAAAAGCAGCCCGGATGCCAAGCTAACTGTCGTGGCAACCTGGGTGAGCGAACAATGGCAGGAAATCCGGCAGCAGCATTCAACAGCAGCGATTACCCTTTGCGAACGGCCTTTCGTGGATAGTGATATTGAGGGACATGATGTGATCATAGCAGCGACGAATGATGCTACGCTGAACCACCAGGTATATCAGGCCGCCAAAGCTCGTGGAAAACTTGTCAATGTAGCTGATACCCCAGCTTTATGTGACTTTTATATGGGAGCTATTGTGAGTCGCGGCCCATTAAAGATTGCCATTTCAACCAATGGGCAGTCGCCCACCTTTGCCAAGCGGTTACGGCAATGGCTCGAAGCGATTCTGCCAGCTGAGACCGCTACACTACTACAAAAACTACAGGATTACCGAAATACGCTACCGGACGACTTTGCCGGTAAAGTTGCCCGGCTGGATGCACTGACTTCTGGTCTGCTAGCCGAACAGGTACCTACCACCACTTTAGCTGACGAACAAACAAAAAACCAATTATGACAAAAGCAATAACAACGAATATTGCGCGGAAACAATGGGATTTGGATGCGCTGAATGAAACGTTTGCCGCGCTGTCATGGACGCAACGCATTGCCCGCTTATACGACTTCTTTGAGGAGCGGGAGGTGCTGGTGACCTCTTCGTTTGGCACTAAGTCTGCACTACTTCTTTATGGGATTAGTGAGATGCATCCCACGCAGCCCATCCACTTTATTGATACGACCTACCACTTTGCCGAGACACTGGCCTACCGTGATCAACTAGCTAAGCAATTAGGTCTTACCATCATTGATGTTTTACCTAATAGTGCCGAAAACGCCCTTACCCGGGAAGAATCGTGGTGGGAGGAGCACCCACGGATGTGTTGTGCGGTTAATAAGGTAGCTCCGCTCGAACCGTTAAAGGCCCAACACCGGGTTTGGATTTCAGGCCTAATGGCTTATCAAACTAATTTCCGGGCCAACTTGCGGATTTTCGAACAGCAAGGAGACATCCTGAAATTTCATCCCCTGATTGATCTTACCGAAGGTGAATTCCTCTATTACTTCGGGTTGCATCAACTGCCAAGCCACCCATTAGAAGCACAGGGGTATGGTTCCATTGGCTGTACGCATTGCACTAAGCCGGGCGATGGCCGGGCCGGTCGTTGGGCCGGAACCGGAAAAACAGAATGCGGATTACATCCTGGCTATTTTGTCAAGAAGGGTAAAGATTGATAGATAATGTTTTAGTTTCCAAACTATCGCCGTATTTTTGCGTTTTCTTTGCGGTCCCTGGACAAAGGGAACCTGGCAACTATTTATTTATGCAAGTAGTTTTCATCCATGATTAAAACGGATATTCTCATTATTGGTGCTGGTCCGGTGGGCCTTTTCACGGTATTTGAAGCGGGTCTTTTGAAGATGCACTGTCATTTGATTGATGCGTTGCCTATGCCGGGAGGACAGCTTTCGGAAATTTATCCGAAGAAGCCCATTTATGACATTCCAGGATATCCGACCATATTGGCTGGTGAACTCGTGGAGAACCTCATGGAACAGATCGCGACGTTCAAGCCTGGGTTTACACTAGGTGAACGGGCTGAAACACTGGAAGTTCTTGATGAAGGGAGTCGTTTTAGGGTTACGACCAGCAAGGGCACGGTCCATGAAGCACCAGTGGTGGCGATTGCCGGGGGCTTAGGCTCATTTGAACCTCGAAAGCCGCCGCTGGAAAACCTGGAAGAGTTCGAAGATAAAGGCGTTGACTATATTATCCGCGATCCGGAAGTATATCGCAATAAGCGGGTTGTACTTGCCGGAGGTGGTGATTCGGCACTGGACTGGACCATTTTCCTGGCTGATGTAGCCGAGGAAGTTACCCTCATTCACCGTAGGAAAGACTTCCGGGGAGCTCCTGATTCGGTAGAGAAAGTTTTTGAATTAGCTGAAACCGGTCGGATTAATCTCTTAACGGATGCTCAGGCAATAGGGTTACGTGGTAATGGCAAGCTGACGGATGTGCAGATTCAGAGTAAGGAGAAAGGAGAGTTTTTCCAGCCTGCCGATAATTTCATCCCACTCTTTGGTCTAACCCCTAAGTTAGGGCCTATGGGGGATTGGGGATTAACGATTGACAAGAATGCTATTGTCGTAGACACGTTCGATTATAGTACCAATATACCGGGAATTTACGCGGTAGGGGATATCAATACCTATCCCGGAAAGCTGAAATTGATTCTTTGCGGCTTCCATGAGGCTACCCTGATGTGCCAGTCGGCATTCAACCGGGTTTTTCCGGAAAAGAAAATCAGTTTTAAATACACCACGGTTAATGGGGTAGAGGGTTTCCAGTAAACCCTTTATTCGCCATAGTGTAAAAAGAGAATCGCCCGGTTCGCAATTTGCGAACCGGGCGATTCTCTTATAGGTTGCGCGGTACAGGTAAGGATAAAAGGTTTAACCGGCAATAGCTTTCACGCCTGGTAGTTCTTTGCCTTCCAGCATTTCCAACATGGCGCCACCACCGGTAGAAACATAGCTCACTTTATCAGCTAAACCCATTTGATTGACAGCAGCGACGGAATCACCACCGCCTACTAATGAGAATGCGCCAGCCTGTGTTGCAGCTGCTACGGCCTCGGCAATGGTCTTGGTTCCTTCGGCGAAATTAGGCATTTCAAAAACACCCATTGGGCCGTTCCATAAAATGGTTTTGGATGCCATGATGGTTGCACTGAATTGTTGGCGCGCTTTTTCACCAATATCCAAGCCCATCCAGTCACCTGTTATGGCATCACTATTTACTGATTGGTGGTTAGCATCGTTAGCAAACCGATCGGCAATAATGGAGTCTTCGGGAAGCAATAAGCTAACGCCTTTCTCTTTGGCTTTAGCCATAAGCTGCCCGGCCAGTTCGAGTCGATCATCCTCAACTAGCGATTTGCCGATTTGCCCGCCCTGTGCTTTGATAAAAGTATAGGCCATGCCTCCACCAATAATCAGGTTGTCAACTACATCAAGCATGCGCGACAACAGCAAGATCTTATCTGATACTTTTGCCCCACCGATAATTGCCGTCAATGGCCGTTCGGGGTGGTTAAGGACCCGATTGGCGTTTTCAACTTCAGCTTTCATCAGGTAACCAAACCCTTTGGCATCGGCAGCAAAATGATGCGCTACCAAGGTTGTGGAAACGTGTGCCCGGTGAGCCGTTCCAAAAGCATCATTGATATAGACATCCGCCAACTTGGCCAGCTGTGCGGCCATCGCCGGATCCCCTTTCTCCTCGCCTGCGTGAAAGCGCGTGTTTTCCAAAAGCAAAACACTGCCAGAGTTAAGCTTAGCTACCGCAGCTTCAGCTACCGGACCCACACAATCTTCGGCAAAGGAAACCGGCTTACCCAGTAGTTCGGACAAGTGGCTTACCAGATGTTTGAGGGTGAATTTGGCCACATTAACGGACCCATCTTCCTTTAATTTCTGCAGAGGGCGCCCAAAATGAGAACAAAGAATAACGGTTCCACCCCGCTGCAGAATTGTTTGAATGGTAGGAATGGCAGCCCGCATGCGGGTATCATCGGTAATTTGGTATTGTGCATCCAGAGGGACGTTGAAGTCCACCCGAACCAGCACTTTCTTGTCCTTAAATTGGAGCTGATCCATAGGGGTAATGAGTTTAGTCAGGAGAGAAAAAAAGCAGGCATGGCCGGGTGGATTCACCATGGCCATGCCTGGTTGATGGGATTAAATCCGGTCTGTCAGCTGTGCCAAACGAGCGGAATAGCCCGCTTCGTTATCATACCAGCCAACCACTTTTACCAGATTACCTTGTACCATGGTTAAATCGACATCAAAAATACAAGAGTGTGGGTTGCCCAAGATATCCGAAGACACGATCGGGTCAACACAATATTCCAGGATGCCTTTCATTTTACCTTCTGCTGCTTTTTGGAAGGCCGCATTGACCTCTTCGACAGTGGTTTCTTTCTTGACAATCACGGTAAAGTCAGTAACAGATCCATCGGGTACAGGTACCCGCATGGCATTACCATTGAGCTTACCTTTTAGGTGTGGCAGTACCAGGCCAACGGCTTTGGCCGCTCCCGTACTCGTAGGAACGATAGAGATAGCGGCAGCACGAGCTCTGCGCAAATCACTGTGCGGAGCATCCTGAATACGCTGGTCAGCTGTATAGGCGTGGATGGTTGTCATATATCCCTTCTCAATGCCAAACGCATCATCCAGCACTTTAACCATAGGGGCCAGACAGTTGGTGGTGCAGGAGGCATTGGAATAGATCGTATGTTCAGCGGAAATGACCTCGTCGTTAACACCCAGTACAACGGTTGGGATGTCTCCTTTTGCAGGAGCAGAGATCACGACCTTCTTGGCGCCAGCCTGTAAATGAAGACCCGCTTTTTCACGGTCGGTAAAACGCCCGGTACATTCAACAACAACGTCTACCTGAAGGGCTTTCCAGGGAAGACTAGCTGGGTCCTTTTCAGCCAGGGCACTGATCTTGTGCCCATTGACATGCAGATATTCATCATCGGCAGTTACCGTACCCGGGAACTTACCATGAACAGAGTCATATTTCAATAGGTGTGCCAGTGTGGCGTTATCCGTCAGGTCATTAATGGCAACCACTTCGATTCCTTCCATCTGCAACAGGTTACGGAAGGTCAGTCGCCCGATGCGACCAAATCCATTAATTGCTACTCTTTTAGCCATGGGTAAATATAGTTTAGTGGTTAAATATCTAACTTAGTGTAAAATGAACAATAATTACTGAGAATGGGAACATTTTCTTTTATATTCCTTGTTCATATTTCTGCTTTATGTGGAATACTTCACCTTTTGAAACGCGGCACAAAGGTAGAAATTTTTAATGTCGATTGTATATCCTGTAATGTTGATCTAGGCGATAACAGGTCGGGTTATTTGCACCTGAAAAAGCAAAATGCTCATTTTTTTTTTGAGGTTACTTTATTCGTGTTATTAGAATTCCTGTGCTTGCAGGTAGGATAAGATCCTAAAAAAATATCTAATCCCTGTAGGTTATTTTTGAGTTGTTTTTATCTTTGCGCACCCAAGTGGCTTTCGAAAGTGTAATATCTTCGCATATTATTACAGGCACCACGGCCCGTTCGTCTAGGGGTTAGGACGCAGGATTTTCATTCCTGAAACACGGGTTCGATTCCCGCAGCGGCTGCTAAACTACGCGAGTAGTAATTTTTATAATGCGTAAGAACAACTTGGCCTGTTCGTCTATGGGTTAGGACTTGGCCTGCCGGGAGTCGGGAAACATTGCCCTGAAACATGGGTCCGATTTTACCCGCCGCTGAAAGGCGGGCCCGTACGGGCTGCTAACCACGCGAGTAGTAATTTTTATATAATGCTAAGAACAACTTGGCCCGTTCGTTCATGGGTTGTAATTTGCCCGCCGGGAGTCGGGAAAATATTTTCACCCCTGAAACACGGGTTCGATTTTCACCCGCCGTGTTGAAAGGCGGGGCCTGCATGGGCTGCTAAACTACGAAAGTAGTAATTTTATAATGCCAAGAACAACTTTGCCTGTTCGTTCGGGTTAGGACGCAGGATTTTCATTCCCGAAACACGGTTCGATTCCCGTATTGAAGGCGTTAAAGGCCACCATGCGTTGGCCCTTTTTTGTTATTTGCATCAAGATGGTAGTAGTGTATGTAATTCGGTGCTGGTTATGGCTACCGTTATGTGGGCATACCCATTGATTTGAAGTGGTTAATAAAGGAGCACAATCAAGAAGTGTTTCACGCGGGGCAAAAGGTCCCTTTGAAGCGGTACTGGAAGAGGTTTACCAGATTCTAAGGGAGGCTCGTCAGCGGGAAAAAATTTCTGAAGAGTGGAGCTACTGGCGCTTTTTTTGGCTGGAAGAGGAACAAGGAAAGGATTAGGAAAACAGAATAAAGAAGGGATAGGGACCTGGCCCGCCTGAGTCGGGAAATATTTTCATTCCTGAAACACGGGTTCGATTTCACCTGCCGTTGATAGGCGGCCCGTATTGGTTGGCTAAAGGCCAACATGCAAGTGTTAGCCCTTTTTGTTATTTGCACGGTGATGGTAGTAGTGTAGCGTAATTCGGTGCCGGTTAGTGGCTACCGTTGTGGGCATACGCTGATTTAAGCGGCGATTAAAGGAGCACAACGAAGTGGAAGTGTTTCTACGCGGGCAAAGGTCCTTGAAGTGGTACTGGAAGAGGTTTACAGACTTGCGGGAAAGCCTGTCAAAGGAAAATTTTGAAGAGTGGAGTTGGCCGGCGCTGGTTGGAAGAGGAACAAGGAAAGGATTAGAAAACCAGAATAAAGAAGGGTTAGGACTCATTCGCCAGAGTCGGGAAATATTTTCATTCTGAAACACGGGTTCGATTTTTACCCGCCGTTGATAGGCGGGCCTGCATGGTTGCTAAAGGGCCAACATGCAGCAGCATTCTTTTTGTTACGCTTGCACGGTGATGGTAGTAGTGTATGTAATTCGGTGCCGGTTATGGCTACCGTTATGTGGTGCCAACGGCTGATTTGGCGGCGATTAAAGGAGCACAATCAAGTGGAAGTGTTTCTACGCGGGCAAAGGGTCCCTTGAAGTGGTACTGGAAGAGGTTTACCAGACTTATGGGGAGGCTCGTCAGCGGGAAAAAATTTCGAAGAGTGGAGCGCGGGCCGGCGCTGGTTGAAGAGGAACAAGGAAAGGATTAAAAAACCAGAATAAAGAAGGGATAGGGACTTGGCCTGCCTGAGTCGGGAAATATTTTCATTCCTGAAACACGCTGGTTCGATTTTACCCGCCGTTGATAGGCGGGTCTGGCTGGTGGTTAAAGGCCAACATGCAAGTGTTGGCCCTTTTTTGTTATTTCGCACGGTGATGGTGGTAGTATGTAATTGCGCTGGAAAGAGGCTACCGTTATGTGGGCATAACGGCTGATTTGCGCGGCGATTAAAGGAGCACACAATCGGGTGCTGTTTCACGCGGGCAAAGGTCCCTTGAAGTGGTATCAGCGAGGTTTAATGAGACTTGTAGAGGCCTGTCAGCGGGAAAAATTTCTTAAAGAGTGGAGTTGGCCGGCGCTGGTTGAAGAGGAACAAGGAAAGGAAACCAGAATAAAGAAGCGGTTAGACTTGGCCCGCCAGAGTCGGGAAATATTTTCATTCCTGAAACACGGTTCGATTTTTACCCGCCGTTGATAGGCGGGCCTGTACGGAGCAGCAAAGGCCACAACATGCGTTGTTGGCCCTTTTTTGTTATTTGCATGCGATGGTAGTAGTGTATGTAATTCGGTGCCGGGTTATAGTTACCGTTATGTGGGTATAACGCTGACGGCGGCGATTAAAGGAGCACAATCGGGGGCGGAAGTGTTTTACGCGGGCAAAGGTCCCTTTGAAGTGGTACTGGAAGAGGTTTATGGAGACTTATGGGGAGGCTCTTGCAACAAAGGAAAAATTTCTGAAGAGGAGTTGGCTGGCGCTGGTTGGAAGAGGAACAAGGAAAGGATTAGGAAAAACCAGAATAAAGAAGGTTAGGGACTCTGGCCCGCCAGAGTCGGGAAATATTTTCATTCCTGAAACACGGCTTCGATTTTTACCTGCCGTTGATAGGCGGGCCCGTACGGGCTGCTAAAGGGCCAACATGCAAGTGTTGGCCCTTTTTTTATTTGCACGGTGATGGTAGTGTTCTGTCAATTGAGAAATTAAAGGTTGATAATGGCCCTTAGTGAAGGGGAGGAGTGAAGAGGGTCTACTCCTGAAATAAGTTGACACTTAAAAAGGGCAAGTTTTTTCTAATGAGCAAGCTTTCGCTTTTTGATCATACCACCTCTGACGTCTTTCAGTGAGCCCATAATCACGAAAGCATTCCTGTCAATCTTGTCAATTTCTGTTTGCAGTTTGGCCAATTCCAAGCGGGTAATTACGGTAAAAATGATATCAGTAGAACCAAGTTTATCACCAGCCTTACCGAAACCACGCTTACCCTGGTAGATTGTACAACCCCGGCCCATTTTTTCGATGATTGCCAGTCGAATATCTTCACTCCGGTGGGAAACGATAGTTACCCCGATATACTCTTCCAGGCCGTCGATTACAAAGTCAACGGTTTTGGAAGCAGTAAGGTAAGTTAGGATGGCATATAAGGCTGTTTCAACGGTAAGTATATATGCAGCTACAGAAAAGATAATGATATTAAAAAAAAGGATGATATCTCCGATGGTCAACGACGTTTTTCGGCTAATGAAGATGGCGAGCACTTCGGTTCCATCCAGAACGGCTCCTCCTCGAATCGCTAAACCAATACCCAAGCCCAGGAAAAAACCACCAAAAACAGCAATCAACAGCTTATCTTCTGTAATCAAGGGGATTTGGAGCACATGAACCAGAATAGCCAACAGGACAATACCCGTAATACTGCGAATCATAAACTCCCTTCCGATAGTTCTGTTTCCCAAAAGGATGAATGGTAAATTTATGATAACCAAAAGCAAGGACAGAGGCCATCCAGAGACCACCTCAACCAGCAGGGAGATCCCGGTGACCCCGCCGTCAATAAAATCATTGGGCAACAAAAAGCCGAGGAGGCCAAAACTGGCGGCTAGCGCGCCAACTCCGATAAGCAGGTAGTCACGAATGATGTGCGTAATTTCGACTTTCACCTCTTTGACCAATTGTTCGCTTTCGCTGTTAGGCAGTGGAGGGTAAGTGATTGGTGTCCGCTTTTTTTTTCGTTTAAGTGCCTGCAGAATAATGAACTGAAAGAAAGGGTTCATATCATATGATTACTCCTTGAATGTAAGAAAAAATAAAATAGGGTGCTACCCCGTCTGCCCGGTAGCGCTGGCGATTGCGTTGACCGTCAGTAGTAGAGCGGTCAGTGATTGTTCCGCTGCCGATTGGTTGGGAGCTGTTCGCTGCCGCCGCCATTGCCGCAACAAGGCAACCTGTTGCCGGTGCAAATCTAAAATCAGGGAATTGCGCAGTACATTGGAATAGTAATACCGGGGGCGCCGCACTTCAATAGCAGTGGGCATCAGATCACCCAAATGTTGCCGGGTTCGGTTGAGCTCGTCAAGGAAGAGCGTGAGGAATTTTTGGCGTAAGGCAGGCTCCTCCACGAGGTCGGCATAGAGCACCATGATCTCCTCTTCGGTACGAGCCAGGCTGGTATCAACATTGGTGAGGAAGTACCGGATAAACGGGTCAAATTTTACTGCGGCCTTGAGACGGGCATATTCCTCGGGCTTTTGTTCTTGCAGTGCAGCGAGTGTAGTGCCAACCCCATACCAGGAGGTCATATTATAGCGGGCCTGGCTCCAGGCAAACACCCAGGGAATAGCGCGTAAATCATCGAGTGAATTGGCGCCAGTTCGGCGGGAAGGCCGGGAACCTATTTTGCTTTGTTCCAAGGCATCGATAGGGGTGGCCTGGCGGAAAAAAGGAATGAATCCTTCCTCATGGATCAGCCTGGTATACGCTTCCTGGCTGGTATCGGCCATCCAGTCCAACGTGTCGCTCAAGGGGTGTGGCGCGTCAGATGCTTTTTGCCCTAAAAGCATTTGCGTCAGGGAAGTGGCGGTTAGCAGTTCCAGGTTATAAGCAGCATTGACCTTATTGGCATACTTTTGCTCAATGGTTTCCCCTTGTTCGGTAAGCCGGATATCACCACTGAAGCTATAGGCAGGAAGTGCCTTGATGAAATAGTGGGTAGGTCCGGCTCCCCGGCTGATGGTTCCCCCTTTACCGTGGAAGAAGCGCAGTTCTACCTGGTGCTTTTTTGCGGCTTTGCTGAGTTCCAGCTGTGCCTTATGCAGTTGCCACTGGCTGGTTAGCAGGCCACCATCTTTATTGCTATCACTATAGCCGATCATGACCTGTTGCTTGATTACGGACTTTCCGGCTTGTTGGGCTTGAAAAGCCAGGCTGCGCTTAGTGTACGGGTGGCTCAGGAAATCATTGAGTATCTGCGGACCCGCTTGGAGGTCTTCGATGGTTTCCAGAAGCGGCACCACAGGAATAATACAGACAGGGCCATCGGGGGTTAGGGTGGTTAGGCCTACTTCCCGGGCTAACAGATACACGGTAAGGAGGTCAGAAACACTGCGAGTCATACTGACGATAAAGGCACCGATAGCAGCCGTTCCATAGCGGTGGACATGTTGCTGAACGACCCGGAAAACCTCCGTTACAGCTTTGGCTTCCGGTCCCATAATTGCTTCGGCTGGTGCGAAGGGGCGACGTGAGGCTAACTCCCGGTTCAGAAACTCCAGGCGTTGTTCCTCACTGGCATCCGGGAACCATCGCCCGTCATTTCCCGATGCTTCAATGAGTTGGGAGAGTGCTTTGTCATGAAAGGCGCTGTTTTGGCGAATGTCCAGGTGGGCCAGGTGAAATCCAAACGTTTCTACTGTTCGGATCGTTTCCAAAACTTCGGTTTCGGCAATGGTGCGGGCCCCGTACTGAACCAAGGTGTCATAGAGCAGGCGCAAATCCAGCATGAGCTCATCAGCGCGCTGATAACACCCCAGGTGTTCCTGAATGGAGGTCGCATGGCCCCGGGCAGTAGCTACGGGCAGCTTGGCCATGATTAGGCTGATCAATTGGCGGAAGGCCTCGCCTTTATTGCGATTAAGAGCTTCCTCACCCCATTCTGGAGTGAGTTCGGCCACCATTAGCTTGATACGAGTGCGCATTCGCTCCGGCGCTTTTTCCAATGGCAGGGCAAAACTGAGGTGGCGCACTAACTCAACCAGCTTCCGCCGGATTACGACAAAAGCATTGAGGCGCAACAATTGTAAGGTATGGGCTGTAACCTCCGCGGTCACAAACGGGTGACCATCCCGGTCGCCACCCACCCAGTCTCCGAAGCAAATATGGGGTAGGCGATGCCCTTTAATTAGGCTGTTGCGGGAAAAACCCTGATTTTCCCAGGCATGAAATAAACGCCGATCGATTACCGGAACTACCTCTGGAAAAACATTCGTAAAATAATGCAGCACGTTGCGCAATTCCGATTCTACATCGGGTTTCTCGACGTAGATCTCTCCGGTTTTCCAAAGCCGGTACAGAGACGCTTTAACCTTTTCCCGGTTATAGGTGCGTTCCTGGTCGGAATACATGGCATTTTCACGCTCAACCAACAGTAGGTACAATTCCCGGTGGTGTTCAAGAACTGTAGATCTTTTGGCTTCCGTTGGGTGAGCCGTGAGAACAGGTTCTACCCGGACGGCAGGTAAGGCGCGCGCCAGGTCTTCTTCAGTAAACCCTTGTTCAATGAGTTCGCGAAAATTAGCCGCCCATAAGCCCCGAACGCTGGCCAGGGACTCATCTTCCTGCTTCCGCCGGGCTTGTACGGCCCCATTGACTTCAACGGTATGAATTAATTGAAAGAGTATGCTGTACAACTGAACATGCTGGCTTGAAAACTGGGGGTTCGCAGGGGCATGGGTAACTTCCTGGATTAAAGGAATCTGCCGGGCAATTTTTCCTTCGCCGTTTTCCAGAAGCACTTCCCGAAACGCCTCCAGCAGGAATTCCAGGTCGCGGTAGGGTTTGCCAAGCTTATCAATAACAAGCTTCAGGGGATTACTTACAGTAGTCATAATATAAAATAAGTTTCATTTCAGGATAACTGAAATGTAAATGAATGGGTTAGTATTAGCAATGAAGGTCAGGGCAGGATGCCTGCAAAATACGCATTCAGTACTTACCTGGGGCAAATTTTCTGCAGATTAATGATTCTTTTGTGACCCTGTCGAACGGAATTAAGGTGTTTATGGTTTGGCCCCCTGTAAACCAGGCGACATTCTGGTAGTAAGGGCGTTCGGTCAAAATGGATTTCTTTTGTACTTTTACACGGATTAAAATTGTTACAATGACAGCTGTCTCATTCCGTTTTTTCTTCATTTTGCTGCTTCTGCCTATGTCGCTTGCTTTTGGTCAATTACCTGATTTTGCAGCGTATCCGGTATACACCGGGAATGACCTGGGTGTTACGTTTACCCCTTCGGCTACTACCTTCACCGTTTGGTCGCCGGCTGCGCAGGCGATGCGCCTGCGCCTGTACTCAGCCGGGCAGGGTGGCAAGGCGGTTAAGCAGCTCAATCTGAAACGACTGAGTCAGGGAGCCTGGTCGGGAACTGTATCCGGAAATTGGGAAGGTCTTTATTATACGTTTCAGGCCAAAGTAAATGGCAAATGGATGGCCGAGGTGCCGGATCCTTACGCTAAAGCGGTAGGCGTCAACGGTCGCCGGGGCATGGTTGTTGACCTGGCCACGACTAATCCTGAAAACTGGCAGTATGATGTGCGCCCACCTTTAGCGGGCCCTCAAGATATTATTTTGTATGAATTACATGTTCGGGATCTAACGATTCATCCCAGTTCGGGTGCCGCTTACCCGGGTAAATTTTTGGGACTGGCCGAGCGAGGTAACCGGAGTCCGGAAGGCCTGGCCACGGGTTTGGACCATATCAAGGAAATGGGAGTTACCCATGTTCATATTCTACCGGCTTTCGATTTCCGGTCGTTGGACGAAACCCGCCTCAATGATGGCAAGTATAACTGGGGGTATGATCCACAAAATTACAATACCCCTGAGGGCAGCTATGCCACTGATCCTTATGATGGTCGCGTTCGGATCCGGGAATTTAAACAACTTATCAAGACGCTTCACGATAACGGTATCCGGGTAATCATGGATGTTGTTTACAATCATACCGGGTTTACCCAGGAATCCCTGTTCAATCAACTGGTCCCCGGCTATTACTACCGGCAAAATGCCGAGGGGGGCTTTTCAGATGCTGCCGCTTGTGGCAATGAGGTTGCTTCCGAAAGGGCCATGGTCCGTAAATTTATTCTGGAATCTGTGCTTTACTGGGCAAGAGAATACCATGTAGATGGATTCCGGTTTGACCTGATGGGGATTCATGATATTGAAACCATGAATGCAGTTAGCGACGAGCTGCGGGCAATAGATCCTTCGCTTTTTGTCTACGGAGAGGGATGGACTGCCGGGGCGAGTCCCTTACCTGATGAGGAGCGGGCCTTAAAAGCAAACACCGCGAAACTGCATGGCATTGCTGCTTTTAGCGATGAAATCCGGGATGCGATTAAAGGTCATGTTTTTTCACCCGAAGCGCAGGGCTTTGTCAGTGGTAAGGGTGATCTACGTGAAAGCTTGAAATTCGGGATTGTGGGGGCAACGTTCCACCCTCAGGTAAATTACGGGGCGGTTAATTATGCCAAGTCTGCCTGGGCACCGGAACCTACCCAGTCCATTGTTTACGCTTCCTGCCACGATAACCATACGCTATGGGATCGCCTGGCAATTGCAAATCCTGACGCTACGGAAGAAGAACGTATCGCCATGCAGAAGCTGGCGCTGGGTATCGTACTTACGAGTCAGGGAGTCCCCTTCCTACATGCCGGTACTGAATTTTTGCGTACCAAACAAGGCGTCGAGAATTCCTTTGAGTCGCCTGATGCCATTAATCAGATTGATTGGTCGCGCAAAGCCCAATATCAGGATGTAGTGCGTTATGTGAAGAATCTGATCCAGTTACGCAAGCTTCATCCTGCTTTCCGGATGGGCAAAGCCGCTCAAATTCGGCAGCAGCTAACCTTCCTGCCTACGGAGACGGACCAGGTTTTGGCTTACACGATTGATGGCCAGGCTAGTGGGGATAATTGGAAGCATATCCTGATTGCTTTTAATGGCAGTAGTCAGAATCAAGGAGTATCCTTTCCCTATGCGGAATGGCAACTTGCGGTAAATGACCAGGAAGTCAATCCCAATGGTGGATCCGGAAAAATTAAGCGCAGGGCAGCTATCTTACCTCCGCACAGTATGTTGGTGCTTTTTACGGATGAATATCTGCCAGAACCCAATGATACCGAGTAGTCAGGCGATTTATCGCCTGAGACCCAAGTAAGAACCGGGAGAGTTCAGGAGATAAGTCCCCGCAAGTTTAGCCAGTTTTTTATACAACCATCGACGGATGGGCGGTGCCAATTGAGCCACCAACCCAAGGGATGGCTTGCGAAAAAAATCACCGCTGAACACCTTAACCCCAAAAGAAAATTTCATTTTTGCAAAAAATTATACATCCATGAATAAATCTTCTTTGCTAGTTGCCCTGGTGAGCCTCTCACTGGGTGCTTTTTCGGCCTGTAAATCTGACAATGCCAATAATCAAGCAGCTCAGGATTCGGGTATTGAAACACCTGATGCCGGCCCAGAGGCTATTGCTGATATTAATCGGCGCGTTGCCGATATTGTTGCGGGAATGGATACCCTGGAGGTAAAAGGCCCTATTACGGTTAGCCGCGGTGCGGATAACTATGAAGCTACTGCTTATTTCCTTAACTCAGAACCGTTGATCATCCACAGCCAGTTTGGCGGCGCCAATCAATGGTACTATTTGTATAACCGTCGGGTAATTATGTTGCGGGAATTACTAGGGGAAGGAAAAGGTATTGTAGAAAATAAGTTTTACTATTCCACCAATGCCGTTTTGTTAGCGGAAACCCGCAAGGCTGATGCCGAACCTGCCTTACTCGACGCCCGTGCCCGCAAGTACAGCCCAACCGGCGATGATGATTTCCGCATGGATGTTGGTGCGGTGAACTCTTCGGGAATAGGATTCCTCTACGGGCAATAGTTTCAAGACAGGTTATTCTTACCAAGGTAGGAGGCGGAGTAGATTTTCCTCAATACTTCGGTTCATCTTAGACAATAAAAAATCCCGAACGTTAGCTAGTACTGACGTTCGGGATTTTTTATGGACACTCTCCCCGCGTATTAGAAACCTACATTATCAGAATCCGGTATAATAACCACCCAAGAGTATACGCTTGATTTTGCGAATGGATACCTGGGTTTTTGTTAAATTCACCTTCCGTTGTTGCTGCCTGTATTACGGGTGTAGACGTTTGGTTTGCATTGACCTATTGAAATTATTCTCAAAAAAACGCAGGAATGCTGTACAAGAAATCGCTTCAGTTCATTTTTATATTGTTTTTACCTGTACTCCTTTGGAGTCAGCAATTACCCAGTCTTTCGTTACTGGATGTTTATTCCCTGGAATACGTCTCAGACCCCCAGGTGTCGCCGGCGGGCAATCAGGTTGTCTATGTGCGGAATACCATGGATATCATGAAAGACGGACCCATCAGTAATCTATGGGTTGTTGATATAGCCAGCGGCGAACATCGCCCGCTTACAGCGGGAACGCAGCGTTACAGCTCGCCACGCTGGTCTCCTGATGGTAAGCGCCTCCTGTTTCTCTCTTCCCGCGATGGATCCACGGAAATTTACCTTCGCTGGATGGACACCGGTGCCGAAACGAAACTGACCAACCTGTCAGAGTCACCCGGAGGAATTCAGTGGTCTCCGGATGGAACGCAGATCGCTTTTCAGTTGGAGGTGCCAATTCCGAGCACCCCGTTAACGAAGCTTCCTAGTCCACCGGAGGATGCCAAGTGGGCTCCTGCTCCTAAATATATTGATCTGTTGCAGTATCGGTCGGATGGGGTAGGGTATCTCAACCCCGGGTTTACCCATCTTTTTGTGGTGGGAGTGGAAGGTGGAACTCCCCGTCAAATCACGCAGGGTGAATTCAATCATGGCGGCGATTTTTGCTGGACACCTGATGGGAAATTCCTACTGGTAACGGCTAACCGCCATCCGCAGGCTGCTTATGATCCACTCAACACAGAAATTTATGAAGTGGCCGTGAGCAACGGTGCGACCAAGGCCTTAACCTCACGTCAGGGCCCTGATGGTCATCCCGCCATTTCGCCGGATGGCCGGTTGGTTGCTTATACCGGTTTTGATGATCGCTATCAAGGATATCAGGTTACCCAGTTGTATGTCATGAATCGCGATGGCAGCAACCCACGACTGGTGAGCAAATCCCTGGACCGGGATGTCGATGATCTGGCCTGGGCAGCGGATAACAAAAGTTTGTTTATCCAGTACGATAGCGAAGGTGATACCTACCTGGGGCGGATAGATCTCAGTGGGCAGGTAAGCACCCTGGCCACCCAAATAGGCGGGCTTTCCCTGGGGCGCCCTTATGGCGGTGGCAGTTTTTCGGTAGCCAAAGATGGCACTTTTGCCTTCACCCATACTGGCCCGGATCACCCCGCTGATCTGGCGGTAGGGAAAGCCGGGCAACCCGTACGGCGACTAACGCAGGTGAATGCTGATCTTTTTAACCAACGAACCTTAGGTGCGGTAGAAGAAATTTGGGTTAACTCCAGTTTTGACAGTCGTCGGGTGCAGGGTTGGCTGATTAAACCACCGGGGTTTGATCCGGCAAAAAAATATCCCTTACTACTGGAAATTCACGGTGGACCATTCTCCAATTACGGACCCCGCTTTACGATGGAACTGCAATTGTTTGCAGCGGCAGGTTATGTAGTCCTCTACACCAATCCTCGTGGCAGTACCAGTTATGGAGAAGCCTTTGGTAACCTGATTCACCATAATTATCCGGGGCAGGATTATGACGATTTAATGACCTGCGTCGATGCGGCCATTGGCAAGGGGTATATAGATCCTAATCAGCTTTACATCACTGGAGGCAGCGGTGGTGGCGTACTCACTGCCTGGACGATTGGGAAAACCAATCGCTTCCGGGCCGCAGTTGTAGCCAAGCCGGTTATTAACTGGTACAGCTTTGTACTGCATGCCGATAATCCGGCGTTTTTCTACAAGTATTGGTTTCCGGGTTTCCCTTGGGAAAATACAGAACATTACATGCAACGGTCTCCCATCTCGCTTGTTGGCAATGTACAAACCCCCACCATGTTACTCACTGGGGAGCAAGACTATCGCACGCCGATTTCAGAATCGGAACAGTACTATGCAGCTCTCAAACTGCGGCAGGTAGATTGTGCTATGGTCAGAATCCAGGAATCGGGACACGGGATCGCCAATCGCCCAAGTAACCTTATGAACAAGGTTGGTTATATCTTGGGATGGTTTGATAAGTATCGGGAAAAATCCTCAAAATAAACGCGCTATGAACAAGTCTATCCTCTTTAGCTTATTTACCTTATTGGGTGGGCTTTCCCTCTGGGGGCAGCCCGGTTCACCGGTTGAGGTTTGTGATTTGACCTTGCCCCTCGATGGTAAAGAGAATAAAGAACTCTATTTTGGTTTTGCTGCCGGCGACAAGGTTATGATCAATTGCCGGGAAATTAACGGAGAATCAATTGAATCGTTCGAACTTATCCAGTATCCTGATCAGGTTCGCTATCAGGTATTAGCCACGACAGAGATTAAGGACAAGGCCGTTGTTGTACCGCAGACGGGCGTTTACCTGATACGTCTGCAGAACAGTAAAGGCAAAAAGCAATATGCTATTCACCTGCAGCGGATTCCGCTGAGTCCCAAAACACAGTCGTTCAACACTGCGGTCCGTTGGGAGGAACGCACGGATACCCTTTACCATAAACCCACTGCGCGGGTGGAAACGAAATTAGTGAAACTAACTCGCCAGGTATTGGAACGTACGGATACTGCCGTCATCAACCTGCTTGATAAGAAAGAGCGGGTACACTCCCGGGCGAATTGGTCCAATGAAACAACCAGTAAGGTTCAGGTAAAGCTTCCGGATAATACGCGGGAAGCCGATCGAACTACGGAGATCGTCTCCTGGGCCTATTGGATAGGGGTGGGTTCAGATGCTGAAAAGGGATACCAGGAAGCGAACCGATTAGCAGGCTTGGCTAAATCAGCTATGGGAGCAGCTAAAACCTTAGGGGTACTCGCCGGGCCTTACGGAGCGCTTGCTTCGCTCGCGCTGGAAGGGGTTAGCTTTTTCACCCCGCCTCCCAAAGGGGATAATGTAAAATACCGCCTCCTGAAAGGCGAAAAAGTACTCGACCAAGGCGACGGTCCATTGGTTTATGCCCGGCAATTGGAGGCGAAGCAGGGCACGTTTACCTTTGAATTTACGAATGATAATTATGTTGAAGCTATCGACGTAGGCTTGCGGGTGGTGGCCGTAGCTGCTATCCGCTATTATCGCAATGAGGACTATTACGAACAGCGCGAAGTACCCGTATTTGATACCCGGGTACAAATCATTCGGGTACCCGTCGTAACGGGTGGCCCTACCAATTAAACCAATAAAAAACAAATTCATGCGAACGTTGAGTTATTTCGTACTGCTGAGCTTGCTAGTGCTTAGCTGTAAGCCTAAAGCTTCCCAAGAGGAAGCCACGGTGAGGGTCCCTGATCGGATCGATACCTTATTGAGTAAGTATGCTACTGTCGAGCTTACGGCCGACCTGGCTACGCTTACCGACAATGAGCAAAGTGTAGTTAAGCTGCTCATTGAAGCAGCCTCTATAATGGATCAGCTTTTTTGGTTTGAAGCGTATGGGAAGCGGGATTCCTTATTAACTGGTATTACGGACGAGCGAATGCAGGCGTTTGTGCGGATCAATTATGGACCCTACGATCGCCTGGATAACAACCGCCCTTTCCTGCCTGGGGTGGGACCCAAGGCTGCCGGAGCTAACTTTTACCCGCCAGATATGACTAAACCAGAGTTTGAGGCAGCTACTCTGGCGGATAAAGCCAGCTTGTATACGTTTGTTCGCCGGGATGAAGCCGGCAAATTAAAGACGATTCCCTACCGGGAAATGTTTAAAGAAGAAGTGGACAAGGCGGCTAAATTATTGGAACAAGCCGCTAGCCTCACCGAAAACGCAGGCTTTAAAAAGTACCTGACGATGCGGGCACAAGCCTTGCGAACAGATGACTATCAAGCCAGTGATTTTGCCTGGATGGATATGAAGGATAATCATCTGGACATTGTAATTGGGCCCATAGAAACCTATGAGGATCAGCTTTTCGGGTATAAGGCTGCCCATGAGGCTTATGTGTTGATCAAAGACATGGAATGGAGCCAGCGACTAGCTCGCTATGGGGCGTTTCTGCCCGAATTACAACGCGGTTTGCCGGTGCCGGATGCCTATAAGCGCGAGATGCCGGGTAGTGATGGTGACCTCAACGCCTACGATGTGGTATATTACGCCGGCGATTGCAATTCAGGAAGCAAAACGATTGCTATCAATTTGCCTAACGATGAAGCGGTACAATTACAGCGTGGTACGCGGCGGTTGCAACTCAAAAATGCGATGCGTGCCAAGTTCGACAAAATTATGGTTCCCATTGCGGATATGTTGATTACCCCTGACCAGCGTCAGCATATTACCTTTGATGCCTTTTTTGCCAATACCATGTTCCATGAAGTTGCGCATGGTTTGGGCATTAAAAATACCATCAATAAAAAAGGGACAGTGCGGGAAGCCCTGAAAGAACACGCCTCTGCGCTGGAGGAAGGCAAGGCAGATGTTCTGGGACTTTACATGATCAAACAGCTCTTTGATAAAGGAGAGCTTACGGGTGAACTGGACGATTATTACATCACTTTCATGGCCGGCATTTTCCGCTCGGTGCGTTTTGGTGCATCCAGTGCTCATGGTAAAGCTAATATGATCCGCTTCAATTTCTTCCAGGACTATGGTGCTTTCACCCGCCTGGATGATGGAACATACCGGGTAAATGTCCCGAAGCTGGAGGAAGCCATGGCTGCCCTGTCCCAAAAAATTCTCACCCTTCAGGGCGACGGCGATTACACAGGTGTAGCTCAACTGGTAGCTAAGCAAGGAGTTGTTGGCGAACAGCTGCAGGCGGACCTTGACCGGCTTAAGACGGCAGGTATTCCGGTGGATATCGTTTTTAAGCAAGGAGCTGATGTGCTAGGACTTTGATAATCACGTTGTTTGTGACTCATTTTTCGCAAGGCACAAGCCATGTTTGACGAATTACGAATTTTGAGTCACGAACAACCTGTAACGCCCCTATACTCTCAATTTTTTATGGTACCTTTGAACCGTAGTCGTTGAGCAAAACCCTTCGTCAAAACGCCTGGTTAAACGAAGATGACCTAAACTATGGAATCATGACTTTCCGCCACTTCTTTTTGATGTGGGGGGTATTGCTGCTTATCTCATTATCCCCCCCGGCATATAGCCAAAATAACCGACCGGAACCGGTCAGCTTTTCAACGCATTTCAACCAACTGCAACATCGGCCGCTGCGAATCAAGCGCTTGCCCAAATTTCCCCTTGAGCGGGTAATTCAGGAAGATGCGATTAACCCGGGAACCCGATTTGCCGCGCCACTTTCCGTTGATTTTAACCTGAAGAATTCGGGACAATGGACGGACCTTCCTTCCGGAGATGGTGTTTGGCGGCTCCGGATCCAATCCGAGGATGCGATTGGGATGGCTGTTCTATATGATGATTTTTACTTGCCCCCCGGGGCTACCTTGTACATGTATAGTGCCGACCGCCAACAGGTACTCGGGCCTTTTACGAGCCTGGATAACCCAGCCAATGGTAAATTCCTGACAGGTTTCCTGAAAGGAGAAGATGCCGTCCTGGAATATTTTGAACCCAGCAATGTGCGGGGGCAAGGTCGCTTACATCTGTTTCGGGTAGATCACGCGTATGAACGAAACCGCTTTCGGGAATCGGAATACGCTATTACCGGGGCTCTTTCGGACCTGGGATTCGGTTCTTCTGAGCCTTGTCATACGAATATCAATTGTGCTGAGGGGCAATCTTACCAAACCCAAAAACGAGCGGCCTGCCGAATCCTTCTGGTGGTCGAGGAAGGAACAGGATACTGCTCCGGAACCCTGGCTAATAATACCCGGAATGATGGTACTCCCTTGTTGCTTACTGCCTTCCATTGCCAGGACGGATATACCCCTTTATATGATTTTTGGCGGTTTGATTTTAATTATGAAGCGGAGGGCTGTACTAACCCTGAGAAGGAACCTGGCTTCAATTCAGTACTAGGATGCAAATTACTTTCTGGCTATCAGGCCAGCGATTTCCTTCTGCTGCAGTTAGCAACGCCGTTACCCCAATCGTTTAATGCTCATTTTATGGGCTGGAATCGAGCGACAACGGTTCCTTCCCGGGCAACTATTATCCACCACCCGCGGGGTGATATTAAGAAAATAGCTTTCCAAAGTGATGCCCCCAGCATTTTCCCCGCATCGATAAATTGGGACAATGACCGGAAGACACCGGCCAATCACCATTTTTTGGTCAAGTATACCTTTGGAACATTTGAAGTAGGTTCATCAGGCAGTTCACTGCTCGATCAGAATAACCGAATAGTAGGCCAGCTCCATGGGGGAACCCCTAATTGCTCTATTACTTCGGGATATTTTGGCCGCCTGGCTCTATCCTGGGAAGGTGGAGGGACTCCCGCTACCCGCCTAAAGGACTGGCTGGATCCCCTGAATACCGGAGCGATGACTACGGATGGTATTGATAATCCCTCCACAGGGGGAGGCATTGTTGCCGGAAACGTTTATACTGAAAATGGAAAACCTATTCCTGCCGCCAGTGTCCAATTGGTAAGCAATTCAGGGTTTGCGCTGACTTCCGTGACGGATGAGCTAGGGCATTATAATTTTGAAGGGGTTCCTTTTGGTGAATCCTATGAAGTCAATGTCCTTAAATCTGGTAAATCAATTGATGGGCTATCCACTCTGGATTTGATTCGCGTACAAAAACATATCCTGAATATTGACCAGCTTGATAGTCCTTATCAGATGCTGGCAGCTGATGTCAATAACTCCGGAACAATTAGTACGCTGGATCTGATCATTATCCGCAAGGTTATCCTGGGGTTGCAGGTGGACTTTGATAAAGTTCCTATTTGGCAGTTTTTACCGGCGGGTCAATCTTTGGTGGATATGGCAAATCCTTTCGCAGGTATTATTGCCTCAGCTTTCCAGTTAAACACATTCACCAAAGACATTCTTGATTTCGACTTTATCGGCTTCAAGTCGGGTGATGTTAATGATTCTGTCGACCCGAATAAATAATGGTACTTATCAACATCACGCATGCTAACCACTGAATGGTTAGCATGCGTGATGTTAATCTCCCAGGGCCTGCTCCATATCCCGGATCAGATCGTCGATATGTTCGATGCCTACCGAAATTCGGAGGAGGTTATCCGGGCTTATGGGATGTGGCCCTTCAACACTGCGTCGGTGCTCGATAAGGCTTTCAACCCCTCCCAGACTGGTAGCGTGTTTGAAGAGTTGTAATCGGCCGGCAAAATGCATTGCAGCCGTTTGTCCTCCTTTTACCAAAACCGAAATTAAGCTACCGTACCCTCCCCGCATTTGGCGGGCAGCAACAGCATGGTTGGGATGAGCGGGTAATCCGGGGTAAAAAACCTGTTCGATACGCGGATGCTGGTGTAAATAAGCCGCCAGGCTAACGGCATTAGCACACTGTTGCATAACCCGGAGGGGAAAGGTGGCCAGGCTACGGTTTAATAACCAGCAATCAAAGGGTGCGGGGACGGCACCGGCCGTGGATTGGAATTCCCGCAGACGAGTAGTAAGCTCATCATCCCGGTTGGTTAGCAGAACACCACCCAGTAGATCCGAATGCCCACTGAAGAATTTGGTAGTAGAGTGCATGACAAAATCAGCCCCCAGCTCCAGCGGTTTTTGCAGGATGCACGTAGCAAAGGTATTGTCACAGGCCGTCAAAATTTGGTGTTGCCGGCAGCGGGTGGTGATTTTTTGAATGTCCGCAATTTTCAACAATGGATTCGAGGGGGTTTCGATCCATACTAAGCGGGTATTGGGACGAATGGCTGCTGCCAACTGCTGAGGGTCTGCCAGATTTACAGCGGTATGCTCTACCTGCCAGCGGCTGAGAATTTGTTGGACAATAGCGCGGGTCCCATGGTAACAATCATCGGGAATAATCAGGTGGCTGCCGGGTTCCAGGACCGAATCCAGCAAGGCATGAATGGCGGCGAGCCCGGAAGCAAAGGTGATGGCCGTCTGCGCCCCTTCCAGTGCGGCAAGTTTCGTTTCCACCATCTCCCGGTTAGGGTTATTGCTGCGGGTATAGATATATTCACTGGAGCTTCCATCCGGATTGCGAACGAAGGTTGTACTCAGGTGCAACGGGGAAGCCACATCCTTGTTGGCTTCGGCATTCGGAGAATAACCGGCATGGACTGCCAGCGTTTGCAACTGGTGTTTGGATGTTTCGGACATTCGAAGGTGCTGTTTAATTGCGGAAAAGTAAGCCTAATATACAAATTCCGCGTAGGCACGGTAATGGAGGTAATCGGAATTATCTGCTATTGAGGCGATGGGCTTTTGACTTCTTTACAGGTTAAGGATTGCTACCACCTAGTACGCTCAAATCACCAGCATTGATCTGCTAACAGCAGAAAGGGTTAGAAGGAAAACGAATAAACGATTATCTTGAATGAAGAACCCGGATTAATCCCTTAACCCAAAGCAATATGAAGAGTAACCGACTAGAAGCATTCAGCGACGGTGTACTAGCCATCGTTATTACCATTATGGTATTGGAAATTAAAGTACCGGAAGGACATGACCTGGAGGACTTAAAGCCCCTGATTCCTATCTTTTTGAGTTACGTCCTGAGTTTTATTTACCTCGGTATTTATTGGAACAATCATCATCACCTGATGCATACGGTGGACCGGGTGACTGGGGGTATCCTTTGGGCTAATCTCCATCTGCTTTTTTGGCTCTCACTGGTGCCGTTTGTAACAGGTTGGATGGGGGAGCACAGTTTTGGGGCTATTCAAATGGGCCTTTACGGAATTGTGTTATTAATGGCCGGGATGGCTTATAACATTTTACAGGTCTTGATCATCAAAAGCCACGGGCGGGATTCGATCCTGGCCAGGGCTATCGGCCAGGATCTCAAGGGTAAGGCTTCGTTGGTCTTGTACCTTATTGCGGTAGCTTCGTGTTGGGTGAATTCCTGGGTTGCTGGCGGGATCTATATTTTGGTAGCCTTAATGTGGCTGATTCCAGACAAACGGATAGAGCAATTGATGGAAGGGGAAGGATAGTTCAAAGCGGAGAGTGTACCAATAGGACCATTTCTAATCCTCATGTGAGGTTTGTGTCAAAATTCTTCATTACCAATTACTTTTGGACAATACCTCGCATGTAGATTTTTTACCCGCAGTAGCTCGGTATAGGAGAAACTGATTTCTCATTTCTCATTTCCAAAGTAGACAGACCCCTAGGTGGATGCCCAAATAATTTAACTAACCCGCAATTTTACGTTAGTTATAAGTTTTTAAACCATTGATTTACTTTATTTTAATCATTTTCACAGCTTGGGTTGCCGTTCCCGAAGTTCGCATACGTACCCAGTACAGCCCTGGCGGGAGCTCCTGACCAAGGTATAAAGTTCCCTGGATTTCGCTGAATGGATAACGTTCAAGAACCTGCCCCTGGCTGGAAAACACTTCGATAACCCCTCCAGGTGTACCAGCAGGTAAGGTATATTGAAATGCAGTTTGATCAGCAAACGGGTTGGGGGCGGCTTGTAAACGGGCAGTAAGCCATCGTTGAATGGGTTGGGTGGCGGTGACCTGGCTATCAGCGACCCGGAAGCGGTCAATCGCGGCTTCCACTAAATGAGGACTGGTAATCAGATCACTGGTCAAGAAATGAATTTTCATCTGCCCCGTTAAGGACAGAAGTGACCGCAGGCTACTAGGAGGAGAAGTAACCCAACCAGCAGTTGATTGAAAGATTTTCTCGACTACTGCTGTATCACCCAGGCCATTGGTTACGAGCACGAATAGGGTGTCATCAATAGGAGAATCTCCTGCGGTATTGACCCACCAACGGTCGTACTGCACTACGGGGTTATTGTATTCGGTAAGATCCATGATGGGCGAACTCAGCCAGGTAAGGCCATCTTCTACATCATCGAGGTCGGGATCACCTCCGGTATTGCCAGTCAGATAACAACTCCGCCCGGGATCCTGATCGGAATCCGCTGTCGGTGCAATGAAAACGCCCTCGAAACTCGTGCTGACAGGGATGCCACGAGACCATTTCCCAGCCAGGGCATCACCGGTGATCGTCCAGCCGAGGTCGAATTCAAAATCATCAGCATAGCCTGTAGTCAATTGAAGTACCAGGGTAGTATCCCGGGAAATGGTAATTTCTTTGTTCAAGGGTAAGTATCCCCACTTGCCAACTGCAACCTGATAGGAACCTTCCGGTAAATTAGGCAGGTCGATAAATCCGACCCCATTCGTTTGGCCCAGAAAGGTAAATGCTCCGCTCGTGAGTTGTACACGGGATTGCGGCACCAGGGTGGTACCATTGGGGCCTGTTACCGCTAGTTTAACCTGGCGGGGAACAATTTTTTGCAGCGCAACATCGAGCAGGTTCACCTGGCCATTTTTCAGGGAAACCTGCCGTGATTCGGGAAAATAGCCCTCTTTCTCGATCCGTACCGAATAAACCCCGGCATCAGCGGTTCCTGATTTGAATTGCCCGGTGGGGGAAGTGGTGCGAACAACTGCTCTTTCAGGGACCTCCAGCGTGACAGTCACTCCATTCAGTGGTTGGCCACTACTGGCTTCGGTAATTGTCCCTTCCAGATAACAGGCCCGTTGGTAGGTAGGTCGAAAAACATAAAGCCCCTCTGTATAGTCGCTGGCCAGCACCAGTCCGGAAGGTAAGAAAGGGTAAGCCCCCCAACAGCCAATACCACTCGTTGACGTAGGGGCGTGCCCCACCTCAATGAGATTGTCCGGGCGGGAAGCATCTGTAAGGATAACGCCTTCCGAATACCAGGATGTCACCAAATACCCTTGAAAGTAATGGACATTATGGGGCGTCGATCTGTCGTCATTACTGCTGGATGGCCGGAAGCGATTAAGGAGACGAATATCGTTGAGATCGGTAATATCATACGCTTCCACAAAAGCTCCTGAGCGCTCATCGGTGGTAAACAAGTATTTCCCATCGTCGGAAGGCCAACAGTTGTGGGTAAAACTAAATCCTGTCCGTTGCGTCGCCAGCAAGCTCGGCCTGGTTCGGTCCCGGACATCCGTTACTGAAAATAAGCCACTATTGATATCGGCACTCCATAGCGTGTCCCCGCGCACAAAATTGTCGTGGGAATAGCGAGCGTCGGCAGCTCCGACATAGGTTGGTACACCGGGTTGGGTGAATATATCAAAAATGACCACTCCGCCCGCCTGTACATTGCAGCCGGATAAATAGAGATACCCCTTCTCGTCGATCCACAGGTTGTGGCATTTTGTAATCGGACCTGGGTTTACGCCGGTAGCAGCAATGGGGTTGTAAAATTGTGCGGTAATGGTGGTTGGGGCCTTACTCATGTCGATAGCTACGATACCGTCAGCTCCCTGGTCGGCAACAACATAGATAAAATCGCCCCGGGACTTGATATCACGCCAGATGGAATTAGCGCCAGGAATAACCTTGACTAATTGGGGATTCCGGGGGTCGGTCAGCAGGTAGATGGCTGTTCCGGTTCGGGTTCCCAGGATAGCATATTCCTGGCCTGACCGGTCTACATAGCCCCAGATATCATTATACTGGCCGAACTGATCTACCTGGGCCAGTTTTTCCAGGTTCTTCGTCGATTGACTAATCCCTATTAGAGGAAAGAGGATACCAGCAGCGAGTAAAAACCACCAAAAGCGCATATGAGAATTTTTTATCTAAAATGCCCGAAAGGCTAGTTTAAGTGTTCGGACAAGACGATGCCGTCGGTAAGACGACCAAAATAAGGGAAAAGCCTATACTGGCCGCTCAACAATGGCAATCGTCAGTCGGCTGGAGCAAATGGCTTTTCCATTTTCATCCGTGATATCAATTTGCCAAACGTGAATTCGGCGCCCTATACGCAGTGGCTTTACCGTACCAATGACATAGCCACCCTCGCGAACGGAGCTTAAGTGGTTGGCATTGATTTCGATACCAACTGCTTGTTCGATCTCCGGTCGGTTAAGACAAAGTACGGAGGCAACACTTCCTAAAGATTCGGCCAGCGCTACTGAAGCTCCGCCGTGTAAAATTCGAAACGGTTGTACCGTACGGTGATCTACCGGCATACGCCCTTGCAGGTAATCGTCACCATAGCCAATGATTTCGATGCCCAAATGGGTAGAAAGGGTATTCGCTGAAAGGGCGTTGAGGTGTTCTAAGGAGATAGGTTGCTTCCAAATCATTTTCCAAGATTATTTTGTGTTTGCACTTATTTATTCCATTTGGACTGCGCCAAAGTAAAACAGGGTATGGGAATTGTTTACCCTATAGGGAAAGCTAAAATCTATAAAATAGTTTAACCACAGGAAAATGGATTTAATTTTTTTCAAATTCGGTACTCAACAGGCAACCTGACTACCTGGAAAGGGGTATAAGGAACGAGAAACGCGCTGAAACCGGATGTTGGAAATATCGTCAGTGGAATGGCAACAGCTGTTAGCTGCCTGTGTCCGTCAGGAGCGGGCTGCACAGAAGCAGTTGTACGACAGTTACTACGCCTACGGCATGAGTATCTGCATTCGCTATGCGCATTCCGAACCGGAAGCTATTGAAATCTTGAATGATGGGTTTTTAAAAGTGTTTTTACACATCAAGCGATTTGACAAGGATCGCCCTTTCAAGCCTTGGTTTCGGCGGATTCTTATCAATACTGCACTTAAGCATCTAAAAAAACAAAGTCGGTTTAAACCTTTTGAAGATATGCAGGTGGAGGATAACCACTATTCAGTGGAAGATATTTTAAGCCGGATTCACTATCAGGATCTCATGCGAATGGTCCAGTCGCTTTCCACAGCCTACCGGACCGTTTTTAACTTATTCGTCATTGATGGATATAATCATGAGGAAATAGCGAAACAGTTAGGTATTTCAGTCGGAACCAGTAAGTCAAATTTGTCAAAAGCACGGGGCAAATTACAGGAAATGGTCCGAAAATCACTGGATACAAAATATGGATAAACAGGATCGCCAAGAGATTGATGAACTGTTCCAGCGCTCAGCAGAACAGTACCCCTTCACCGCCAACCCGGAGGCCTGGCGGCTTATGGAAGCAAAACTGGACCGCCATCGCCGGCGTCGGGTACTGTTTTGGTGGTGGCTGGGGGCCGTAGCTGTACTTCTCGGCGTAATTGCCTGTTGGTATGGGTTAAGCACGAGAAATACGATACCTGAGAACCAATCATTACCTGGACAAAAAGAGGAGCGGATTCAGGCGTCGGTAAACCCCGCGAACAGGGAATTGCAACCCGATTCGCTGGTGGCTGGCATCGATTCCCGGGAAAAAAATGCCTCAGGTGTAAATCCAAATCCTGGTGTATTTACGTATCCTAAAGAAACCACCATTACCGGCAACGTGCAAAACAAGCATATTACCTCAATAAATCCCTCCGGCCCTGTGCCCGGAAGCCAATCTGAGAGCCGCCCTGACCTGATTCCGGTTGCAGCCGTTCAATCTGTGTTGCCAGGGGAAGAAATAGCAGGATTGCCGCAGCAAGGTACAACGGCACCTTACTCAATACCCACCAACCCGGGCGAGGCAGGCTTTTCTGCCAGAGAACCGATATACCTGGAAGGGTTACCTGCTGCAATGCCTGTTTTAACCTACCAGTCTTCCCGGGAAAAGGAAAAGGATACCCAACTTAAGGTGTCGGCACCTCAAGTGTTAGCATACAACATACCCTCGTCACATCCTTCCCCGATGCGGCTTTGGGTTGGACTTACTGCCCAAGCGAAACTCAATAGTGTAGGCTGGGGGGATTTCAATCGGCCGGGGCTTAATGCGGGACTATTACTCGAAGTTTCGGCGGGCAAACATTGGTCATTTGCTGCTGGTGGGTTGCTTAGCCGGGAATGGTACGTAGCCGGAGCGAATGAATTCAGTCCCCCACGTGGGAGTTGGCCCGGTGTACCTCCCACCCGAACCATCGGTGTTTGCTCGATGATTGAGACACCGCTATCCATCGCTTATTACCAACGCCCCCTGGGCGGTGGAGCCGGCTGGACGGGGCGCCTGGGCATTGCTAATTGGTTTATGCTCAATGAACGATATGATTATCAATACCCCTATGGAAGCGGAAACCAGACTAAGCGGTGGAGTTCCTCCCAGGACAGTCAGTTCTGGTGGAGCAGCATTGACCTTGGAGTCGGATATGTATTCCAGTTGAACTCCCGCATCAATTTTCAGTCAGAATTGTTCAGTAAGCAATCATTGGCTGGCGTTGGCCGCGGAAAAGTTGATTTACAAAGCTTCGGTGTTCGAATAGTAATGCGGCGGTCCGTGTTTTGAGGATCGCCAAGCCTGGAAATCTAAAGTTTACTAATACTACTGATCTACGGCAGGTGTTGCCTGCCGCTAGACTAGCTTTTTTATTCCGGTATTCGCCGGAACGGTCATTTCATTACCCAAAACTTCATGCTCATGCAAAAGATGCGTACACTCTTTATGTTTTTTTTATGTTCCCTGGGACCAACTCACTGGGCGATGGCTACCCAGCATACGGTTACCAACTCCGGATTTACCTTTACTCCGGCAATACTCACTGTAACAGTTGGTGATACTATTATCTTTCAAATAGACGGCGACCATAATGCCACCGAGGTGGATAAAGCTACCTGGGATAGCAATGGCAGTACTCCTAACGGAGGGTTTTCAACCCCTTTTGGCGGAGGGACGGTGGTTCTTACTACGGCCCGCACGTATTACTATGTTTGTACTCCTCATGCCAGCTTTGGGATGAAGGGGCAAATTACCGTAATGCCCAAGGTAAATTCCAGTCAGGAGGAGTTTGTCGCTTTCCTGGGTGGCAACCAGGAGGTTAGTCCGGTGCTGAGTCCAGCCAGCGGGCAGGTCACCGCGAAATTAGATGGCACCCAGTTGGTGGTGTCCGGTGATTTTAAAAACCTGGTGGGTGATTTTACGGGAACCCCGGCGGGGGGATCTCATATCCATATTGGTTATGCAGGACAGGGTGGTGGAATCGCCATAGGCCTGACGGTCACCCCTGACGCAGATAAGAAGGGCGGCAAGTTTGAAGCGGCCAATAACACGTTCATCCTTACCGAAGCGCAAATTACAGCCCTGAAAAATCGCCAGTGGTATGTGAATGTGCACACCTCAGCGTATGGCGGGGGCGAAATTCGCGGCCAGCTTCTTCGCAAATCCAGCAAATACTATCAGGCAGGACTTTTTGGTAGTCAGGAAGTTCCGGCTGTTATGTCGAATGGCAGTGGGATGCTGATGCTGGAAGTTGAGGGAGATACCCTAACTGTTACGGGGGCCTTCCAGGGGCTTTCCAGTGATTTCAACCCGGCAGTAGCCGGAGGATCTCATTTGCATAATGGGCTTGCGGGTAGTAATGGCGGGATTGCCATTCGCCTGAACGCTACGGTTAATCCTGACAATCGCTCAGGTACTTATCTGGCGGCTAATAATAAGTTTGCCCTGACCAGTGAGCAAAAGGATTTGCTGGAGCAGCGGCGTATCTATGCCAACATCCATACTACTGGCTTTGGCGGTGGCGAGCTGCGCGGTCAGGTATACAGTGGTGAAGCCAATGCCGCGTTTTGGGCTCACCTGTCGGGAGCAAATGAAAACCCGAGTGTGCTGACGAAGGCAACGGGAGCAGTTCTGGCAGAGGTAAAAGGCGATGATTTAACGCTTAGCGGCTCCTTTAGTGGCCTGGAAGGCGATTACAATGCTGCAGTTGCCGGTGGTGCACACCTGCATACCGGACTGGCAGGTCAGAATGGAGGTATCGCCGTTGGACTGACCAGTTCTGTCAACGCCGATCAGCGGAGTGGCTCTTTTTTAGCAGCGAATAATCAATATGCACTTACCAGTACCCTGCGTGAGGATCTTTTTGCCCGCCGGCACTACCTCAATATTCATACAACCCTGCATGGGGGTGGTGAATTACGGGGGCAGTTGGTTCCTACAGCACAATATTATTTCCAGGGGTTCTTTACCGGAACGCAGGAGACACAGCCAGTCATCAGTAATGGACAAGGTGCGCTGATCGGCGAGGTACAGGGGAACACATTGACGGTTTCCGGTGCCTTTAGCAAACTGGATGGCGACTTCAATGCCTCGATCGCCGGAGGTGCTCACTTGCATGCAGGTTTGCTTGGCCAGAACGGCCCAATTATATTTCCATTAGCAAGTGTGGTCAGTGGCGACTTGAAAAGCGGGGAGTTTTTAGCAGCGCAAAATGCTTTTTCCCTAACGGGGGGCAAAAAGGATACCCTTCAGCGCCGGTTCCTGTATGCCAATATCCACACAACCAAAGTAGGCTCAGGAGAGGTACGTGCTCAATTACTGGCCCAGGCTAATAATTACTTCCTGACTCCGCTGAGTGGAGCTGCAGAAACGGTTCCTGTAAACACCGCTGCTCGCGGAATGTTGGCCATGGAAGTATCGCCGAGCCGGGTAGTGGCTACCGGGTCTTTTTCGGGGTTAGGCAGCGACTTTAATATTAATGTGGCCGGTGGAGCACACTTGCACGCAGGATTGCCGGGCCAAAATGGGGGGATTCTGTACCGACTCAATACCACCCTGGCCGGTGATAACCGCTCCGGATCATTTGAAGCATCGGGAAATACCCTGGCTACTTCGGCCAGCTTTATTGATACCGTACGTGCCCGGCGGGTATATGCCAATATTCACACAACGCAGTTTGCGGGTGGGGAATTACGCGGTAATTTGCGGCCTGTTGCCAAGGCTTATTTACTCGGTTACCTCAATGGATTACACGAAGTACCAGCGGTAGCTTCCAGCGGCCGCGGTATGGTTAGTGTAGAATGGAATGGCAGCCAGATCACTACGACAGGTAGCTTTGGCAGCCTGTTAGGTGCTTTCAACCCCAATGTAGCGGGCGGCGCGCATTTACATAATGGTGCTGCCGGACAAGGAGGTGGGATTGCCGTCCCCATCCAGGTCTCATTGGATGCTGATAGCAAAAGTGGAGAAATTCGGGTTGAGAATAATAGCCAGACTCCCGCGGCAGCTGTTGTGGATTCCCTGATTAAAGGCAGCTTGTATGCCAATTTCCATACGGTGCAGGTGGGTTCCGGTGAAATTCGCGGCCAGGTGCTGCCGGAAGTCAACTTTTTCCCGTCAGCTACTGCTATTTTGACCCCAACAACCGGAGCAGCGGTAACGATTCAGGGTGATCCCACCACGGCCTTCCAGGCCACCTGGAAAGGAGCCACAGATCCCAATAATAACCGGGTTGTTTATATCTGGCAACTTTCTCCCGTAGCTGATTTCAGTACCATTTTACTCTCGGTCAGTACAGGCCGTGATACCGTCTTCTCCACGACGTTTGGCACGGTAGCTGCCTTGTTGGTTGGCGCTGGCGTTCTGCCTGGGCAAAGTATAACCCTTTATCACCGGGCGGTGGCTAGCGATGGTAGTTTGTTAAGCGTAGGCACAGGTGCTTCGGTAGACCTGACGCTGGGTCTGCTGACCAATGCCTTCGATCCTGAACTGCTCAACTGGAAATGGCGCGTAGCTCCACTGCCTGCACAGACGGAAACCTACCTGTTGATTGACTCGCCACGGGCGGCGAATGGCCAATGGCAGCTGACGGATCAGTGGGGCCGCATTTTGCGCAACCAAACCATCGCACTTCCAGAAGGGCAAACGCAGGAGCGCATCAATCTGCAAGGGTTGCCATCTGGTATGTATTATATCCAGTTGTGGGTGGATCAAAAACCTACCCCTGCTAAACCTGTGATCATCCGGTAAGCGTGCGTTAATCCGGAAAGAAATCCTTCACAAATGGGTATAGTAGCATTCGGTTTGTGACTAAAGGTAAAGCCAGCAAGGCAATTCGTTGAATCACTGTAGTGGTTACGTCACAAATGGAATGAGTGAGTAAAACTGTACCCTGGGGGCTGGCATTAATTTGTCAGTCCCCCTTTTGTGTTGGGTAGGTTGTAGTGCTATTTCAACTGAGAAGTTAAGGGCTGACAATGGTCCTTAGTGAAGGGTGAGGACCCGCCTACGCTAAGCTTGTCCGCCTATGGCGGGCTTCGACGGGCGAAGGAAATCAGAAACGACCCGCCTGCGCAAAGCTACGGCCGGCGAAGGAAATCAGAAACGAGAAAACCAGAAATCAGAAATTAGGAACTTGCCCCAGCCAACCGGTGCCTTCCGCATGGAGTTGGTATCCCACCTTTGGTAGCCACTGTTTCCAGGAATCATGCGGGGGAACTAGCGTAATGGGTTTCTCCGCAGTGCGGTAGCACAGTTCGTGGAGCAGCCAAAAAGGAAGTTGGGGGTGGTCGGTAGCACCACTGAACTGGACTCTCTGGTGGGTCCAGCTTGCCCTGATTTGTGTTCCATCGCGCTGCGAAAGGGTTACCTGATCCGGATCGCGGGAGGCCTGCCAGGTGAACCCATGGGCGATTGCTTCTTCCAGGTAGGACAAGAGGAGTGCATCGTTTTTCTGGTTGCCTGCGAAATGTTTCCAGAAGCCTTCCCGCCGGAACCAGGTAAGCTGGCGCTTGGCGTAGCGGCGGCTATTTTGTTTGATCAGGTTGACTGCTTCAGCCAGGCTGGATTGTCCTTCCAGGTGGGCAAAAAGTTCCTGGTAGCCTACTGTTTGCAGGGCCGTTAGGGTTCGGTGTGGAAATAATTCCTGAACCTCCTGCAGCAATCCCTGCTCCATCATTTGATCCACCCGTTGGTTAATACGGGTATACAGCGACTGCCGGTTCCAGTAGGGCTGCAGGTAGATAGGGGTGAAGGGGCGTTTGATTGCCAGGCCCTTGCGAAAACTTGAAAAGGGTTTGCCAGTTGTCAGGATTACTTCCAGTGCACGCGTTAACCGGGCCGGATTTTGCCGGTCAACGGCGGCATAATAAGCTGGGTCACGTTCCCGCAGTAATTCCTGGAGTGCTGTTATACCTTTTTCGGTGGCCAGTTGGGATACTTGGGCTCGCACCTCCGGGGAAACTTCCGGAAAGTCATCCAGTCCCTGGCAAAGTGCCTGCAGGAATAAGCCGGAGCCCCCAACAACGATAACCAATTGGTGCCGCTGGAAAAGTCGCTCCAGCAGGGCCAGGGCATCCCGCTCGTAATCGCCAACGGAATACGGTTGGTGGATACTAAGGTGGTCGATGAAATGATGAGGTACCTGGGCCAGTTCTTCGGGGGTAGGTTTAGCCGTACCAATCACCATCTCCCGATAGAATTGGCGGCTATCCGCCGAGAGGATTTCTGTGCCAAAATGCTGAGCCAGGCGAATAGCCAATGCAGTTTTACCACTTGCTGTAGGGCCCCCAATCACCAACAGATACTTTTCCATGCCGTAAAAATAAGCGAATACACTAACTTTGGTGATCACCTATTTTGGCTATTATGTTATATCAGGTTGCCCGCCCCATCGCTCGCCTAGGGTTACGGGTGTTTCTTCGGAAAATTCAACTGGCCCATGCGGAGCGCATTCCCTGGGGCAAGCCTATTATTTTGGCCGTAAACCATCCGACTGGGTTTATGGAACCGAGCATATTAGCTGTATTTTTGCAGGGGCCCATATTTTTTTTAGTGCGGGGCGATTTTTTTCAAAATCCACTCGCCAATTTTATGCTGCGCGCGCTGCACATGGTGCCTATTTTCCGGATGCGCGATGGGGGGATTAATGGTCTGAAAACCAATTATTCGACCTTTGCCGCTTGCCATGCAGCCCTGGCGGCCAATAAGTCGATCATGATATTTCCGGAGGGGCTCACGGAGCACGAAAAACGCTTACGTCCCTTGCAACGAGGGTTGGGCCGCATTGCTTTTGGTGTATTGGACGCTTACCCGGATTTGGAAGATGTTTATGTAGTACCCATCGGGGTTACCTTTACCTATGCTGATCGATTTCGGTCGTCGGTGATGATGTCGGTTGGAGAACCCATCGGTGCCCGGGCCTTTTATGGCACCGGAGAGCAGCCCGACGGGCAAGGGTTGACAGAAACCCTGGCCGATCGATTGCGGGCAGAAATGGTCATCATTGAAGATCCTGCCGACGATGAACTGGCCGATTACCTGTGGATTATGGATCGCTCAACGCGACCGGAGCCGGTTTTCCCCATATTTTCCACGCAGGAAAAGGCCCTGCGCGCCGAGCAAGCCATTGCGCAGCAGGTCAACCAAATGGGTGCAGAAGAAAAAGCAGCCCTTAGGCAGGTTGCCGATGCCTACTTTCAGCGATTGGCCGAGTTACAAATAAGCGATGCTGCGGTGTATGGGGGCAACTCAGCTGCTATGGCAGGTCTTGAACGCGCAGCTGGAGGAATGCTGGCGGGAATCGGGCGGGTGTTTTGCTATCCGCCGGCACGACTGGCACAATGGATTAAAGATACCAAGGTAGAGTCAGTCACCTTTTATGGGCCAATTCTCTGGGCTGCCGGCCTGGGTGCTTTTTTAGTGTATTTTATCGGCTGGGCAGTGGTTAGTCTGCTTACCGGGGCGTGGTGGCTATTGATGGGGGCACTGCTGTTGGGGTGTTTGGGTTTCTACTCCTTACTCTACCGGGAGAAAGTGGCTGTCGTTATTGCCAGCGAACGCTGGAATAAGCTTTCCGCAGCCCAGCAAACTGAACTTCGACAATTGCGTGAATCGGTTATGGCAGGTATTCTCATTAATGTAGAAGGATCGATGTAAGTCAGAAGATACTTTGTCTGGGGTATAGTTTGTACAAACCCGGAAAAACCTCTTATCTTTTCGCTGCGATTACTCGGGGAGCCCCCCCTTAATGCCAAAACGGCCCAATCTTAGCTTTTATGCCAATCAAGACCCAGGAGGTACAGCAGTTTTTACTGGAAAACAAAGTCGATATGGCTATCGATATTTTGTTGGCAGGTTTGAATGCAGCGCATAAGGCAGGGGTTGAAATGAAGTTATTCACACTGAAGAATAAGTTTTCCCTCCTGAAAAAACAGGAAGAATTGCATTTGATTTCCTACCGGGAGGCCTTGCGGGAGCAAACGGAAATTGCTCAGGCGGTCAAGACTGTCCTGGAAGAATTGGTCGTAAAAAAACCTGAAAAGGACAAAGACGAAAAAGCCGGTCGGCCAGCTATTTTATTTTTGGGCTCCAACCCACTGGATACGGGAAAAATTCAGTTGGAAAAAGAGTTTGTAAAAATTGCGAGCAGCCTGCAGGATGGGATCGTTGATTTTTCCCTCAAGGCGGAATGGGCCCTCAAGGTAGGGGAATTGCAGGGAGCGTTGCTCAAACATAAGCCCGTAGTAGTTCATTTTGCGGGCCATGGAGTAGAAGCTTCCAAGAAATTCCCCGATGGAGGTATTATCCTCGAAGACCAGGATGGTAATCCAAAGCTGGTTGCAAGCCGGTCGCTATCCACCTTATTTAAAATTTTACTGACCAAGATTCCCATAAAGGTAGTGGTGCTCAATGCCTGTTACGCAGCAACGCAGGCCCGGGCAATTGCCAAGTATGTTCCCTACGTGATTGGCATGACTGATGCCGTGCCGGACCAGACGGCGATTCAATTTGCAACCGGGTTTTACCGGGGCCTGGGTGAATACCAGGATGATATCGCTTTTGCGTTTGATTTGGCCGTCAACCAAATAGAACTGGAGGGGGTAGGGGGGACCCATTTACCGGTACTCTATGTGAATGGGGCGTTACAAAAACGAGAAACCGTTTAATGAATATAATAGCCGGAAGGCAACCTATAAAATAGCAGATTCATGGCAGAGATGAAGAGTCAGTTGCAAGGACTTATTGCGGAGAATAAGGTCGATCAGGCACTGGATAAATTTTTGGATATCGCCGTCGCTCAAGGGGATCGCGATTTGCAAAACACCCTTATTTTGCTCAAATCGCGATATACCCGCAACAAGCAGAATGAGCAAATGAACCTCATTTCATTTACGGATGCTTTGCGAGAACAATCACAGATTTCCACCGCTTTGCTGGATCTGGTAAGTCGTTACCAGCCTACGGGTGAAGAGGCAACAACACCCGGCGTTGGCAATACACCAGCCACTGGTTCAACCCCTACCCAGCCGGTCATTTTGTTTTTGGCCTCCAATCCGGTTGATGCGGCGAAACTGCAATTGGAAAAAGAGTTCGGCGCTGTTTTTCGCAGTTTGCAGGATGGTACAGTTCCCTTTAGCTTAAAAGCCGAACCGGCAGTGCAAGCAGGCGAGCTGCAGCAAGCGGTGTTGAAACATCAGCCCTACGCGATTCATTTTGCCGGACATGGCGTGAGTGGAAACAGTAAACTACCCACCGGCGGAATCGTTTTGCAGGATTCCAGTGGGCAACCGCAATTGGTTTCTGGTGAGGCGTTGGCTAATATGTTCAAAATCATGACCCGCCGGATTCCCATCAAACTGGTATTGCTCAATTCCTGTCATTCCGAAGATCAGGCCAAAGGTATTGCTCAAACAGTAGATTTTGTGATTGGCATGAGTGACACGGTTCCGGATAATGTCGCCATTGAGTTTGCCATTGGCTTCTACCGCGCACTCGCCAGCCAGGGCGATGACGTTGAGTTTGCCTTCGACCTTGCCGTCAACCAAATTCAATTGCAAGGGATTACCGGGGATCAAATACCGGTTTTGTACCGTAAGCCGGTGGAGTAGCCAGGGGTTGCTGAGCAGAAATGAGAAATGAGAAATGAGAAATGAGAAATGTTGAATCCGACTAAGTCGTACTAAGTGGAGTCCGAAAAAGTCGTATTAGTTTTTTGAGCTTCCCAGTATAGGGGAAGTTCCAGTTGAAAATTAGGGAATTGAACCAGCGGTTCTAAGTTTCCCATTAGTGTTTCGCGAGTAATTCCTTTGAGCGGGATTTTAGCGATCAAAAGTTCTTTGTCATTGTGGAACATCAGGCATTTTTCCTGCTTGCACAAGGTGATTTGTAGCTGTTGACCGGCGACAGTGCCAGGCACATAGTAAACCTGACCACCGAGGCAGATAGTCCGGCTGCTAGCCACTTTGCGAAACCACTTTCCTTTGGCCAGGAAAGCCCACACCTTTTCCAAACAGATCAGTTGGGCTTCGGTAGTGGGGTGGTAAAACCTGCCGGAGTGTTTTGCTTCCGGATATTTTACCAGTGGAGGCAGGTCATCCGTGGCTCGGCTGGGGATGACCTCATTGAGCCGGGTTCGCCTTTTTTCACACCACTCAAAGAGATGCTCCCAATTCTGGTAGCTGGTCCGTCTTCGAAGCACTTGAGCAAAGACCGTTTGGTGGGCTCTTTCCACTCGCCCTTGATCAGTGGGCTGATTGACCCGGCTAAAACAGGGTTTAATCCCCAGGCTAACCAGCCAAAGACAGAACAGCGTAGGAAAAGGAGACTTACTCTTGTTTTCGTAAAAAACACTGGCGTGGTCTGTCTGCAATCGCTCCGGTCGACCATGGTGCATAAAACCCAGTCTCAACGCAGTTTGGTAGTCGCTGGTGTTGGGGTGCCCCCGCTTACTTTTCATCCTGGCCGGAAAGCTCGACACATAGGTGGTGGAGTGAACATATTTTACATTCAGCATGGCCACAGGGCCTACTCCGGTTACAGAACTGTTGCCCTGTCCATCGACTTGCCAAAGTTCGTGACAGCGCGCTGTTTTGGGGCAGGCTTCCACCGGCAAGGAGCTATGAGGTTCATTACGCCTACTCAATTGTTCCTGACGCAGAAATTCCCCTATGGTACTTCTGCTGGGCAGCTCTTGTGAGGCTAATCGACTATCAGCCTTTAATTCGGCCAGAATAGTGGTTGGTCCCCAGCCTTCTTGCTTTTCGCGAATGCTTTTGATACGCAAACGCAAAAAAGCAGGAAAGCTGCTCATTGCCCCTGTCGCCGGACGCCCCATGGCTGAAGATAAGGAACCCCTTTTTTTAGACGTTGCCGCCATTTGCGCACCGTATACACAGACACTTTCACCCGCTGGGCTATCTGGGGCGCTTTCAACCCCTGATGCACCAGCTCCCTGATTTGTTGCCGTTGTTCCAGACTTGTCATTTCAATACATTTTCGTCCCTCTTTTGGGACAAAAGTTAATACGACTTTTTCGGACTATCTATTTAGCATGACTTAATAAGATTCAACAGAAATTAGAAATCAGCCCTTCGGCTTGTATCATTGTTTTATTAAAAGTTAGCTAGTTTAGTGGAGAGAGGATGTATTGCTTCGACTGGTCCACGAGACCGTAGCGGAGTTTATCCCCTCTGCTAGACTTACGCTCGGAGTATAACTTGGCTCCTGAAGCCGCATTCACAAGATTGAGCTTGCCTAGCTTTTAAGAACCACTAAACAGCGAAGTATGTCAACTGCTTTAATTTTAGGGGTGGATGTCAGTAAAGGATACGGCGATTTTGTCTTAGTAGACGCGCAAAAGCAAGTCATGGAACCTCGCTTTCGTTTGGACGATAATCGCCTAGGGCATAACACCCTCAAAGAACAACTCCTGGTTTGGAAGAAACAGTATGGGGCGAAACGTATCCTGGTGGTCGCTGAGAGTACCGGCGGGTACGAAGATAATTGGCTCCGGTTGGCTGGGGACAAAGCACTGGTTTCCTTTGTAGAGCCATACCGGCTCAATGCTAAAATCATCTATCACGAATACGAAGCGCAAAGGCGAAGCAGTATTGATGATGGGATAAGTGCGCGCACCATAGCTTAGCATGTAGCCAAAAACCTGGAACAGTTCACCCCCCAGCCGATGGCGGAAGGAGGCGTTTACCAAGCGGCTCGCAGCCTGATACGCCACCTGGTAAGTCTGGATGAAGAATGTACGAGCCATAAGAATGCCCTATTGAAGTTACTCTATCAGTACCTGCCGTCGCTGGAAGCCATTAAGCCAGCGGGCTGGCCTAAGTACTGGATAGATATGCTGCTGTTGTATGGAAGCCGAAGAGCAATTCAGGCGGCAGCGAGTAAAGGGTTCAAGCGACTCCAATGTGTGCCTAAAGGGAAGGTAGCACAGATTGCTAAAGCGCTGGCGCAAGGCGTGGATATCCAAGAAACGCCCCCGCTGGTTGTACTGACTATACAATCCAAAGCCCGTCAAATCAAACGGCTGCAAGAAGAAATAGCGCAAATGGAGCAGTTGTTGATACAAACAGCACCGGTGGATAAGGAGCAAGTCAAGTTATTGCAGACGATCAAAGGCATGGGAGCGATTACTCCAGTCATTTTACTGTGTTTCATCGAGCAAGTAATTCGCTTTGATGACGCCAAACAAATGGCCGCTTTCTTTGGCGTACAGCCCCGCATAAAGGCAAGTGGTGATGGTGCCTATAAGCCTAAAATGTCCAAACAAGGCGCTGGCTTGGTAAGGCGTGAGCTTTATTTGTTAGCTTTTCGCACCTTACAAAATGAACCTTACCTAAGAGCCATCTATGCGAAACAACGGGCTAAGGGTATGTCCCATGATGCAGCTTTAGGGGTGCTGATGCATAAACTTTGCCGCATTATCTATGGGATGCTCCGTTCAGGCACTGCCTTTGATGCAGGTATCGATCAACTCAATCAGCATCAAACGATTCGGAGCACGAAAAAGGAAGAACCCAAAAAAGACCCTGCTCGACGTTTCCAGCAACCGAGTCTGGATGCGCCAATCAGTAGGCGACAGCGTAGGGAAAGAAAGAAGGACTACGAGCCCCAAGCGGATGGTGTGTCCGCAAGCGCGGGGTCTTCGTAGCCCAAAACAAAGTTAATTTTTTTTGCCATTTTGGCTTGGTAATCCTGAGTATAACTCCGCTCAGGGACCACCCTTCGGCTACGGCAACGCTCGAGCGGATATAAAAACTAGAAATTGGAAATCGGATTCATCCAATTTCCAATTTCCAATTTCCAATCGCTATTTCTCATTCCGCAAATAGGCAATCACGATATCCCGGATATCATTGCGCAGGGGTTGCCCATTGAATTGCATATCCTTTTTGCTTACCGCTGTATACTGGCTCAAAAAGTCCAAATTACCTTCCTGGCCGGAGGCCAGGAAATCGGTCATTACGACGGAGTACGTCGCATTAGGATCTATGGGTTTGTTATGAATATGCCAATGATCCGTTTCACCTTTTACGCCGAGGGCCTGCAGGTATCCACCCTTGGTCCGGTTGGTGACCAGGCCAATGTTCAGCAGTTTTGTCACGGCAGTTCCGGGTAGGGAAACTTCCGAAACGCCTCCTCCGAAAGGATAGGTGCGTAAAATATCGTACTGGGTAATTTGGCCTACGATATTGTCATCGAGGCGCATGGATCCCGAGTTGAGGACGTACAAGTCGGCACCCGGCCAGGCCGCCATCATGGCTTTGGTCGTAAGCTCACCAAAGTTGGTTTGCCGGCTTCGGATGTCTACCTCTTTGCATTCCAGCGGGGTACTGACTTTGCCAATAATCTCACTGGGGCGGTAGCCGTTTTTCTCCAGGGTGTTGTTCACCTGGGTGACCCATCGATCAACAACGGCTTTAGTTTTGGGGTCGTCGGGGATGGTGTTATCCACCTTTTGCAGGGTAGATTTGACCGTTACGTTTTTGGTCGCCGGGTCGTAGGTCAAGCGGTGTACATACACCGTTTTGGCGTTGGCATCGGCCTTACTTACCGTGGTATTGCCTACACGGGAGATCATGTGATCATGGTCGTGGCCGCCGACGATGAGGGCAACCCCGGGTACAGCTGCTGCCAGCGCTTCGTCGTCGACCATGTCGAGGTGAGTGAGGCCAATGACTACATCACTTTCCTGCTTCGCTGCAGCTACGGCCTCCCGGAAGCGCTGTTCCACGGGTTGGTACTGGAGGTAGTCTTTTTGATTAAAGGGGAGCATAACCCCCACGATGGCCACCCGTAGTTTACGGCCGCGGGCATCCGTAAATTCGTGAATGGCATAATCCGGAATCGCCGACTCCTGCCCTTGTTTCATTTGTTTGAACCGGGCGAGGCTGCCATCGGGAAACCGACGCTGAACATTAGCCGCTACATACTGGAAGGTAGATTGCAGGAATCGCTTTTGCACCAACGCCACATCGTTGTTGTCAAATTCATGGTTGCCAAAAGTGGCATAGTCGAGCCCGAGTGCGTTGAGGGTTTCTACCATTTGCAGGCCGGCAATGCGTTCACCATTATCCATTTTCAGGGTAGCAATTAAGCTGGGAGAAAGAAAATCGCCAGCCAGCAGGGCAATGGTGTTGGGGTTTTCGGCTGCGAGTTGTTGGCGAATAGTACCCACCCGAGCCAGGCCGCCGGCATTGCCTCCTTCGAGGGCTGAGATTTCATAAACGTCATTCAACTGTAGGACGGTAAACGTAAAGGGTTGTTCCTGTGGCCGAAAAATGCTGCAACTGGAAAGGAGCAAGGCCACCATTAGAGGTAAAAAAAGCTTGGGGCGAATCATACGCATGGGTTTTAATTTCCTGAAAGATTAAAGATAGGGCCTATGGGTGAATTACGGATATTTCCGGGGGCAAATTGGGTTATGATTTTCCCTAATCCCTTCGTGAGGTATATGCCCGGTTTGATTTTTTGCCTAAATTCACTGAGCAGCCTGCCGCGAGTAACCAGGCAGACTGCATTTCATGGTAAAATAATGGGTATGCGGGTAGCCTTATTCATTCCTTGTTATATCGATCAGTTTTATCCCCAGGTAGGCAGGGCTACGCTGGCGTTGCTGGAGCGTTTAGGTTGTGAGGTGGTCTACCCCTTAGGGCAAACGTGCTGCGGGCAACCCATGGCTAACGCGGGTTGTGAGCGCGATGCACTCCAGACCTACCACCATTTTGTCAAAACGTTCTCGGACTTTCCGTACATCGTTAGTCCTTCGGGGAGTTGTGTGTACCACGTGCGCCAGCATTACGACGTCATCGACCAGACAGCGGTCGTGCAGGCCATCCGCGCGCGCACCCTGGAATTGAGTGAGTTCCTCATCGATGTGTTAGGGATTCAGGCAATACCCGGCGCGCGTTACCCCCATCGGGTAGGCATTCACGCCAGTTGCCATGGATTACGCGGTTTGCGCTTAGGTCCATCCTCGGAGTTGCGCGGTAGCCAGCCCCCTTCCGGCATTCACCGCTTATTGGAGCAAGTGGCGGATATTGAGATCGTCACCCTGGATCGCTCCGATGAGTGCTGCGGTTTTGGCGGCACGTTTGCGGTTTCGGAGGCCAGTGTCTCGGTGAAAATGGGCGCTGACCGCCTGGCGGATCATTTGCGTAATGGTGTGGAAGTGGTAACCGCCAGCGACATGTCATGCCTGATGCATCTGGAAGGCATCATTCGACGCAGGAATTACCCGCTACGGGTAGCCCATTACGCAGAAATACTAAATACCACCGGGGTATGAATCAACACGCTACCAAGGCAAAAGCCTTTATCCAGGATGAAGCCCGTACCAACTGGCATGACGAAGCTCTTTGGTTTATTCGGGCGAAGCGCGACCAGGCCACAGCCCTCGTGGCTGAATGGGAGGCACTGCGCGAACTTGCCTCGGGAATTAAGGACCACGTTCTGGGGAACCTTGATCAGTATTTAGAGCAATTCAGCGAACGGGCTATCGCCAATGGAGTCCAGGTTCACTGGGCACGGGATGCCCGCGAGCATAACCAGATCGTACTGGGAATTCTGCAGCAGACCAACGCAACGCGCCTGGTCAAGAGCAAGTCGATGCTCACCGAGGAATGCGGATTAAGCGACTATTTGGTGGAAAATGGCGTTTCGGTCGTCGATACCGATTTGGGGGAACGCATCATTCAGCTGCGGGAAGAGCCTCCCAGTCACATCGTATTGCCGGCCATCCATTTAAAGAAGGAAGAAGTAGGGGAGTTGTTCCACGAGCACCTGGGCACTCCGGCGGGGTTGAGCGACCCCACACAGCTAACGGAAGCCGCCCGCCACCATTTGCGGGATCATTTGGTGGGTTGCGATGCGGCCCTGACGGGCGTGAATTTTGCCATCGCTGAAACGGGTGGGGTAGTCGTTTGTACCAATGAGGGCAATGCCGACATGGGCGTACATAGCGCCCCCGTGCAAATCCATTGCATGGGCATTGAAAAGATCATTCCCAGGGCGCAGGATTTGGGCATTTTTATCAGGGTGTTGGCGCGCAGTGCTACGGGGCAGCCGAGTACCGTTTATACGGCACATCACCATCGGCCACGGCCGGGCACGCAAATGCATATCGTGATTGTCGATAATGGCCGCACGGAACAATTAGGCCGTCCGGATTTTCGGAATTCCCTGAAGTGTATTCGCTGCGGGGCTTGCATGAACACCTGCCCCATTTACCGGCGTAGTGGTGGACATAGTTATGGCACAACTGTACCCGGGCCAATTGGCTCCATCCTTACCCCCGGGTTTGACCTCAAGCAACACGCCGATCTGCCGTTTGCCTCCACCCTGTGTGGTTCCTGCTCGGATGTTTGTCCGGTCAAGATAAACATCCACGAGCAGCTATATCAGTGGAGACAGGCAGTGGTGGAAGCCGGACTGGCCGATCCGGCCAAGGTACAGACCCTGAACCTGTCCGGGGCTATTCTGGCGAAGCCCTGGTGGTATCGCATCACCGGCCGCCTGGCGCGCCTGGCGCTGCGTTGGGCACCCCGCTGGTTGGTTTACAACCGTTGGAATACCTGGGGCCAGGATCGGGAGTTGCCACCGGCACCCCGGGAAAGTTTTCAGGATTGGTATCGCAAAAAACACAAGGCATGAATCCTTCCCGAGAAGCCATCCTGGCGCGGATACGCGCCCATAAGCCTTCGCCGGTGCCACCGCCGGAAATCCCTGCTTTTGCCCCTGCCCGGGAAGATACTGTCGCCTGGTTTCAGGCTACGCTGGAAGCGGTAGGTGCTACCTGGGCCTGGGCCGAGGATACTCCCCTGTCGCCGGAGTGGTTTGAGAAGCATTATGGCGCAGGCCTGCGGATCGTTGGGGTGGACCCGGACTGGGCGATAACGGATAATCCGGTCGATAGCCAAACCCCTTTGGCCGAGTTGAATAAGATCGATGTGGCGGTGATTCCCGGTAAGCTGGGGGTTGCGGAGAATGGAGCTGTTTGGGTCGATGAAACTTGTGTACCCCAGCGAATTCTGCCGTTTATCACCCAGCACCTGATCCTGACCCTGCGTGCCAACCAGATTGTCGGTACACTCCACCAGGCATACCAGCAGCTGGCTGTCGCCGAAACCGGGTTTAGCATTTTCATTGCCGGCCCTTCCAAAACAGCCGATATAGAACAGGCACTGGTCAAAGGTGCCCAGGGAGCACGAACGACGCTGGTGGTTATTAAGTCATAATTCAGCCAATCCATCATTTTATCAAGTATCAACTTATCCTCATGAAACACCTGATTCTCTGTAGCTTTCTATTGCTGGCCTTATCCGGCACCGCACAAATGAACACCCAAAACGTTGTGCTGGTAACGCTCGATGGCATGCGTTGGCAGGAAGTATTCGGGGGTGCCGTTGATACGCTGCTCAACGATAAGCGATACGTCGAGGACACTACCGAATTGCAGCACCAGTTTTATGCCCCCACCGCTATTGGCCGGCGGGCAAGACTCCTGCCCTGGATCTGGAGCGTTATGGCTACCGAAGGGCAGCTGTACGGCAACCGGGCCTACGGGAATCAGGTGAATGTCAGCAATGGCTTTTGGTTTTCGTATCCGGGGTATAATGAAATCCTTACCGGGCAGGCAGATCCGCGGATTAACAGTAATAACAAAGTGGATAACCCCAATGTCACGGTCCTGGAATGGCTGCATCAGCAACCCGGTTTTAGCGGGCGGGTGGCTGCGTTCGGTTCCTGGGATGTCTTTCCGTATATCATCAATGAAAAACGCAGTGGTATCCCGGTGAATGCCGGCTTTCGCCAGGCACCAAGCCCAGGCTTGTCGGACAAGGAAGTCTTGCTGAATACCCTGCAGCCGCAAATTCCCAGTCCCTGGTCTACCGTTCGGCTCGATGCATTTACTCATCATTATGCATTGGAATACCTGCGCAAGAACCACCCACGGGTCACCTATATCGCCTATGGGGAAACCGACGATTTTGCCCACGATGGTCGCTATGATCACTACCTCTATTCCGCCCGGCAGACAGATGCCTTTTTGCAGGAACTCTGGACGTATTTGCAGCAGGATCCCGTCTATGCCGGAACAACCACGCTGCTGATCACTACCGATCACGGCCGGGGAACTTCCCCCAAAGACCAGTGGCGCGGGCACGGGGTAGACTATGCCGGTTCTGATGCCATTTGGATGGCGGTCATTGGTCCGGATACGCCGGCGCGCGGGGAAATGAAAACCCCAGGCCAGTGGTGGCAAAACCAGGTGGCGGCCACCGTGGCCCGGCTGCTCGGCTTCGAATATGTTCCAACCTCTGGATTAGCGGTAGATGAGATGATTCGGTATTGATACGCAGGGGAGTAGTGGCGGATTTTCACCACAGATTACACAGATTTACACGGATTGGGTTTAGAGATAGCTGTAAATTGCCTTTACCTGTGGCGTAGTAATGAGGGTCTAGTCTACCAAGCGTTTCTTCGCTTGGACAGTGGAATCGAAGCCGACCCCTAATAGAGGAGATCGAAATTTAGAATATTGGTACGAAAACGATTTTGGATATTGAGCGATAAAAACTTGTGGTCCAAAATTTACAAGATCATCCTGGCACTTTAAAAAATGAAAATAACTGTTCAAAAAAGGACAATATTCGTCTTTTTCGAGAGCGTTTTCTAAAGCTGTGTCAGATAAAACGTACTATCTCAACTTATTACAAATTCATGCAGCAAAGATCAAAAGACAGGATATAAACCCTTCAACTTATCTCCCCAAGCATGCCTCACAGAATCAAGACCTTTCGTTCGCTACTGCACCTGGTCGCTCTCGACGAGACCGATCATGACCTGAGAGAGATGGCCAGTCTTTTGGTAGATGCTTTACGGGATTGGGGCAACTGCCATGATATCGTGCGCTGTATAGCTGGTTTTAAGTCCTATTTCGGAGACCCTTTAACGGTGGAAAACACCAAGTGTTATACCGGACGAGATACGGAAGATTGGGCATGGCGGGGTGAAGCGGGGATGTCCTTGTCGGAAATGATAAAACGCTCGATAGAGGCCTACCAGGTTGCTGATTTCGACACCATTGTGGATCGTTTTCTCCACTATTATGAGCAGAAATTCCTCTTGACCAGTAAAGGAGAACCACTAAGTCACACCGGTTTTGCCACGTTCTATATTTATTCAGAAAACCTGACGGGCGCGGATGTCGAACGTTGGCTGGGTGTAGAATCGGATGGACAAAGGGGTGCGGTCGAGAACCATTGGATACTCAAAACACCCTTGACCAGGAATATTCCTGGAGGTGTTCTGGGTCAGCAAATGGTAAAACGACTGATGCCCTTAAAAGACCGGCTGATTGCATTAAAAAAGGCAAACCCCACGGCGCATTACGGCCTAGGGATCGTTATTTGGAGCTCCCTGACAGATTTTGATCTGGATAACGAGACCTTATTATTTCTGGGTGAAATTGGGGCAAGACTGGAGAGTGAAATATTCCCTATTTGATGTAAGTGATGGGACAATATTATCTATACCTTATTTCAGGCCCTTTTGGGCTTCCACGTCGTTAAAAAGCCTCGCCGACGCGCTGCGTCGCCTGCGTTTTTTGCCTTGTTGAACCCCAAAATTGCACGGAACAAAGCTTATACATAATAATGACCCATCACTTAAAATGAAACAACATGAATAGCGATAGAATGATTATCGGCCAGGCCTGCGTCTATTTCGCTATCCATTTAGGCACCTTGACGAAGGCCGACTGTATCCAATGGCTGGGGACAGAGCCGGTAGAAACCCTGGAATAGAATCCATCTACCCGGAGGAAGATTAGAAAATCAGTACTACCCCAGGTTGCCGAAACCCAAAAGAGACCCCTGATTGCCCGTCTGCTTTATTCATTTAAAAGAAAAAAATGCTGCATTTCTGGAGAAGAATCAAACGGAAATTAATTGACGAGGGAAATCTGAAAGGATATCTGCTTTATGCCATTGGCGAGATTTTCCTGGTGGTCATCGGGATTTTGATAGCTATTCAGATAAATGGCTGGAATGAAAACCGAAAAAGTAGGGATCAGGAAGCAGCCATTTTAATCGAGCTGTCGAGGAACATTACCGCTAATGTTGGGATTATTCGGCAAACCATGCAACAGGATTCGGCAAGCGTGGTTGCCATTGAAAACCTGTTCCGTGCGCTGGAGAATAAGGTTGCTTATTCCGATACGCTGGCATCCTATTTTGCACAGGCCATAGCCAGCTATCCGACAAACTTATCGAATTCGACCATGGAAACTATCCGTGCTAAGGGCGTGGATATTATCCAATCGGAGAGAATCAGGAATAAGGTGTTGAATCTATTCGATATCGACTATGCACAAATACGGGAAATCTATGACACGGATCAACAATCCTACAACAATGTTGAACAGGTATATCTGTTGAAAAATTTTAGAATAACCAGGGGGGCAGCTATTCCCAATGATTTTACTTTCCTCCGGGATGACCCCGAATTACAAAACATTCTGGCGATGAGAAATCTCTACCGAGGCGCATCCCTTTCCATTAAAAGTAATGCAATTCGTAAATCCCATGAATTAATCCAGGAAATCGACGCTTATCTGGTGGAATAGGGGCGAGACTAAATGAGAGCGTCTTTTCGCCGGGTTGGGCAAGGGTGTTTTACCCCAGATTACACAGGTTTACACATATTGTTTTCCATTTAAGCTGGCATTCCCTGCTGTTCATAGAGCGTCTTTGGGGAGAGAGCTGTGAAAATTCACTATCCTTGTTTAATGGATATTGTACATCTTGAGCTGAAGGTTGAGATTGCCGGTGTTTCCCACTTCTGGCAGGGTATACCTGGCGTAGAACCACCCCCCTGGATGCAGGAAATCTCCTTGCAGGAGGAAGGGGGCCAATGGCAACTTACCCTCCATCCCCGGGGAGAGATCACCTTACGCGGATTTTACCTTACCCTACGTCAGGCCTATCCGCAGGACACCCGTGTGCTGGTCAATGGCTATCAGACCTGGACGGAAAGCCGGGAATACACCCTCCTGGAACGCTTGCCCAACCTGAATCGCTGGGTGGGCCCCATCAACCGGCATTACCGGTTTTCCCAATACGGGGATTATAGGTTTACCGACTACTCCGGCGAACCTGGCTGTTTTCATAGTTATGCCTGGATATACCTGCGTCAGGGTGAATACTATCACTGGTGGCTCTCGGAGGATGAATCCGTGGCTTACACGCGCTTTCGCACTTATCCAAAGCAGGAGTTTCTGGTCATCGAAAAAGATGTCGATGGACTGGTGCTGACGGAGCCCTTGCGCTTATTGGCGGTCCGGCAGGCCGTGACGACTACGGCCCACGTGCTCCCTGGAAGCCCCTTCCCTGAACCGGAACTGCCCAGTACCGGCTGGACGAGCTGGTACCGCTACTATACGCAGATCGATCAGTCGATTATCCAGGCGAACGTGCGAGCTTTTCAACAAGCCCGTATTCCGCTCGATTATTTTCAGATCGATGATGGCTATCAGCAGGCGGTTGGTGACTGGGAGCCCAATGCGAAATTTTCCGCGGGGATGGCGTCGTTGGCGACCGCTATTCGGGCTGCCGGGTACGAGCCAGGGTTATGGCTAGCGCCATTTATCTGCGAGGAAAAATCCAGCTTACGCCGGGAACACCCGGATTGGATTGCCCGGGATGCTACCGGTAACCTGGTGGAGGCCGGTTTTTCACCAGGGTGGAGCGGGCGCTTTTATGCGCTTGATTTGAGTCAGGAGGCGGTACGCGCTTTTGTTCGTAAAACGCTGCAACGCATTAGCGGGGAGTGGGGTTTTGGCTTAATCAAGCTCGACTTTTTGTATGCAGCGGCATTGGCCCCACCGGTTGGGAAAACGCGCGCCCAGGCCATGCGCGCAGCCATGGAATTGGTCCGGGAAGCAGTGCCAGCAGTCCGGTTGTTGGGGTGTGGGGTACCACTGGCAAGCGCCCGGGGTTTGGTAGACTTCTGCCGGGTAAGTGCTGATGTGGGCCTGATCTGGGAAGATTGGCGGCTGGCGGATCTGATCCGCTACCGCGAACGGGTGTCTACGAAAAGTGCATTGCGCAGCACGCTGGCGCGCTTTCTGCTTGATGGCCAGGGGTTCCGCAACGATCCAGATGTCTTTATAATGCGGGACACTGATCAAAAGATGACCTGGACCCAGCGCCTTACGCTGTTTCGGGTCAATCAGGTACTGGGTAGCCTACTTTTTACCAGTGATGCGCTTGCCGATTATTCCCCAGCCATCGCGGGGTGGTACCGGCGCCAGTTTCCGGTTTTTCCCCGGCAGGTAACTGAGCTTCGACAAGAAGGCGAAGGATACCGGGTGTCTTTTGCCGCGGCGGGTGGCGTGTTTGTTCTGGCCGCTAACCTGGGAAAATCTCCCATGCAGATGCCGTTACCTCCCGGAGAATGGTTTGCCGACGGGAAAGTGGTCACCCATGACGTGGATCTGGCCCCTTATGCGTCGATTATCTTGCGTCAATTTTCCCGGAAGGGGCCGGTGTTGTTAGGTAGCGACGGCCATCTGTTTCCCGGCGCGGATGTCACCCGCTGGCAATTTGCGGGGAATCAGGTTACCCTGGTTCGCCATAATCAGGCAATTCCCACGGCAATGGTACATTTTTGGGTGCCTGACTTAAAACCTTATCAGTGGAATGGAGTGGAGTACCATCCCACGCCTTTGGCGGAAGGTGGATTGTTGGTCTTGCCCGATGCTTAGAAAAACCCAATGCAAAACCCGCATCTGGTCCCGTAGGGACCCAAACCTGGTAAGAACAGTCCGATACAAAACCATCGTGCCGTAGGTACGAAAGAAAAGCTACCCTAAACAGCGGCTGTCCAACCCAGCCATCTTCATGGTCCGGTAGGCAGGCAGCCAAAAAATCCTTAGTTTCAGGACCTGAAAATAGTCCACTGGAAAACGCTTACACATGACAGCCAAACTACCCCTGGGAAAGCAGCTCATCTATGCCGTCGGCCAGCTAGGCTGGTCAACGCTGATCAATATAGTCTCCTTGCAGCTGGTGTATTTCTACTTACCACCAGCCAATGCAGGAATCCCTTTGTTTATTTCCCAGGTTACCTTTCTGACGGTACTGAATACGCTGACCTTAATTGCGGCCAGCGGGCGCCTGTTTGATGCAGTAACCGATCCGTTGGTTGCCAGCTGGAGTGACCGCTGGCAGAGTCCGCGGGGGCGCCGCATTCCCTTTCTGCGGTTGGGGGCGCTGCCGGCAGCCTTTTTTTGCCTGCTGTTATTCGTTCCGGTGGCTCCGGGAATCAGTGGCTGGAATATCGCCTGGCTGGTTGTCGTGCAGGCAGGTTTTTACCTGGCGCTTACCGTATACGTAACGCCTTATTTTGCGCTGCTCCCGGAGTTGGGGCATACGCCACGGGAGCGACTCAATTTATCAACCTGGATTTCCATTACCTACGCCCTCGGGATTGTTCTGGCCTCGCAGGTGCCGGTGTTGGCCGGGGTGCTGGAAAGCGCCTGGGGACTGGCGGGCAAAGTCCAGGCACTACAGGCGGCAATCGGTATTTTGGCGCTGCTTGCCGTGGTGTTCATGGCATTGCCCGCCTGGTTGATTGACGAGAAACGCTACAGTCAAGGACAGCCGGCCGATATTCCCCTGCGGGAAGCCTTACTGCGTACCTTTCGCAATGCTCATTTCCGGTATTATGTGGCTGCCGACTTTGCCTATTTCACCGGACTGACGATTGTCATGACAGGATTATTGTATTATATCACGGTGCTGCTGGGGCTGCCGGAAGCGCAAATGGGCATTTTGTTGCCGATGCTGATTTTGGTATCCTTTGTTTTTTACCCGATTGTCAATATGCTGGCGGCCCGCCTGGGTAAGAAATGGCTGGTTGTGGGGGCCTTTTTCTGGATGGGCATCGTTTTTCTGGGGGTGATCCAACTGGGCCATTGGCCATTGGCGGCTTTGGGGCAGGCTTATGCCCTGACCGTTTTACTGGCGGTTCCCATTTCCTTTTTAGGGGTACTGCCTAATGCCATCTTAGCCGACATCGCCGAGCACGATGCCCGGCAAAGTGGGATCCGTCAGGAGGGTATGTTTTTCGCAGCCCGCACCCTGATGCAGAAATTTGGTCAAACCGCTGGAGTGCTGATCTTTGCCATGTTGACTACGCTCGGGAAAGACCCAGGGGACGATCTTGGTATTCGAATCAGTGGGCTGGCTGGAGCCTTATTATGTCTCTTCGCAGGCATCTATTTTAGCCGGTATCAGGAGAAAACCGTTTTGCAAGGCGAAAAAAAGACTTAGTACTGATGGAAGAAACAAGAAATTTCCCCGCTGATTTTTTATTCGGCGTGGCTACCGCTGCTACCCAAATCGAAGGCGGCGATCGCAATAATAACTGGTTTCAATGGTGCGAATTGGGAAAACCCCACCAGGGCGACCATTGCATTACCGCCAATGACCACTGGAACCGGGTAGCGGAGGACATTGGTCTTATGCAGCAACTGAATATTCATACCTACCGCTTAGGACTGGAATGGAGCCGGATTGAGCCCCAACCCGGGCAGTTTGATCCCGAGGCTATTGCCCACTACCGCGATGAAATTCAACAACTCCTGACGGCGGGGATTCGCCCACTGGTGACCTTGCACCATTTTTCGAATCCGCTCTGGCTGGAGGAACAGGGGGCCTGGACTAACCCCCAGGCAGTGGATCATTTTCTGCACTACGTAGAATATGCGGTACGTGCCCTCAGCGACCTGGTTGAAGACTGGATTACGATCAACGAACCCAATGTGTACCTGGCCATGGGGTACATAGAGGGCATTTTTCCTCCGGGAAAAAAGGGGGATATGCGCAGCTATTTCCGAGCTGCCCGGCACATGGTGCTGGGGCACCTGCAAGCCTATACCCTTATTCACCGGTTGCGGGCCGAACGCGGCCTTGCCCCTACCCGGGTAGGGGTGGCGCATCACCTGCGGATTTTTGAACCCTTTAAAAACCGCTGGTTAGCCTGCCAAAGTAGCAAGCTGTACAATCATTTTTTTCAGGATATTTTCCTGGAGGGCATGACCCAGGGCCGGCTGCGCTGGCCCCTGGGATCGGGGCATCCTTTTGGGGAGAAAGTGTTTGCCGATTTTATGGGCATCAATTATTACTCCCGCGATATCATCAAAGGAAGCTTCAACCCATGGACCCTTTTCGGAAAGCGCACACTCCTGCCGGAAGCGCCGACTAATGACCTGGGGTGGGAGATTTACCCCGAGGGGTTGTACACTTTATGCCAGTCGATGTACCAACGGTATGGCTTGCCGATTTTTATTACCGAAAACGGCGTCTGCGATGCAGCGGATACCCTGCGCCGGGCATTTATTTACGATCACCTCGATCAGCTCTTGCGCGCTATCGCAGATGGGATTCCCGTGCAACGCTACTACCACTGGACCCTGATGGATAACTTCGAATGGATGGAGGGTTACAGCGCACGTTTTGGGCTGATTCATTGCGATACCCATACCCAGCAACGAACGATCCGGCCCAGTGGGAACTATTACGGGCGAATCAGTCGCGATCGGGCTTTATTTAGATTGTAGTAGTTGTTGTAATTCCATCGGCGAAAGCTCAAGTTTATCCAGCAGTATTTGGGCATATTCGGTGGCCGTATACAGCGGATAGTCGGTGCCGAAGACAATTCGTTCGGGACCCAGGCGGCGAACGTAAGTGGCTAGTTCCTGCCATTCGGACGCTGTTAGTTTGGCAACGCCTTCGCTGTCCTTATCCAGGCCAACGGCGGAAATATCAAAACGAATGCGATGGCGGCTAATGGGATGATTTTGGGCGAATAGGCCCAGAAATGAGTCCAGCACCTGCTTGGTACGGTCATTGAATCCGCCAGAGGTGCCGAAATGAGCTATTTGCAGGTCCACAAAAGCAAGGCTGGCCAGGATAGAATCTGCTAGTATCCGGACATCCGCTTCACCAAACCGGGGATGGCTATTGTCAAAATGGAGGATAACGGGCAGGCGGTTATCGGAGGCATACTGAAATATGGCTTTAACCTTTTGCAGATGCGCTGGTTCGGTCAGATAAACTTGTGATGCATTGCCATGGAGTTTAATTCCGCCGAGGTGTAGTTGCTGGTGACATCGTTCCACCTCTTCCATTGCATACGGAGCCAATGGGTCGATGCCGAAAAAGGCTTGCAGCCGGTGCGGGTACCGGCTTTTTTGGAGAGCCAGGTAATCATTTTCGGCTTGTACATTGGCCTTCGCATTCGGTCCGGGCTCTCCAAACTCCGCTGAGCTAAAGGCGTAGGCCATTGATATCAGGGCCAACTGCTGACTTTGATTTCGATCCAGGATGGAATCCAGGTGGGTATACACATAATCGGGGCGGGAAAAAGGAATGCCCATCGCTTTCCAGGTGGCCACCAGCTGCGGGCTCATGGAATGAACGTGGTGGTCGACGGGAACCATTGTTAGCTGTCGGGCCGCTTCCGCCCGCAGGAAAGCAGCTACCTGCCGGGCGAACCATTGCACAACGGGGTGGTGCCGCCGTCCCAGTCCGGCATCGGTATTGGTTTGCAGGGCGATAGCGAAACCGTAGCGGGCGGAATATTCCACTTGCGTCAGGTGTCCGGGCATGATTCCGGAATGACCATAAAAAGTCCCCAGCGGGGTTTGCCAAACAAAAGACCCCAGCCCGTAACCGCTGCCGGTAGTAGGTTGGCCGGAGCGAAAGTCAACTGGTTGGATAAGCTGCTGGTAGGCACTGGCGGAGAGTACTTTCCCACTGTGTAACCATTTCAGCCAATAGGCCATGTCCTCAACATTGGTCACCAAACCGCCACCGCACCATTCAAATTGGGGATTCATGGCGTAGCGGCCATTCGTTACCGTTTTGAGGGGCAAGCTCAGGAAATTTTCTTCACCAATATAGCCAGGCACCAGCCCGGGGAGTTCGGGTTGTGTAGAAGGATAGGTATGGCGGAGATGAAGAGGATTCAGGATATGCTCCTGGATCTGGTGGTAGTAGGTGTCGCCGGTAATTTTTTCAATGATCATGCCCAGCACCAGGTAATTGCTGTCAGAATACCCCCAACCCTTGCCTACCGGATGGACCGGAGCCATGTTTTCCAGCACCGCCAGGCATTCCCGGGGCGTCCAGCTACGGAAGGGATCAGCTTTCAGGGCTTCCAGCATGGCGGGTTGGAAAATATAGCGGGGCAGGCCACTGGTATGATTCAGCAATGACCGGATAGTGATGTCCTGCGCATTGGGGAGTCGGCGAAACCAGGCGTCTTCAGGACTGGTAAAGTAAGCTACCGCCCTGTCATTAAGGGAAAGTTGCCCTTCATCCAGCAATCGCAAGATCGTTGCAGAAACGAAGGTTTTTCCGGTACTTCCGGTAAATAACTGTCCCCCTACAGGCATTGGGAGCCGCTCTTCCCGGTCCGCAAAACCACTGGCCAGACTAAGCAATTGTCCATCGGGCAAAACCACAGCGAGAGTAGCTCCTGGCCACTGTTCCTGGGCGGTAATACTATCCAACTGATGTTGGAAGGCGGTTGGTAAGGGGATTATAGCGGACTGAGCATTGACACTGATGGGCGACCAAAGCAACAGGATTAGAGGAAGGGCGGACAGGAGTTTCATCTGGTAATAGGTGGTTAATCAGGTTGACGAATGAGCTCTAGAAAACGACGGTCCTTGGCAAAGCGGGTGTAAGGCTCTTCCTGCAAGGTTTTCGGGTAATATTGAAAGCCTAGTTGGATTGCCTTTTCGACATTGCGGTAAAAGCCTTCGTTATTGCCCTGAAGAGCGTAGATTTCAGCAAGGGTAGTGAACGGATAGGCAATTGTTGAATCCAGGGCAATGGCCTTTTTAACGTAGACCATTGCCGAGTCGTATTGTGGAATATGATAATACCCCATTGCCAACCGGTTATAGGCTGCTTGCAGCAAATAAGGTGATTCGAGACTAGTATTTTGGTTGGCTGCAGCAATGGATTCCCGGCTATAGGCAATCGATTTGGCGTATTCTTTTCTGCTCATGGCCAGTTGGGATAAACGTTCCAGCGCTGCAGGGTGGTAGGGGTCATACTCCAGTACTTTTTCCAGCATCCCGGCAGCGCTATCCACCCGGTTTTCAAAAAACAAGCTGCCAGCTTGAAATAAATACCCGTCGGCGGTTTCAGGAGCCCGGTTGCGGGCTTCTTGGTAAATGCGTACTGCTGCGGTAGTATCCTGCTTGTCCATTAGCAGTAACTCAGCATAGTTGGCATACCAGTAGAGGTTGTCGGGGTTTAACTTAATCGCTTGCTGAAAGGCAGCTTCTGCTTCCTGGGGCTGGTCATTGCGGGTGTAGCAAAGCGCTAGCCCATGCCAGGCTTCTCCTGCTTGAGGGTTAATGCGCAGGGATTCGCGGAATTTTGCGATAGCCTCCGGGTATTGTGCCTGGTTAAATAGTTGCCATCCCCAATTGGACCAGGCCAGGTAAAAATCGGGATCAACCTGGGTGGCTTTTTGGTATTTTTCCATGGCTAAGGCTGGCTGTTGCTGGAGCAGCAAAACGCCACCCCAGGCCAGGTAAGCCCATTGCGCCTCCCGGGGACGTTCCTTCAACATCTGACGTACCACCTGAATGGCTTCCTCATAGCGCTGGGTCCGGTACAAGTAAACTGCAAGACGGTAAGGATCTGACCAGCGGAGAACCTCCTCTGCGGCATCTCTGAATAGCGTTTGGATTCGCTGGGTAGGCTTCGCCAAGGAATCCTCATTGGTGACCTGGATAGTTGGGGCATCGGAAAAGCGCAAGGTGAGTTCAATGCGGTTGTCCAATTGAATCAGCTCACCACTTAACACTCGTTCTCGCTTACCTAGTAGCTGCCCCAGGTAATAAAAGACTGATTTCGAGGACAGCCCAATTCCCAGCACGCTGAGGTCGATATCCGGCTTGGATTCAGCACTCAGGGAAAGCGAATCATCCTTGACACTGGAGGCGATTGCTTTCAGTGAATTCACCTCATCGAGAATCCGTTGGGCAACTACGGAGCCTTCATAGCCGGCCTCAGCAAGCGGTTTAGGCACGGAAAAGGGTTGGATAGAGTAACCGGTATGCTTTAGCTCTGCAAATAAATAACGAACCAAAATAAAAAGCAGCACTAGTCCCCCAATCTTGACGAGAATGAGGAACCAATCGAAAACGTTTTCGAGCCGGTTGCGCAGGCGAGTAAACGAAAAAGAACGCAACCAGGTCATCCCCTTCGAATAAACCGGGGGCATACGCTTTTCGGGCATGATCAGGGGTGTTGTTTACTGAAAGATAAACCCTTTTGAGCAAAAGGAAAAACACCTTATACAAGTAGCGGCTATCGAAATTAGAAATGGACAATTACATTTCCCATTTCCCATTTCCCTTTACATGGATCGCCAACACAAAAGCACGTTCACTGCTTATTCGTAATTTAAGAATTGTCATGGGGCCGCTATATAACCTATATACATTGATGCAGGAAGAATGGCAAATGGTCTTAATTTTAAAAAATTGATTTTCAAATTTTTACCAACAAAAACTAAATGATTTATTCGATATTTTGCTAGCGTGTATATTAAATGTATATGTTTTGATTTCAGAATATTAAATTTATATTAGTATTCATGAAAGAATTTTATATCATTTTGCATCGGCGTCATAAAATAATCAACAAGAAGCAGTAATTCAATGAAAAACCTATTACTATCCTTGGTATTGCTCTTTTCGGCAGCAGTACTGTACGCGCAAGCCGATCGGGTTTCTATCCAGCAGAACGATCAGGGCAGCAAATTACTAGTCAATGGAACTCCTTTCATGATCAATGGTATGAACTGGGATTACTTCCCCATTGGTACCAATTTTTCGTACAGCCTATGGAAGCAGCCTGATGATATTATTCGGGCGGCATTGGATGAGGAAATGTCCTTACTCAAGAATATGGGGGTCAATGCCATTCGGCAGTATACTGGCGTTCCGGCCAAATGGATCCGCTACATTTATGAGAAGTATGGTATTTACACCATGCTCAATCACTCTTTCGGCCGTTACGGCCTTACCCTGGATGGAGCCTGGGTTGCCAATACGGAATATTCAGATCCAAGAACCCGTGAGCTGCTGCTGCGCGAGGTAAAACAAATGACCGAAGAGTATAAAGACACGCCGGGCTTGTTGTTGTTCCTGCTCGGAAATGAGAACAATTATGGTCTTTTCTGGGACGGCGCCGAGACCGAAGATATTCCCATCGAGGACCAAAAAGCGACGATTCGGGCGGAAGCCATGTATAAGCTCTTTAATGAGGCTGTCGTTGCGATGAAAGCCATTGATAAGACACATCCAATGGCTATTTGTAATGGTGACTTATTGTTCCTGGATCTCATTGCCAAAGAGTGTCCCGACGTGGATATTTTGGGGGTTAATATGTATCGGGGGGTATCCTTTGGGGATGCTTTCGATCGGGTTAAGCAGGAATATGGCAAGCCCCTGATGTTCACTGAATTTGGAGCGGATGCATTCAATGCGATTACGAATAGCGAGGATCAGCAATCACAGGCTTACTTTATGGTAGGCAACTGGCAGGAAATCTACGCCAATGCTGCAGGTATGGGTAAGGCTGGGAACTCCCTTGGAGGGTTCACCTTCCAATTCAGCGATGGCTGGTGGAAATTTGGTCAAACCAAAAATCTGGATGTTCACGACAATAATGCCTCCTGGTCCAACGGGGGGTACAGTTCGGATTATCAGCCAGGGGAAAATAACATGAACGAAGAGTGGTTTGGGATCTGTGCCAAAGGACCAACCAACGAACGAGGTTTGTATCACTTGTATCCTCGCGCTGCATATTATGCATTAAAGGAAGTACATACGTTTAACCCTTATAGTACAGGTATTTCGCGAACAGCGATGGATTCGCATTTTGGCAACATACAGCTAATGGATGCCGTGGTTAAGGCCCGGGGAGACCAGGCTGCTTTGGAGGGCGAACAGACCGGCAAAATACGACTGAGTCGCCTGGGTGCTGAGCTGACCACCTTCAATACAGGAGGAAGTTTGATCCGTACGCCGAAGGAACCCAACCCGAACGATCAGATCTACCCGAACCAACTGGGATTTGACCACATGCAGTCCTTTTTCATTGGGGTAGCAGGGAATCCGGCACCCAATATCCGGGCGAATGTAGAATTCAACATGCTGGGCAATGTTGCCCAAAACCCCATTAACGAAATCTTCTATGAAAACCGGGGTCGGCCGGTGGAGGTCAATACCGCCAATGGGCCAGTGCAGTTGGCCGATGTTAATCGCTTTGCGGTATACCGGGCTGATATGACCTGGAATCACAAAGACTTTGACCTTACGGGCTTCTACCGTACTGGGCATTACCACTGGGGTTACGAAGGGGATTTCTTTGGCTTGTACCCGGAGGCAAACTATGGTCCAAATATTGACATCTATAACGGTCAGGCACCGCTGGGCTTTGAGTTAGATGGCAAGAGAAAGCTCAAAGGTTTATCGATTGCCATGGGCCCTGAACTTTGGTGGGGTGCCAACCCGGCGGTGTTGGTTAAGTATAGCCGTTCCCTGGGTAAAATAGATCTGACAGGTATTTTCCACGAAGACCTGGAACAGCGGGGAGGGATTCAAAGCTCCTTTGCCGTTCCTGTACCCAAAACACGCCGGGCAACCCTGCATGCGAAAACAGCTCTTGGCGGACTGGGGGTTGAATTAGGGGGTATCTGGGGCGGCCAACCCCTCATCGGCCGAACTTTCCAAATTGCCGATGGCGAAGAAGGGGATTATACCATTTACCAAAGTGAAATCAAACCCGAAGACACCTGGGGAGGTAAAATGAAACTTACTTTTTCCAAGGGAAGAGTTAACTGGTACGCACAAGCTGCCGCTATGGCACTGGTGGCCAATGGTGGGGCAGACTATACCCAAACCTTTACCGGCTGGCGCCTGAAAGACAGCGGTAGCGGTAACCAGTATAATTTCCTCACCGGATTCACCTATATGACGGGTAACTTCCAGATTGCCCCTAATTTCTTGTGGCAGCGCCCCATCGAAGGTCCGATGCCTAATGGTGTGAATGCACCTGGCCGGCTGCGCAATATTCTGGATGACCCTTTCGCGGTTAGGTTTAACCGGGAAACGGTAGCGGGTGAAATCCTGTTTACCTTCGACCCTACGCCAGGTACCTGGATGTACGATTGGGATAATGATAATGCTGAGGATGCCGAATTTGCTGTTAGTGCCGGGTTTGTGTATCGCCATTTGCCTACCACTCAGGATGCTGCGATTGGTATTCTCCCCAACGGACGGACTACCTTCGCTTTCCCCGGATCGGCTCCGGCACAGGATTTATGGGAGGCTCACGCCCGGATCGTATCCAAGCTGAGCCCCGATTTCGGATTGATCGCCAATCTTTATACCGGTGATGCCCAAGCTAATGGTGATGATATCCGGACGATCCAGCGTGTAGGTATGGATCTGCGAATGATTTACAAGAAAATCAAGGTGACCTCTTCGGTTAAGTTCAACGATTGGGGCCCCTTCGATTACCACCGCGACTTTAACCTTACCTTCCCAACGCAGCTGATGTTGGATGTTTCGACTACCCTGGGTAAACCTAAGTGGATTGATTTGCCAACTACCAAAATTGGCTTGCAGGGAATCTACCGGACTCTTGACCAGTATTCACCACGCTATTGCCCTACCTTTTTGACTAATGGTGCAGGGGAAATGGAATGCGATCCTACTGCCCCCGGTTATGGTAATGGCAATGAATGGGAAATCAGAACCTATATCCACATTAACATTTTTCAGTAAACTCCATACGAACAAAGCATCAACTGATGAAGAATCTATATAACCATCCATTTAGCTACCTGCTACTTTCCCTAATTGTGCTCCTGGTTAGTTGTAAAAGGGACCTGGATGAATTGGAACTGGCCACTAACCCCACTACCCCGGAAGTCTTTCTGGACGCCTTTAGCGCAGGATTAAACTACGCTGCCTTCGGCGGCTCCGATGTCCGGGCTTTTCAGACAGATACCGAGGTTAAATACCAGGGTACAGCATCCATGCGGATCGCCGTACCTGATTTCGAAGATCCGGCGGGCGCCTATGCCGGTGGGGTGTATTTTACCAGCGCACCTCGTGACCTTTCGGGTTATGATGCCCTGACTTTTTGGGCAAAAGCGTCGAAATCAGCGTCGATTGATTTGATTGGTTTTGGTAATGACCTGGGTGAAAACAAATATCAGGCAGCCATTGCCGGCTTACCGGTGAATACCAATTGGAAAAAATACTACATTCCGCTTCCGGATGCGGCAAAGCTTACTGCCGAACGTGGGATGTTGTTTTTCTCGGAAGGACCAGAAGATGGCAAAGGGTATACCTTCTGGATCGATGAGGTCAAATTTGAAAAATTGGGAACCATTGCCCACGGTCGCGCAGCGATCATGAATGGGGAAGCCGCGAAAGTCAATGCGGAAACGGGCAATACCTTTACGGTAGTGGGCTTTTCTGAATTCAACCTACCTAATGGGGTGAATCAGCGGGTCGAAACAGCACCGGCTTATTTTACGTTTAATTCCGACAACCCCAGTGTTGCCACTGTTGGGCCAACCGGACAAGTCAAAGTCATGGAAGCTGGTACCGCAGTTATTAAAGCTACCCTGGCTGGAAAGGATGCAGATGGCTCGCTGACGATTACCTCGACGGGTGAACCGGTTCTGCCTCGTACGGCTGCGCCAACCCCTGACAAACCTGCCGATAAAGTTATTTCGGTATTCAGCAATGCCTATGAGAATGTTCCCGTCGATTTTTTCAATGGGTACTGGCAGTTCTCGACGGCACAAACTTTTGATGTAAAAGTAGAGGGCGACGATATCAAACGCTATACGCAGCTCAACTTTGTGGGAATTCAATTTACCGCACCTACAATTGATGCCAGTAAGAAGTCGCACTTTCACATGGATATCTGGACTCCTGACCAGATCAACCCATCTACTGTCTTTAAAATTCTGCTGGTAGATCTTGGGCCGGATGGATCATTTGAAGGATCGGATAATTCTTCGTTTGAGGTTACCATCCCCAGCTCGATGCTGAGGTCGGAGTCCTGGATAAGTCTCGACTTACCTTTCTCACAGTTTCCCGGGCTGACTTCGCGGGCACACCTGGCTCAGATTGTCCTTTCAGGAGATTTACCGAACGTTTTTGTGGATAATATTTACTTCTACGATGATGGTACGGGTGGTGTTGTACCGGGCCCTGCAGTGGCAGCGCCTAATCCCACGCCTTTGGCAGCGAATGTTATTTCTATTTTTAGTGATGCTTATACGAATGTTGCCGGAACTGATTTTAATCCGAACTGGGGACAGGCTACAGTGGTTACTCAGGAGTTGATTGCCGGTAACAACACCTTGAAGTATAACGGACTCAATTACCAGGGAATGCAATTGGGAAGCAGCCAGAACGTCTCGGGTATGGAATTTTTACACCTGGATTTCTGGACCAAAAATTCCTCGGCGCTGAATGTATTCTTGATAAGCCCAGGGCCCCAGGAAAAAGCCTATGCACTCACTGTGCCTACCAATGGATGGTCAAGCGTAGATATACCGCTTTCGGCATTCGGAGGAGTGGACCTCAAGGATGTTATCCAGTTTAAGTTTGACGGGAATGGTACGATCTACCTGGACAATATCTATTTCTACAAAAAAGGCAGCGGTGGCGGAGGAACAACACCTACGGTAGCGGCGCCAACGCCGACACGTGCCGCTGCGAATGTCATTTCGCTGTTCAGTGATGCTTACACCAATGTGCCGGTGGACACCTGGCGCACCGATTGGTCGTCGGCGAAACTGGAGGATGTTACGGTGGCGGGCAATGCCGTGAAAAAATATTCAGCTCTCGATTTTGTCGGGATTGAAACGGTGACCAACAAAGTTGACGCCACGGGGATGACTCACTTCCACATGGATGTTTGGTCACCCGATTTTACCCTGTTGGGTATTAAGCTGGTTGATTTTGGTGCCGATGGAGCCTTCGGAGGTGGCGACGATAAAGAGCATCAGATCAATATTGATGCACCGGCTAAGGGCCAATGGGTGAGTCTGGATATTCCGTTGAGTGATTTTGCCGGACTGACTACCCGGGGGCACCTTGCCCAGTATATTTTGGTCGGTCAACCAACTGGCGCGAATACCGTCTACGTAGATAATGTTTATTTCTACAAAACAGGTGGCGGCGGTGGTGCAACTGCTCCCACCACAGCAGCTCCCACCCCAGCGTTAGCTCCCGCCAATGTCATTTCGCTGTTTAGCGATGCTTATACCAATGTGCCGGTGGATACCTGGCGTACCGATTGGTCGTCGGCTACACTGGAGGATGTTACCATTGCCGGTAGTGCGATGAAAAAATACTCAGCCCTTGATTTTGTTGGCATCGAAACGGTAGCTAACAAGATTAATGCTACTGAGATGACGCACTTCCACATCGATGTATGGTCGGCAGATTTCACCTTCTTTGGCATTAAACTGGTTGATTTTGGTGCTGATGGTGCCTTCGGTGGTGGCGACGATAAAGAACATCAGATCAATATTCAGGCACCAGCCAAGGGGCAGTGGGTGAGTTTGGATATTCCGCTGAGCGAATTTACGGGCTTGACTACCCGCGGGCATATGTCTCAGTATATTCTGGTTGGTCAGCCAACGGGGACAAATACCGTTTTTGTTGACAATGTATATTTTCATAAATAATTAATACTGAAGGTTTTATTAAACCCAAGGTGAAATCATATACAATTATGTATTCAACGATAAAAAGCATAAAAGGCCCCCTGGCAACAGGAATGCTTTGGGCTGCAATCCTTCTATTTTTGACCAACTGCGAAGTAGACGATGCTCAAATGCTTGATCAGCGCGACTGGCAGTTGGTATGGAGCGATGATTTTGACGGCGCTCTGGGGCAGTCGCCAGACCCTACCAAGTGGACTTACGACATTGGGAGAGGGGATAATGGCTGGGGCAACCAGGAATTGCAAACTTACACGAACCGGCCGGAAAACATCGGTATGGATGGTAAAGGTAACCTGGTGATTACCGCCCGTAGAGAAACTTTCGCCGGCGCACCATTCACTTCCGCGAGAATCAAAACCCAGGGGTTATTTGCACAGAAATATGGACGTTTTGAAGCCCGCATGAAAACGCCTTATGGTCCTGGCTTATGGCCTGCCTTTTGGATGCTTGGCTCCAATATCGAGACAATAGGGTGGCCCCTCTGCGGTGAGATTGATATCATGGAATTGCGGGGGCAGGAACCCAGCATCATAGCCGGAACATTGCATGGCCCCGGGTATTCCGGAGGTGCAGCCATTTCTAAGAACTTCAGCTTGGGCAATGGGCGGTTTGATACCGACTTCCACTTATTTGCCGTTGAATGGGGTGAAAATTATATTGATTTCTTTGTAGATCAGGTCCTGTATCAGCGGCTGACTCCTGCGGATGTGACCGGAGAATGGGTCTTTGATGAACCATTCTTTATGCTCTTAAACGTGGCTGTCGGAGGGAACTATGTTGGTTTCCCGATCTCAGCTACACCATTTCCACAAACCATGGTGGTGGATTATGTAAGGGTTTATAAAGAAAAAGGGCAATAGTTTCCATAAATTACCAAGGCTAATCTCCAGTGATTTTACAGTAACAGCTTTTTTAAAGGTATAGTACTGACGAAAAAACACCCGAGTGTTTTTTCGTCAGTATCTTCCTTTAAAATGAGCTTGATTAAATCGATCCTTGGCTTCGAAATTGGTTCTGGAGAAGACTTATAGATGGAATTAAACAGGGCAGAGCTCACCTTAATTTCCTGTTCTATATTTCAGTATAATCTTACTATGAACTTTATCCTTGCCCGGAACCCATTTAAAAAAGGTCTGATTCAGCAAGTTTTCTTTTATTTGTTGTTAAGGTGCGTTCAAAACCTGGAGCTTTGTAAGCCATAACTATGACAGTTCTCTGGATTTTGAGTGCAATTCCATTGCTTTGTCTTAAACAAGTCTTTCATAAAGGATTGCATTGATGAAAAACACCAAAAGTCTTGTCGGGAAGCCCGTGCAATTAGAAACTGTACAAATCGAAGGAGAGTCATTCTACCAAATTACGAATGTAGACCAGTTGCGTCCATTTTTCATGAGCATTGTGAGCGACTCTAATCACTGGATGTTTATTTCCAGCAATGGAGGCCTCAGTGCCGGCCGAAAAAATGCGGAATTCGCTTTGTTTCCCTACTATACTGATGATAAGATTACGGAATCGGCAGCGATTACCGGCAGTAAAACGATCATCCAGGTTCATTCGCAGCAAACGGTTGAGGTTTGGGAGCCCTTCCTGGACCTGGCTGATGAAAAATATGAGATCCGCAGAAACCTCTACAAAAATGAAATAGGCAACAAAATCATTTTCGAGGAAATCAATGTAACCCTGGGGATTAGCTTCCAATACGGGTGGAATTTCAACAATGAGTTCGGCTTTGTTAAGAAATCCAAACTTACTAACTTGTCCGATCAAGTTCAACACGTTCGGATTCTGGATGGCATTCAGAACATAGTTCCCTATGGCGTAGGTAGCGATTTGCAAAACCGGGCAAGTAACCTGGTGGACGCCTATAAGCGTAATGAACTGGACAGGGCATCGGGGATGGGTCTTTTTGCCTTGAGTGCCATCATTGTGGATAAAGCAGAACCTAGTGAGGCGCTCAAGACCAACATTGCATTTGCGCTTGGTTTGGAGAACCCCAAATACCTGCTGTCTTCCCGGCAGCTGAAAGCTTTCCGGCTGGGAGGTGATGTTACGCAGGAAGAGGATGTCAAGGCGGAGAAAGGAGCTTATTTTATAGTAGCGGAAGCAGAACTTAGGCCAGGCCAGGAAAAAACCTGGATGGTAGTTGCCAATGTAAATCAAACGCACGCTGCGGTTGTCCGGCTGATTGATGCATTGAACAATGATCCCCACCTGGGGGAGCGAATCCAAGAAGGTATTATTCAGGGTACGGAGAATTTATGGAAACTGGTAGCCGCAGCAGATGGGGTACAAGTTTGTAACGATTCGCTCCAGGATTCCCGCCATTTTTCGAATGTGCTTTTCAACTGTATGCGGGGAGGCATTTTTGATGCAAATTACGAGCTGGAGCGTTCGGATTTCCTGAGCTATCTGGCACATACCAATCGATCTGTTTTTCAGCGTCATCAGACAGCCCTGAATCAGCTTGCGGAGGTCTTTTCGCTGTTTGATCTAGAAGCCGTTTTACAAGGGATCGATGATGCCGACTTATTTCGGATTGCCTCGGAATACCTGCCGTTGAAATTCAGTCGCCGCCATGGCGATCCGTCCCGGCCCTGGAACCGGTTTTCCATCAATACCCATAGTGAAATTGATGGCTCCAAAATATTGGATTACGAAGGCAATTGGCGGGATATTTTCCAGAATTGGGAAGCATTGGCGCATTCCTATCCGGGGTTCATCACGGGTATGCTATTTAAATTCCTCAATGCTTCAACCTTTGATGGCTATAACCCTTATCGCGTTACGAAAGGTGGCTTTGACTGGGAGACCATTGAACCGGACGATCCCTGGTCGTATATCGGTTACTGGGGCGATCATCAGATTATTTATTTGCTTAAATTTTTAGAATTCGCCCAGCAACATACCCCTCAGTTGCTTAATGGCCTTTGGGATAAAAAATGCTTCGTGTATGCCAATGTGCCTTACCGCATAAAGTCGTATGCCGAAATCTGCAAGAACCCCAAGGATACCATTGATTTCGATTTTGATCTGGATCATAAAATCAATGCACGAAGAGAGGATTTAGGTGCTGATGGTGCCTTGCTTCAAGATCAAAATGGACAGATCCTGCATGTCAATTTTACGGAAAAAATCCTAGCTACCGTCCTGGCCAAGCTTTCCAACTATATCCTGGAAGGGGGCATTTGGATGAACACCCAACGTCCTGAATGGAATGATGCGAACAACGCCTTAGTTGGAAACGGGGTATCGATGGTTACCCTTTACTACCTGCGCCGGTTTATGCATTTCTTCCACGGCGTAATTACTGAAACAACCCTGGAGGATGTACAACTATCCAGTGAGTTGGCAGACTTTTATGGACAAATGCGCCGGGCATTTACGGATCATAAACATCTCTGTTCAGGAAATATCACTGATCAGGACCGGAAAAAGATGCTGGATGTTTTGGGAAATGCCGCCAGTCAGTTCCGGGACCGGATCTATGTGAAGGGTTTTGCCGGTACTCAGCAGGCAGTTTCAATTGCCGATTTACGGGAGTTTGCAGCCTTAACGTGTACCTTTTTAGAGCAATCCATTAAAGCTAACCGGCGGACCGACCATTTATACCATGGTTATAACCTAATGACCATTAGTGAAGAAGGTGTTCAGATCGTTCACCTTAATGAGATGCTGGAAGGCCAGGTCGCGGTGCTTAGCTCGGGTTTTCTCTCCGCTAAAGAAAGCTTACAGGTATTAGACGGGTTGAAAAAAAGTGCCTTGTTTCGGGATGATCAGTATAGCTACATCCTGTATCCCAATAAGAGACTTCCCGGGTTCCTGGAAAAAAATACCATTTCTCGGGAGTTATTGGAAAAATCTCATCTGCTGCCAATCCTCGCACAAAAAGACTGTTCGGCCTTACTGGAGCAGGATATCCGGGGTAACTATCATTTTAATGGCAACTTTAAGAATGCTAATGACCTGAAAGCGGCCATTGATGCCGATGGGCAGTTGAGTGAGCAGGAGGAGCAGAAATTGCTAGCTCTTTTTGAAGAAGTATTTCAGCACAAGGCATTTACCGGAAGAAGCGGAACGTTCTTCGGGTATGAGGGCTTAGGGTCGATTTATTGGCACATGGTATCCAAACTTCGCCTGGCGGTCCTGGAAACCTGTCTGCGGGCCCGGGATGAAAAGGCCGACGCTGAGACACTCGGCCGCTTAATTGCTCATTATTTCGAAATCACGGCAGGTATCGGAGTCCATAAGTCGCCAGAGTTATATGGAGCATTTCCAACGGATCCCTATTCGCATACACCGATGGGGAAAGGAGCCCAGCAACCCGGCATGACCGGGCAAGTGAAGGAAGACATTCTGTGCCGACTCGGGGAATTAGGTATATCAGCTCAGGATGGCGTGCTTGGCTTCCATCCTGCAATGCTGCGACGCAGTGAGTTTTTGGATGCGCCTAAAAATATTGCTTATGTGGATGTGCGGGGACACAAACAAAGCCTGAAACTAAACCAAGGTTCCTTGTTTTTTACATATTGCCAGGTTCCGGTAATCTATGAAATAGCAGGCAAAGAAGGCCTGGAAATCCATTATGCTGATGGACAAATAGCTAAGCAGGAAGGGCTCATATTAGATGAAGAAGCCACCCGGAAAATCTGGAACAGAACGGGGGAAATCAGGCAGCTAAAAGCCTCGGTGCGGCTCGATCAACTCCTATAAACCCAAGATTATGCACATCGGAAAAATTATCCTATTAACCCTACTTATTTTGGTGGTAACAAATTGTAAACCAACCGTGGACGTATGGCAGGCTGAAGTTTACGAAACGTCGGCAGCGGGCAATCAATTACAAAAAATCGACCCACTGGCAACTGCCAGTGAAGGGGTAGAGATTCAGTTGAAGCCTGAGGAAAAATATCAGCAAATTACGGGGTTCGGAGGAGCATTTACGGAGAGTTCAGCCTATTTGCTCAATCAATTGAGTCCGGAGAACCGGGATACGATATTGCGTGCCTACTTTAGTGAAGAAGGCGCCAATTATTCCCTGACCCGCACGCATATGAATTCCTGTGATTTTTCCTTGACGCAGTATTCCTATGCGCCGGTTCCCAATGATACTACCCTGGAAAATTTCACCATTGCCGAGGACCAGGAGGATTTAATTCCGATGATTAAAGCCGCGCAGCGTGTTTCCCCGGAGGGGTTCAAAATTATTGCCTCACCCTGGACAGCACCCCCCTGGATGAAAGACAACCAGGGCTGGGTAGGCGGTAAGCTATTACCCCAATATCGCCAGACCTGGGCGTTGTTTTTTTCGAAGTATCTGGAAGCCTATCAAAAGGAGGGTATTGATATTTGGGGGGTTACGGTAGAAAATGAACCTAATGGTAACGGGGGCAACTGGGAGAGTATGCTGTTTACTCCGCAGGAAATGACCGATTTTGTTCGGGATTACCTGGGGCCAACTTTAGCGCAGAATGGCTTCGGCGACGTGAAAATTTTGGGATATGACCAGAACCGTGCCGAATTGAATGCTTGGGTCGATGAAATGTTCAGGAACGAAGCCAATGCTGCTTATTTTGCTGGCACGGCCATTCACTGGTATGAAAGCACTTATGATTACTTCCCGGAGGCATTACAGTATGCCCATCAGAAAGCACCGGATAAATATTTGATTCAGACGGAAGCCTGTGTTGATGCTGAAGTGCCGCATTGGAAGGACGATGCCTGGTACTGGTCGAAGGAAGCGACCGATTGGGGTTGGGACTGGGCACCGGAAGAACAAAAGCACCTGCATCCCAAGTACGTTCCCGTTTATCGCTATGCCCGGGATATCATTGGTTGTCTTAACAACTACGTAGATGGCTGGGTCGATTGGAATATGGTGCTTGACCGTCAAGGGGGGCCAAACTGGTTTAAAAACTGGTGCGTTGCTCCAGTGATTGTCGATCCGGCAAATGATGAGGTCTATTTTACTACATTGTATTATACGATGGCCCATTTTAGCAAATTTATCCGCCCGGAGGCCGTGGTTATTGGAACGGATAACCCTGATGAAACGCTGATGACTACCGCCGCCAGGAATCCAGATGGTTCTATTGCGGTAGTCATCTTCAATCCGGGTGAACAAGCGAAAAATATTCGGCTCTCTCTTGAAGGGCAAACCATAGCTGTGAACGTCAGTGCCAAGGCGCTGCAAACGATCCTATTAACACAACAAAAACAGTAAAAATGGCACACTATCAAACCGCCGCTAGAGACCGGGTTCCTGTCCTGCAAAAGGCAGCCTTTGGCGCAGGACATCTGGTGAATAATTTATTACCAGGATCACTGGGCGTATTTTCCTTTTTCTTATTGACAGCCTTTGGGATGGACCCATTTTTAGCGGGCTTATTGGGTGGTTTGCCCCGGATTTATGACGCTATTTCCGATCCCATTATGGGGTATATATCCGATAATACCAAGTCGCGTTTCGGGCGGAGAAGGCCCTATATCTTCGTAGGAGCCATCTTGAGTGGCTTACTCTTTATTGTTTTGTGGCAACTCGACCCGAATGCTACCCAGATGTATAATTTTTGGTATTTTCTGATATTTTCTCTGGTTTTCCTGACGGGGAATACCATATTCTCAACGCCCCTGATTGGCCTGGGGTATGAATTAAGTTCAGACTACTATGAGCGGACCCGGCTGATGGGGTTCTCACAAACGGTTGGGCAGATAGCCTGGATGATTGTTCCCTGGTTTTGGGTACTTATCGCTAACCCGAATCTATTTGATACACAGGCAGAAGGCGTACACAAACTTTCAATAATTGTGGGGGGGGCCTGTTTGATTTTAGGGGTACTTCCTGCCATTTTTTGCAGGGAAGTAGACCAGACCAACCTTCAGAACCGGGATGAAATTACCTTTAAGAGTTTATTTAAAAACCTGAAAGGGCTGCTGAATAACATGGTCTTAATCTCCAAGAATAAGCCCTTTGTCAAGCTTTGTGCGGCAACCTTCCTGGTGTTTAATGGCTTCCAAATGGTCGCTTCCTTTAGTTATTTTATTATCGTGTTTTACTTGTTTAATGGAAAATATGATGCTGCCGGCAATTGGCCTGCCTGGTTTTCAACGATTAGCGCCATCGCCACCGCATTTTTGATTATTCCGATTATTACCTGGATGGCCAATAAATGGGGAAAGAAAAAGGCCTTTATTATTTCCACGGCTATTTCTATCGTCGGGTATATCTTTAAGTGGTGGGGCTTTAACCCCGATAACCCCTGGTTCATGTTAGCTCCAATTCCGCTGATGGCTTTCGGTATTGGTGGCTTATTCACCCTGATGATGTCGATGACCGCCGATGTTTGCGACCTGGATGAACTCAATAACGGTATGCCCAGAAAAGAAGGGTCTTTTGGAGCTATCTACTGGTGGATGGTGAAGCTAGGACAAGGCTTGGCGCTAGTGTTAGGCGGTCTGGTGCTGAAAACGGTGGGCTTCGATCAAAATGCAGCCGTGCAAACAGCAGATACGATAACCAAATTAAGACTTGCCGATATTATTATTCCAGCGATTACTGCGGGTTTGGCCATTGTTGTGATGTGGAATTATAACCTGTCGGAGGATCGCGCCCACGAAATCAAAGCCGAATTAGTAGCAAGAAGAGGCGAGTTGTAAATTATTAAATCAATCAATTATGTCATACCGCGCAGAACGATATCTTTCCTTTACGGGAGCTAAAATCGATAACTACCTGTCGAAGCTTTCAGGTCCTGAGATTAACGACTTATTCCTGGAAATCCTCTATAATGGCGTTCACGGCTTCTGTTTTAGTTTGTACGAGGACGGTCAGAAACCGGGCGATGTGATTACCGAGGACCAGGTGCGGAGGAGAATGAAAATTTTACAACCCCACTGTCAGTGGGTTCGATCATTTTCCTGTACCGAGGGTAACGAGCATATTCCCAAAGTAGCCAAAGAGCTGGGGATGAAAACCCTGGTTGGTGCCTGGCTTGGCGATGACCCCGAGATCAATGAACGGGAAATAGCCGGCTTAATTCAGTTGGCACAGGAAGGGCTGGTTGATATTGCGGCCGTCGGTAATGAAGTCATGTACCGCAAAGAGCTAACCGAAGATGAACTGTTGCAGTTCATTTACCGGGTAAAAGAGGCTATTCCCGGTATTCCTGTCGGTTATGTGGATGCCTATTACGAATTCAGCCACCGCCCCCGGATTACCGAGGCGTGTGATGTGATCCTGGCCAACTGTTATCCTTACTGGGAAGGTTGTCCCTTCGAACATTCGCTGGATTACCTCAAGCAAATGTATTTCCAGGCAGTGGCGGCAGGAAATGGTAAAAAGGTCATTATTACCGAAACCGGCTGGCCAAGCCAGGGAGAAAGCCTTAAAGGGGCTATTCCTTCGCATCAAAATGCGCTGCAGTATTTCATCAATACCCATATGTGGGCGATGGATCAGGATGTTGAAACGTTTTACTTCTCCTCTTTTGATGAATCCTGGAAAGTGGGTGCAGAAGGGGAAGTAGGTGCCTATTGGGGCATTTGGGATAAACATGAAAAACTGAAGTTTTGAAAACTATGGACACTTTTGCAGGGCTGAACCTGGCACCTGCCAGAGCAATCTGTTATTCGGGGTTTAGGGAGGGGCAACAGCCTGGGGGTAAATACCCTTCCTATGCTGAAATTAAAGAAGACCTGCTGCTCCTGCAGCATCATTGGCGATACCTGCGACTTTATGATGTGGACCCCCACGCGGAAACGGTTTTAGAGGTTATTGCTCAGGAAAAACTGGACTTCCAGATCATGTTGGGGGCCTTCATTGAGGCCGAGATGAATAACTTCGGCTGCCCCTGGGGTGGAGGCGTGTATACCGAGGAACAACTGGAGTTGAATAAGGTAGCGAACGGTGAGAAAATGCAAAAACTGATCCGGCTCGCTAACCAATATCCAGAGATCATTTTCTCCCTCTCCGTCGGCAATGAGGCCTGTGTGGACTGGACAGATCACTATGTTCCCGTAAGCCGGGTAATCGGCTATGTGAAGCAAGTAAAAGCAGGAGCCCCTCAACCCGTCACTTTTTGTGAGAATTATGTACCCTGGTTGCATAAACTAAAACCTTTAGCGGATGTTGTTGATTTTATTTCCATACATACCTATCCGGTTTGGGAATACAAACACATTCATGAGGCGTTGGAATACACTCAGGAAAATTATTATGCGGTAGCCACCATGTATCCGAAAAAACCTGTGGTCATTACTGAAGCAGGCTGGGCAACCAATTCCAATGGAAGGGGAATTAATCCGGATCATGTCAGTGAGGAAAGTCAGGCGATCTATTATGAGGACTTGATGGGTTGGGTTCAACAAGAAAATATTCTTACCTTCTTTTTTGAAGCATTTGATGAATCCTGGAAAGGTTCTCCGGATCCGCTGGAACCGGAAAAACATTGGGGGCTTTTTCGGATGGACAGAACTCCCAAAGAGGTTATGGCCTATCTAAAGTCATAACCCCGAGGAACTACGGTGGCATGGTGCTGGTTAATGAACGGATATTCGGCAATAACCAGCATAACTCGCCCGTAAGCTGAGCATTAGGAATGGTTTGCGATCCAGGTAATCGATAGGGAACAGGCCGACCAATCAGAATGGGTTGGTAGGTGAATTGTGCTCAAATGTTACCTGGATCATGATTAGAATGCCATCGCAATGCTGCTTTTTTCAAATTGGGAAAGTATTCCTGTACTGCCTTTGCCTGTCCGGGGGGGCGCTTTTCGCTCAGGATATTTCTCAAAAGGGCATTCCTCTGCTCGATAATTACGCACCATCCCAGTACCTGAATCATGGTAAGGTTTGGGATATAGCTTCAGCTGCCAATGGAGTTGTCTATATGGCTGGCGATGGCGGCCTATTGGCGTTTGATGGCCAGGATTGGAAACAGTTTCAGGGGAGTGAGGGGTTCACCCGCTCTCTTTTGGTGGCTAATGACTCACTGATTTATTCCGGATCGGATTTTGATTTTGGCGTTTGGAAAAAAAATGAGCTCAATCAGTTCAACTATCGATCCTTATATCCCTTTCGGGAAGATCCGACTGAAGAAAGTGAAGAGTTTTGGGATGTGTTTCAAATCAATGAGGGGATCGCTTTCATCTCTGCTTCCCATATTTACTGGTATAAAAACGAGCAACTAACCAAGATAGTCGCACCGCACCGGTTTTCAGGGGCTTTTCAGGGCCGTGACAGGATTTACCTGGCCGACCAGGAAAATAGTTTACTTACGTTCGATGGCAGATCGCTAAAAACGGTTTTCACCTTTCCGGATAATCCACCTTTGCAGATTGCCGGTGTTTTTGAACGGCAGGCAGGGTTGGTCGTTGTAACTCAAAGTAAGGGACTGTTTTTATTCCGCGATGATCAACTGGTACCGATGCCAATGGCTGTTTCCGGCTATCTGAAACAGGACCAGGTATTTTGTGCGACGATGATCAATGAGTCCTATTTTGCCTTTGGGACCATTTTGAATGGGTTATATATTACCGATCTTGAGGGGAACATCATTCAGCATATTAATAAAAAGAAAGGATTACCCAATAATACGGTTTTAGCCATGCATTTTAGTCCCGACGGGCTGCTTTGGCTCGGGATGGATTATGGGATTTCTACCATTCATATTTATGCCCCAATCACCTATTTCTTTGATTATATGGGGGAGTTTGGGACTGCTTATGCCGCTTTACTCAAAGATGGTGTATTTTATTTAGGCACTAATCAAGGTTTATATCAGGCTGCCTGGCAGGATCTGAATAACCAGGTCGTTGTCAAACCCTTTAGGCTTATCCCGGGTTCTGAAGGGCAGGTTTGGTCCTTACAAACTATTGATGGGACGCTCTATTGTGGTCATAACCGTGGGTTATTTACGGTCAGGGGTAATACCTTCCAGCAGGTAAACAACGAACCGGGCGTCTGGACGATACTGCCTTTCCAAAAGGATTATTTGCTTACGGGCAACTATAATGGAATCTCCATTTTTCGCAGAGCGGGAAATACCTTTTCATTTTGGAAAAAAATGGAATTGATTCTTGGGTCATGCAATCAGGTAATGATTGAAAAGGATAATCTGCTTTGGGTAAATATCCCGAAATACGGGTTAATCCGTTTTTCACTCAATGAAAACTTGTCTCCTTCAGAGCGAATGATTTTCCCTTCCACCTTATTTAAAGGGAATGCCTTTTACCTTAAAAAAGAAGATAATGGAATCCACCTTTATACCTCAACAAATCACTATCGCTTTCTTCCGGAGAAAAAACAATTCGGGGAAGAGGAATCTAAGCTGCCTCCCATCACCGTAACGGGCATATTGGAGGGTATCTATAAGCCTACGCCCATAGATGGGGAATATCAATTTTATTCCGTTTACAATGGGTTTGCTCTGGAAAGTATTTCAGCAGCCCAACGAGGATTGCCGGTTAAATCAAAACTTATCGTAAGCAAAATAGAGGCCTTTAATAATCAGGAGAGCCAATTAATGCCAAATCGGTTCTCCACGGCTTATATGCTCAATAATCTGCGTTTTCATTTTGTTATACCGCACCAGAAACAAGCCTTATATCAATACCAGCTGGAGGGGTTTTCTGAACAGTGGAGTGCTTGGTCGACGAGTACATCGCTTGAATTTACATCGCTAAAAGAGGGCGATTATGTCTTGCGGTTGCGAGCTACCGTGCAAGGGCAAGCAACCCCCATAACGGAAGTTTTCTTTTCCATCATGCCTCCCTGGTATCGCACGAAATGGGCTTATGCCGGCTACCTGGCTTTGGTGGTTTTATTTTTTTACTTGAACAGACAGTGGCATCAGGTACGATTGCGAAAACAAAGAGTAATGCTACTGGAGCAAGAGAAAAGAGCGCTACAACAACAAGCCGAAGCATTCGAACAGGAAGCCTGGCACAGAACCCAGCAACAATTGGAGAAAGAAAAAAAAGCATTACAGCAGCAGGTAAAGCAAAAAAGCATTGAACTGACCAAAAAAGCGAAAGAAAATGAGGACAAGAACCGCCTGTTGTATTTGCTGAAGGAGAAAATGGACCAGGTGCAAGGAGAACCCAAAGTTAACAAAGCACGGTGGGCGGAAATGCAACGGATGCTGGAATCATATCTGGAAAGTAACGATAAGGTATTTGAAATTCAGATTGATGAGCTACATCAGGAGTTTTTCAATGCACTCAGGGAGCAGTTTCCCGATTTGTCCGTGTATGATATGCGTTTATGTGCGTACCTGAAGATGGGCTTAAACTCCAAGGAGATTGCTGATATGTTGCAAGTGCTGCCTTCCAGTATTAACGTGAGTCGTTCGCGATTGCGCAAAAAACTCAACCTGCAACCCGATGAAGACTTGCATCGGTTTTTGAATGGCATTGTGTGAAGTGGTTTCGACTTCCTTCGACTTCGCTCTGGAACCATCGCTCAATCACCGTGCTTCAGGTTGGGCTGAGGTGATTGAATGGAGCAACGAAAAAAGCCGAAAGACTCACTACCCACTTCCACGGTATTCGAACAATCAGGGCTGAAAACATGAGTCATCCCGAATGCTGATTTGGAGGCAGGCAGGGTTTACCCGCCTATGGAGGGTTTACCCGCCTATGGCGGGCAGGCTTGGTTTACGAGCGTTGAAATAGTTTAAAGGAGGATTATTGAGTATACTTTAAACCCTCTTCTAAACGAGCGCGGAGCAACGCGACGCGCAACTCTAAACCAGTGAGCCTAGCGAACGACTCTAAACCAGCAGGGAGCAACGCGACCTGCGGCTCTAAACCAGAAAGCCAGGCTTCCCAAAATTCGGAATGTTGTTGCGGCGCAGGGGCAGGCGAACGACTACCTGGCCGTCGTCTGTTCCACCGGTGCAGTAGCACCCTGCGGCTGCCAGGCATACTGGCGGGCACCTTCTGCAACACCTTTTTCGGTATTGACGCCAGCCAGGAAGAATTCTCCCTGAGGAGGAAGAATACTTTCTGTTAACAGGCCCCGGTGCCACTGTTCGTAGGTGGAATAATCCAATTGCTGGCGGGTTTGGAGCGTGTTGAATAACTGGAACCGTTCCACGACTTCCCGCCACTGTGGTTGTACTTCGCCAGTAAAGACTTTCGACTTGGAGCCGCTGCCATACCCGAAAAAGCCAAGGCGTGAGCCCTCGAGCGCGGTGTTGTCCTGCCAATCACTTTCCAGGGTACTCATCAGTGACAGGAATAAAGAAGCAGTATACAGGTTACCTACCTGGGAAGAGGCCCGTTCTCCCTTTTCGATTTTTTCGGCGACGAACCGGCGATACCGCTCCGTTTTGGTTAATACGGATAGGAATTTCCCTTGTGCTTCGCGATAGCTTTCTATACTGGTAAAGTGTTTTTGGTCTGGTTCCGCCTGGCCTATTTCACTGATGAGGTCGGCATAGTCACCCCGCATTTTAGCCTCCTGCAGGAATACTTCCGAAAACATCCGGCGTGCCTGGTAGGCATAAGGCAGGTGGAATACCAACCGGCGCCAGTTATCGGTAAGTGGCTCATTGACACCCGTTTGATTTTGCCGCTGGAAATGGTTCAACGCTTCCCGGATACGCTGCTGGTAGCATTGGTTGGAATACGGCCCATCAAAAACGGGGGTGTCTTTGTGGAAAACAAGGGTTGCCTCGTTGCTGTCCAGCGTACCATTGACCTCCATGGATTCCAATGCAGCAGCCATGATCGTCTGCATATCAAGCGTGGCATTGGGATCCAGGGCCAGCAATTCCTGCAGCAGATCTTTTTTGGTAACGGTACGTACGGGCTTAAAGAAATCGTGTTCCGGGCGGGTAGCAACTCCCCATTCCTCCTGGAAAGCCAGTAGGCGAGGGTTTTCTTTCAGCAGTACGGCAACAGCCCCTGCCCCTTGGGTGTATTCGCCACCCGAATTAAGTTCATATTTGGCTATATCAGCTCCAACAACGATACCTATGCGTCCTGTTCCTCCCCGAATCCAGTCGAGCGTATTCTGCATAGCATCAACAGCAGCCACACAGGCAAAAGTAAGGTCAACTACATCGCAATTGAGGAAGCAATCCTCACCATGTTGGGGCGCAAAATACTGGGTCAGCATATCCAGGGCATAGGTAGCCATCGGTTTGGCACCGTCGAGTGCACTTTCTGTACCCAGATAAATACGGCCTATCGCCTGCGGGTGGAGTCCATTTTGTTCAATAAGCTGCCGGATAGCATTGGCAGTCATTGTTGCCGCATCCTCATGGACATCCGGGATACTCATTGCAGTAAGCCCCAGGCCTTTATTTAATTTGGCATATTCCAACTGACGGGCTTCCGCCAGATCGGCAATCGACAAGTAAAGCTGGGGCAAATAGGCCACCATATCGTCAATACCTGCTTTGGTGCGTTGTGCCATAAAATTCAATTTGTGAACATAAATTATACCGCCTGAAATATGGACAGACAGTGAAAACTTTCAAAAGTATTGGGAGTGGAACAATGCAAAAAGGAAGTGGTTGGTAAAGGTAGGCAAGAAAAATTACCTTTTTCCGATGGCTAATGGCGGTTTTTTAATGCTTTATTATTCTATTGATTTGATAATCAGGTTTTTTAGTTTAATTATTCGCCGAAGCTAAACTTGGAAAAAAAGGCGTCTTTATCCCAGCGATCTTGCCACGGGCCCGCAAACAACTGTTGAAGGAGGAGGTCGATGTCGGGTTCTAGTTCCTGGACGACTGCATGCCATTCCACGGTGATCGCGGCATAGGGATTGCCCTCCGCTGATTGGGCAGCACGCAGCGCTTGGTCGAGTTGTTTTTCCCAATAAGCCAGGCGTGCGGAAGCATCCAGTTGGGGGTATTCCGTTAGCCAGAATTGATCAACCTGCTGTTGGATGCGCCGTATGTCATCCTGCCAGTTGGTGGGCATGTATTATTCGTTACTGGTTACTGGTTTCTGGTTACTGGTTATTCGTTACCAGTAACCAGAAACCAGCTATAGCCTATTTTTTCCGGACAGTAGGATATTGAATACCCAGCTGTTCCAGATAGGAATTGTATTTGGTTTCGTCGTAATAGAACTTGGACAGCTGCTGGCGGAATTCACCCTGTATTTCCTGATTGAGGTACGTGGCCGGTTTGTCTGTCTCACTGACCATCGGAATGTATTGCTGCTTCATGCCTTGCTCAGTACGGAAATATTCCCAGGCCTGGTCGACCAGCTGTGGCTTGAGGAACAAGTCGAGCAAGGTCATTGCCTGCACTTTAGCTCCGGCAACTACGCCCTTGTGCGCGATTGGGGTTGCCATAGCTACCGCGTTAGCCCAGTGGTGCCCAGGCAAGCCCGGGATGTTGGAAGGGAAGCGCAGGGTTACCGTAGGTAGTTTCCAGGAGATATCGCCAATGTCATCAGAACCCCCACTGATTGGGGAAACGACCGGGGCATCAATCGTGTCAAGTTTTACCGCCAGTCCGTTGGTGTCGCGGGGAGCTTTAACTTCCCGTTGAATAGCCATCGCCAACGCCTGGTCGGCATCACTCCACTGAGGCAGGCCAACCTGTTTGATATTGGTGTACATGGTTTCGGCAATGACCTTGTTGAAATGCCGCGGCCAGGCCGATCCCAGTACTTTACGGGTTACAGTCGTATTGGTCATCAGCGCAGCCCCCTGAGCGATGTTATTCGCCCGCTCGTACATTTCCATGATCTTGGGGTAGGTGACATGCCGGAAGTAAAACCAAATGGAAGCTTTGGAAGGAACAACGTTAGGTTGATCACCGCCATTTTTAATTACGTGGTGCGACCTTTGGAGGGGGTCCAGATGTTCACGGTTATACTGCCATCCGATGCTCATCAACTCAACGGCATCGAGGGCAGACCGCCCGCGCCAGGGAGCACCGGCTGCGTGGGCAGCTTCTCCTTCAAATTCGTATTCTACGGAAACCAACCCCGTTCCGCGGGCCTGGCCATAAGAAACATTCATATTGTCCCCTACGTGCGTAAACAGACAAAGGTCAACGCCGTCGAAATAACCGTCACGGGTATAGAAGGCTTTGGTGCCTACCAGTTCTTCCGCAACTCCAGGCCACAGAACCAGCGTACCTGGAATATTCTCCCGTTCCATGATTTTTTTAACCTCCAGTGCGGCCAGCACATTCAAAGGCATCCCCGAATTATGACCTTCACCATGTCCCGGTGCGCCATCTACGATCGGATCGTGATAAGCAACCCCTGGTTTCTGGGAGGCTTTGGGAATGCAATCCAAATCGCTGCCCAGCGCGATGACGGGTTTGCCTGATCCCCAGGTAGCCCACCAGGCGGTGGGAATACCGGAAATACCCTCCTGAATGGTGAAGCCATTCTCACGTAGAATCTGGGTCAGGTATTTGGAGGTTTCCGTTTCCTGGAAACCCAGTTCGGCAAAGCTGAATACTTTGTCGACCATCACCTGGGCCATTTTTTCCTGGCTTTGGATTTGGCTGACTACCTCCGTTTTAAGTTTGGTAATCCGTTTTTCCAGGTCTTTTTCAGCCTTGGTTTGGGCACCTGCAATAAGGGTGCCGAGACAAAAGAATAGGAGAAGATAATTGCTTTTTTTCATTGTTAATTGATTTCAATAGTGGTGTTCGTTTCCAGCGTAGAACAACAGACAGTCTGATGTTCCACGCTGGGATCAAAATTCATTATTCACTACCTTTTTCCCGCAGCAGAGGGAGTTGTTTTTCTACAGCAGCTTTGTTCAGCTGGTTGATGCCTTCCTTCATCAAAGGGGCCAGCTCCTGGAGGTATCCTCCCAGTTCATTGGAAAGCTGTTGATAAACGGACTCAGCCTGGTCGGTAGGTGGAAAATCCCCTAATTGCTGATCCGCCATCAGGAAGGCCAGCCGGTTGTTGACCCGAATACCAAAGTTGAGCGGATCTTGCTGAGCCTCGTTCCGCGTTTCATGGATCTTATTCTCAATACGCGTCATTTCCTTTTCCAGATCCGTGGCCTGGCGCAGGAGCTCTTTGTACTCGGGGTCCTGGCCCAATTTTTCCTTTAAATAAGTGATATCCTTGCGTACCGACCGAATATCTAAAATAGCCTGGTTGGCTTCACTTACCCGGTCGCGTACTTTCGTGAGGAAATCAAACTGGCGTTGGTAATCTTCGGGGGTATTGGGAAGCCGGGGATCTTTGATGATTTCAAACGTTTGTTCCACCGACTGCCCATTAACGGTCAGTCGCGCACGGTAATTGCCTGGCACCGCCCGTGGACCCTGGTTGGGGGAAGAATACAAAACCATACCCGGGAAATCGGTAAAACCGGGATAGCGCATATCCCAGATAAAGCGGTTGCCACCTGATTTGACAGCCAGTCGTTGCCGACGGTCTCTGGAGGTGTTGCTATAGGTCTGGATAAGACTGCCATCCATTTCCATTAATTCGAGTTTCACCTTCGCTGTATCACTCATTTCTTTGAGGAAAAAATGGAAGATTACCCCATTCGGATGGTTTTCACCTGCGGTACGCAGGGCACTGCCACTGGCATTGTTCTCCTGCGCAAGCCGGTAGCTGGGTTTGGGTTGAAAGAGGTAGAATGGCTTTTGGGCAATTACCTCATCCAATTGATGCAGAGGCGTTAAGTCGTCAATCATCCAGAAGCTACGGCCGTGCGTAGCGGCGACAAGTGCATTGTCGCGGATATGTAAATCACGAATGGAGGTGATGGGCAGGTTCAATTGGAAAGGCTGCCAATGGCTTCCATCGTCAAAGGAAATATACATACCCCATTCGGTGCCGGCATAGAGTAAACCTGCGCGTTTGGGATCGGCGCGAATGGCCCGGGTATAATGGGTTGCATCAATACCGGTAGTAATGAGCTCCCAGGTCTTACCATAGTCGGTCGTTTTATACAGGTAGGGCTGATAATCGCCAAACTTGTAATGCGTCGCCGCAACGTAGGCACCTCCTTTAACAAAAGGGTTGACATCGATGCAGTTCATCATGTTGCGTTTGGGCGACATGCTGGCTGGAGGCGTCACGTTCGTCCAGGTTTTTCCTCCGTCACGGGTTACATGGATCAATCCATCGTCGCTGCCGGCCCAGATAACGCCAGGCTCAAGGCTGGATTCGGTTACGGCAAACAGCGTGGCATAGTATTCTACCCCCGTATTGTCCTGAGTAATATCCCCTCCGGAAGAGAGAATCGTTTCCGCTTCGCCGCGCGTCAGATCGGGGCTGATTACTTCCCAGGTTTGGCCGCCATTGGTGGTTGCATGGAGGTAATTGGACCCGGCGTAGAGCTTTTTGGAATCGTTAGGGCTGAAGAACAGCGGGAAATTCCAGTTGAACCGATATTTCATTACCTCGGCACCTGAACCGGCAGGGTTGTAGGGCCAGACATTGGTGCTGCGTTCCTGACCGGTGGAGTGGTCAACGCGGCTCATATAGCCTTTGTAACTACCGGCGTAAACGATATTCGGGTTGTTAGGGTCAGGGGCCAGGTGGGCACTTTCCCCACCAGCCGATGGCTCCCAATCGCGATCGGTGATTGTGCGGCCGGGGGTGCGGTGAAAGATGCGGACAGTACTATTGTCCTGTTGCGCACCCAGGATTCGGTAGGGGAAAGCATTGTCGGTAGTTACCCGATAGAATTGGGCAGTAGGTTGGGTATAGTAATCGGTCCAACTCTCACCCCCATCGGTGGTTACCTGAACGCCGCCGTCGTCCGCGATAGCCATGCGCTCAGGCATGTCCGGGTTAACCCAGAGGTCGTGGTGGTCTCCGTGAGGCGTGTTAATGCGTTCGTAGTTGCGGCCCCCGTCTTTAGATCGCCAGAAGGAAACGTTGCAGACATAGACCTGGTCTTCATTTTTGGGGTCGGCCGTAATGCGGGTGTAGTACCAGGCCCGGGTCCGCAGTTCGCGATCCGTAGAAACGAGGGTCCAGGTATCGCCGGCATCATCAGAGCGGAACATCCCGCCATCTTCGGCCTCGACGAGCGCATAGATGCGGTTAGAATTGGCAGCCGAAATGGCAATTCCAATGATACCGATGGTACTTTTTGGTAGACCAGGGCGGTTGGTCAATTTCGTCCAGGTATCCCCGCCGTCGGTACTTTTCCAAAGATGGGAATCAGGGCCGCCGGAATCCATACGGAAGCCATTGCGCTTTATTTGCCAGGTGCTGGCATAGATTATTCGGGGGTTATTGGGGTCCAGAATCAAGTCGACCGCCCCGGCGTTATCGCTGACGTAAAGGATGCGTTCCCAGGTTTTTCCGCCATCCTTACTGCGATAGACACCCCGTTGATTGCTCGGTTTCCATAAATTGCCAATAGCTGCAACATAGACGAGGTCGGGATTGGTAGGGTGGACCCGAATGCGGCCGATGTGCTCCGATTCTCCCAGGCCGATGAAGTTCCAGCTTTTGCCGGCATCAGTGGAGCGCCAGAGCCCGCGACCGGAGGAAACGTTGCCCCGGAGGGTTTGTTCTCCTTCGCCGACATAGAGCACATTGGGATCACTATCCGCAACGGCAACAGCCCCTATGGATCCGCCAAAATACCCGTCGGAGATACAATCCCAGGTTTGGCCGCCATCTTTGGTGCGCCAGACGCCGCCGCCGGCCGTTCCCATGTAATACAAGTTGGGATGGCCGGGAACACCGGTAACGGTACCGGCACGACCACCCCGGAAGGGGCCTACCTGACGCCAGCGGATGGCATCGTAATTATTTTCGGTGAATGTTTTTACAGTAGCTGGTGGTGTTGGCGCTGCTGCTTTAGCAGGCTTGCCCCGTTGTGCCTGCAGCGTAAATGCCAATAGGATGGCTCCCCCCAGGAGGAGTCCTTTGCGTAGAAAGTTGCTGTCCATAATGCGTAATAGTTTAATTGGAATATACCTGAATGCTATTCATTGGGAAAAATTCCCAAATCGATTACTATCAGTATAGCTGGAAAAATACAAAAGCTTACCTAAAATTTGGCGATCCGCCGTGGTTATTTGTCAAAATAGGCAGAATGCGATTGTCGGCGAATTTCCGTAAGGAGATCATCTGTTTTGCCAAAAGGAATTTTATCTTAGCTAGCGCGGGAGATCCTCTCCTGGCATTTCAATCATGCTATCTACTCACCTAACCGCCCACGTATGAAACCGAGATTATTACCTTTCCTCGCTAGTGGAGTCTTACTTTTCTTATGGTCATGCTCTTCTTCACCCACTACGTATGATCTGATTTTGCGTAACGCCATGATTTATGATGGTTCCGGTAATCCGGGTGTAGCCGGTGACCTGGCCGTCAATGCCGACACCATTGCTGCAATAGGCGACCTGGGTAAGGCCCGGGGAAAGCAGGAAATAGATGTCAAGGGGATGGCCTTGAGTCCGGGCTTTGTCAATATGTTGAGTTGGGCTACCGAAAGCCTGCTGGTAGATGGGCGTGGTCTGAGTGATATCAAGCAAGGAGTTACCCTGGAAGTAATGGGGGAGGGAGAATCCATGGGGCCACTGAATGATTCGATGCGGCAGGAAATGTTGCGTATGCAAAAGGATGTTCGATATGCCATTCCCTGGACAACGCTCGGTGAATATTTACAGCATTTGGAAGATAGCGGAATAGCACCGAACGTGGCTTCTTTTGTCGGGGCGACCAGTTTGCGGGTACACGAAATTGGCTATGCCGACCGACCGCCCACGCCGGAAGAATTGGAACGCATGCGTGCCCTCGTTCGCCAGGCCATGGAGGAAGGTGCCTTGGGGGTTGGCTCTTCCCTGATTTATGCTCCTGCTTTTTATGCCAAGACCGATGAATTAATCGCCTTGTGCCAGGTGGCAGGGGAGTATGGCGGCATGTACATTACGCACATGCGCAGTGAAGGGAATAAACTGCTGGAAGCCGTTGACGAAGTTATCCGCATTGCCCGGGAGGCAGGTTTGCCGGCAGAAATATATCACCTGAAGGCCGCCGGCAAAAACAACTGGCCCAAGATGAACCAGGTGATTGCCAAAATGGACAGTGCCCGGTCAGCAGGCCTGCGCATCACAGCCGACATGTACAATTATCCGGCAGGAGCTACAGGGCTTGATGCCTCGATGCCACCCTGGGTGCAGGAAGGCGGTTACGGTGCCTGGGCTGCACGCTTGCAAGACCCCGCAATACGAAATAAAGTAATGGCTGAAATGAAAACCGATGCTACCGCCTGGGAGAACCTCTATTTCTCGGCGGGATCAGCCGATAATGTCTTGCTGGTCGGATTTCGTGCCGACTCCCTCCGCAAATACACCGGCAAAACGCTGGCGGAAGTGGCGCGGTTGCGCGGAAAAAGTCCTGAGGAAACAGCGATGGATTTGGTAGTTCAGGATAGCAGCCGGGTAGGAACCGTTTACTTCCTGATGTCAGAAGATAATATCCGGAAGCAGATTCAATTGCCTTATCTCAGCTTTGGCTCTGACGCCGGAGCCTTAGCTGCTGAAGGCGTTTTTCTGCAATACAGTACCCATCCGCGGGCGTATGGCAACTTTGCCCGACTGCTGGGGAAATATGTTCGGGATGAACAAGTTATTCCACTGGAAGAGGCCGTTCGGAAATTAAGCGCGCTGCCATGTGAGAACCTGAAAATAGCCCGGCGGGGGCAGTTGAAACCCGGCTATTATGCCGATCTGGTTGTTTTTGACCCGCAGGCCATTGGCGACCGGGCAACCTTCGAAAACCCCCACCAGTATTCCGTTGGGGTGGAGCACGTTTTCGTGAATGGAATTCAGGTGCTCCAGGATGGCGAACCTACCGGAAAGCCAGCCGGCCGCTTTGTGAAGGGTCCCGGTTGGGTGAGTAAGTGAGTAATGCTCGCCTTCTCCCCAAAAAGAAAACCCTAAGACGTTCTTTAAAATGCTAAAATGCCAATTTACGATGAAGAATAAATTCCTGTTAGTACTTGTTATAGGGTGGGGTGTTGTTACCACCACACTTGCCCAAAGTGATGCCGCTAAAGTAAAATTGCTTGATCAATATATTGAACAAGCCCGCCAGGATTGGAATGTGCCGGGGTTGTCGATTGCGGTGGTTAAAGATGGCGCCTTGCTGTTTCAAAAAGGTTATGGGGTGCAGCGGCTGGGTAATGCAGCGCGTGTAAACCCGCAAACTATTTTTGGAATCTGTTCGACCACCAAGGCCATGACTGCTGCGACCATGGCAATGCTGGTGGATGAAGGTAAAGTTCATTGGGATGACCCAGTAGTCAATTATATTCCGGAGTTCCAGCTCATTGATGCCTATGCGACCCAATCAATCCGGGTTCGCGACTTATTAACCCATAACGCAGGATTACCCAACGCTGATTTTTTGTGGTATGGCAACCCTTTGTCCATGCAGGAAATCATTCATCGCTTGCGGTATTTGCCCCTGGGATATCCGGTGCGGGGAGGTTATACGTATCAGAATGTCATGTATGCCGTGGCCGGGGAGTTAATCGCCCGGGTCAGTGGGATGTCGTGGGCAGATTTTGTCCGTAAACGCATTTTCGAACCCCTGTCGATGAAAAACACCTATCCGGATTTGCAATCCAGTGCAGCGGTATCGAACCGCATGACACCACACCAATATGTAGCGGGCAAGATCACTCCCATAGAGAACATGGCCGTTGATCCGGTGGCCCCTGCTGGAGCAGTGTGGTCGAGTGTGGAAGATATGGCTAAGTGGATGCTTTTTGTTCTTGATAGTGCCCGGGTTAATGGCCAGCGTTTGTTAAGCCCCGAATCTTATGGCGAGTGGCTCCGTCCGCAGGCGATTATCCCACAGGATCAGTTTTACCCGACAGCAGCCTTGACCAAGCCTACCTGGATGACCTATGCCCTAGGCTGGTTTCAGCAGGATTACCGGGGGAAAGCGGTCAATTTCCACACCGGGAGCATGGATGGTGATATCGCTATCCTGGGGTTGCTTCCTTCCGAGAGGCTGGGGGTCTATATCCTGGGTAACCTCGATCATGCGGAGGTTCGGCATGCCCTGATGCTGAAGGTTTTTGATTTGTTTGGGTTTCCGGATGCTACCCGCGATTGGAATGCGGAGTGCCTGAAGCTTTATGGAGATCTAAAAAAGCAGGGTGAAGCAGCTCAGGCAAAACGTCTGGCGCAACGCACGGTAAATACGATGCCAACCCATGATCTGTCAGCCTATGCAGGGACCTACACGGATCCTTTATTTGGAGAGGTTGAAGTTGCTGAAGTAGCAGGGCAATTGCACGTAAAACTTACTCAGGAGCTGCAGTTAACCTTGACGCACTGGCACTACGATGTATTTCAGGGCAGCTATGAACAGCCCTGGCTCGATCCCGATCTGGTGCAGTTTCAACTGAATGCAGCTGGCCAGGTTAAGGCTATGATGATTGGATCCATGTCCTGGGTGAAAAAGTCCTGAGATACTATCCGGAAAGGGCAGGGTCCCTCGCTGGCCTATTGGAACTTCCGATTTGAAGTTATCATTGCGAAGATGTACTCACGGAACAGACAGGATTTTGGATACGGGGGAAAGATCGTCAATGTTAACTGAAGTTTAAATTTTTGGTAGTCAGCAGGTGGCGTTGGTAATTCGGCTAACTTCGGACCGCGAAATATTTCACTGGATTGTAAGTTGCCCTTACTATGTTGGCTACCCTCGATACACCTACCCTCCTGTTTTTCATTAGCTGCCTGGTCGCGGTTTGCGCTTTTGAATTTGTCAATGGATTTCACGACACAGCTAATGCGGTAGCAACCGTTATTTATACCGGTACCCTTAAGCCTCGCACGGCAGTTGTTTGGTCGGGTATTTGGAATTTTCTTGGCGTATATGCAGGGGGTATTGCTGTGGCGGTAGGCATTATCAAACTGTTGCCTTTGCATGGGATGGCGGCTGTACCCCTGACAGAGAGTATTGCGCTGTTATTGGCCATCCTCCTGGCCGCTATTTTGTGGAATTTGGGTACCTGGTATCTGGGGATTCCTTGTTCAAGCTCTCATACCCTGATTGGATCACTATTGGGTGCCGGAATTGCCTTCCAGTGGCTGCATCCCGATCTGGCCCAGGTCAATTGGGCCAAAGCCAAAGATATAATGCTCTCGCTTTTGGTATCGCCAGCCTTTGGTTTTGCCGGAGCCATTATCCTGATGTTTATCCTGCGGTATGTATTGAAATCGATGCAGGCTATTTTCCAGGAACCTGATCCATTAGCACGCCCACCCTGGTGGATTAGAGGGGTATTAGTCACGACCTGCACCCTGGTAAGCTTTTTCCATGGTTCCAACGATGGTCAAAAAGGAGTAGGCTTACTGATGATTGTCCTGATGACGTTCTTACCCTTGCAGTTTGCGCTGCTGGGAGGACCAGAGTTTGACTCGGCAACGGTACGAAAAACAACAGAAACCATTCGGGATCGCATGCAAACCCGGGGTGAGGCAGGGTTGGTTGCAGAAGCCGACGTTTTGCTGGGTACCCTGGATAACTATTCGGAAGGAGTTACGCCCAAAACCACCTTCGCCGTTCGCGAAGAGATCATGGCCTTTGCGAAAATGCTAGGCAATAATGCCGTAGCGAAAAGCATTGTCAAAGAAGAATATGCAACGCTCAAGCGGCAAGTAGAATTTGCACCCTGGCAGGCTATCGCCCTGATCAGTATTTCATTAGGTATTGGTACCATGATCGGTTGGAAACGGATTGTCGTAACCATTGGCGAAAAAATCGGTAAACGCCATATGACCTATGCCGAGGGTGCTACAGCGGAGTTGATCGCCGCCAGTACAATAGGGTTAAGTACCGGATTGGGGCTGCCGGTAAGTACCACTCATGTGTTATCCTCGGGTGTTGCGGGCAGCATGACTGCCTCCAAGGGGGTGAACAACTTACAACCGGATACGATTAAAAGTATAGGCATTGCCTGGCTCTTAACGCTGCCGGTGACCATGGGGATGGCGGCTTTACTATTTGCTCTTTTCCGGATTCTGGCGTAGGCACTTACCGAAAAAAAGCGGCCCGGCTCCGTCATTTTTTCTATCTTGCCCCACCCCCTGGCAAGATTAAGCAAGGTGCTATGACTTCCCGTATTGTTACTATCGCACTGACCTGCCTTTTAGGCGGGGTCACCACCCCCTGGGCTGAAGCGCAGTCTTCATCATCTTTACCTTCTCCTGCAGTCGCAGAATATTGGGAAGGGATGATTTTTCGCGATCTGGGGCCAGCACGCGGTGGGCGATCCACGGCTGTTTGCGGCCATCCCTCCGACTTGTTCACCTATTACTTCGGCGCTACAGGTGGTGGCGTTTGGAAAACGACCGATGGTGGTCTGAGCTGGGCCAATATTTCTGATGGCTTTATTCCTACCGGATCGATTGGGGCTATTGCCGTAGCCGATTCAGATCCTAATGTTATTTACGTGGGAACAGGGGCGGCTGATGTGCGTGGCAATGTATCACCAGGCCGGGGTATTTACCGGAGTACGGATGCTGGGTTAACCTGGTTGCCGATTGGCTTGCCTAAGGCGGGGCAAATTGCTAAAATCCAGGTTCATCCGCTAAATCCTGAACTGGTTTATGTGGCGGTATTAGGGAATATATTCGGACCTAACCCCGAGCGTGGCGTCTATCGAAGCGCTGATGGTGGACAGACCTGGCAGCAGGTTCTCTATGTAAGTGAGCGCACTGGTGCAGTAGAATTGGTAATGGATCCCCAAAATCCACGTATTCTGTATGCCGGGATGTGGTCCGTTGAGCGCAAGCCCTGGACCTTAATTGACGGAAGCTCAGAAGGGGGCGTCTGGAAATCGACCGACGGTGGGGATAACTGGGTTCGCCTGGATGGGGGACTGCCTTCGGGTTTGGTGGGCCGGGTAGGCATTGCCGTAGCTCCGACTAATCCTAATCGGGTTTGGGTGTTGCAGGAGGCAGCGGATGAAACCAAAGGTGGACTCTACCGTTCCGAAGATGGAGGTAAAACGTTTCAACGAATCAATCGCGACCATAACCTCAGGCAGCGGGCCTGGTACTATTCCCGGATATATGTCGACCCTCAGGATGAAAACACGGTGTATGTCATGAACGTTAATTTCCTCAAGTCGATTGACGGAGGAAAAACCTTTACCCGGGTGCGGGTTCCTCACGGCGACACCCATGCCCTGTGGATTAACCCCGAACACCCCCAAATGATGATTAATGGTAATGACGGGGGGGCTTGCATTACCGTCAATGGTGGGGCTACCTGGAGTTCACAGCTTAATCAGCCTACTGCGGAAATTTACCGCCTTACGGTTGACCAGCAGTTTCCCTACCGTGTTTATGGGGCACAACAGGATAACACAACCATCTCGGTACCCAGCCGTACTCAGGGGGGGCTCAGCCCGATGGAAGAATGGTATGGTGTTGGAGGAGGTGAGAGTGGCCATATTGCGGTCGACCCCCGCAACCCTAATCTGATCTATGCAGGCAATTACATTGGCCAGATTACCCGGCTGGAACGGGATAAAGGCCATGCTAAAGATGTAGTCGCCTATCCACAAATGCACGATGGTCAGGCTGGTCGGGATATCCGTTATCGCTTTCAGTGGAATGCACCGATCCGCCTTTCTCCACATAACCCGGATGTAATTTACCATTGCTCCCAATACGTTCACCGGAGCACCGATGGCGGGCGCAACTGGGAGGTAATTAGCCCGGACCTGACGACCAATAATGATGCTTACCAGGATATCCCCGGAGGGCCGATTCAGCACGACCATACCGGCGTGGAATTGTTTACTACCATTTTTGCTTTTGAAGAATCTCCGCTGAAAGCCGGCGAACTCTGGGTGGGTAGTGATGATGGGCTGGTACACCTATCCCGCGACAATGGGAAGACCTGGACGAATATAACTCCCAAGGGAATGCCCGCAAATGCTACCGTTAACGCGATTGAGCTCTCACCCCATGCTCCCGGACGAGCCTTTATTGCCGTCCATAAATATCGGGAAAATGACTATCGACCTTACATTTTTGCCACAACGGATTATGGTAAAACCTGGCAGTTACTTACCTCAGGTACCAATGGGATTCCGGCCGATCATTTTGTCCGGGTAGTGCGGGAAGATCCCCAGCGGCAAGGGCTGCTATATGCGGGTACAGAATATGGCTTGTTTGTTTCCTGGGATGGTGGAAAATCGTGGCTTCCCTTCCAACGAAATCTGCCCATCACCCCAATAACGGACGCTCAGGTAGTTGGGCAGGATTTAGTCCTGGCTACCCAGGGACGAGGCTTTTGGTTATTGGATGATCTCACCCCATTGCGCAGTTGGTCGCCAGCAACGGCAGCGGCTTCGGCGCATTTATTTACCCCCGCTATTGCCTATCGTACTCAATTAAGCAACAACCGGGGAGCGTCGGCACCAGATCCGGCACCGAATGGAGCGATAATTTATTTCAATATTAAAGATCCGGCGACGGCCGGGGCGGTTCACCTGGCTATCCTGGATCAGGAAGGAAAGGTCCGCAGGGTATTTGCTTCGCAACCGGACAGCGATAAAACCGAGGAACACCTGGAGGTCCATGCGGGCTTGAACAGAATGGTTTGGGATCTTCGCTATGAAGAACCTCAGCCACAACCCGGAGCTGTATTTTCGCTGGCAAACCTGGATGGCATCCAGGCACCAACGGGTATTCATACGGTAGAATTGACGGTGGGTGACAAGGTATTTCGCGAGTCTTTGGCACTGCGTCCTGATCCCCGCTGGACGGTCAGTGATGACGATCTGGCGCAGCAATACCTCTTGACGATGGATGTCAAAGAATTATTTAATTCCTGCCATACCCTGATTGGGGATTTGCGGGATTTACGGCAGCAAGCCAACGAAGCGCGCCAGCGCGCTATTCGGCTGAATAAGCTGGATGCTCCTTTGAAAGAAACGCTCAATGAACTCATTGAAACTTTAGATAGTCTGGAACAGGAACTTATTCAAACCCGTAGCGAAGCAGGGCAGGATCCGATCAATTACCCCTCCAAGATCGATGATCAAATTGCCTATTTATATTCCGTACTGAATGGGAGTGATGATCGGCCTACTTCAGGGGCCTATGAACGCTTTGAAGATCTTAAATTAGCGCTGGTACCCCGGGAGTCAGCCTGGCGACGCCTCAAGCAGGTGCAGTTGCCGGCCTTGAATCAAATACTGGCCGAACGGGGCATCCAGGTGGTTGGGCCCCTGCACTAAAGGAGAAGTGGAATTTTGCTACTTTGGCCGTGACCTTTTGGCTAACTTGATTCTTTAGCTAGGCATTAACCTGGTAAAAAAATAGTTAACCCAGTGCTTCGGCGCTGCTAATGAACCAAGCTATGAACGCAGCTTTTCGACAACAATTTCCAGCCTTATCGCGCCATTATCGCGATCATGCACTCGTCTATCTGGATGGCCCGGCCGGCACACAGGTTCCCAAGGCCGTTATTGACGCTGTAGCCCATTATTATGCGCATTATAATGCCAACTCGCATGGCGCCTTCCTCACTTCCCACGAAACGGATGTGATGGTGGAGCAAACGCGGCAGCGGATTGCAGATTTCCTGGGGGCAGAAAATGCCGCTACGATTTCTTTAGGCGCCAACATGACAACGCTCAATTTTGCCCTTAGCCGGGGGATTGGCCGGATGTTACGGGCTGGAGATGAGGTTTTGATCACCCAGCTGGATCACGAAGGTAACCGGGGCCCCTGGTTGGCCTTGCGCGAGCTGGGAATCATTGTTCGGGAAGTGAAATTATTGCCCAGCGGCCAGCTTGACTACGCCGATATGGAGGCCAAGTTAACGGAACGTACCCGACTGGTTGCCGTAGGGTATGCCTCCAATATTTTGGGTACCGTTAATGATCTACAGAAGGTTAGAGCGTTGACGCATGCCGCTGGCGCCTGGATGTTGGTTGATGCGGTACACGCTGCGCCCCACCTGCCGATTGATGTACAGGCTATTGGCTGCGACTTCCTGCTTTGCTCGGCCTATAAGTTCTATGGTCCGCATGTGGGTATTCTCTATTCACGGCCAGGATTATTGGACCGTATTGCCACCGATCGCTTACGTACAGCCGGACAAGCGGCACCGGAGAGCATCGAAACGGGTACCATGAATTTTGCTGCCATCGCCGGTGTTAAAGCAGCCATTGAATTCATTGGGAATCAATTCGGCACCGGGGAAAGCTGGCGGGAGAGACTTACCTCTGCTATGCTTAAAATACAAGCCCATGAGCGGACCCTGGTGACCCGCCTTTACGAAGGACTAACCGCTATTCCCGGCGTCAGTGTGCTGGGTCCATCGGTTAAGGAACCTCTGCGGGCACCTACACTAGCGATTGTCGTGGATGGCAAACGCCCCGAATGGGTTTGTGCCCGGTTGAACGAGCAAGCCATTTTTGCCTGGGATGGGCATTTTTACGCGCTACGGGCGGTGGAAATCCTGGGCCTCCGCGAAAAAGGAGGGGTAACGCGTATGGGCATTTCTGCCTATACCACGGCCGAAGAGGTTAACCGGGTTATTCATGAAATGGAGAAAATTGCCGGTTAACCCATCCGGAGGATGTTAGGCCTCAGTTACTCTGGTAAATAGCACATTGTTTTCGAGGTGAACATGCTCATGCAGGTTCTCCTCGAATTCCTGTAAGGTGGCGTATAATACCCGGTAGGTGGTACAAGCCCCTGCTGGTGGCGTATAATCGTCGCTTAACTCCCGAATATCAGCCATGAGCTGCCCGGCTTGTTCATGGTCTGCCTCCAAACCTGTAAAACTAGTTGCTGGTTTGATCTCCTGCCGGATGTCAGGGAAGAAATCCTGTTCTTCTATTTCCATGTGTTCAAGAAGTTCCCCGACGAGCTGTTTCCACTTGAGGGCGATTACTTTTGTTTCAGGGCGCCACTCGCCATGGACCATGGCTACCTTTTCTGCGTACATACTGATTTGGGGAGCAATGGTGCGAATGTAATGATGGTGCTTGTTAAGAATGTAATCTACCAGAAACGGAGTGCTCCAGCTGGCAAAGTCGTGCGCTTTGGTGCTCACCGTAGCGGATAAGGTTGCCAAATCGGCCTCAACCAGATCACTGGCGATGCCTTTTTCCTGGCATACATCGTCGATGGTACGTTTACCTCCACAGCAAAAATCAATACCATATTTTTGGAAAATCCCGGCAGCCCGATAGTCGCGAGCGACAATGGCACCTATCATTTTCGTTTTATCTGTACCCATGGTTCCTAGGTTTAGCGTGTGAGTAGCCACACCGGATTATGTCAAAAATCTTTTCGTTCGGCTACCCAGCGGATAGCCAGCAGAGGTAGGGTCGTCCAGACGACCAGGCTGGTGAGGGTAAGTATACTGCCTAATCCTGACCCGAAGAATCGCTGCAGAACGGCCCCCGTATAGCCCATTAGAGCCGATACATCGAGCTGCAGCAATACCAGGATCCGGGATAAGTCAATAGGGTTTAAAAGGGTAGCTGCCAGGGCTACTTTCTCCAAAGGGTATTCCCGAAAATGCATTACCAATAGCAGGAAAAAGCCATCATACAGGACCGCAAAAAAGAGCCATACCAAAATAGCCAACCCAAACCCCCGGATACGATTCTCATACCGCAAGGCAATCAAAAAAGAGAGACCGGCAAAAATGAAGCTAAGGACTACGCCATTGAAGAGGAGGATACTAAAATGCCAGATTTCCATAGAGGCCAGCAGACCATAAGCCAGGAAAGGTATACCGATGCCGAGCAATAAGCTCAACGATAAGGAAAAGCCCAATCCCAGAAACTGGCCCCAGAAAATAGCGATGCGTTTGACAGGTTGCGCCAGCAGCAGCTCGGTAAATTCCCTTGAGTTGTAATAATACATCACGCCGAACATCGTCGCGATCAGCGGGCAGAGAATCAGAATGACATTGAGCAGGCTGATGACGACCTTCGCAATATCCCCGCTGAGCCACAATAAAGCACTGGTGAAAAGGAAAAAGAAACCGAAATAGCTATAGCTCCACCGGCTCCGCATCAGGTCAAAAAAGCTGTATTGCATTATTTTAAACATGGCCGTTCTTTTTAGTGGGTGGTAGGTTGGGGAATGAAGGGAAGAGAAGCCTTATCCGGCTTTGGACCAACCTGTTCCGGTGCTGCTATAGGTTGGGCCGGACGGGTAAGAATGCCAGCAATAGCACGCTCAAAATCCTCTTCATTGCATTGCTCTTTCAATTCAGCAATGGTGCCTCGGAAATAAATGTGCCCCTCCAGTAAGAAAACAATTTCATCGGCAAGCTCTTCTACCAGTGACATGATGTGGGTGGTTACTAAGATCATCTTTCCCCGCGCTTTTTCCCTGGCCAGCAAATCTTTGAGGTGGATTAACGCTACCGGATCCAGGCCGGCCGTTGGCTCGTCGAGAATGACAATCGGACTATCATACATGAACGCCAGGGTGAGGTTGACCTTTTGCTTAGTTCCGCCCGACAGCGAACCAAGAGGTTTGTCGAGATAGGGGCTGAGCCCAAACAATGCAATCAATTCCTGGTCGCGGGTATGAGGTCCCCTGATCTGTTGTAATAGCCGAATAATTTCCCTTACCCTGAGGTTTTCCGGAAATCGGGCGATCTGGGGAAGGTAGTCGATTTGTGCGCGGTATTCCCATTGTTTGGCAACCGGTTTACCCGCGAAACAGATTTGCCCTTCATTGGGAATGACCATGCCCAGCAGACATTTGATAAGCGTTGTTTTCCCGGAGCCGTTAGGTCCCAGCACAGCCGTAATGGCACCCTGTCGTTGCAGGGTCAGGTCAATCCCTTGTAGCACCTGATTACGGCCAAAAGACTTATGGAGGTTTTGAATGGTGATCATAAGGCTTGCATGAGCGGTGATGGATCCGTTAAATCCGCCGGCGTAAAGGCTGGATTTACTTTTTCCGAAAAATTGAGTAGATCAATGAACAGGCTGCGCAGCAGCAAGATGGATTCCGGAGCCTGGGAAATTACATAAGAGAATAATTTGACCGGCCGGAATGGGATGTCTCCCCGGCCATCATGATTCAGGTCGTAACCTGTATATTCACTCCAGTAATTCCCGGCTAATGAATTGTCATTCATACGGCCGTTGAGGACCACATCCATCGTATTGTGTAAGAACTTGTTGTCCGAAAACCGATTTTCCACGCATCCCCCCGAGATTCTCACGGCCCAGCCATTGCGCTCCAATGTATTGTGCTGATACGAAATCCGTCCAGCGCCTTCCAGATGTATGGCAATCGTGTTATTGGAGAACAGGTTTTCCGTTATTTCAGCATCATAAATTTCCTTCAATAGTAATCCGTAAGAAGATCGGCCCCAGTTGTGATCGAACAGATTACTCCGCATGTTAATGCGCTTGGAGAACATGACGGCTACCCCCGCACCGTTATCGCGGAAGGTGTTGTGTTCGTACTGGTTATCATTGGAGAACATGAAATGTAGCCCATACCTGATATTACCGGTGCTATAGTTGCCAGTGATATCGCTGTTATTGACAAACTCCAGATAAATCCCATCCCGATGTCGGGCCACCTGATTGTTGGCGATACACAAGTTTTCACAGTACCAGGCATGGATGCCGTTACCAGAACTGTTTTCGGTGACTGCACGTCCGGTGATGCGGTTGTTTTCTATCTCACCGTATTGAGCATGTTCCAGGTAGATGGCAAAAAAAGTATCGTCGAAGGTGTTATCCCGAATGATGAAATGCTGTTTGCGTTGTACGCGTAGGGCAGCCAGGTCTTTGAGATGACTCCGGGGGACAGATTGAAAATGGAGCCCTTCTATTCTGACACTGTCGGAAGCAATAATCATAATCTCATTGCCGGTTTCTCCATGGAGCACCGGCTGGCCAATGCCCTGCAGGTGAAGGGGTTTGTCTATCACCAGGTTAGTCTCATGGTAATCGCCCGTCTGGATCTCAATCCGATCGCCAGGCGCTGCCAGGGTAATGGCTTGCCTGATTTGAGGGGTAGGGCAGTCTGGACAAACGACCCAGGTCTTTTGTGCACCCGCCCAGCCCCCTGAGCAGCATAGTATCATGCTGATCAAAACTATCTTTTGGGCAAGCGGGGAGTTTTGGTGGATCATCATGTCTTTTTTTAGCATTGATCGTTAGCGAAGAAGGCCTTTCCCTTTTAAATAAGCTGGAATCTCCGACCAGTATAATGCTTGGCCGGTGAACTGGTCCATAAGCTTTTTGGCACTTTCAGGGGTGGCACAGGCGGATAAATTGGCACCCATAGGACTGGGAATTTGCTCCGAAACCACGAATGTGGCAGTAGATGCGTCAATCATTGTTCCAGGAGTTGCATAATCGCAAACAAGCAGCAGCGCTGCGGAGCGATCGGGGAAGGCTGCCTGGAAACCTACCATGCATTCAATGGCGTCAAACTTATATGCCCGCCCTTTGGTAGTGACGAGTTCGGCCGCATGCTGCCGGTCCACGATGGTCATCTGACAGTGCTCGCAGGCATCCCCGCCAAAGTCAATGGGTTGTTCGGTGGGTGCCGAGCAGGCTACGAGGGCCACCATCAAGCCTGAGAGAATTACGTTTTTCATGCCCGGCGTGTTTTTCCGGTTAACCAGCTGGCGACTCCCGCCAGGATCATTCCGAGTCCGAAGAAATAGCCGCCCCAGTGCGGAAGGGATACGGCCGTGAAATTCAGAATCTCCTTCACCCCAATTAAAGGCGGTTGGAAAGAAGCTCCCGGTATTTTGATGGGCGCGGTATCACTCAGGTTGTGACCATAGTCATATTCCCAGAGATAGAAATCGTAGATACCTGCAATAGCCAATACTACCAGTAAAATGAGCCAGGCCATAAAAGCCCAACGACGATTGATGGCAGTGGCAACCAAGCCCAGGAATACGAGTGCCAGGATGACATATTGGAAATATTGCAACTCGGGAATGGAATCCGGCTCAATAGCTTTCATGCCTACATAGTGGTTGAGAATATTGACATTCTGTAAGGTGCCCGGACTGGTTCCACCCAGTTTGTTGATGTAAATGTGCATTTCTACACCATCAGGGTACTGGGGCGCATAGAGGACAATTTTCCACATCGGCCAAATAAAGAGTGCTAACAAACTGAGCGCTGCCAGGAACATCAAAAGCCGGGGAAGCTGTTTCATGGTTGTTTATTTGAGGGAGGCGGTAACCCTCATGTGCTACCGCCTCCGGGGTTGTTGGCAGGGAAATAACTTCCTGCCAGTAGCTAAGGATTCGTTACTGCATTACATCGTCACCAAGTTTCCACTTCAGTGGGGTATTGGCACCCGCGGCCGAAACCCGGACATAACCTTGCATCTCCTGGTGCAGGGCAGAGCAGAAGTCGGTACAGTAGAATGGAAAGACCCCTTCACGCTGAGGCTCCCACAGAAGGGTTTCGGTTTGCCCAGGCATGATCAGGATCTCCGCATTGCGAGCTCCCATGACGGAAAAACCGTGTGGGGTATCCCAGTCCTGTTCCAGGTTGGTGAGGTGGAAATATACCTTATCACCTACTTTGATACCTTCAATGTTATCCGGAGCAAAGTGACTGCGAATCATGGTCATGTATACGTGTACGGTATTCCCTTCCCGGACTACTTTGGTTTCTTTTTCACCCATGGCGCGGTAAGGGTGCTTGTTTTCTTCGATCGGGAAGATCTTCCGTGAGCGATCAACAATTTTACTGGCAGCAATCCCCTGCGCATAGTGCGGTTCGCCAATAGTGGGGAAATCAAGCAGCAGTTCCATCTTGTCGCCGGAAATATCATACAACTGTGCCGACTGGGTAAGTTCCGGTCCCGTAGGCAGGTAGCGATCTTTGGTGATCTTATTCATGGCAACCAGATATTTGCCATCCGGTTTGCGGGAATCGCCACCAGGGATCATCAGGTGACCAACCGAGTAGTAACAAGGAGCCCGGTCAACAACTTCCCAGGTGCCTACCTTCCATTTGACTACTTCCGACGAAATAAAGAAAGTTGTATAGGCATTACCCTGACCGTCGAATTCGGTATGCAAAGGCCCTAAGCCTGGTTTCGTTACAACCCCTGCGAGCACATCATCAAACTTGAGTACCGGTATGCCTTCAATAGTTGTTTCGAAGGCTTGCTTGGCAATAGCTTCCTGCATCTTCGTGAAGGAGTGTACCGTCAGGTCGGCAGATAACTTACCATTCCCCACTATGTATTCCCCGGTAGGATCAACATCGACCCCGTGAGGTGATTTGGGTGTAGGCAGGAAGTATACCAAACCCGGACATTCTTCTGGAATGAGTACTTTGACCTTATCCTTCATCGTCGAGGTAGCACCATGTACACTATCATCATACCGGTTGCTGGCATAGCGGGCCGGCATTTCCCGGAACTTACCCTGCTTGATGTATTCTTCGGCTTTTTTCCAGTTGATGGCCGCAATGAAATCCTTGTCGTTTTGCGAAGCATTAACCTCTAACAGCGAACTTTTCAATTCGGTGTTGTAGGTGGTGAAAAACGTCCAGCCATGCGACTTGCCTTTACCTGAGTGGGCCAGGTCATAGTCAAACGCGGGTAGTAATACCTGGAAGGCAACTTCCATGTGTCCGGTTTCCGGAGCTACACTGATGTAAGTCAATGCACCACGGAAGTTCTCAGCGTAACTGTCAATCGCTACATCCTTTTGGGGGTAGGGTACCCCGAAGCGTGTACCAGCAACCACGTATTCCGTGTTTTCAGTGGTAAAAGGGGAAGAGTGATTCCCTCCGCTATTAGGGATTTCAATGATTTCCGCCGTTTCAAAGGTCGACAGATCAATGCGTGCAACCCGAGGAGTGTTGTTTCCGTTGATGAAACACCACCGACCATCTGTTTCGCCATTCGTTTGCGATAGCTCGGGGTGGTGAGCGTCATCCCAAGGAACAAATCCAAAGGAGGTGTTAAGCATTGGCTTGGTTTCTTCGTTGAATCCGTACCCTTTTTCAGCATCTACACTAAATACCGGAATCACTTTTAACAGGCGCCCGGAGGGAATTCCGTATACGCTTAACTGACCCGAAAAGCCCCCCGAAATAAAGGCGTAAAATTCGTCGTACTGTCCCGGGGCTACATATACCCGGGATGCTGCGTCAGATCCCAGCGCGCCGCCTTTGCTGGCGGAAGCAGGCTTGCCACAACTGGTACTCCAAAGCATACCCGCTGCTAAAATGCAGAAAGGTAAGAGTTTGCTAAGCTGGATTTTCATAGGCTGTGATTTTTTAAAGATAAAAAGACTCTTTAATCTTTTTTTAGGTAAAAAAATAGGCTCTCGCCAAGATTTATTCCCCTTACAAGGAGAAATTTGTATAACCGGGGAGTTTAAAAGTGGATGAAAAGCAAACTGCTTTACTGATGGATCAAAGGTAGGAAAAATATAAAAAGAAAAAAAGAGTTTTTTATCTTTTTTAGTAAAAAATATTTATTATCTTTGAAGTTCTTCGACAAATTCCGTGTTTTGGAGTCGATCAAAAAAGAAGCGCAACGCTTCCGTAAGTCGCTTTTACGCTCCATTTTAGCTCGACCACGGAATTTATCAAAGAAGGATCTTTGTCCAAGAAGCTAAACGGTTATGTTTTCAAAGTCTTGTAAATATGCTATCCGGGCAGTGTTGTATTTGGCATTGCACGCGGATTCGGAGGCGAATATCGGTGTCAAGGAGATTGCCGACAGACTTGACGTGCCCAAGCCATTCCTGGCCAAGATTTTGCAACAACTGTCGCGCTATCAATTAATCTCCTCGGTAAAAGGACCCAATGGGGGTTTTTTTATGAGTACTGAGAATATGCGGGAGCCTTTACGCAAAGTAGTAGAATGCATGGATGGCCCGGAAGTGTTTTCGTCGTGTATTCTGGGGCTGCCGGTGTGTTCATCCCAGAATCCCTGTCCGTTGCATACACAGGCATTCATTTTTCGGGAAGGCCTGCTCAAGGTAGTAGGGAGTAAATCCGTAGCCGAACTGGCCCGACAGGTTAGTGATGAAGGCTTAAAGTTATAATGCATCTCTATAGGAGAGGTGTCTAGGAAAAGTGGAAATGAAAAGCTGCTGTTTGGTGATGTTTACTTAATCTAATAAACAAAAACCATGAGAGCAGTAATGTTGCTATTTTTTGCCGCCTTTATCCTGGCGGCTTGCGGGGGTAATGACCAGTCGGCCGCCGGTTCCGACACAGGGGCTAAACCCAAGAGTATGATTCAGGATGCCCCGGCTTCTGATGGCAAGGGTGTTGGTGAAATCAAATCAGTTGTCCTGAATAATCCCCTAAAGGCGGATATGGTCGAGCGGGGACAATCCATTTATGACATGAAGTGTTCGGCTTGCCACAAGCTGACAGATCAGCGGGTTGTGGGCCCGGGCTGGTTCGGAGTTACGGAGCGCCGTAAACCGGAATGGATTATGAATATGGTCACTAACGTAGATATCATGCTAGAGCAGGATCCTGATGCGCAGGCCTTGCTGGAGGAGTGTTTGACGCGGATGCCCAACCAAAACGTATCCATTGGCGATGCTCGCGACCTACTGGAGTTTATGTATGCCAACGATACTGGCAAGGTAGGGGGAAAGTAGTAGAAAATCAGCCCCGACGCAGTCAGGGTAAAAAATCAGAAATCAGAAATCAGAAATCAGAAATCAGGCCTTCGGCTTGAGCTATGTCAGGTAAAAAATCAAGACAGGTCTATTTCTCGTTTCTGATTTCCTGTTTTTACCTTCTATAATGATCAACTATGCATGCGAACCAAACCTTTCGACGGCAACGCACCTGGATGCTGCTGGCTATGGTCAACTTTGCCCTGGCTGCCAGTTTGGGTGCGCTCTTGCGTTGGGCGTTTATCGAGGAAGTGCCAGGGCTTGTATTTAAAAATGTCCTGCATGCCCATTCCCATGTAGCGATGCTGGGGTGGTTGTACCTGGGACTTTTTGCGCTATTGGTTGCTGCCTTTGTTCCGGAAGCTGTTTTACGTACTTCGCGGTTAGGATTTTTATTTGCACTGGCGGAAATAGGCGTGCTGGGTATGCTGGTAAGCTTCCCCGTGCAGGGATATGGGGCTGTTTCGATTACTTTTTCTACACTGCACATGTTAGCCGCTTATGGTTTTGCTGTCGTCGTATGGCGGGAAATTCGGGGGCAATCGGGTATAGCCTATCGCTGGATACAGGCCGCTTTGGGGTGGATGGTTCTTTCTACCCTGGGCATTTGGGCTATGGGTCCTGTTATGGCGTTGGGAATGCAAAATACTTTGTGGTATTACATGTCGGTGCAGTTTTATCTGCATTTCCAATTCAATGGATGGTTTCTTTTTGCTGCGCTGGCCTTATGGTTTCGGTATTGGGAGCTTGCGGGTATCGTTTTTTCTGCCACGGCAAACCGACGCCTGTTGTATGTATTGTCGGTAGCTACCGTACTCACGTTTGCACTGGCCCTGGCGTGGGGAACCCATTCACCCTGGGTGTTGGCAGCCAATAGTGTGGGGGTACTGGTGCAGTTCGTTGCGTTATTTCTGTTGCTGGCTTTGTTGAAGCCCCACCGCTCGGCAATTAAGCAATCCTTGGCTGGCTCCGTTTGGTCCTATGGATTGTTTGGGGTAGGACTAGGGGCACTGATTTTGAAAATGACGATTCAATCGGCAGTAGCCATCCCGGCGATTGCGGAAATAGCCTATACCATCCGCTTATACGTCATTGGCTTTATTCACTTGATTTTACTGGGAATGCTAACAGCCTGGCTCTTTAGTCTGTTTGCTGCCCGGGGGGTGTTGTACCTTAACTGGATCACCCGCTTGGGTTTGGGTTTGGTCCTGGGGGGAATTGCAATTTCCGAGACATTACTTTTTCTGCAAGGCACCTTATTCTGGGCTCGCATTGGTTTTCTTCCCAACTTTTACGAGTGGCTTTTTGCGGGCAGTGTATGGATGCCGGTAGGTGTCGTGGTCATGCTGCTCGGTCAGCTTGTTCCGGGTAGCCAGGGTAATGCTTCCGCTGCTGAGGTGACCCACAAGAGCTAACTGATCGACACATTAGTATAAGAACCTTCCCAACGGGTTCTATTTTCCCGAAAATTACTAGTTTCAGGGTATGAAACTGCCAAAGTGGTTACGCTGGCTCCGCTGGGGGCGTAAATGGGAAGCAGAAGTGAGCACCAGGCCCCGGCATATTTATGCCGAAAAGGATGGCCATGTGCTGGACTTTGACTGGTATCCAGCATCGCCCCGACGACAACCAGTAAAGGACGATATCGTCATCATTTATGTGCATGGTGGGGGTTTTTCGGAAGGGAGTCCTCGCGAAGAGCGCTATATCCAATTTGCGCGCCGCCTGGCTGAGGCTGGCTATCCGGTTGCGGCTATTACTTACCGACTCACCATGAAAGGCCTTTCGTTCAGTTGCGATCAGGAGGTTTCAATTAAGCGCGGGGCTTTTCGCGCAGCTGCTGAAGACATTTGGGATGTAACCCGTTACCTCACGGGTGAGCATGTTACTCTTGGTTTGGACAATCCGCAGATTGTGCTCTGCGGAAGCAGTGCCGGGGCTGAAGCAGTGTGTTGTGCAGCTTATTGGCCTGACCCAGAACTACCAGCCGGATTTCGTTATGCTGGGGTTATCGGAATGGCAGCCGCAGTATTGGAGCTGGCCTGGATAACCCCCGAAAACGCCTTGCCCATGTTATTGTATCACGGCATCGATGACCCCTGGGTTCCCTATGCCACGGCTCCACATCATTATTGTACTCCCGACCAGCCAGGGTACCTGCTCCTCCATGGCAGTGCGAGCATTACTGCCCGTTTGGCGGAATTGCAAAAACCCTATACACTAGTCACCGGAACGACCGGAGGGCATGGCTGGGCGGATAAACCCATGTTTTCACATCTGGAAGAGATAATAGACTTCCTGGAAGAAGAGGTAGGCAAAAAAAGCTTCCGCCAGCGAACCTGGGAAACGGATTGGCGGTAGGGGGATAAAATTCATCTTTCGCGAAGGTATTGACATTAACAGGACGGCTTCCCGAACCGACATTAGTCAGGTTAACGTTGACCTGGCCTCGACAATAGACGCATTTGAGCCGCGGTTAATCCTCTTCCGCAGCGGCATCCAACAAATCGCGGGGTAGGGAGCGGGACGTTTTGGCGCCTAGTTCGCGGATGCGCTCAGCCCTTCCTACCAGGGTGTCTCCGTATTTTTTCGAGTCTACTAATTTATTCATCGCATCATGGTAGGCGTGCTGTGCTTGATCCAGTCGGCTACCGATAGCCTGCAAGTCTTCAATGAAGTTGCAAAACTTATCGTAGAGCAGGCCACTTTGCCGGGCAATTTCCAGGACGCTGTTCTTTTGTTTTTCCTGTTTCCAGATAAAAGAAACGGTCCGCATAGTGGCTAGCAGGGTAGAGGTAGTGACCAGCACGATATTGCGTTCCAGCGCTTCAGTGAAGAGCTTGTGGTCGGATTGGATCGCCAGGGCAAAGGCCGGTTCAATAGGCACGAATAGCAGTAGATAATCCGGGGTATTGATTTGGTAAAGTTGCTGGTAGTTCTTTTCTCCGAGTTCTTTGATATGGCGGCGCAGGCTATCCAGGTGCGCCCGGAGGTGGGGGGCTTTTTCCCCATTATCATTGGCCTGGCAGTATCGCTCATAAGCACTGAGTGATACTTTCGCATCGATGATCAGATGTTTGTCTTCGGGTAGGTGGATAATGAAATCGGGCCGCTGGCGCCGTCCTTCTTCATTCGTGTATGATTGCTGGGTAGCGTAATGAATATCTTTTTGCAAGCCTGCTTTTTCCAGGAGGGTTTCCAACTGCAACTCGCCCCAATCCCCCTGGGTTTTGTTATCGCCTTTGAGGGCGCTGGCCAGGTTGTTGGCATCAAGGCTAAGTTGTTGGTTGAGTACCCGGAGGTTTTCAATCTCCATTTTCAGCGACACCCGGTCGCGGGTCTCTTCCACAAAGCGCTTTTCGATGCCGGTTTCGAAACTTTGAATACGCTCGCGGAGGGGTTGCAGCAACTGCTGCATTTGTTCCTGGTTGTGGGCGGTGAAGCGCTGACTTTTTTCTTCCAGGAGGCGGTTCGCTACCGATTCAAACTCCAGCCGGGCTTTTTCCTGGAGGTTGATAAGATCCGCTTTTTGTTCTTCCAGCTTGGTTTCCAGGTTTTTGAGATCCTGGGTGCGGGCGGACAGATCGCCATGGAGGGTGCGCACCTCCAGTTCGCGTTCCTGCAGGTCAGCGCGGAGGATATCAGCCTGGGTCTGCAGGGCATCATGGATTTCCCGCAAGACATACCGTGCCTCTACTTCCTGGGGAAGCACTGCCTTGCTCTGCCAATAGAACTTACTGATTAACCAGGCAGCCAAAGCACCGATCAGAAGCCCCAACGCCAGAAATAACCCTGAAACCACTAATGGATCTGACATAGGCGTTTGTTTTCCCCCTAAAACTAATTGTTTTTTTGGAAAAAATTAATCCAAACTGTGTTGATTTAGTGAGCAGTGAGCAGTGAGCAGTGGCGCAGTGATGATAGAAATGAGCATTTCGACTCCGCTTGGTTACTGAGCGAAGTTACACTCAGTATCACCATCGCCAACTTTTAATTTCTCGGTTGACAAAGCACTAGCTCAATATTCAACTATTCCCGCCCAGTTCTTCAGCGCGGTGGAGTGCTGCGAAGGCACCGCGGATGATATCGGCATGCACATCGGTGTCGCGGAAAGAACTCATGGCTGCCTCGGTGGTACCTCCCCGGGAAGAGACTCGCTGGATCCATTCCGGGCAGGAGAGGTTGGAAGCGTTATACAATTCAATCGCACCCAGGAAGGTCTGACTAACCAGCAACTCCGCCTGGGCTTCTGAAAAACCCATTTGGCGACCGGCCTGCATGAGCGCATCCATAAAATGCCAAACGTAGGCGGGTCCACTTCCGGAGATGGCGGTAGCCGCATCAATAGCCGATTCCTGCTCCACATAGATCGTTTTACCGGCAGTATTCAGCAGGTTTTGTACCATCACCAGCTCGATCCGGGTAACCTCTTCGGATGAGGTAAAGGCGGTCATGCCCCGGCCTATCTGGGCTGGCAGGTTAGGCATCGCCCGGATGATTTTGCGGGCTCCCAATCCTGCAGCAATGGTGCTGATTTTAACCCCTGCCATGATGGATAAAAACACCTGTTGCGCGTCTACCATGGGGCTAAGGCTCGCAAAGAGGGTAGGGGCATCCTGCGGTTTAACCGCCAGAATAATCAGGTCGGCCCGCCGCAGGCAAGCTTGCGCATCGTCGTAAACAGTTCCAATATCCTTTTGGGCCAGCTGGGCAGCGCGCTCCGGTGATTTTTCCAGGATCATCATATCTTCCTTGCTGGTAATATGCGATCGCAAAAAGCTTTGCGCGTAGGTGAGGCCCATATTGCCGCCTCCAATAATCAGTATTTTCATGGCTATGGTATTTTTGGAGATCTTGCAGGTAGGGCAACAGCAGGATCACGGCAGCAAAGCTAGTGTTTCATAGGGAGTTTGCCAAGTTGGAAGGAGGAAATGGCGTGGTGGGCATAGGATTACTAAACTTCGAAAGTTTAGTAATCCTATATCTTAAAATCAATAATCAATCAGGAATCAGCAGGTTCCAGTGAATAATTTCTAAAGCGTTGAGTGAAAAATAGTTCTGCGCTTTATCTATGCTTCAATTCCATTCTTCCTCAATTTCAAACTCGGCATCCTTCTCCCAAATTTCCATCTCGCAGGGCTTGCAGTTGAATTTCAACTTATACTCTACTTCGCCATGCTTCAATACCAGGGGTTCGGCTACTTTCTCACCCATGGTAGCCCGTTGGAAGCGGGGACATTTTCCCAACTCATATTTTACGCAATATTTCGTCGTCATCACCCGCGACTTACCAGGATCCCATTGCAGTTCAAACGCTTTTTCAATTTGGGTGACACCATGCCTTTTATAGAATTGCCGGGCCAGGTTGTTCGACACATTGTAGGTAAAGTCCAATTCGGAAACCGGGTAGGGGTGATCTGTTTTCGTAATTTGGAATTCTTCCCGATGGTATTCCTGCACCCGAATGTCTACCAATTGCTCCAATACTGTTCTGCGGATTTCATTTATTTTCGAAATGGGTAAAAACCAGTTTTGGGAAAAATCAATGGTTATCTCATCGACGATGAAGGGGGTATTACCGGCCTTGGCCAGGTTCTTTTCGATATTTGAAATAATGGATTCTCCGGTTTTCGTCAGCTCTTTTTCCACGTCGATAGTCGAGGTGCTTTGGTGCCCATCTTCGTCGGTAGCGGTCAGTGAAAAACCGTTGGGGGTTTCAGCGAGGTGCAGGGTAACACCAATTTTGCGAATGGCACTATCTTCTCTTTCCAAAAGTTTATTGAAGGCAGCATCGGAGTTTCGGTAAATCAGGGTTCCTACTGGCAGTGGCCTGAAGTTGTTCGGAATTACTACGTCATTGATAATGATATTGACCCGGTCTCCATCCGCTTTCCCTTCTTCATTCAGGAAATAAAGCCCATCACCATTATTCAGTAATTCATAATTTTCAATGATATAGCCATTCGCCTTTATACCCAGTAATTTGCCGATGAATTGCCCCTGGGATTTAGGCGTTTCCCAGGAACCGATTTTTTTATCTCTTTTATTGACGAAATAATCGGTATACCCGCGATTAAAACTCTTGTCCAACTGGGGATCGAAACTATAAAAAGTCCTGCCCGATGAGGCTTTTTGGTATTTATCATTACCGTCCAGAAAGGCATCCAGTCGCTTGCGTAAATAAGACACATTGTTTTTGACATAAACGATGTCCTTCAGCCGGCCTTCAATTTTGAAGGATGTCACTCCCGCTTCAATCAAATCCGGCAGCTGATCACTCAAATCCAGATCCTTGATGGACAACAGGTGTGTTTCGGTAAGCAAGGTTTTGCCCGTGCCATCAATCAGTGCGTAAGGCAGTCGGCAATTTTGGGCACATGAACCTCTGTTAGCGCTACGTTCTCCGTTGGCCACACTCATGTAGCAATTACCGCTGAAAGAAACACAGAGCGCCCCGGAGACAAAAAATTCCAATTCTACGGGGGTCGCTTCGCTAATTTCTTTGATCTGGTCCAGGTTTAATTCCCGCGCCAGAACAACTCGTTTGATTCCAGCATCATGGAGGAATTTGACATGCTGCGGATCCCGGTTATTTGCCTGAGTGCTCGCATGGAGGACAATGGGAGGAAGGTCCATTTCCAGAATGCCCATGTCCTGAATGATGAGGGCATCGACGCCAATGGCGTATAGCTCGTGGATTAAATTTTGGCAGGTTTCCAACTCGTTCTGGTACAGAATGGTGTTGAGTACCACAAACACCTGGGCCTTGAAAAGATGGGCGTACTGGACTAGTTCGGCAATGTCCTCCACCGGGTTAGCAGCGTTGGTCCGGGCTCCGAATTGGGGTGCACCAATATAAACGGCATCAGCGCCGGCATTAATGGCCGCCATACCCTGGTACAGGTCTTTGGCAGGCGCCAGGATTTCAACCTTTTTCTTCATGGGGCAAAGATAGTTGGAAGATGGGGAATTTAATAGCGTAAGGGTTTTAGCAAGGGCAAACGCACTAAATGCTTAACTTGGTCTGCATGCAAAAGACTCACCTACGATTTTCAGCACGGTAACCGATCTTCGCGTACAGGGACGCTGTTTGCACAAGCTGTCCGACATTCTGTTCATTGCCTTATGCACCTTATTAACCGGTGGAGAAGACTTCGAGGACATGGTGGCTTTCGGCGAAGAACGCTTTGACTGGCTGGCCACCAAGTTAGCCTTGCCGAATGGTATTCCTTCTCATGACACCTTCATCGAGTACTGCAAATGATTGATCCAGAACAGCTTAAGGAGGCCTTGGCCGCTGATGGAGCTGCGCTTATCGAACATGTGGAAGAGCAGCTCGTGGTGTTGGATGGTAAGAAGTTGCGTGGTGCATCGGCTCGTGGCCCTGCCGGTACGGGTCTGTATATCCTCCATGCGTGGGTGAGCGAGGTGAACCTTTGCATCGGGCAGCGCAAAGTAGGCGACAAGAGCAACGAGATAACGGCTATTCCAGCCTTGTTGGATGAGCTCTCGCTCAAGGGAGCCATTGTCAGTATCGATGCCATCGGTTGCCAGAAAAACATCGCTGACCAGATCGTCGCTAAAGAAGCGGACTATATCCTGGCCCTGAAGGGTAATCAGGAGGAACTGCTGGAGGAAGTGCATGAGTCGTTTCAATTTTCTGGACTAGACCAAACAGACGAAGACTGGGAATATGGCCATGGCCGTTTTGAAAAGCGGCATTGTGCTACCTTACGGGCCTCGGACTGTTTGAGTCCCAATATGCAGCAGGCCTGGCCTAGTATAAAGACACTGGTTAAAATTGAAGCAACCCGAATGGTTGGTGAAGCAACCTCCACACAAACAAGGTATTATATTAGCACGCTCACCCAGCGCACCGCGCAAGATATGAACCGACTTATCCGCAGTCACTGGAGCGTTGAGAACCAATTACACTGGCATCTGGATGTCACTTTCGCCGAAGATGCCAACCGGGCTCGAAGCGGGCATGCTCCTGAAAACTTGAGCATACTACGCAAATTAGCCCTGCATCGAATCGCGATGGATGACTCCAGACTAAGCAAACGAAAACGGCGATACAAGGCCGCTATGAATCTGGACTATTTGGAGAAGGTCCTCCGTTTGTAGATTTGGTGCGTTTGCCCTAGAGCCCCTAAGGATGCAGAGTGGTTAAAGTCACTGGTTCGTTACCACAATCTGACCAGAAGAAATGAGCTGGTAGAATGTGAAGTGTATAACTCAGGCGGATGGAGTTTTTATGTTCCTGTTAAAAAAGGGGAGAAACCCAGCTGGCAAAAGGAATCTATGTGCTTTATCATAGCAACGGAGAAGCAAACTTACCGGATCAATATCGAGGTTCCTTCCGTTTTTGACAAAGTATTTATCCTGAACAGCTTTGTGGTCGAAGGAAAGCAGCTTCAATTCAATTTTGATAGGGAGCTAGTGAGGAAAGTCCTGGTTCGATGACAGCGCCAGGGTTCTGCTATCTTTCAAACAGTTGTGTCCTGCACTAATCAACGGTCTTATCCTATGTAGACACCGTTTAATGAACAGGCTCATTAGAAATCAGAAACGATATTTAGTGAGCAGTGAGCAGGGGAAATGAACCCGACTGCGTCGGGGTAAAAAATCAGACCTGCGCTAAAGCGAATCACACTCAACGAATCACGCTCAACGAATCACACTCAACGAATCACGCTCAACGAATCACGCTCAACGAATCACGCTCAACGAATCACGCTCAACGAATCACGCTCAACGAGTAACAAACACCCCTCACTCCGGCACATTGAGGATGAAGCCGACGCGGAAAACATTCTCAATTTGCACCCGGGGATCGCGGTTGAGGTATTTGCGGAGGTGAGAAATAAAGACATCGAAGCTGCGCCCCAGGAAGTAATCGTGTTCGCCGTAGATCTGCTCAACGGCTTCGTCGCGGCGCAGAATTTGGTTGCGATGCAGACAGAGGAGGCGGAGTACCTCACTTTCTTTTTCGGTAATGCGCACAACTGGTTCCTGGCGGAACCGCAGTTCCTGGCGGGCGTAATCAAAGGTGTAGTCGCCGAGCTGGAAGCTGGTGGAAACCGCTGCATTTTCGCTGGGCTGGGTACGCCGCAGGATGACCTGAATTTTGCAGAGCAATTCCTCCTCGTCAAAGGGCTTGGTGATATAATCGTCGGCACCAAGTTTATAGCCCTGGAGGCGGTCTTCTTTCAAGGCACGGGCCGTCAGAAACATGAAGGGCAGGTTGTTATTTTCGAGCCGGATCTGGCGGGCGAGTTGAAAGCCATCGCCATCGGGGAGCATGATATCCAGCAGGCAAAGATCGAGGTGATTGCGCCGGACGTGCTGGAGGGCACCCTGGACATCACGGGCTAATTTTACGGAATACCCTTCTCCTTCCAATAATTCCATGAGCAGGAAGCCCAGACTCAAGTCATCCTCGACAACCAATATGTGTTTGGGTAGTTCCTCGGCCATAGTTTCTAGGTGCTTCAATAATCAGGCAGTGGGGAAAGTTAAGGAAAAGCGCGTACCCTGCTGTAGTTGGCTGGCCACTTGAATAGCGCCACGATGGAGCTCGACAATTTTCTTAACATAGGCTAGTCCCAGGCCAAAACCATCAAAGCCAGCGGCGGCACTTTGCCCCACGCGTTGAAACTTTTCGAAAACATGGGGTAAGTCATGTTCACTGATACCAATGCCATTATCCTCCAGGACAACCTGGATGTTTCCGGGGGTAGGGGAGGTGTTGACCCGGATCTGCAGGTCAGGAGCAGCCGTACAATATTTTAGGGCATTATCGATCAGGTTGCGGAAGGCGTTGGACAGGTGCAGGCGGTCGCCATTGATGAGTGGCAAATCAGGGTCGAGTTCTACAGAAATGGTTGCCTTTTTCTCCCGGATACTGGGGGCCATATCCGTCACTACCTCTTTAATCAAGGCTCCCAGGTGCAGGGGTTCATTTTGCAGGGTTTGCTGATTATGGTCAAAACTAGCCAGATGCAGAACCCGGTCAACCTGCTGCAGCAGGTGTTGTCCTTCGCGATGGATGACCGCGAGAAACTGGTTATCGGCCAGCTCCGGTTGTTTTCGTCCCAGCATACGACTGGCCAGGGTTATGTTTGTCAGCGGCGTTTTAAACTCATGCGCCATGTTGTTAAAGAAATCCAGGTTGCGCTCGCTGAGTTTCTTTTGCTGGATGAGGTAATAGTTGGCGGCCAGAAAGATTAAGCTAATGGCCAGCACGATAAAAATGGAACTACCGAGCATGAAGCGCATTTGCTTCAACAGGAAATCGACCTTGGTCGGAAAAGTAAGGTTGAGCAATTGCTCATCATCACTCAATAAGGGATTCAAAGAGCAAGCATAGGGAGGCATCAGGGTACTGTCTGCCAGCGAGTCTTTGTCGATGATCGAAACCTGATAGGGGAGGCGGATTTGGTAAAAAGCCAGTGCCTGATTAAGCGCACTTTCCAGGGAGGGGTCGTGGAGTAAATCCCTGGAGTCGGAATCGTTGCGACAGCAGTTTGGACGTTGATGCTTAGCACAACTATCAACGGGAATCCCGTTTTGGTTTTGGGCCATGGTTTCAACTGCCGAACACATGGCCATACTGACCTTGTGGTCGAATTGCTCTTCCAACAATTCTTTGGAATGCTGTAACCAGCGGAATTGTAACCAGACCAGCACTATCAAGGCTCCGCAGGAAGCCACCATGATCCACTTGATGCGATTCCAGTACATAATCGGCAGTTAATGAGTCTTTTGACAGTACAAAGGAACGCAATCTTTGCGCATGATAGGCGAACTTAACAGGTGATTAACAAGTGCCTAACACCTCACTCACAGAATACTTCAATGCGGTACCTTATCTTTATGTCCAGAAAAAAACCGGTAGCTCAGCGGATCTGAGTGTGACCTAAAATTTAATTCCCATGCGGATCCTTAACTTCCTATTAATGCTCGGGTTTGTATTTGCCTTCCAGGCTGTTCAGGCACAGACCTCTTCTACGACGACAACTCCTGCTAAATCCTGTGATCCCAGTGCTTGCGCCAAGGCTTGTAACAAAGCCGAAAATGGAAAGATGCAAGGAACAGCAGCGGTAATTCCGGGTGCTGAGCAGGTTGTAACGACCACTCCAGCAACCAAAGTAAAAACCAGTTCTACTCCAGCTCCTGCTCGTGGTAAGGCTGTACAAGGCAAAGGTAAGAAAGCTAATATGGCTTGCGATCCTAGCCAGTGTGATCCCGGCGCCTGCAAAAAAGCAGAAGCAAAGAAAACGGAATAAACTAAACCTCGGATTTTCCGAACCTGACTGAACCCCGGGCTGCCAGTGTTTTACTGGCAGCCTGTTTTTGTGTGCCATGCATGCATGTTACTTATAGGGTGAAAGTCCCGAACGGACTGAGAAGACAGGAACCGTTAGCGAATGGCAAGGGTGTCCGTGGTGACGCGGAATCTGAAGGAAGCCAAAAGCAAATCTAGGTTGTGACGAACAGAAATCGGATACAAGGCCGGACGAGGGGGGCAATCATGCAATAGAATGAGACGCCCAATAGTCTTCCGTAACCCCGTCAGGTAAATCCGGCACAATTTAGAGAAAGGGGACATGCTTACCGTGGGAGGTCTGCGACCCGAGAGGGGAGCAGAAGTCAGCAGAGGTCATAGTACGGACCGTTTTTTTTTACGGGAAGGAAGGGCCGAATCTTTAAGCCAAGGCAGTTTTTTTTTACAGGTGTACAAGCCATGATGAATCCAGCAAAACGTCAGAACGGTCAGATGAGTTTAGCAGAGCTAGACGAATGGCAAGTGGACGGGTCGGTTTATAGCGGTGCGGACGTAAACGTTACTGCGACCAGACGGACCGGAGAGTGGCATGCAGAGTGTGAAAGGGAACGAACCTTGACCGAAGATTTGATGGGTTCGATAGCGGACTTATCGAATCTAAGCCGGGCCTGCCAACGAGTGATCTCCAATGGTGGGCGAGGCGGTGTAGACGGCATGGAAGTAGAAGAGTTACGAGAGTGGCTTTCGATCAACTACGCCATGCTACAGCGACAACTGCTAGGGGGGCGTTATGTTCCCCAAGCGGTAAGGGGAGTGAAGATACCGAAACCGAAAGGAGGATACCGACAATTAGGTATACCTACGGTAGTAGACCGCTTGGTACAACAAGCGATACTACAGGTATTAAGCCCCCGCTACGAAGCCATATTCAGTGAAAGGAGCTACGGCTTCCGGAGAGGTCGAAGTGCGCATCAAGCCTTACACCAAGCTGCTGAATATGTAAAGGAAGGCAAGCGATATGTGGTAGACATCGACTTAGCAAAGTTCTTCGAAGAAGTCAACCATAGTCGATTGCTGTGGGTGTTGAGTACCCGAATAGGAGACAAGCGAGTGTTAAAGCTAATCCACCGGTTTTTGCAATCGGGCCTCTTAGAAGGAGGGCTGGTTAACCAACGCATCAAAGGCACACCGCAAGGCGGACCCTTGTCGCCACTGCTGTCTAACATCGTCTTAGACGAGTTGGACAAGGAGTTGGAGCGGCGAGGGCACAGCTTTGTGCGGTACGCTGACGATGTGATTGTGTTGGTGGGTAGTGAACAAGCAGCCATCCGGGTACAAGCCAGCCTAACGGAGTACATAGAGAGGCGACTCAAGCTGCGAGTAAACCGCGACAAGAGCCGCATAGTACGCTGCTGGGGATTGAACTTTCTGGGCCACGGCATAGACGTCAGCGGTCACTTGATGCTAAGTCAGGCTAGTGAGAAACGGCTCAAGGCGAAGCTCAAGGACAAGACGATGCGCAACCGAGGTCGCAGCTTTGAACAAATCCTTCAGGAAGTCAACCGCAGCCTTAGCGGATGGCTGAACTACTTTCGCTACGCGCGGATGAAGGGTAAACTTAAAGCCTTGGAAAGTTGGCTTAAACACCGCCTTCGTAGCTACCGTCTCAAGCAATGCAAACGGGCCATCGGGATAGCCCGATGGTTACAGTACTTAGGAGTGCCTCGTGACCGAAGCTGGACTACGGCGACAAGCCGTAGAGGCTGGTGGCGGAAAGCTGCCAGCCCGGCGGCTCATGAAGGGATGAATAACGACTGGTTCCGAAGGCAAGGCCTGATCCAGGCAGTCGACTACTACACCCGGTTACACACTTAAAGAAACCGCCGTGATACGAGAGTACGTCCGGTGGTGTGAGAGGACGATGAGGCCGGAGATACGTTAACCTGTATCTTCGCCCTCATCTCCTACTCGATTTGTGGGCATTCATCTGGTGGTAGCTCCCTGCGATTGTTCAAAATCTTGTACTTTTGCCCCAGCAAAAATGGCTACCATGGTACCCGAGCAATTCGCGATTCGCGCCACCGATTTTCAGCTTCCCGGGCAGACCGGTTTTTACCGCGGCAAGGTCCGTGATGTATATACGATTGGCGACCGCCTGGTGATGGTGGCTTCCGACCGGATTTCCGCCTTTGACCATGTGCTCCCGCGGCCTATTCCGTTCAAAGGGCAGGTCCTGAATCAATTAGCGGCGCATTTCCTCCAGGCTACTGCTGATATTGTTCCCAACTGGCTAGTCGCTACACCTGATCCGAATGTAGCGGTTGGCATTGCCTGCGAGCCCTATCGCATAGAAATGGTCATTCGAGGCTATTTGGTTGGCCATGCCTGGCGGATGTATCAGGCCGGTAACCGGATGTTGTGTGGGGTTGCCCTACCGGAAGGCATGTGCGAAAGTGATCCCTTTCCGGAGCCTATCATTACCCCGGCTACCAAAGCAGAAGAAGGCCATGATGAGGATATTTCCCGCGAGGAAATCATTGCTCAGGGTATTGTCGCGGAAGCGGATTACCTGAAACTCGAAGCTTACACCCGGGCTTTATTTCAACGCGGAACCGAAATGGCTGCAGCGCAGGGACTTATCCTGGTGGATACCAAATATGAATTTGGCCGCCATGGGGATCAGATTTACGTGATTGACGAGATTCATACCCCGGATAGCTCCCGTTATTTTTATCAGGAGGGTTATGCCGAACGACAGGGAAGGGGTGAACGACAAAAGCAGCTCTCTAAAGAGTTCGTCCGCGAATGGCTGATGGAAAATGGCTTTCAGGGCCTCCACGGCCAGGAGATGCCCCTTATGCCGGATGCATTCGTGTGGGAAGTATCCAATCGCTACATTGAACTCTATGAGAAAGTAACGGGCCTGTCCTTTCACAAAGCAGACACCCAGTCTATCATGGAGCGTATCCGAACAAATATTGAGGCTTACCTAAAGGAATAAAAGATTGATTTTCTTGTTTTTAACTATTATTCCCTCGCTTTTTGGAAAATATAAGCCCGCCTCTGCAAAGATGCCCCGGGTAATAACCAGCTACCAGCTACCAGTCACCAGTCACCAGTTGACAGTTGGCAGTTGGCAGTTGGCAATCAACATTTCACGCTCAACGCTTCTTTAGCTGTAATAGGCACGACTTTACCTGGCGTTTACCTGTCGCTTACCCAGCAACATAATCTTTCAGGTACTGAAAGCGAGGACCCAACTCGCCATCACGGGCAATGGTGGCCCGCTCCAGCATAGCACTTTCCGGTTTAAAGAATTCTGGTAAGATATACTCCATGAATTGTAACCCAAAAGCTTGGGATGCATCACGCGGCAACTCATTCGGCAGATTATCAATAGCCATGATGTCGATGCAATGGGACTGAAAAGGGGCTACTTCCTGTTCGGTAACCGGATCATACCCATAGATAGGATCGGCAATTGAACTTGGCCGCAGCGTCGAAGGAACCGAGCTTTCCGGGTAGATGTCACAGGTTACATCCGCAATAACCCGAATGTGAAAATCAGGCCTTCGCATTTCGGCGCGGGTAAAAAATTGTGGTGCCCGCTTGTCCCAAAAGATACCATTGATAAAGATATCGGCCACCTGGGCATAAGGGAAAAAGATGCTGGCAAAATTTTCCGGATGCTGGTAAAATTCCGTCTTGTCAAAAGGAGACTCCCCGCGATGCCGAACATAGTGGCGGGCATATAGTTGGGTGAAAACAGGCTCAGGGTAGTTGTAGGTTAAAAAGTCAGTAGGGCTAACTTCCCGGATTCCCATATCTTGTAGAACAGCGGCTGCACCCGTACTGACTCGTCCGCTACCGGTCAGGACAATTTTGACGGGGGGCCATTCTATTTGCTGATAAAATTTCACGGCTTCCTGATAGTCGTGGAAGTCTTTCATGCGGGGAAGTTGGAACTTCCCTGTCCGCAGACCATAAGTATACAGGGCGTTATGTGCTCCTACCATGCCGGCAAAACGGCCGAACGCAATGAGGCGTTTGCCTTGCTCGTCGGTCAGGACCTCGTAATCGATCATCCTGATTTTTTGGGCGAGAATGGCCTGTAAAAGCTTACGGTTGTAGAGTTGGGCCTTGATCGTATGTGAAAAAAACAGGTAGGTTTTCTCTGGGATCAGCATACTGACCGGCACCTCCTTAACCCCCATCAGGATATCACAGTCGGAAACATCTTCCCGAAGGCGAACCCCCGACCAGTGGTATTCATCATCCGAAAAACAGCGTCCTGGAGAGGGCTGAACAGTAATATCTACGGGGTGATTAAGCTGCAGATATGAACACTGCTCTGGCGTTAAAGGCACACGGGAATCTGGTGGAACTTTCCCTTCCCGAATAATTCCGATTTTGAACATAGGTTAGTGGCAATTCAGGAGGAAAAGATAAGAGGAATTATCGGAATTCCGCTGGATTTGGTAAGTTTGGTCTGGCACAAAATGCCCTTCATGCTATGCAAAAAATAAAAGGGGTTATCCCACCGATGCTTACGCCCTTTACCGAAACAGGGGAATTGGATTTAGATGCTCATTTATTCAATGTTGACCGCTGGAATGCGGCAGCGTTACGGGGCTATTTGGTGCTGGGTTCCAATAGTGAGGCTGCTTACCTGACTGAGAACGAAAAGCTCGACCTGATCCGGCAGACGGTACAAGCAGCCGCTCCCGGACGAATGATTATGGTCGGTACCGGAATGGAATCTACCCGCGAAACAATCCGGTTGACGAACCTGGCAGCAAAGGAGGGCGCCCACGCAGCCTTATTGCTGACCCCTGCATATTACATCGATAAGATGTCGGATAGCGCTTTGCTCCAGCATTTTACCACTGTAGCCGATCAAGCGGATATTCCTATTCTGATCTATAATGTGCCCAAGTACACACATCTTAATGTAAGTGTGAACCTGATCGCTGAGCTAAGTCAACATCCCAATATCATGGGGATGAAGGATAGTAGTGGCAATGTAGCGCAGTTGGTGCAATTCCAGGCGGCGGCAGCTCCCGATTTCAATATCCTTGTTGGGACAGTTTCTATCTGGTATCCCGCTTTGCTGCTGGGAGTCCGGGCAACGATTACGGCCCTGGCCAATCTGGCCCCCGATGCCTGCGTTCGTATCCAGACGCTGGTCGAGGAAGGGCAACTTAGCGAAGCCGAAGCCCTTTACCGGCGGGTTTTTCCGCTCAATCATGCCGTAACCGGGCCATTTGGGGTAGCAGGACTCAAGTATGCTGCTAACTTGCTGGGTTATAAGGGCGGCTTTGTTCGCAGCCCCTTGCAAGACCTGGATGCCGCCGGACGGGCCAAAATTGAAGCGATTGTTGCCAAGGCGCAACCGCTCTAAGTGAAATCAAATAAGTTCTTACGGAAACTGTCAGGGTTTTACCCGCCAAAGTTGCAGATATAAGCGGGCTGGTCCTTTGTTAAACCCATAATCTAGCCCAGGTAAGTCTCCGACTTACCTCAGCTATATGGCACGTCTCAGGACGTGCGGGTGGTGGTTACGTTCACTGCGCTTGGAAGTCAACATAGAAGACGTGCCAGATATTACCTGCCAGGCAGAGACTGGCAGGGGCTTAGGGTCTTTTGTAAAACGTTGATGCTGTCGATGTGGATTCCGACCAGTGCCTAAGTTTCTCATTTCCAAATTAGGTAGCCCTCGTATTACTATCGCTGACCCTAAAATTCAAAATTGGCTATTATTTAGGCCAGGTAAGCATGCCAAAGAATAAGGAGAATATCCACCAGGAAGAAGGCACCAAAAGCGATGACCATAAAACGACGGATAGCAGGATGCCCGCGCCAGTAAGCAATGCCTCCTTTTACGGCAGTATTGGATAAAACGGCCAGGAGCATTATCGTGATGGCCAGGTGTGGAGCTTGTTTTTCGGCGGCAAAACGGGCCATATTAATGGAAATAGCATCCACATCGGTAAGCCCGGATAATAATCCTGCCAGGTACAACCCTGCCGTGCCAAACCAGGTGTCCGCATAATGAACGATTAAGGCAATGGCAACCAACACAAATGCAAAGAAGAAGGCCTCTGTTATTTCCAGTGGGTTGCCGAGTTTTACCTCATTTCCCTGCGTTTCCAGGTCGGGATCATGTTTTTTCCAGATCCAGTAGGTAGCCAAAAGCTGAGTAATCAGTAGGGCACCAAAAGTGGGCCAGAGGTAAGTTAATAGATTGCGATTAAAGACAGCCACTAAAATTCCAATTCGAATAACCATGACCAGGGAAGCTAGCACAATTCCGGCGGCATACTGTAGTCTGTGCTCGGGGTTGTCCTTGCTGCGCCGGGCGTATACCCACGTTACGGCAGTACTGGATACCAGTGCGCCAATAAGGGCCACGACCAGAATACTGCGGCGGCTTCCCGAGAACTTCATGACCAGATAGCCAATAAAGCCAATTCCTGACACCAGTACCACTGACCAGCCAATCGTTCGGGGGTTAAGAATGGTTACCGGGCCGACCCGCTGATCGGGAAGGAAAGGCAGAATCAAAAGCGCCAGCATGATGAACTTGATGAAGGCAAATATTTCTTCCTGGGTTACCCGTTCAATCGTTTCCCGCAAGAAAGATTGACTGGAGAGCAAGGCCGTTATGATGACCGTAGCAGCCAGCGCCTCCCGAAATAGCCCCTGGGCAGCCATTATCCCGAGTAGGAAAGTAGCTAAGAGGCTTAACTCGGTGGTAAACCCATGTACTTCCCGCCAGGATTTAACGACATACACCAGGCCAATGAAGATGAAAAAAGCAACCGTGGTACTAACAACCAGCCAAATAGACAAGGAGCTGGCTAGCGTCATAATCAGAAAACCCAAGATAGCGGTGATGGGAAACGTTCGAATACCGGCGTAATGCCGGCGAATTTCCCGATCCTCAAATTCACGTTCCAGCCCAATGATCAGCCCGATACCCGTGCTAACCAGTAAGCCCGTCAGGAAGGTGCCAAGGTATTCACTGAACATAGGCATGTGTTTAGACGCTATCCCAATACCATCTTTGCGTAAACAAAGAATGGGGGTAGGAAAATGGGCGCTTAGGGAGGAAACACTACCAGGAAGGGAACTTATTCTTCCAGAACCACAACTTCATCAGCGATTAACCGGCCATCTTCTTTCGTATCCAGGACGAACTCAACCAGGTCACCTACCCGCAAGTCATTGAAATCAAAGTCCACCAGACTGGAGAAATGGAAAAATACGTTATCTGGGGGATATTTAATAAAGCCATAGCCATCTTTTAATGACAGAATATAGCTTTCAAAGCGACCATCATCGAGTTGCCGGATTTCCATATCCGCCAGATTCACCAGGTCCGACGGCCGTACCGGAGCACGCCGGGCATGGTCCTTATCAGGCGCTTTGGGAACGAAAAGCCGGTTAATCACGGGGTCATTGCGGCGGGCCCGATTGTCGATAATTTCGTGCATCGGGACGGTGTAGGTTACTTCTTCCAGTAACTCCTGGGATGTACGGGTGCTGTAGCGGTGGCCTTCCTCATCGGTGTACTCAAAGTCCCAGCTAATCAACATTATCCGGGTACCCAGCGCATTAAGTTTGCGAACCAGCGGTACATAATCGCTGTCCGAACTAACAATGACGACGATGTCAAATTTCTTGAGTACCGTTAGCTCGTAGGCTTCGAGGGCAAACCATACATCGATCCCCTTTTCCTGCCGGCGGCCATTGATTATTTTAATTGGAAGGTAGTGGGTCACTACCCCTTCGCCCATCAGAATATCGTCAAATACACGCTCGTAATACAGTAAGTTGCCACGCTGGCTGGCTTCAGACGCACTCAGGCGCCCCCGAAAATAATGGGCATCAACAATTTGACAGTGGCGAACATCTTTACTTTCGGCCTGGCCGACTTCATGGCGAATAAACTCATGCAAACCACCGATGCTAATGCGGCTGTGTCGTTCATGTACATAATGGTAGTAATTACTAACGTGCAGGAAATAATTACCATCGTAAAAAACACCAATACGGGTAAGGGGGCCGTTGTTAGGCATGTTGGGAAACATAAATAATGGCTTGACAGATAATGCTAATTGTATACAATTTAATAACCTGGGGGAAAGTGTTTACTTGGATACTTTCTTGAATAAGGTACTTTTAATCATTCGGCTAACTCGAGGGTAATATTCTAGGTAAACTGAAAAAATATTCTTGCGGCGAAGATAAAAAATTGGCGGTGTATCAAATGTAAGGCTGTTGTAAATTGAATTGCCAGAAGAAATATTTGATTGCAGCCACATGATTCTCCCTCTTTTTAGAAAAAGATAAACTTTTGCGGACTAACCTGCTAACCCTGGCCCGGACTCCGGCAAAGAAGCCTTCGATGAAGTAGGTGTAATCCTTTCCCACCCGATGACGCTGGGGTGGAATGACAGCGCGGTAGGCCTCCCAGTCATCGGTTTCAAAAGAACACCATTTGCGCAATTGACGTGGAATTTTCTTCCATAGGGCTTTGGCACTATCCGCTCCCCGACTCCCAATATGGAAGGCGATTACTTGGCGAGAATCCGGTTCGAACACCACCCATATCCACGTCTTATTTTGTTTGCACCCTACAAATGACCACATTTCATCAGCTTGTAAACCAATGATTTGTATTTTTTTCTTTTCTCGAATCTGAAGCAAGTCTTTTCTTACTCCCAGATCATCCGGAGCACCTGACCACGTCTGAACCGCAAAATTCATCATCCAACTCAAACTGACACCAAGTAGCCGACAAATACCCCTAAGGCTTAGCCGTTCCTTAAGCGCTCGCCGAGCAAGCTCACGTAGGCCTTCACTTACCGTATGATGGTTGTTCAACACAAATTGGCGACTACAGGAATTACACTTATAGTTCTGTTTTCCATAGTGGGTATGGCCATTCTTTTTTATCTTGTGACTGTGGCAATTCGGGCAGAAGATCATATTTTTTCGGTTTTGTCACCTCTAAAATAATGACTTCGCCGGATTGCCCTTATTTTTTAGCCGATAGCCTTACATTCAGTACACCGCCAAAAAATTGTTGATAAAGGTGACGGATAATCAAAGTCTACGTCTAAAAGGAGTCTTATTTGAAAGATCTTGGCCGTAAAAATAATCCCACGAATTTTTTAACTCCTGCTATGAGAAAAGGGGAAATTAGCAAGGAACTTTTTATACCTTGCCCCCGTTATATCAACAGTTGGATATATACTGATGATAAAGTGTTTTAAAACTTTATGAAAGTATTTACCCAATAAATTGCGCAGCGCAACGGCGTTGCGGGTGGGTCCGAACCCCACACACTACTTTTCACAAACCTGGGGACGTAATGGTATCGACAGGAAAGTGAACTGGTTAGTAAGCATGCCGGAGCTTGATAGGGGGCTTCGTTATCAAATAACTATCGACCAATAGTTGGCAATGCTAACTACGCTATGGCTGCCTAATTCTAGGAATTAGAAGCCATTGGACGTGATGCCTGTGAACACAGCAAGGCTGTTTTCACCTGCTCCTAGCCTGACGGGGCCTGCATCCGGACATCAACCAACCAACTCAGGCCGGCAGATGCGTCTGTTCAGCGCATCTTAACCGTATCCCGAACTGGACGTCGGACATGGGCCCGCTAGCACGCCTCCCCCGCCGTCGAGATTCCCAAGTGTCAGCTAAGCATGTAGAAGGCTAATGAGTGCTTTCTCTGGACGCGAGTTCGACTCTCGCCGTCTCCACAAACGAAACAACCCCTTGTTGGTCCATCGACCGGCAAGGGGTTTGTTGTTTTCAGTACTTTGTAATTTAAGTAACGCTGAGTTTTTATCACCTAAAAGAAGCCGGATTAAACCGCTGACTGGTGATTGTTGAGCGTTGAGCGGTTTTTGAACTATTCAGCGCTACCCAGGCGGGCACCGCACACTGCTCCACCACAGATTTGCACAGATTGCCACCGATTTAATATATGATATCCAGGCCCTGCCAACTGCCAACTGTTCACCGCTCACTGTTCACTCTAGTGAAAATTGGTAATTATTTAAATTACACTGTATTCAGCCTTCCTGATTTTATTTCCCGATAATATTTTCCTCCAATTGCCACGAAGAGACAGATGAACTGGTCTGATGAACCAATAGCTACTTTTTGCACGAACCAGTAAGGACTCCGGTAGATGTCATTGCTTTTGCCTCCTGTTACGTGCCTTATACTTGGCTATTTCTTTTTTATGTTCATTAAATCAGTGTTTATGTACAGGTATCTTGGTATCCTTTTTAGTGTATTGCCGTTGCTTTTATCGGCACAGACACAACCCCGGTCTTCTACGCAATGGGAATTGGCCGTAGGTACTCATACCTATGCCCTTCCCGGAGTTGGGGGTGATTGGGCCCGTTTCAATCCGGAAGTTTTTGCAGGGTGGGGTACTTCTATGAATTCCCGACAGACGCTGCAACTAAAACTTCGAATGGGTTTCTCCCGCGGAAGGTATCAGGGTGATGCCCTCCAAATGCAAGCGACCGTAGGGTTTTATCCTGTGCTCGGCCACCATTGGGTGCCGGGTATTGAATTGGGTGCCGGGTATCAATGGTCCTTTTATCCTGACCAGGGCTGGAGCTATGGCGTGGAAGGCTGGGAAAACCGGCGAGGTCCCCGGGGAGTCAAACAGGTTCCATTGCAGTTCAGTTTAGGATATCGTGGTACAAAGGGGCGCTGGGGCCAGGTGGAGCCTTTCGTCGCGTACCAATTACAGGCCTTACTGGGTTACAGCCCCGACCTGAGCCCACTTCCCGTATCCAATGCACTAATCGGATTGCGTATTTCACCTACTAAAAACTAAACCCATGAAAAATTTACTATCGTTACTACTCTTCAGTATGCTCGTGTTGTTAGGATCCGCCTGTACCCAGGAGGTTTACGAAATAGAGCATGCCAATACGGATTTTCCACCAGGGGTGGAACGCAATGAGCAGCACCCTTTAAAGGACTCTATTCAGCAGGTAGTGGATAAGTACCTTGAGTTGGGTATTCCCGGGGTTCAGCTGATGCTTAAGGACCGCAATGGATATACCTGGACTGCAGGAGGCTATGCCAATATCGCTACCCAAACACCCATGACCATTGGTCGGGTAAGTTGGTGGTTCAGTATTACCAAAATGATTACCGCAACGCTTGTCCTACGGGCCCAGGAGCAAGGGATGATCGATATAGCTAAACCACTGGCTACCTATCTGCCGGCGACTACCCTTCGCGGTATACCGGAAACCGACCAAATTACGGTCAGTATGCTGTTGAGTCACCGTTCGGGGATCGTCAATGTTACGGAACTGCCGGTATTTCAGCTGGAGCAGTTGAATCACCCTTTACAACAACCTTCCGCTCAGGAGCGGTTAACCTTTGTAGCAAACAAACCTTTGTTGTTCCCACCGGGAACTGATTTTTCCTACTCTAATACCAACTTTCTTCTCTTGCAACTGCTCCTGGAAGAAATCTACAACCAACCTTTTGCACTATTGGTAAAGGAGGAAATCCTGGAACCTCTGGGGTTGACCCAAACCTTCATTGGTTTGACGATGGAACAAATGCAGGCATTACCTTTTCCGCATTACTATTTTGATCGCTTTGCCAATGATCAGCTGGAAGATGTCAGTGCCTGGAATGCTGCCCTGGGAAACACCAGTGGCGGGTATGGTGGAGTAGCTGGTACACCTATAGAGGCCATTCGATTCATGCAGGCACTGGTAACGGGAAAATTGCTGCAACCCAGCTCCTGGGCCCTAATGCAGACCTGGGTACAGGGGAAGGAATCCACAATCCCAGACTATGGATTGGGCCTTGAATACTACCAATACGGCACAGGCGGGCACCAGTTTGGCCATGAGGGGGATGGAATAGGTTGTACGACTATGATGATCTACTTTCCGGATCAGGAAGCTTACCTGTATATCAATCTAACGGTGGGCCGGCAATTGTATGGTCCCTATCTGATTAAGAGTGTGGATATGAAAAACGAATTATGTGTCTTGATAGCCCGGCAGTGAGCAGTTGGCAGTCGGGCAGTTGGCAGTGGGCAATCGCGGGTAACCGGCCTGCCTACGCCAGGCTGCTGCGGATGATAAACGAGAACCACATATGACGCTCAACCAGAAACGAATTACGAAACGAGTCGCCAGTCGAGCTCTCCGGTGCTGAAGTGTTCGGCTAGTAACCCCTCCAGGTAGTGTTGGTCAATATTGTCGAAAGAAGCTTTTTCCGAGCTGTCGACATCATAAACGGCAATCAGCTTTTGGTGTTGATCAAAGACGGGTACAACGATTTCTGAGCAGGAGTTAGGGTCACAGGTAATATGCTCGCTCCCTTCGCTGAGTGCATGGGTGTCAGTGACCAGTTGGGTGCGTTGTTCGCGTGCTGCTTTACCACAAACCCCCCGGTTAAAGGTAATATGCAGGCATCCCAGGGTTCCCTGGTATGGGCCTACCGAAAGTTTGCCATCCCGTACCAGGTAAAACCCGGTCCAGTAGTAATAGGGCAGGTAGGTTTTCAACAGGCAATTAATGGTTACCATCTTGAGCAGGGCGTTGGATTCCCCCATCAGATTAGCTCGAATGGCAGCAATGGCCTCTTCGTAAGCAGCGGTTTTGGCTTCAGGAGCGAGGTTTTGGGAGGGGCGAATAAAGTAGGGCATTTCAGCGCTTGCACTCATAATTGGATAAATTTGGCCTAAAAATAGACATTATGTTGCGGGGTATCTTATATTTTTATTCCGCTTAAGCTGTAAGCGGAAAATTTGCGTAAAACAGATTCCCCGGCCGTTTATCTGATTATTCCGTTTGTAATCATTCGGAATGGGGTTATCTTGGCATATAACCCCGTTTCTATGGAAGACAAAACATCGCAGAAGCCAACCTGGTTGCAAATGCTGGAAGCCGAATCCTGGCAAGCTGAATTAATTGTTTCCGGGGCGGCAATTTATGGGTCGCTGCAGTTACCCGAGTTGATTCGGCAAGGTATTAATTACACCCTGCTCTGGATTTATGCTGAGCTAGTTGGGCCGGTTTACATTTTCTTTTGGTACCTTTTCATTGGGGCAGCAATTCTGATGTTGAGTTTTATTTTACATTTCGTATTGCGCTCCCTGTGGATTGGTTTGGTAGGATTAGCATCGGTTTATCCAAAAGGAATAAACGTCGACTCGGAAAATTACAGTCGTCATTTTTTGGAAGCAGTACGCCGGGAATTTCCTGATCTGGGCCAGTTCAATCAGCAATTAGATGCCTTGTGTAGCGTCGTTTTCGCGGCCTGCTTCAACCTGGCTATGGTTATTCTATCCATAACGATAAACCTTTTCCTGCTGTTTGTCGTGGTCATGGTGATTACACGCCTGGTGCCGTCCATTCCTTTTTTACCGGCTTTTTGGGGTACGTTAGCAGTACTTCTTTTCCCCTCTACTTTTATGGGCCTACTCAATATTAAAAGTATGCGTAACCGGCCTTGGGTACAGCGGATTCAATTTCCCATTACCCGGACTGTGAGCCGGGGTTTATACAATATTTTTTACATGCCGATGAATTATATCCAGTTTACGTTTGCCACGAATCTACCCATGGGTCGTTATATGGCTTACCTGGGGGGGTATTTTGCCTTGGTAATGGTGGTAGCCGTTCCGCTGCTCTGGAATTCAAATGGTACGCTCTTGATCGGGGATCTGTATTTTTATCTCGATGATCGGCAGGACCGGAAAGATCCGGATCTTTATGCTGATACGGCTTCACCTGATTATTTTCCGTTACGGCCACAGATTTCTTCGGCTACGATTAAGGAATCTTCATTATCGCTCTTCATTCCACAACTGGGGCGTGATAAAAAAGCAATGGAAGGTTTATGCCCGGAAGTTAGCACGCTGGATTCCTTATCGCAACAAGAAAATCGCCGCCGTTCTCGAGATGCCCGACTGACCTGTATGCGGGAACATTACCAATTGGCAATTGACGAAGTACCGGTTGTGGGGCATTCTTTTTTCCTGACTAAACACCCCCAGGGTAGGGTAGACGGCATAACAGCAACTATTCCCCTGGATAGTTTAGCGGCAGGCGGGCATCTTTTACGGATTACTTTTCCCGAGAAAAATGCTGATGGGGACCATCGGCAAGCTTATATTCCCTTTTGGTACGAGCCGCCGATCGACTAGGTGCATTGGGATGTTGCTTTAGCGCATTGGCTTCCATGATTTTAACCCGGCACGTCGCTAATACTACTAGTGGTAATGATTTGTCAACTAAGAAATTGAAGGTAAGGTATTATCTATGTCTGGTGTCTGGTTATTCATTGAATCCGACTCCGCGCTCTTTACTAATTTCACTGTTCGCAGGAATCTTTCGATTCGAGGCGGAGTATTGGCCGGCCTTCAGACCGAGGGGGTGAGTCAAACCAGGGTTTACCCGCCTATGGAGGGTTTACCAGCCGTGGCTTTGCTTAGGCGGCCGATGACCTACTGAGTTCGGGTACTGCCAACTGTTTACTGCCGACTGGGTTCTGGTTTCCTTCGCCCGTCGAAGCCCGCCATAGGCGGACAAGCTTAGCGCAGGCGCGCCTTCACCTTTCACTCCTCCGTTGACAAAGCCCTCAGTTTTTTGCACTAGGGTCGAAAACCTGGTGGCGGTGCCGCCTCCAGCTTACAGGTTTGCCCCGTAGGGAATCTAAAGTGCAATTGTCGTTGCTCGCCAGCCATGATGTCCTTGCTGAGAAAATCGACGATGAGGTCGAAATAATCGGATAGCGGGAGTTCATTCCATTCGTGGCCCCCATTGTCAAGCGAAACCAGGTAGAAAGGTTTGGACAAATCGTAGAGGCGTTCGCGGATATCGCCGCCGCCGTGCAGGAGCAGGTATCCGGGTTGCCCTGGGGTACAATAGTGGTGGGAGGCACTGTAATAGGGGATCAAATTGTCACAGGTGCCATGAAATAACATGGTTGGAATAGCATTCTGAGAGGTTATGACCAGGGGGTCGAGAATAGCTCCTGCCATGCTGATGAGTCCGGCATACCGAAATTTAGCCGGTAGTTTGGGGGCATCGGCGGGAAGGTGCTGGTCGCCCCAATAGGCAGCATGAACGGCAGCTTCTGCCCCGGCACTACTGCCTGCGATAATGATTTTACTGGGGTCAATACCTAGTTCCTGCGTGCGGGCTAAAATATGGTTGGTGGCCCGTCGGATATCGATGACGGCTTGCTGAAAGGTTTGCACCTTTACATGAGCCGCTTGTTGACAGCTAAATGACTTACCTCTCATGGTAAGCCGATACGACATGGACGCAACGACATACCCCATGCGGGCCAGGCGCTGGGCGAAGGTGTTGAAGCGGGGAAAATCCCGGTTGCCACCGGAAAAGCCTCCGCCGTGGACGTAGAGTAAAATCGGCCGGTTGCTTGCCGTATCATCCAGGGGGTAGTAATAATCAATCTGCAGGCTATCGTTATTGGTTCCCTTGAAGTAGGTGGTAGTGGTTTTATTAACGTTAGTAAAAACCGGCGATTCATAGCGAAGCCCAAGTTCACGGCGCTGGCTGAACAGCCAGGTCAGTAATTCCGGTTCGGCAAAGGCATTGGTCCAACTATCGTGATTTACGTTGGGATATTCGGTATAGCGCACATCGGCACCAGTTCGTTTCAGTGCTTTGACCATTTCTTTAGACAGGTCAACCGGAACGACCTGGTCTTTAGCGCCATGGAAGACCCACATTTTGGTTGTCGGCCCATACAGGGGAGCAAGCAGGGGATTTCCCCCGCCGCAGATGGGGAAAGCCGCGGCGAAACAGTCAGGCCAACGGGCCAATAATTCAAAGGTACCCATGCCGCCCATGGAAAGGCCGCCCAGATAGATCCGTTGGGCATCGATGCATAATTCGCGGGGAAGTAAATCGAGTAACTCCATTACTTGCCGAAGCGCTGGGTTGGGATTTTGGGATAGGGGAAAATCCCAGTGCGTGTCACCCTCTTCCCGGTATTGGTTTACTTGTGCCCAGGAGTCGGTAGTAGGACATTGTGGGAAAAGAACGAAGGCCGGAAAATTGCGTCGTGTCGCTGGGTCCAGGAAAAGAGAAGCTCCGTGAACCAATTGGGCAGTATTGTCGGTGCCCCGCTCTCCTGAGCCATGAAGGAACACAACCAGCGGATAGGTCCGTGAACAATCATAATTTTCAGGATAAAGGAGCCGATAACGGAGGGTGTCGCCATTAGCATCCGTAAAAGTCCGGCGCTGGTAGGCCTCCAGGTTTACATTTTGGGCCCAGGCGGAGGAGGCCAGCAGAACCCAGAGGAAAAGGAATAATCCTTGGCGAATGTTCATGGTAATTGTCAATTGGGTGGCAGGTTTGGGCTGATATAGTAGCGGCAAATATACGGTATTTCCATTGTTTTCATAAGGGCAGGTGACCGAGCCCTTATTTTGTTTAGCAGCCTTTTCGGCAGTCTGAATAACAGCGGGTAGATTACAATCCTGGGTTTGTCCGCAGCCCAGCAATCTGGAAATTTATAAACTGATGTATATTTATACCCATCCTGATAGTGATTTGTCATTTAGAAGCAATTGATGGAATTCAAAACACGCTCTTAAACTAGCACCTATCTAAGGGATGAGCAGGAAAAAGTATGGGTAATCGGAAGAATAAAGGAGCACAAACCTTGTTGCTCGGGGGGATAATGGTTTTGCTGGGCTTGTTTCCGGTAGTTGGAGTAGCTCAGGAGGTTCCTCGTCTGATTCAATACACCAAGAACACTTATAAAGCACATAGCCAGAACTGGGGAATTACGCAGGACCACCAGGGGATTATTTATGCGGGCAATTCGGCCGGCTTACTTGTATTTGATGGACAAAGCTGGGATCTGCACCCCTTACCTCAGGGACAGGCCGTCCGCGCCGTTGCTGCGGATAACAGTGGGAGGATTTATTCCGGCGGGTTTGCCGCATTAGGGTACTGGGAACCCCAGTTGGCAGGGCGGTTGAGATACATTTCCCTTATGGATCAGGTGAAGGATACCCTGGCCAGGAAGGAAGAAATCTGGCATATTCTTCCAACCAGTAGTGGGGTGTATTTTCAATCCTTTTCCCGTTTGTACCGATTGAATGAACAAAAACTGACTTCCGTTAAAATCCCGGGAAATATCATGTTTCTGCAAGAGGTTAACGGACAATTGATACTGCCGGTGATCAATGCCGGGCTGTTCTTCCTGGAACCGGATGGCACCTCCAGATTTATTCCCGGTAGTGAGCTTTTTTCGGATAAGATTGTAAGTTTTGTTTTGCCGTTAAAAAAAGGCTGGTTAATAGGAACCGAACGCAGTGGCCTTTTCGTCTACCAGAATGGACAATTTACCCCCTGGAATTCTCCATTAAATGAATCATTTAAACGCAATCAGCTTAATAGGGGGATTCGGCTACGTGACGGAACACTTGTACTAGGCACCATTCTGGATGGATTCTTTGTGCTAAATGCGGAAGGCGATCTCCTTTATACCTTTAATCAGGAACATGGACTACAAAATAATACCATCCTGGCGCTGTACGAGGACCGGTTGGGTAATATCTGGAGTGGATTAGACCGGGGAATAGATGTATTACTGCGAGCGGATCCGCTGCTTTATTACCAGGATCGGCATGGGACATTGGGAACCGTCTATACGGCAGCCTATTGGGAAGGACACCTTTATCTGGGCACTAACCAGGGGTTATTTAGTAAGCCTTGGCCTTCGGAGGAAACGTTTCGCTTAATCCCGGGCATGCAAGGCCAGGTCTGGTCCCTGAATACGGAGGGCGGCGAGTTACTTTGCGGGCATAACAATGGCACCTTCCGTATCCGTGGGGTGACAAGTAAGATGGTTTCAGATGTTACCGGTGGTTGGCCATTCACCGCCTTGACTTCGGAGCTTTTGCTTCAGGGAACCTATACCGGGCTGATTGTTTTAAGGCGGGATACACCTGAATCAGGATGGGCATTCAGCCACCGGGTCCAGGGGCCGGGAGGACCTATCAAAGCCCTGGTACGAGATAAAAAAGGGTGGTTTTGGTTACTGAGTTCTTTTGAAGGGCTCTATCGGTTTCGCATGGATGCAGATTACAGGCAAGTGCTTGATTTGCAAAAAGTAACGAATTCGGCGGGACTGCTAAACGTACTTAAGGTGGACTTGCGGAAAGTAGGTCCCCGCATTTTGGTGCGCACAGATACCCAACTTTTGCAATGGGATGAAGAGCAGGGTCAGCTGGTTATTCGGGATGACCAGCCGACCCTGCTGTTGCCCGGAAAGGGTCAGGACTATTTTCGCTACGCAAATAACCAACTGGAATGGTGGCGGGGGGAACAACAGGCTGGTCGCTATACGGTTAACCTCGTACCCGATAATGAAACGATAGTTCCGTTGACTAAGAACCAATATTTACTTTGTTTAGAGGACGGTTATGCCCTGCTGGACGGGAATAGTGAGGCGAATCACCGGGTGGTAACCGGCGCCCCTTTACTACGGTCTTGTTATGCCATTTCATCGACCGGAGCAACATTAACGCCGGAGTTGATTTATAAAGACACCGAGCCAACGCTAATCATGCCCCGGCAAACTTCCACCGTGGTTATCCATTATGCATTGCCAGTCTTTCGCGCCCAGGTGTTGTTTCGGTACCGGTTAGCCGGCTGGCGAAATGAGTGGTCGGGTTGGCGCGAAGAACCACTGGTTGAATTTGATAACTTATCTCCCGGATATTATACCTTTTTTGTGCAGTCTAATTTTTCCACCGATATCCGGGAGCTACGTTTTTATGTGCCTCCTCAATGGTACCAGACTACCTGGATGCGGTTATTGTTTTTGTTGACGATTGGGGGAGTGGTTTATGGTCTGTTTCGTTGGTATTACCTGCGCCTGGACCGTCAGCACCGCCGCCAGATATTGGATAAGGAACGGCAATTACAACAAACCCGCATTCAGGCGCGTAACGAACAGCTGCAATTGGAGATTATGAACAAATCACGTGAGTTGGCTAATTCTACGTTCAACCTGATCCAGAAAAACGAGAGCCTGATGCAGATCAAAGATGCCCTGGTGGCGATGCGCGCCGAACTGGGAAGTAGTCGCTGGCCCGATGGCTACTATCGTCGCCTGGTTAAACTGGTAGACAGCCATCTGGGATCAGAAAAAGACTGGCAGGTGTTTGAGAACAATTTCAATGAGGTTCACGAAGTATTTTTCCGAAAATTAAAAGCCACTTATCCGGATTTGACCCCTGGCGATTTGAAACTTGCTGCCTATCTGAAAATGAATTTAAGCTCTAAAGAAATTGCTCCCCTGCTCAATATTTCCATTCGGGGTGTAGAGAACAAGCGTTACCGGTTACGCCAAAAGCTTGAGCTGGATGCAGATGTCAACCTCACCGCCTATATGATCGATTTTTAAGCTGAATCAAAAGGAAACCTTCCCCGCATTTTATCAAGTTTCAATAGTTAGATAATGTGTCACCGAAAAGACCCCACCGTCAATGCCAGAATTTTACTTTTTCGGTAACCGCCTACTGCCTACCGCTCACTGCTCACTGCTCACTCTTCACCATCTCCAACCTTTGTTTTCGAACTTGACGGACCAATAGTATACCTCATCATGCCCTGAAGAACCAGGGGAGGTGTCAACTTTTCTCAATGGCGTAGTATTGGTGAGGTCCTTTTTGCCTGTTTCAGTTTTAATTTCAATAATATTGAGTATTGAAACCTGATAACCGTAGCGTGATGTTTTGAAAAGGGGTTTCGGAACAGTATTTTATTTTAAATGTTGGTATGCTCGAATTTCCATGGCGTAGTCTTCTTTTGAGTAATTAAAGGCTAAAATGGTCTGGGCTGGAATACACCATGGTGTAGGATGAGAGAGCAAAAAAGGTCTTGCTTGTGCAATTGAAAAGAGTTCAGCGCCCCTTTAGGGGCACCAGAGAGGTTTTCGTGTTTTTGTATCTGAGCCTGAGCGTTCAGGTCTATTCACAAGTAGCGTATTTCTTTCAGGAAAGTACGCAGGACACTTATTACGATTCGGGGTTGGCTTTTAAGACATCACCCAGTAGTCTGGAACAGAGTGGTCCGACGGGGGATAAAATTCCGGTTACCCGGACCCCTACGGCTTTTCAGGGGAATCATAGTTTGCGTATCCGGTGGACCTCTCGCCCAGGAGGGGATTGGTCGGCATTGGTTATTGCACCTGGGTTTCCTTTTCAGGATTTACGGAATTTGGATACGCTGGCCTTCTGGGCTTATTCGCCAACTACTATTCCCCAGGACCAATTACCAGATATATTTTTGGAAGGGGCTCCCGGAGCTACAAAATCGCGGAGATATCCGTTAGGAAATTTCACGGGAGCTATACCGGCCGCTACCTGGGTGGCTGTAAAAATTCCGTTGGTTGCTCTTCGCAACGATCCCAGCCAAACGGGTATCCAATTTTCTCAGATAAAGGCTGTCATCCTCGGCCAGGGCCCGGCCGATGGCCAGGAACACACCCTGCTGCTCGACGAAGTCAGGGCCTACCGGAGTGCAGGTGCTGCCGGACCGGGTGCGCCCCGGCAGGTGCGGGTGCGTGATGGCTATGCCAGGCATGTAGAGTTGCGCTGGCAAGCGCCGGAACAGCCGCAGGGCATTACCGGATACCAGATCTGGCGTTCCTGGGACGGTATTACCTTTCAGCCTGCTTTTGCCGTTGGTCCCAAAGACACAATAGCCCTTGATTTTCCACCGCTCCCGGATCATGCGGATACCTTGTTGCGCTACCAGGTGCGGGCAGTAGACGTATCTGGGGCTTTATCTCCGGCGGGCGAGGCTCTCCCCGCCCGGTTACGTCCCGCTGCGGACGAGGACTTGCTGGACATGGTTCAGGAGTATACGTTTCGTTATTTCTGGGACTTTGGTCATCCCGCCAGTGGAATGGCCCGGGAACGCAATACCTCCGGGGATGTGGTAACTACCGGGGGGACTGGTTTTGGTATTATGGGATTGCTCGTAGGGATTGAACGAGGTTTTATCACCCGCGAGCAAGGGCGGGAGCGCCTCGAGAAGATACTTACCTTCCTGGAATCCTGTGATCGCTTCAAAGGGGCCTTTTCCCATTGGTTAAATGGGCAGACGGGTAAAGTGGTACCATTCAGTACGCGGGATAATGGCGGAGATATTGTTGAAACGGCATTTCTCATTCAGGGCTTACTTACGGCCCGTAGCTATTTCAATGCCGATTCACCTGCGGATAATGCCCTTCGCGCACGCATCACCGTTATTTGGGAAGCCGTGGATTGGAATTGGTACCGCCAGCAGTTTTTGAATGTAATCTACTGGCATTGGTCGCCGAGTTTTCAATTCACCTTGAATTTACCGGTTCGGGGGTATAATGAAACCCTTATGGTCTACCTATTGGCTGTAGCTTCACCGACCCACCCCGTACCGGGAAGTTTGTATCAAAAAGGCTGGGCGGGAGGTAATTACCGCAATGGAAATACTTATTATGGTTTTCCCCTGGCAGTAGGGCCTGCTCGTGGTGGCCCGCTCTTTTTTGCGCATTACTCCTATCTGGGTTTTGATCCGCGGCAATGGCGTGATGATTACACCAATTACTTCGAACACAACCGCAATCATACCCTGGTTAACCGGGCTTATTGCATCGAAAACCCAAAGGGGTATGTGGGTTATAGTGCCGACTGCTGGGGCCTTACGGCTAGTGACGACCCTTTGGTAGGGTACTTGGCCCACGAACCTTCCGCTGATCGCGATAATGGAACAATAAGCCCTACGGCGGCCTTAAGTTCGATCGTTTATACACCCACAGAGTCCCTGGCGGCGCTGAAATATTTTTACGGGGTTCAGGGGAAAGACCTATGGGGCCCTATGGGCTTTTACGATGCTTTCAACCTTTCGCAAAACTGGTTTGCCGATTCTTACCTCGCCATTGACCAGGGCCCTATCCTGGTGATGATAGAAAACTACCGCAGTGAACTGTTGTGGAAGTTGTTCATGGCCAATCCTGAGATTGAACCCGCCTTAATTAAGATGGATTTTCGCGCGGAAGTGACGGCAGTTCCTACACGGATAAAGGCTGATGATTTACAGGTGTCCCTGGCTCCTAATCCAGCCCCTTTGGGTGGACAGCTGCGATTTACCTTGCCTGTCGCAGGGACGGTTTCGCTAACCTTGTTTGATGCTGCTGGTCGACCAGTGCAGCAACTGGGCAAACGCAGTAACCTTACGGCAGGGGAGCAGCTTTGGGAGTTGCATTGGCCACCACTGATTCCTGGATACTATTATTTACAAATTCGCACCGACCGGGGGATAGCAACCCTGCCTGTGTTGATTCCATAAATTTTTTTAACCCAAAATACGGCTCAATGATGAAACGAAACTTACTCTGGCTCTTACTCCTGGCCGTTCCCCTTTTCGGGATAAGCCAGGTGGTATTAGAGGACTTTGAAGGCGGAGCCAAGCTCCCCTGGAATGCAATTGAAGGTTCCTTTTCGGTGGTGAGTAACCCCGATACCGTGGGTATTAATCCCGGGGGAATGGTTGGCTCATATACGAAGAAGGCAGGGGCTGCCTACAGCCTTTTCCTGGCTGAACTGGCCGCCCCACTGGACTTGTCCGTGAATAACCAGTTCCGGATTATGGTAAAGGCTCCTACTCCCTCGGCGTTTATCCTCAAGCTTGAAGGAACATCACCGGCCATTGAAGTCAGGCAAAATATTGCTGTGGCCAATCAATGGATTGAATATACCCTGAACCTAAGCGCGGCGGCCAGCCGTACCGGGTTGAATAAGGTCCTGATTTTCTTTGACCCAGGAGTTGATGCCAGCAGTGATACGTACCTGTTCGACAATATCGTAATGGAACCCTCCGGGGCTTGCTCTGGAGTAGTTAAAGATGTTGCGATTTGGGACGATTTTGAATGTCAGCGCAATGTGCAGTATGCTAATCCGGGTTACCTGGATATTGAAGCAGTAGATAATCCCGACAAATCAGGGATTAATACCAGCGACCGCGTTGGCAAGTATACCGATTCCAATGGCGAATACCACGCGATGGTTATGGATTACGGTGAAGACATTCCACTGGCTGCCAGGAGTTTAGTCAAAATTAAAGTATGGGCACCAGTTGCCGGCAACTTACTTGTCAAACTCGAAGGCGGGAGTTCTCCTGCCAAGGAAATTCCGGTTCCGATTACGGAAATCAATAAGTGGGTAGAATATACGGTTGATTTTACCAGCCAGGCTGGGGCTAGTCACAAAAAATTGGTCTTCTTTTTTAATGCCGGTGTACTGCCTGGCCCAAGTGATATCTACTACATTGATGATATTCGGTTTGCCGAGCGTCCTACTAATCTGGTATTAGAAGACTTTGAAGGAGGAGCTAAACTGCCCTGGAACCCGATTGAAGGTTCATTCCTCGTGCTGGATAACCCACCAGGAGGTGACACCCTCATGCTTAATGGAAGTGCCACGGTTGGTGCTTACACCAAAATGGCGGGTAGTTCCTACAGTTTATTCCTGGCAGAGTTGGCGGAGCCCCTGAACCTGGCTTTGTTCAACCAATTCCGTATTCAGGTAAAATCACCGGTGGCTACTTCGTTTATCCTCAAACTGGAAGGAGCTTCCGGGAATATTGAGGGACGCAAAGTAATTGCCGTGCCCAATGAGTGGGTAGAATATACCTTTAACTTCAGCGCAGCAGCTGCCAAAACGGATTTCAACAAAATCCTGCTCTTCTTTGCCGATGGTAATGCTGAGAACGATGATACTTTCCTTTTTGATAACCTGATTGCCGAGGAATCGGGAGCTTGCGCAGGCGTAGCTAAAGATCCGGAGGTGCTGGATGATTTCGAATGCCAGCGGAATATTGCTTATGCACAACCTGGCTGGACCGATGTAGTTGTGGTGGATAACCCCGACCGCTCGGCAGTCAACGAAAGTGATAAAGTGGGCAAATACACTGACACGGGATCAGAATACCACGCGATGGTGCTCGATTTTGGCCAGGATATTCCTATCGCTGACCGACCGATCGCCAAGATCAAGGTTTGGGCACCGGTTGCGGGCAACCTGCTCGTGAAACTGGAAGGCGGATCTTCTGGACCTAAAGAATACCCCGTTGCTGTCACGGAAACAAATAAATGGGTACAGTATACGGTTGATATGAGCGACCAGATTGGCGCTAGTCACCGCAAACTCGTTTTCTTCTTTAACGCCGGTAAATTACCTGGCGAAAACGATGTATACTACATTGATGATATTCGCATGGAGGCACCTTCCATAACGGCTATTGAAGATTTCGAAGGCGGGCCAAAACTCTCCTGGGAATCTTTGGGTGCAACGGGCGTATTTGGTACTTTCAATGGTGCAATTGCCAACCCGGATGCTACGGGCGCCAATACTTCAGCTACGGTTGGTTCTTATACCAAAGGAAGCTCAGCCCTGGGGGGCTTACAAGCACTGTTACCTGGCTTGCTTGATCTTTCGAGCTTGCCGCAGGTCAATTTGCAGGTTTGGGCTCCTGAAGGAGCAACTAGCCTGACCTTGCGTTTGTTCTCTGGAACAGAAGGGCTGAAGGAAGTAAACCGCCCGATTGCCGAAACCGGAAAATGGGTTGATTTGTCGTTCAACTTCGACAACTTCAAAACCGTAACGGACTTCGAACGGGTGGATATCATCTTTGATCCGGCATTAGCGTCCACGTCAAACTGGTATTTTGATAACCTGACCCAAACTGCGCCAACTATTGATGCGTGTGAAGGGGTAGAACCTAAACTGGGCTTTGTCGATGATTTTGATTGCCAGCGCAATGTGACCGTTACCGGAGGTAGTGACCGTTTGGAAGTTATCCGAAATCCAGATCCCTCCGGAATTAATTCAGCTGCAAATGATAAGGTAGGGAAATATACCGACCCTACCGATCCCTGGTCAGCATTGGTTTGGGATTTTGTAACCCCAATCGACCTAAGCGTGCTGAACCAACTGCATGTTAAGATCTGGTCGCCCAAAGCTGTGCCGCTGTTGTTCAAGGTAGAAGGTGGCCAACAGGTCGAAGTCTGGGGTGAAGTCGCTGCTGCTAATACCAGCAAGTGGGTAGAATATGTAGTAGATCTGAGTGGTGCTGCCGGAAAAGGGAATACCCGCCTGGCCATCTTTTTTAACGGTGGTGTAGACCATTCGGATACCGATGTGTATTATATCGATGATGTAGAGTTCCGTCGTGAACCGTATACCGCTTGTATTTCGACGTTTGAAACCCCACTGGACAACCTTGGCAAATGGCAATACTTCGCCAATGGTTCCCTGGATGGTAATCAGGTTGATATTGTAGTGGATAATCCCCATAAAACAGGGATAAACATGAGTGACAAGGTAGCTGAGTTTATTGAGCGTCCGGGAGGTGAAATTTTTGCCGGGATGTTCACTACTGCATTACCTTCAACTGTTATTTTGCCGAACGATAATAAGACGATTAGCATGAAAGTATGGATGGACCATGCAGCAAAAGTCGTCTTCAAATTGGAACGCAGCACGAACGGTGCTCCCAATACGGGAGATCTTAAAGTCGATTACACTACACCTGGTGAATGGCAAACCCTGACTTGGGACTTCTCGGGAATTGTACCGGATAATGCTATTTACACCTTGCTGACGGTCATCATGGATTTTGACAATAAACCAACAGAAGAGAAGCGCTACTATTTTGATGATATTGCGATTGGTGGCGCTTCTTGTGGTGCGGCTACACCAACCCGGGATATTACGATTGCCAGTTTGAATATTGCACCGAACCCTGCCCACGATTTTCTGCGTGTCAGCAACGTTGGTGATATTCAAAACTTTGTCATCTACAATACGCTGGGTCAGCAAATGGCCATCATCAATACGTCGGGCCAACAATTGGTTGACCTGCCGGTCAATACACTCGATAAGGGCATGTATATTCTGGCTGGCTTTAATCGCCAGGGCCAGTTAGTGGCTAATGCTCGCTTTATCAAGGAATAATTGAGCTGAACTTGTCCGGCGGTGGGTACTTCTCACCGCCGGCAATTTTTTATTTTTTGTTCACCCAAATTATTCCGGCAAGATTATGCGTCCAGTTAACCTTTTGCTCGTCTTGGGGATTTTCGTCGGCTCAGTAGGTTGTCGGCCAAAATCGGCAGATTCGACGGCTTCCAGCAAACCAGTACCCTTTAGCCTGGAAGAGCTCCAGCGAAGAACTTTCTTTTATTTTTGGGATCTGGCTGATACTACCTATGGACAAATTCCAGACCGCTACCCGACGCTTACGTTTTCGAGTATTGCGGCTACTGGATTTGGACTCAGCAGTTACATTGCAGGGGTAAACAATGGATTCGTCAGTCGCCAGGATGCGGCTGCCCGAACGCTGCTTACGCTGAAAGCCCTTTGGGAAATGCCCCAGGGGGATAGCTCTACGGGAGTCAGTGGTTATCGGGGCTTCTTTTACCATTTTCTAACTCTCGACAAGGCCCGGCGTTTTAAGGAAGTTGAACTTTCGACCATTGATACGGGCTTGTTGATGGCGGGGATTCTTTCTGTACAAAGTTATTTTGATGAGAATAATCAAACCGAACAGGAGATTCGTACGGTTGCGGACTCTCTTTACCGCAGAGTGGAGTGGGACTGGGCACTCAACGACAGCCTGCGCTTATCCATGGGCTGGCATCCCGAGAAAGGGTTTCTGGCTTCCGATTGGCGGGGCTATAATGAAGCCATGATTCTGCTGGTTCTGGCACTGGGATCTCCAACCCATCCCATACCTGCGGAATGTTGGGAAACATGGTGTTCAACCTATCCCTGGGAGACGTTTGAAGGGCAGGAGCATATCAATTTTGATCCTCTTTTTGGGCATCAGTATAGCCAGATGTATATCGATTTTCGCGGCATTCAGGATCCCTTTTTGCGAAAACACCAGCTCGATTACTTTGAAAATGCCCGACGTGCGACCCTGGCCAACCGGGCTTACTGTTTACGCAACCCTCAGGGGTTTACCGGTTATGGAGAAAATCAGTGGGGGCTGACTGCTTGTGATGGCCCCGCCTATGATCGTCGACCCTGGCAACAGGATACAGTCACATTCATGGAGTACAGCGCCCGGGGCGCTGCTTCAACGCGGATCGTGGATGATGGAACGATTGCGCCAACAGCTGCTGGCGGTTCTATCCCCTTTGCTCCTGAAGTTTGTATTCCGGCATTGGAATATATGTGGAATACGCACTACGACCAGTTGGTGGATACCTACGGCTTTCGAGATGCCTACAACCTGTCGTATACCTTTAAGCCGGGTATGGAGGCCGGTTGGTTTGATAAGGATTACCTGGGCATTGACCAGGGACCCATCGTGCTGCAAATTGAGAATTACCGCAGCGGATTGATTTGGGAAGTTATGCGTAAAAATCCCTACATCCAGCGAGGCCTGCAACGGGCGGGATTTCAGGGAGGCTGGTTGGAAAAACTCGACAAATTGCCTCCTGGTAAGACAACACCTAATTAACCCGATAACATAAACACTATCCAGGACCGGGTAACATGCTTCGGCCCCGGGAACGTATAAACTTTTCAGGTATGATTAAACTAGCAAAACTACTTGGCCTTGGCCTGACGGTACTGTTGAGCCATGCGTTTCGGCTACACGACGTTTTTTTGAGCCCACCCCCAAAAAACCTCGAGGCGCGCGTGGATTCCGTTTTAACGCTGATGACACTGGAAGAAAAAATCGGACAATTGACCCTGTTTACCAGTGATTGGGAGGTCACCGGGCCTACGATGCGGGAAAATTATAAGGAAGACATCCTGGCCGGCAAAGTTGGGGCTATTTTTAACGCCCACACGGCTGCTTATACCCGTGAGTTACAGCGAATGGCCGTAGAGGAAACCCGCCTGGGAATTCCCCTGCTGTTTGGTTATGATGTTATCCACGGCTATAAAACCATTTTTCCAGTTCCTTTGGGGGAAGCTGCCAGTTGGGATCTGGGCGCTATTCAGCAATCGGCCCGGGTGGCTGCTGCGGAAGCGTCGGCAGCTGGGCTGCACTGGACGTTTGCCCCCATGGTTGATATTGCCCGCGATCCCCGCTGGGGCCGCGTTATGGAAGGAGCGGGTGAAGATCCGTATTTGGGAAGTGCTATCGCCCGCGCCCGGGTAGAAGGCTTTCAAGGGACAGACCTGACAGCCACCAATACAATTTTAGCCTGTGCCAAGCACTTCGCCGCTTATGGTGCTGCGCAGGCTGGCCGTGATTACCATACGGTAGATATGTCAGAACGCGTACTGCGTGAGGTTTATCTGCCGCCTTTTCATGCCGCACTGCAAGCTGGTGCACGAACCTTTATGACCTCTTTTAATGAGCTCTTTGGGGTGCCTGCTTCAGGCAGTAGTTTTCTGTTGCGTCAGGTGCTGCGCGACGAATGGGGTTTTGAGGGGTTTGTGGTGACCGACTATACCTCCATCAATGAAATGGTTGACCATGGAGTTGTTGCCAATGAAGCTGAGGCGGGTGAACTGGCCATTCGTGCCGGAGTAGATATGGATATGCAGGGTGCTGTTTTTTATCAGTATCTGCTTGATCAGGTGCGCAACGGGCAGGTATCCGTTACGCTGGTAGATGATGCGGTACGGCGCATTTTGCGTGTAAAGTTTGAATTAGGACTTTTTGAAGATCCCTACCGGTATAGTGATGAAGAGCGGCAAAAAGCTACGCTATTATCGCCAGCCAACCGGGCGGCTTCCCGGGAGGTTGCACGCAAATCGATTGTATTGCTGAAAAATGAAGGCGAAGTTCTTCCCCTGTCGACAACACTGCGGCGGGTGGCTGTTATTGGCCCTCTGGCCGATGGGCGCCAGGAACTCATTGGCGCCTGGTCAGGGGCCGGCGATTATCGCGATTGTGTTACGTTACTGGAAGGCATTCAGGCGCGTTTACCTAAACCCGGTACCGTAAATTACGTTCCGGGCTGTTCAATTGGCGGTGCCGACCGCGGTGGGTTTGCCGCTGCGGTGAAAGCGGCTCGCCAGGCGGATGTGGTCGTGGTTGGCCTGGGGGAAGCCGCCCAGATGAGTGGTGAAGCTGCCAGTCGCTCAGATATTCGCCTGCCTGGAGTACAAGAAGAGCTGTTACAGGCGCTGGCTGCTACCGGAAAGCCCATCGTTGTGGTGTTGATGAATGGACGGCCACTGGATCTATCTGCTGTTGCGCCCAACGCCAGTAGTATATTGGAAACCTGGTACCTTGGGACGGAAGCTGGAAATGCCATTGCCGATGTACTCTTTGGTGATTATAATCCTGCGGGAAAGTTGCCTATCACCTTCCCCAGGAATGTAGGGCAGGTGCCTATTTATTATGGGATGAAAAATACCGGGCGCCCTTTTGAGGCGCAGGATAAATACACCAGCAAATACCTGGATGTCGCCAACGAGCCGCTGTTTCCCTTTGGTTACGGGTTGAGCTACACCACTTTTGCCTACAGTAACCTGCAGGTACAGCCCGCCGTGTTTACGCCCGACGAACCTGTCAGTATTAAAGTCAGGGTACAGAATACAGGGAAAAGGGCCGGAGAAGAAGTCGTCCAGCTCTATGTTCGTGACCGGGTGGGCAGTGTAACCCGCCCCGTTCGCGAACTGAAAGGGTTTCAAAAAGTGATGCTTCAGCCGGGTGAAAGCCGTGAAGTCGCCTTTACGCTAACCGAAGCTGATGTGCAGTTTTATACCCGCAGTATGCGCCTGGAAGCAGAGCCGGGTGACTTCGATATCTACGTTGGCGGGGACTCCCAGGCCACATTGCAGGCCTTGTTAACCCTGCGCAAATAAATACCCGCAAGGGACTATTGTTGGATCTTAAATAGAAAGATATGAACCGCATACCTACATTTCGATGGTTAATCCTACTGCTGGTCAGCTGGTTAGGGTTTGCCAGTGCCTGGGCACAAGTGACGGTGACCGGAAAGGTAGTTGATGCCAATGCGGAGACGCTGATCGGCGTTAACGTCCTGGTGAAGAACTCAACAAGTGGTACCATTACCGACATGGATGGCAGCTTTACCTTGGAAGTGCCGGATGCCTACGCAACACTCGTCTTTTCATACATCGGGTATACAAGCCAGGAAATCCCGCTGGGAGGTCGAACCAACCTTGAGGTAATCCTTAGGGAAGAATCTCAACTCCTCAATGAGGTGGTTGTTGTTGGGTATGGCACCCAGCGCAAGAGTGACCTGACGGGTTCGGTAGGTAGTGTTAAATCCGAAGAACTGCAGAAAATAGCTGCGGCCAACGTTACCCAGGCCCTACAAGGGAAAATTGCTGGCGTACAGGTTACTTCAGCCTCGGGTCGGCCCGGAGAAGGACCGGTGGTTCGGATTCGCGGCACAGGTACATTGAATGGTGCTTCCCCCATTTATGTTGTCGACGGTCTGATTCTCGATAATATTGACTTCCTCAATGCTGCGGATATTGAAAGCATGGAAGTGCTAAAAGATGCCTCTGCTGCGGCTATTTATGGTACCCGGGGAGCGAACGGAGTGGTGTTAATTACAACCCGGAAAGGGTCCCGTGGACAGCGGGCCAGGTTTAATTTCAGCTCATATGCTGGTGTGCAGCAAGTGGACCGTACCCTTGCCCTGACGAATGGCACGGAATATGCCCAACTGGTTAATGAAATTGCCACCAACAACAATGGTCGGCCGCCGTTTGCCGATCCGACTATCTTCGGAGCGGGCACCAACTGGCAGGATGTAATTTTCCGCGACGCCATGATGCAGAGTTACAACCTCAACGTCAGCGGGGGATCGGAGGCGATGACCTACAGCATTAGCGGGGATGCCTTTCTTCAGGATGGGATTATTCGCTCTTCTTACTTCAACCGCTACTCCCTCCGGATCAACAATGAGTACAACCTGATTAAGGGCTTGAAATTTGGCCATAACGTGGCTTTTGTCAATAGCAATAACAACAATGAACCCGGGGGTATTGTCTTCAATGCCTATGCCGCAGACCCCACCGCACCGGCAGTTGATGACCAGGGGAAATTCGGCAATACTTCCGCCAACTCCAACGTCAGTAATCCGGCAGCCCAGTTGGAATACAACGCCTATAACCGGGGCTATGGACAACAGTTGACCGGTAACGCCTACGCGGAAGTTTATCCCCTCAAGGATTTTACTTTCCGTTCCAGTATGGGGTTCAACCTGTTCAATAACCGCAGTAAGAGCTTTGAACCGCAGTTTTTCGTCAACGACAAACAACAAAACCCGGAAAGCCGCCTCTTTGTGGGCTACAATCGCGCCAACGACTGGCAATGGGAAAATACCGTCAATTTCCAGCGTGACTTTGGCAAACAACGCATAAATCTGCTGGCGGGGTATACCCTGCAATCACGAGGCGGGGAGTCTTTCGGCGGGTCGCGTAACCGCCTCATTGGCGATACCGAAGATTTTTACTACCTCAATGCCGGAGATGCCCAAACGGCTACCAACTACAGCATTGGCTTCACCCCGGAACGCTATGAATCATTCTTGTTTCGGGCCAATTATGCGCTCCGGGATAAATACTTACTGACCGTTTCCCTGCGCCGGGATGGGTCCTCCAAATTTGGTTCGGAGCGGCGCTATGGTACCTTCCCCTCCGTGGCGGTGGCCTGGCGGGCTATTGAAGAACCTTTCCTGAAAAACCAGGATCTGATTACCAACCTGAAAATTCGCGCCAGTTGGGGGCGCCTGGGTAATGATAAAATCCCTTCCAGCGCTGCCGTGCCAACTGTTACCAATAACTTAAGTGCTGTATTTGGTCCAGATGAGGCCCTGGTTTTTGGTGCCTCCCTGATTACCCTGGCCAATCCCTTCCTGCAATGGGAAGAAACGACCAGCACCAACCTGGGGGTTGATCTCGGTTTTCTGGATAATCGCCTGACCCTGGAGCTCGACTACTACCAGCGGCAAACCAAGCAGATTTTGGTGCCGGTACCTATTCCTGATTATGTTGGTTCTTCCGGCAATCCTTATGTCAATGCTGCTGATGTATTGAACCGGGGTATTGACTTTCAACTGAACTACCAGGGGAAAATAGGCAAGCTGGGCTACTCAATCGGGGCCTTAGGGTCAACGGTTTACAATGAGGTACAATCACTGGGGACTACCAATAACGCGCTGCGGGACGTATCCATTAACGGAGAGTTTGCTACCTTGACCAACGTAGGACAAGCCATCGGTTCTTTCTACGGGTATCAGGTAGCCGGTATTTACCAAAATGCCGAGGATATTGCTAATCATCCAAATGCCTCGCCCGTAAAACCTGGGGACTTGCGTTTTGCGGATATCAATAATGACGGTATTATCAATACGCAGGACCGAACTTTCCTGGGCAGCCCCATTCCTAAACTTATTTATGGGTTTAACCTGGGGGTAGATATTGCCGGCTTTGATTTTTCGGCTGACTTTAATGGTGTCAGTGGAAATAAAATCCTGAATGCGAAAAAGATGTTCCGGGGCTTCGGAATACCCAACTTCGAGTCTTCTTTCCTCGATCGGTGGACCGGGGCTGGCAGCAGTACTACCGAACCACGCATAACCAATGGGGGCTATCCTAATTTTGTCGTCTCCGATCATTTTCTGGAAGATGGTTCCTTCCTGCGTTTGCGCAGCATGCAAATTGGCTATACCTTGCCTAAGGCTACTACGCAGCGTCTGGGAATCAGCAATTTGCGTGTCTATGTAAGTGGTAATAACTTGTTTACCTGGACGGATTATTCCGGATATACGCCAGAGGTTGCTTCTGAAAATGTGTTACAGGTAGGGGTTGACCGGGGGATTTACCCCATTGCCCGAACCCTGTTGGCGGGTATAAACCTTAGTTTCTAATTCAAAATGACAACATCTATGAAAAGGAGAATAAGTATCGTATATCAAGGCCTGCGACCTGTAATTCTGGCGGCGCTACTCTTGGGCAGTGTTTCCTGTGGTGAAGATTTTTTATCCGTAAAACCACAGGGTGTTATCAACGCCAATAACTTTTTTCAGACCTCAGACCATGCCGTGTGGTCGGTCAATGCGATCTACAACCAACTACGCAATTGGGATTTTACCTCTTTCCCCAGCCTGGCCATGACGGATATTATTTCGGATGATGCTACCAAGGGGAGTTTTCCGGCCGATGCGGAACGGATTATTGCTTTTGATGATTTCACCTTTGATGCACGTTTTCCGGAGGAAGTGCGTCTGTCGTGGCGAGGGTATTACCACGGGATTTTCCGGGCTAATATTGCCATTGATGGCATACCCCGGGTACCTGAAATAAACGAACCATTACGGCAGCGCCTGTTGGGAGAGGCAAAGTTCCTGCGGGGATACCTCTATTTCAACTTGGTACGCTGGTTTGGGGATGTCCCTTTGATTACTCAGCCGCTGACCCAGGATGAGTTTTACAGCCGTACCCGAACCCCGGCTGCGGAGGTTTACCAGCAAATTGTCAAGGACTTACAGGAAGCTATTGCGGCTCTACCCGAAAAATCAAAGTACTCACCTGCGGATTTGGGCCGGGCCACGAAAGGAGCTGCCCGGGGAATGTTGGCCAAGGTGTACCTGACGATGAAGGATTACCCGAATGCGGAAAAGTACGCTCTGGAAGTGATCAACTCCAAGGAATACAACCTCCTGGCGGATTACGGAAAGATTTTCCTGCCGGAAGGCGAAAACTCCAGCGAGTCGGTATTTGAAATTCAGGCAACGGCATTGGAGGCCTCCTATGCCGGCGCGACACCCTGGAATATGGTGCAGGGTGTTCGGGGTAGTCCGAATTTAGGGTGGGGCTTTAACTTGCCTTCCGATGACTTAATCCGGGCCTTCGAGCCTGGTGATCCCCGCCGGGATGCTACCATACTATATGTAGGCGAGATCCTGCCCGATGGCTCAGCCGTAGTCGAGGATAATCCTTCGATGGATAATGAGCGCTATAACCAAAAAGCCTGGACCCCGGCTCACCCTGGCTTACAGGATAATGGCCCCAGCAATATTCGCGTGTTGCGCTATGCCGATGTTTTGTTGATTGCTGCCGAAGCACTCAATGAAAATGGAAAACCGCAGGAAGCCCTGGTTCAGTTAAACGCCGTGCGTAAACGGGCCCGCGGTACGCGGACTACCGTTTTGCCGGATGTTACAACCACCGATAAAACAGCCCTGCGGGAGCGCATCTGGCGCGAACGGCGGGTGGAACTAGCCATGGAACAGCAACGCTGGTTTGATTTGGTACGCACCGGCCAGGCGGCTACCCGTATGAAAGCGCTGGGTAAAAACTTCATTGTTGGCAAACATGAGTTATTCCCGATTCCCCAAACAGAAATTGACTTAAGCAACGGACTCATTACCCAGAACCCGATGTATTAAGGCAAAGACGACAATTCATTGTTTATAGCGCATCGCCATCCTGCCAGCAAAGGTTGCCGGGGTGGCGATACTATTTTGCAGAGAACGATAGCCCTTGGTAGGTGCTTATTATGCCGTTCGCTGTCGCTCACTTGGTTTATACCGCTTCGCTAAGTTTATACCGTTCGCGTTACTCACTCGGTTTATGGGGTTTATTTTTTTAACTGCCCACTGCTCACTGCTCACTGCAACATGCTAACTCCCAACGCGCCAATTTGCGGTAATTATGTTTATTTTAGGCCTTTATTCACCGCCTTCAACCTTTCGGTATGCGTTTATCAGCTTGGTTTCTGGGATTACTGATTTGTGGATTGTTTGCCTGTCAGGAAAAGCCTTCGGTTGATCCACAGACGGAGTTAGATACGTACTTACAAACCCAGTTTCCGCCGGAAGTTCCCGGGGGAGTGATCATGGTGCGAAAGGATGATAGTACCCTGTTTTCCCAGGCGTATGGTCTGGCGGATATCGAAACCGGTGAGCGGCTCAATATCCGGTCGCTCTTCAATCTGGGGTCTATCAGTAAAACGTTTGTGGCCAATGCTATTTTAATTTTACAAAGCCGCGGACAACTTTCCGTCGAAGATAGTCTGATTAAATACTTTCCGGATTTTAAAAACCCCGAAATAGGGCGCAAGGTAAAGATCAAACACTTGCTTACGCATACCTCCGGGTTACCTGATAATCGAAATGTAAGTGCCGATTCGGTGTTTTATCTCACCGCAAAAGATCAGGAAAATTGGGCTCCGGAGTTGGCGGTCGATTCGCTATTGTTTGAACCGGGGGCGCAGTTTGATTACTCCAACCCGGCGTACAATGGATTGGCACTGATCGTCGAGCAAGTCAGTGGCATGAAATGGCAGGAATTCGTGACGCAAAATATTTTTAGGCCGGCGGGGATGATTAAAAGCCTGATTACTGACGGACCCTTTCCTTCCGGCGGAGTGGTCCACGGATACCAGAAAGTTGGGCTGGTTTACGTAGAAGACGATTATGGGGAAGAACCTACTTTTGCTGCTGCAGGCAATGGTGGTGTATGGAGTTCGGCAGATGAATTGATTCGCTACGAAAAAGCCTTGCGGCAAGGCCGGTTTCTCAGTTCGGTAAAAAATGAGGATGCACAGACGGTGAAGACATTTCCCAACTGGGCCAGCGAAACTCCTCCGGCGATCGGATGGTCGTGGTTTATCGGCCAAACTGAAGAAGGGCTTAAAACGGTAGGACATACAGGGTCACAGGGCGGTTTTCGTTGTAACTACGTGACCATTCCGGAAAAAAAGATCTTCTTCGTTATTCTCTGCAATACCCCCAAAGATATCCCCGCGATAACGGATTTTATTACTAACTGGCTGCGGAAAAACAAGCACCTGGATTGAGTGGGTAAATCTTTTGGACCGGGACCAAAGGCAGAAAGCCGTGTTCAGACAAGCACTGCTTGGCTCCTCCCTGCGGTCTGAAGACCGGCCAATACTCCGCTTAGAATCTGAAGATTCCTGCGAACAGTGGTACCGCTAATTGCCAATTTCCAAATTCCAAATTACGATAACTAAACTTCCAAAGTTTAGTTATCGTAGCCCCTCCCACTGGAGAACACATTCTCCCACAGCACCAGCGTATCGCGATAACCCAATTCCCATTGTTGTCGGAAAATCTGTTCCCCGAACCGGGCCGGGGAGGGCAGGGTACGGGAAGGGTGCAGGATGATAAGCCGATTCCCTAATGTACGCTGGAGCTGCCGGTAACGCGGAATCCAGTGGGCGGAAGCCGTGATATCCACCGCCAGAATCAAGTCGGCTGTGGGAGCAAGGTCTAAGGCCAATTGGATGGGCAGCACATCAAACAAGCCGCCATCGAGATAACGTTCTCCCTGAATATCATAAGGTTTGAACACTGGGAAGCTGGCACTGGCGAGGATATAATCACCCAGTAACCCTGGTGGAATATCAGCGAGGGAGTAGTTGACTCCGCGCCGCTGGCTGCGGTTGTAAGCGGTAAGCCCAAAGCTTCGTTCTCCCTGCCGGATTTTGGCTTCATCCAGGTTCTCCTGGATGATCTGATATAGCGGCGTGATGTCAATCCCGCCCCGCAGCGATTCCTGCCCCAGGCGGAGCCAATCGCTACCCTTTAGGGATTTTCGACTATCCGGCAGGTTTTGAAAAACGCGGCCAGGAGTTATCGATGCCCATAGGGCTTCAACCGCTTCCCGAGGCTGGCACAACATCAGCGCGCCGTTAATAGCTCCGATGGAGGTGCCGGCTATCGCCTGAACCCTGGACCAATAGCCTATTTCTTCCAGTGCTCTCCAGACTCCCAGCTGGTAGGCCCCACGGCCACCGCCGCCGGATAGTGCCAGCGTAATAGTCTCCGGAGCTTTTTTCATCTAACTGTGATTAGCGCTTTTCGTCAGGCTTGTCGAACCATACCGGGTCTTTATCTTCCGGATCCCCATTATAGGTCACCGTGATTTCTTCCCCCGCTTCGATATCGCGCTCGGCGTAGATATCAATGGTTTCCTGATCCAGGTCAATCCAGTAACGGGCATTGGGCGTATAGGCGTGGTTGTAAAGCGAGCCAAACCCCAGGGCAATAGCGCAGCATTCATCCTCCTCACCCCATAAGAAGTAATAATCGTGTAGCCGCGTTTTGTGAATGACCGGTAAATCTTCGGGGGAAAGTACGATGACCGGACAAACCTCAATCAGGGATCCGGCAGGGATGGGTTCGCTGGTGAAAACACCGCGTCCTCCCAGTTGGCTGGGACCGAAATAAACGAAAGGTAAGCGTTGTAGCATCATGGGTGGTCAGTTCGGCGAGAATGGTTGGCTGGTTATGTGAAATCGCCTATTCAGCGAGGGATATCGAATCATTGGCGATCGATGGGAAAGCGTAATCATAGTCTACTTTACAAACCCGGAGGTAATATTGTTCATACCACTCCTTGCGGCCGCGGGCCTGGGCGGGAAGGTGTTCCGGGTGTTTTTTCCATTGCTGAATCGCTTCCAGATCGCGCCAATAGGAAATTGTCACGCCGTAGCCCTCTGCATTACGCCAGCTTTCAATCCCTAAAAATCCAGGTTGGGTAGCACTAAGCGCCACCATACGGTCAGCCATTTCATCATAACCATCCTCCTGATTTAGAGGCCTTTTGGAGGTAAAGATGACGGCGAAATAGGGAGCTCCGGTTATTTTGGCCAGCATTGGGTTCTTTTTGCAAAATTAGTTCTTTGGCAAATTCCGTGTTTTGGAGTCGATCAAAAATGAAACGCAGCGCTTTCATAGGTCGCTTTTACGCTCCATTTTAGCTCGACCACGGAATTTGTCCAAGAAGGGCAAAATTAAAACAGTGGTTTGATATATTCGCGAAGGTTTTACGGTGTGTGTTCCCTATCCAGGAATATTCATTATTATTGCCATTCCCGAAACCGAAGGGGATCGTTCATACCCCGCCTCCTTTATCAGACTGAAAACAGAGATTTTATGAAATGGAATTTGAGTATAATAGCTATTGGGATCGCCATGACGCTATGGATTGTTCCGCAAGCTTGTGGACAGACCTTTACGCCGATGGCTACGGATGCTCGAATAGAAAAGAAGATTGATTCGCTGCTTCGACTTATGACGCTGGAGGAGAAGATCGGCCAAATGAATCAATATAATGGGAGTTGGGACGTGACGGGTCCGGCACCGCAGAGCGGGGGTGACGCTATCAAGTATCAGCAAATCCGCAAAGGGGAAGTAGGGGCAATGTTAAATGTTCTTGGCGTTAAAAACACCCGGGAAATCCAGCAATTGGCAGTTAACAATAGTCGCCTGGGAATCCCCTTGTTATTTGGGTACGACGTCATTCATGGCTACCAAACCATGATGCCCATACCTTTGGGCGAAACGGCTAGTTGGGATATGCAGGTCCTGGAAAAATCAGCCCGCGTCGCTGCTGTAGAAGCGACAGCAGCGGGCGTAAACTGGACTTTTGCCCCCATGATGGACGTTAGCCGCGATGCCCGTTGGGGCCGGGTGATGGAAGGCGCTGGAGAGGATCCTTATTTGGGCGCACAGGCAGCAGTAGCCCGGGTGCGGGGGTTTCAGGGGCCTGATCTGTCCTTGGCGAATACCCTGGCCGCCTGTGCCAAGCACTTTGCCGCCTATGGCTTCGGTGAGGCTGCCCGGGAATACAATACCGTAGAAATCACGGAGAATACGTTACAGAATGTCGTGCTGCCGCCGTTCAAAGCTGCTGCTGAGGCGGGGGTTGCCACCTTTATGAATGCCTTCAATGAGATTGGTGGCGTACCAGCAACGGCCAGCACCTATTTACAGCGCGATCTGCTGAAAGGTGCCTGGGGCTTTCAGGGGTTTGTTGTATCAGATTGGGGGTCGATTCGGGAATTGATCACCCATGGCGTAGCGGCAGACAAACGCGAAGCATCGCGCCTGGCCGCTTTGGGCGGAAGTGATATGGATATGGAATCCAGTGCATACACCACTACGCTTGCACAGCTCGTTAGGGACGGGAATGTGCCGATGGCTTATGTGGATGATGCCGCCCGGCGCATTTTGCGGGTAAAATTCCTGCTGGGTCTTTTTGATGATCCATATCGCTATTGTGATGAAGCCCGGGAAAAGCAGTATGTAGGCGCTCCTGAACACGTGGCTATTGCCCGGGAAGTTGGGCGTAAGTCGATCGTTCTACTGAAAAACGAAGGACAACTATTACCGTTGGCGAAAAATGCTGGGTCAATCGCGGTGATTGGTGCCCTTGCGGCTGATAAGGACGTTCCACTCGGCAGCTGGCGGGGGCAGGCCGTAACCGGTTCTGCAGTATCCCTGCTGGAAGGCATTCAGGCAGCGGTGGCTCCTGGGGTAAAGGTCGTCTATGAACCTGGGTATAAATTGACAACTGGCCTGCGCAGCTTCGTGCAGGATCTCACCTTCGCCCAGGATGATGGCTCCGGCTTTAAGGCAGCCATTAAGGCGGCTAAGAACGCCGAGATAGTCGTGATGGCCATTGGCGAAGACTGTTGGCAATCCGGGGAGGCGCGCAGCCAGGTCGATATTACCCTGAAGGGCAGGCAGGAGGAACTGTTGCGGGAAATCCTGAAAGTCAACAAACGCGTCGTCGTCGTGCTGATGAATGGCCGGCCGCTGGCAATCCCGGGGGTAGCGGAAGTTTCGCCCGCTATTCTGGAAGCCTGGCATCTGGGATCGCAGGCCGGCAACTCCATTGCGGATGTCCTTTTCGGGGATTACAATCCGGCGGGTAAATTGCCCATATCATTTCCGCGGGCAACCGGTCAGGCACCGATTTATTACAATCGGAAAAGTACCGGTCGGCCGGTGAATTCCGAAAATAACGTTTTTTGGTCGCACTATACTGATGCCCCCAATACACCGCTTTACCCGTTTGGATATGGGTTGAGTTATACCAACTTTCAGTATTCCGAATTGAAGCTTAGCGCCAGTGAAATATATCCCAGTGAAACGCTGCAGGTACAGGTCACCCTGACGAATACCGGTTCCCGGGCAGGGGAGGAAGTAGCCCAGCTTTATGTGCGTGATTTAGTGGGGAGTGTTACCCGCCCCGTCAAGGAACTCAAAGGATTCCAAAAGGTGCTGCTGCGACCCGGAGAATCCCGCCAGCTAACGTTTTCATTGACTACTAAAGATCTGGCCTTCTTTACCGGCAACCGGGAATGGGCTGCCGAACCAGGGGACTTCGAGGTTTTTGTTGGCGGGAATTCAGAGGAGACCCTCAAAGGTGCGTTTAAGTTGAATTGATTCTCGGGGTGCCGAAATAGAAGAGCTGTATTAAAAGAAATAAAATGCCAGATACCTCCAAGGTGCCTGGCATTTTAGCTAGCAGACCATTAAAGCGTAGCCAACAACCCCGGCCGCTCCCGATCCAGCTTTACGATCAGTTCACCGAACAGGGTGTTGGCCCAGGCAAACCACTTGCGGGTGAAGTCTTCCGGATTGTCCATGTCGAAGGATTCGTGCATGAAACCTGTACCGGCGTGGGTGCGGATGAGCATATCGATACAGTGCCGTATTTCGGATTCGCTGGTGCTGGTCATGGCCCGCAGGATAATGCCCATGGGCCAGATACGGCGTTGGCCGGAGTGCGGACTGGCCTGTCCTTCAGCGGCTGTGCCCCGGAAATAGTACGGATTGTGCTCACTCAACAGGAACCTGCGCGTACGCTGGTAAATGGGATCGTTGGGTTGGTGTATCCCCAGATAGGCCAGCGACATCAGACTGGGAACATTAGCATCGTCCTGGAACAGGGTGTTGCCAAACCCATCGACCTCGTAGGCGTAGATTTTGCCGTATTGCAGATGTTTGTGAATGGCGTAGGCCTTGATGGCAGCTTCCACCTCATCGGCAAAGCGGGTGCATTCTTCAGCAAAGGCTGCATCGCGGATGTGGGTTCGGTAAATCACGGCCAGCTGCCGGAGCGACTGCACGGCAAAGAGGTTGGAAGGAATCAGGAAGGGGAAAACCGTAGAATCGTCAGACGGCCGGAACATAGAGGCAATCAGCCCCACGGGCTTGATCATGTGTCCTTTGCCATTGAATGGGGGTGCGTCGATGGTCCAGGTGGTCATGCGGCTAAATGAATACGGACTCGTTCCATCCTTGCGCTGCTCTGTGCGCAGGGTGGCTACCAGGAGGCGCATGGCGGCATCCCAGTCGGCATCAAACAGAGAGGCATCCCCGGTAAGGGTTAGATATTCGTTGGACAGCCGAACCACATAACACAGGGAGTCGATTTCCCACTTGCGTTCATGAACACCCGGCTGCGGACTGGGTTGGTCGGCCTTCCAATCCGATTCGCGGCTTTTGTCTTTGTAGAAAGAGTTGGCGTATGGGTCGAGGAGGACACATTGTGCCTGCCGGTTGATGAGACCTTGCACTAAGCGCCGCAGGGCAGCATCTTCGCGAATCAAGGGTAAGTAAGGCCATACCTGCGCGGTGGAATCCCGCAACCACATCGCATCGATATCTCCGGTGATGATAAAGGTATCTGGTTTGCCTTTCAGTTCACCCAGTTCTACTGTGGTGTCGAGGGTGTTTGGATAACAATTTTCAAATAGCCAGGCGAGCTCCGGATTGCGGATTCGGGCTTTGATCTGCTGGATTTGCGCTTCAATGGCCGCACTGGTGAAGCGGCGATCCGGTAGGGGTGGCCTCCGGGAGGGAAAGTCCTGCCAGGAAGCGCCCTGCAAAAAAGAGGGGAACAAACTGGAAAAAGCAGCAGCCGTGCTGAGCTGAATAAACTGTCGGCGGTGTAACATCTGTATTGGCTTTGGTCGAAGATAAAAAATCCAGCATGCTGCCGGATAGCTTAGTTCAATTAATTTTCATCCAGGCTACTTCATCGCTTACCGCGCCACCGGTAAAGGTTTACCCCGATGCAGTCAAGGCTGATTTAGTGGAAGTGCAGTAACCAGGTGTAGTCGAAGGGTGGATTTCTCACTCCGACTGCGTCGGAGCAAGTTTCTCATTTCTAACCGCCATTACGCTTACACTCAACTCTAATTAATTTTACACACTTTTTGTTTTTAAAATTAAAATAAATACATTTATTGTTTAACTAAGAGCCGTTTTGTGCGAAATGATCCAGCAATGATTCCATTCGCTTCGGGGACGTTCTGTCTTCCCACTTTTTCCCACTCCGGAATTGCTGGTTCTTTTTCCCTGGCGGCATTGATAATTGGATAGTTAGGTGCTTTTTGTAACTAAAAAAGGTTCAAAATGTAATTAATTTGATTTTAGTTTTCTTTTCCCGCGTGTTTTCGGTGGGAAAAGTGTGGGTTTTTATGAAAAAAAGTGGTGAAAAGTGGGAAAAAGTGTAAAAAGCAGTTACATTTGGATAAATGAACGTGTATCCGTGTACCTATGCTTAAGCTTCTTGGTGAATATGAATGCAAAATTGACGACAAAGGTCGTATGCGGCTGCCAAGCGGTTTGATAGGGCAATTAGGGGAGCGGGAAGCTTATGCGTTTGTGATTAACCGCGGTTTTGAGGAGTGTTTGATGTTGTATCCGGAAGAAGTTTGGGATCGCATTTCAGCACAAGTCAATCAACTGAATCAGTTCAATAAGAAGAATCGCGAGTTTGTCCGGCAATTTCACCGGGGTGCCACCCAGATTACGATGGATAGTTCCGATCGGATTTTGGTCACCAAGCGCCTGTTGGAGTATGCGGGAATAGAGCGCGATGCGGTTTTATCGGCGTATAATGACCGGATTGAAATTTGGTCGAAGCAACGCTACGATGAGCTGATGGAAGAAGACCAGAGTGATTTTGCTGATTTGGCAGAAGAAGTACTGGGGCAGTTGGATACCGGTGACAATCCGTTGAACTAATGGCTTATCACCTGCCAGTCATGGCCGAGGAAGCCCTAGCCGGCTTACAGATCCGACCGGATGGTGTTTACGTCGATGCGACGTTTGGCGGTGGCGGGCATGCCCGCTTGATATTAGAACACCTGGGCGACAAAGGTCGCCTGATAGGTTTTGATCAGGATGAAGATGCGCAACGGAATATTCCGGCCGACGAACGATTCACGTTTGTGCCGCATAATTTCCGCTATCTGAAGCGGTTTTTACGCTTGCACGGCATTCGGCAGGTTGATGGTATTCTGGGTGATTTGGGGGTGTCCTCCTTTCAGTTGGATGAAGCTACGCGAGGGTTTTCCTTTCGCTTTGACAGTCAACTGGATATGCGGATGAACCAGCAGGAAGGTAAAACGGCAGCGGATGTTGTCAATACCTACACCGCAGCTGCCTTGCAGGATGTGCTGAGTAAATATGGCGAAGTTCGCAATGCCCGCACCCTTGCTGATGCTTTGGCCGCAGCGCGCCAAACCCGGCCCTTACGCACCATTGCCGATTTGCTGGCAGTAGTTGACCCTTTAGTTCGGGGTCAGCGCAACCGCTACCTGGCACAGGTTTTTCAGGCCTTGCGCATGGAAGTAAACGACGAGGTGGGTGTTCTGACTGAATTTTTGGAACAATGTGCGGTGACGCTGCGACCGGGAGGCCGGTTGGTGGTGATTACCTACCACTCGATAGAAGATCGCATTACTAAAAATGTAATGCGTACTGGCAATGCTGCCGGTGAAGTTGAACAAGACTTTTTTGGGCATATTTTCCGGCCTTATACGCTGGTTACAAAAAAAGCCGCCTTGCCCACGGCAGCAGAGATTGAAAGAAATCCACGAGCGCGCAGTGCAAAACTGCGCATCGCGGAACGAACGGCTGAAGAAAGGAAAGAAGAGGTACCTCCTACCACGGGGACCTGAAACAAAATGAAAACAATACCAGCAGCTTTTCTGCGGGTATTGGGTAGATAAAAGCAGGGATTGGTCTTTCAAGGCCAAGGTCGGCTTGCATGTATTTTTTTGAGCAATTTCCACAAGTGATGTCAAAAAAGAAAGGAATAGGACAATACCTGGCTCTCGGGTTTCTTACCTCAGATCTCATTCTGGGTAATCTGTTCTTTGTACTATTCCTGGGTTTCCTTGCCATTACTTATATCGCAACTGCCCACTATGCTGAACGCACGGTGCGCAATATCCAGATCCTCCAGCACGACATTAAGGAGTTGCGCTGGCAATACATGACCCTGGAAGCGGAGAATATGTACAATTCGCGTCGGACAGAAGTGGCGGAGCGGCTTGATGAAGCTGGTTTGCGGCCTTTCAACAAGAGTCCGAAGCGTATTGTCGTTGATGCTGATAAGCAATACTAGGCTATGAATATTCGGAACGAAGTCCTTTATCGCATGTATTTTCTGCTGTTCGGCTTAGTTGTGCCGGCGGCTGCGGTATTGGTCTATCGCACCATCGAGATCAGTGTGATTGACGGAGAGCGTTGGCGCACCGAAGGACAGGCTGATTATGTTCGGTACCGACAAATCCGGGCAGACAGGGGTAATATCCTGGCTTCTGATGGTAGCCTTTTGGCTACTTCCATTCCCTACTTTGATATTTACTTTGATCCGGTCGCTCCGGCAGAAAAAGACTTTGCGGGCCATATTGATTCCCTGGCTTTTTGTTTGGCAACCTTCGTTGATGATACCTATACCCCCGGGGGGTACCGTGATTATTTACTGCAATTGCGGCGGGATTCCACCAATCGGCACCTGCTGATCAAAAGCCGGGTGTCCTTCAATGAAAAACGCAAGCTGGAGTCTTTCCCCCTGTTCCGGATGGGACGCTTCCGGGGTGGGTTCATTGCCGAGCAGGTTAGTGAGCGCCGCCGGCCTTTCGGGCTGCTGGCCCAGCGCACCATCGGTTATGTTCGCGAAGGAGCCAAACCCGTCGGATTGGAAGGTTTCTATAATGACGTACTCGAAGGGGAACCGGGCGGGCAGTATATGATTTGTGTTGACCGTCGGCAGGATATCTGGATGCCACTGGAAGATTTGGCGGCCATCGATCCGCAGGGTGGAGATGATGTGGTCACTACGATTGATGTCAATCTGCAGGATATTGTAGAGAACGCCCTGGTTCGGGCCCTCAATTACCACGATGCGGAATGGGGTACGGCGGTGTTGATGGATACCAAGACTGGTGCGATCAAGGCTATCGCCAACCTGGGCCGCATGGCCGAAGGCTGGTGGGAGACCTATAACTATGCAGTGGGATCGGCCATTGAGCCGGGATCTACATTCAAAACCGCTTCCATGCTGGCGATGCTGGAAGATGGGACCATTACCCTGGAAGACACGGTTGACATTGAGCATGGGAAAACCCAGTTTTATAAAGAAACCATGGTAGACTCCTCGCCAGAGAGTGCAACCATGGATTCTATTCCTGTGCGGAAGGCTTTTGAAATGTCTTCCAATGTTGGTATTGCCAAGCTGGTTACCAGTCGGTACGGAGGCCTTTCCGGGCGGGCTGATGATCGCAGTGCTACCAAGTACATCAAGCGGTTGAAGCAGTTTAACCTGCATTTACCTACCGGGGTGGAAATTGAAGGTGAGGCAGATCCTTATATCAAGGAAGCATACAGCCAGGAAAGCAACTGGAGCGGTACTACCTTACCTTGGATGTCTATCGGATATGAATTGCGTTTAACTCCCCTGCAGTTGCTCACTTTTTATAATGCGATTGCAAACGGAGGAACGATGATGCGGCCTTACCTGGTGCAAGGTGTACAACGCAATGGCGAAATGTTACGCGAATTCCGGCCTACCGTAGTTAAGCGGCATATCGCCTCAGAAGCATCTATTGCCCAAATCCGTGAGTTGTTGGAAGGCGTTGTAGAGCGGGGTACAGCGCGCAAACTCAGCACAGATAAATTCACCTTCGCGGGGAAAACGGGAACCTCTCAAATCAACTACCAACGCTTGTCGGAAACCGTCACGCGGGTAGGGGGATACCGGGCTTCATTCGTAGGTTATTTTCCGGCTGACAACCCTCGGTTCTCCTGCATTGTGGTAATCAGCAAACCCAACCGGAATGGTATTTACGGTAGTGATGTGGCGGGTCCTGTTTTTCGGGAAATTGCCGATAAGGTTTTTGCTACGACGGTGGATTTGCATCCGGTGATCAATGAACAACCCCGGCCGGTTTTAGCCAACCAGCAATTACCTGGCTTTGATATCGGCCAGAAGGATGATATTAAAAAAGTACTCACCTATTTAGATGTAAAAAACTATGGAACCCCAACCACCGAGTGGGCGGTCATCCGGCCAAGATCGGATAGCTTATTGGTGATGGAGCGCAATCTGCCGGAAAAGCAGGTGCCCAGTGTGGTGGGGATGGGACTTAAGGATGCCCTCTATGCGCTGGAAAACCGGGGGCTGGCCGTGAAAGTTGAGGGGTACGGAAAAGTAGTACAACAATCACTGCGTCCGGGAACCCCCGCCAGGGGCCAGACGATCAAGGTAACCTTGCGTTAAGATGAGGCTTAAGGAACTTGTACAAGATATCGACCGCTTAAACGTAAGTGGTGAGCTGGAAACAGCGATTGAAGAAGTGGTTTTTGATTCCCGACAGGTTAAGCCGGGGTCGTTATTTGTTGCCCTGCGCGGCACTCGGGTTGATGGACATCAGTTTATCGAACGGGCACTGGAGCAAGGTGCAGTGGCTATTGTGGCGGAAGATTTTCCCGATAAGCTGTCGACCACGGCAACGCTCATTCAGGTGCGTAGCAGTGCTTTAGCCCTGGGTGAACTGGCCGCTAATTGGTACGGCCGGCCAGCGACTGCGCTGCAACTGGTTGGTGTGACCGGAACGAATGGCAAAACGACTACGGCAACATTGCTGTATGATCTGTTTACCGGGCTGGGGTACAAATGCGGCTTATTGTCGACGATTGCCAACCGGATTTCCGGACAGGAAATAACGGCAACCCATACCACGCCCGACCCCCTGACGATCAACGGATTGTTAGCGGAAATGGTAGCAGCAGGATGTAGCTATGCTTTTATGGAAGTCAGTTCGCATGCCGTTGATCAGCGGCGTATTGCAGGATTAACCTTTGCGGGGGCAATCTTTAGCAACATTACGCATGATCATCTGGACTACCACCTGACCTTTGACAATTACATTCGGGCCAAGAAGGGGTTCTTTGATGGGTTACCCCCAACGGCTTTTGCCCTGGTCAATGTCGATGATAAACGCGGCATGGTCATGGTGCAAAATACCGCCGCCAAAGTTTACCGCTACAGCTTGCGGCAAATGGCGGAGTTTCGGGCGCGGATAATTGAAAACAGCTTGCTGGGCCTGCACCTGGATTTGGATGGCCATGATTTTTATGGCCGCTTGATCGGTGAATTTAATGCCTACAATCTGTTGGCCGTTTATGCGACGGCACGCTTGCTGGGACAAGATGCGACGGAAGTACTTACCGTTCTCAGCAAGTTGACGGCAGCCGAAGGGCGCTTTGATTACGTGCTGGATCCGCAAAAGCAAGTGACGGCGATTGTGGATTATGCCCATACCCCAGATGCCCTGGAAAAAGTTTTAGGGACAATCCGCAGCCTGCGCAAAACCGATAGTAAAATTATTACGGTAGTGGGCTGTGGGGGGGATCGCGACCGGGCAAAGCGGCCGGAAATGGCTAAAGTGGCTTGTCAGGCCAGTGACCAGGTGGTGTTGACATCGGATAACCCGCGGACGGAAATTCCGGAGGCGATACTCGACGATATGGAAACCGGAGTGCCGGAAACCAAACGTCGGCAAACGCTCCGTATCACCGACCGGCGGCAGGCTATCCGGACCGCCTGCCAGTTAGCTCAGGCAGGAGATATCATCCTGGTGGCCGGCAAAGGGCACGAGAAATATCAGGAAATCCAAGGGGTTAGATATCCCTTTGATGATAAACAGGTTCTGAAAGAAGAACTGGGAATTTGACAACTGGAACTGGACTCGACTGGCTTATGCGGCAGTGTAATCTTCCGTGCAGTTGTCCTTGGGGAAACCCCTGCGCGAAATGTATTTCGCTACCGGGAATTACTATTTTTACGACCTCAATTACTTATTTGAAAACGCAATCAGGTCTGTTATGTTGATTTATCTGGTAGACTGGCTGGAGCAAGTATTCGGTGAAATTCCGGGTGCCGGCCTCTTTCAATACATTACCTTTCGTGCAGGTGTAGCCGTCATTATTTCCCTGCTGATCTCCATGGTTTTAGGGGGGCGGATCATCCGTTACCTGCAACGCCTGCAGATTGGGGAATCCGTACGCGACCTTGGTCTTGCCGGCCAGGTCCAAAAAGCGGGAACACCGACTATGGGTGGGATGATCATTATTATGGCCATTCTCATTCCCTGTTTGTTGGTGGCTAAGCTGGATAATGTCTACATCATTCTGATGATTGTAGCGACCAGCTGGATGGCTGTCATTGGGTTTATTGATGACTACATTAAGGTTTTCAAGAAGGACAAAAAGGGCTTGCGGGGTGGTTTTAAAATCGCCGGACAAATTGGCCTGGGACTCATTATTGCCCTGGCGATGATCGTTTCGGATGATGTCGTCGTTCGCCTGGATACCGAAGATGCCCAAGTACTGGGCCTCACGGATGCCGATAGGGTGGGCGATTACATCTACATCGACAGTCCTGATGGCGCGATTGAAAAGGGCGATTACAAAACCACGCTGACGAACATCCCTTTTACCAAGGGGAATCAACTGGACTATGCTGCATTATTGCCGCTGAAAGCTTCGCTGGCAAAAAAATGGGTATGGCTGGTATTTGTACCCCTGGTCATTTTTATTGTCACGGCTGTTTCCAATGCCGCGAACCTGACCGATGGCCTTGATGGTCTGGCAACGGGCACTTCGGGGATTGTGGGTTTAACCCTGGGGGTTTTTGCCTATGTCTCGGGAAATGCCATTGCTGCCAACTACCTGAATATCCTGCATCTGCCGGGTTCGGGGGAGATGGTGATTTTCGCCGGGGCCCTGGTGGGTGCTTGTTTGGGATTTTTGTGGTACAACGCCTATCCTGCACAAGTATTTATGGGTGACACCGGAAGTCTGACACTGGGAGGAATTGTAGCGGCCATGGCACTCCTGCTGCGTAAGGAATTACTCATTCCGATCCTTTGTGGGGTTTTCCTCATGGAGACCTTATCGGTAGTGATTCAGGTAGCTTATTTCAAGTATACCAAACGCAAGTATGGGGAAGGAAGGCGGATATTTCTGATGTCTCCCTTGCACCATCACTACCAAAAGAAAGGGATGCATGAAGTAAAGATTGTTACCCGCTTTTGGATCGTAGGTGTTTTGCTGGCTGTCATTACCATCATCACCCTTAAGATTCGCTAGATATGGCCAAGGAATTGATTGTGCTGGGTGGAGGTGAAAGTGGGGTAGGGGCAGCGTTACTGGGGCAGCAAAAAGGGTTTAGCGTATTTGTCTCGGACCGGGGAACGATCCCGGAACGGTACCAGCAAACCCTCCGGGAGGCCAATATTCCCTTTGAAACGGGAAGCCACGATGAGCAACGAATCCTGCAGGGGGCGTTGGTTGTCAAGAGCCCTGGCATCCCGGATGAAGTTCCGCTGGTGCAAGCGCTGCTAGCTGCCGGAATTCCGGTAATCTCAGAAATTGAGTTTGCGGGAAGGTATACGGATGCGTTCATTATCGGGATTACGGGGAGTAACGGAAAAACAACCACGACCCGACTAACTCATCACCTGTTGGTGAGTGCCGGTTTGGATGCGACGATGGGCGGAAATGTGGGGCTGAGTTTTGCCCGGCAGGTAGCTACTGGAAAACCAGCCATATATGTGTTGGAATTAAGCAGCTTCCAATTAGATGGAATCGACCAGTTTCGACCGCATATTGCTATGCTGCTCAATATTACCCCCGATCATTTGGATCGGTATGCATACCGCATGGAAAACTACATCCGGTCAAAGTTCCGGATTCTGAAAAACCAGCGACTGGGCGACCAGTTTCTATACAATGGTGATGACCCTAATATCCTGGGGGCATTACCGGTAGTTTCGGCAGATGGCCCTACGAGGGTTAATATCAACCGAAGTATGATTCAGGATGGCCTTCTAAACGTAGGCGGCCAGCAATTTGACTTACGCAATACGGCACTTATCGGGCAACATAATGCCATGAATGCCCTGTTTGCCATCCATACTGCGTTGGCGTTGAAAGTGGACCCGGCCCTTATTCAGGCCGGACTTAATACCTACATCAATGCGCCACATCGCATGGAAGAGGTAAGCGAGGTGAACGGTGTTCGGTTTATCAACGACAGCAAAGCCACGAATGTCGATTCGGTTTTTTACGCTTTGCAGGCGATGACCCAACCTACTGTATGGATTGTCGGCGGCCAGGATAAAGGAAATGATTATTCACCCTTGCTGCCTTTGGTTCAGCAGCGCGTGAAGGCTATTGTTTGTCTGGGAGTTGATAATACCAAGTTGCGGGAAACTTTCGGAAAGATGGTCCCTCAACTGGTAGAAACATCCAGCGCCCGGGAAGCGGTAGCCACAGCCGGTCAACTGGCGGTGGCGGGCGACACGGTATTGTTATCGCCGGCTTGTGCCAGTTTTGATTTGTTCAAGAATTATGAGGATCGTGGCGACCAGTTTCGCCAGGCAGTCCTGGAGTATAAACAACAATATGAATCTTAGTAAATAACGATTATGTCAGTTCTATTGGCCAGAATAAATGCGGAATTACGGGGAGATCGCGCCATTTGGGCGATCCTGGCGGTGATGTCCGTTTTCTCGCTCCTGGGAGTTTACAGCTCCACAGGTACGCTGGCCTATCGATTGGCGGATGGGAATACGGAAGCGTACTTGCTGAAGCATACCATTATTCTGGGTGGGGGCTTAATGCTTACTTACCTGGCCCATTTGATGCATTACCTGCGGTTTCAGCGGATGGCTCCCTACTTGCTGGCTATTGCTATTCCAATGCTGATCTTTACGATAGCATTTGGAGCCAATATCAATGATGCCCGGCGTTGGTTGGAAGTACCCTTCATCGGGATAACGTTCCAAACTTCCGATTTTGCCAAATTGGCCTTAATCATCTACATCGCCCGGGCTATTTCAACCAAACAGGATTACATCAAGGATTTTAATGGGGCTTTCGTGCCCATTATTGTCCCGGTATTGCTGATCTGCAGTTTAATCGCTCCGGCTGACTTGTCCTCGGCAGTGCTGCTTTTTGCCACCTGTGTGGCGATGATGTTTATTGGCCGGGTATCGATTCAATACATCCTGCTGCTGTTGCTGCTGGGCGTGGTGGTTTTTGCTGTCTTAATCATATTGGGGCAAATGTACCCAGATTTTGTCCGGCTGGAAACCTGGATTTCCCGGATGAGGGATTTCATGGGGAACCCGGATGGCGGATACCAGATTCAACAATCCAAGATAGCCATTGCCAATGGAGGCTGGATTGGAGAAGGGCCGGGGAACAGTATGCAACGGAATTTTTTGCCTTCGCCTTATTCGGATTTCATCTACGCGATTTTTTGTGAGGAGTATGGGATCATTGGCGGGGCCATCATTATACTGTTGTATGTCGGGCTGTTTTTTCGGATCACCCGATTGGTGACCAAAAGCCCTAAAGCTTTTGGCGCAATGGTGGCATCCGGACTGGGATTCAGCATCGTTGTACAGGCTTTTATCAATATTGCAGTATCAGTGCATATGGTTCCGGTGACCGGTGTTACGCTGCCGATGATCAGCATGGGGGGGACCTCGGTATTGTTTACGGCAATCTCGTTTGGCATCATACTGAGTGTCAGCAAATTTGTGGAATCCCTGCAACCTGACGAATACGAAGAAGACTAATAAACAGGATACGAAAGCATGACGAATCAGCAACATAGCACGCCTAAAGCTCCCCGCATTATGATTAGTGGGGGCGGAACCGGAGGACACGTCTTCCCGGCGATCGCTATTGCTGATGCGATTCGGGAGCAAGAACCAACGGCAGAGATTCGCTTTGTCGGTGCTGAGGGGAAGCTGGAGATGGAAAAAGTGCCACAGGCAGGATATCCCATTGATGGGTTGTGGATCAGCGGCATCCAGCGTTCATTGACACTGCGGAACATGATATTCCCACTCAAGTTAATGAGCAGCCTCTGGAAAGCTGCCCGCTTGATTCAGCGTTATCGCCCCCAGGTAGTCGTAGGCGTAGGCGGGTATGCGAGTGGGCCCCTCCTGGAAATGGCTACGCGCTTAGGGGTTCCGGCACTGATTCAGGAGCAGAACTCTTATGCAGGGTTGACCAATAGATTGCTGGCTAAAAGGGTGCAACGCATCTGTGTAGCCTACCCGGGTATGGAGCGCTATTTTCCGGCGAACAAATTAGTAGAAACCGGTAACCCGGTTCGCGCTGCTTTCGGAAATACCTTGCCAGACCGTCAATTGGCGGCTGAACATTTTCAACTTGATCCCCAGCGCAAGATTGCGTTGGTGGTCGGGGGTAGCCTGGGCGCCCGGTCCCTAAACGAAGGGATGATCGCCGGCGCCGAACAACTCAAAGCAGATCCTGGCATCCAGGTGATCTGGCAGTGTGGAAAGCTATATCATACGGTTTGTCAGGAAAGTGCAACAGCACAACTCCCGCAGGTTAAGCTCATGCCCTTTATTGATCGCATGGATTTAGCCTATGCAGCTGCAGATGTGGTCATTTGCCGGGCTGGAGCGCTGACGATCTCAGAATTATGTCTGTTGGGGAAACCAGCTATCCTGGTTCCTTCACCTAATGTGGCTGAAGATCACCAAACGAAAAATGCCCAGGCATTGGTCAATGCGCAAGCTGCATTGATGCTGACCGATTCGGCGGTTCGTACGGAACTCATCCCGCAACTTAGCCAACTGCTGGGGGATGAAACACTCCGGAAGCAGCTGGCGGAACAAGCGCGAAACTTAGGAAAACCCGAAGCGGCTAAAACTATCGCTAACGAAGTGTTGGCCTTGGTTAAATAGAAACTAGAAATTTATAACCAGTAACTAATAACCAGTAACTAACAACATGAATCTAAACGACATTCGCAATCTGTATTTTATCGGAATCGGCGGCATCGGCATGAGCGCCCTGGCCCGCTATTTCCGGCAGCGCGGTGTCGAAATTCATGGCTATGACCGCAGCCGTACACCGCTGACGCAGGCGCTGGAAGACGAGGGCATGCATATTCATTACACTGAGGATGTTTCCCTTATTCCTGCCGGGGTAGATTTGGTAGTTTACACCCCGGCCGTACCGGTAACTCATTTGGAGTATCAATATTTTCTCCAACATGGAACGCCAATTAAAAAGCGGGCTGAGGTGCTGGGGATTATCAGCAAGGGCATGCGAACGATAGCTGTCGCGGGTACGCATGGCAAAACTACAACTTCTTCCATGACCACGCATTTGTTGCGGGCCGGGGGCTTGGATTGCACGGCATTTTTGGGCGGCATTGCCCGTAACCTGGGTTCTAATTATGTTCTTGGCACGAGCGACTGGGTAGTGGTGGAAGCTGACGAGTTCGATCGTTCTTTCCTGCATTTACATCCCAATTTGGTAGCTATCTTGTCGATGGATGCCGATCACCTGGATATCTACGGTGATTTGGAAACCCTGCGCGAGACCGGATTTTTTGCCTTCGCTCGTCAATTGAAAACGGGGGGGCACTTGTGGGTGGCTGACCGCCTGAAACCGGATTTTGCCGGGCGTATTCCTGCGCATACGTTTGGCGTTGACCGGGGGGAATACCAGGCTGCCAATGTGCGGGTAGAAGACGGATATTTTGTCTTTGATTACCATAATCCGGAGATTCAACTTCCGGGCTTGCGCCTGCCTATGGCGGGCCGGCATAATGTGGAAAATGCTACTGTGGCAATCTCAATCGCGCTTGCGTTGGGGGTTTCAGGACCTGCGATCCGGGAGGGGCTGCTGGCGTTCCGGGGTGTTCAGCGCCGGATTGAGCTTATTTACCGTGATGCGAACACTGCATACTACGACGATTATGCGCATCACCCAACGGAGTTGCGGGCGGTGATTTCTGCTGCCCGGGAACTTTATCCGGAACGGAAGATTACTGGCGTTTTTCAACCGCATTTATTCAGCAGAACCCGGGACTTTATGTCGGAATTTGCTGCTGCTCTTGACTTATTGGATGAAGCGATCCTATTGCCTATTTATCCGGCCAGGGAATTGCCGATTCCAGGGATCACTTCCGAACAAGTTATGAACCTGATGAACCTGGCTGATAAGCGATTACTGGATAAAACTGAATTACTTGAACACCTGGCAAACCATCCACCGGATATACTCCTGACGATGGGAGCCGGGGATATCGATACCCTGGTTCCCCGGATTGCGGAATTATTGGCCCAGAAAAACACCATCAGCCATGAATAACGCAGCCGTCAGATCATCTTTGCGCCGCTTGCTTTCGCTGGTGGTACTCATTGGGGCAGCTTTGCTGGTTATTTCCGCTGTGGCTAATAAGCAGGACAGCCAAATCCAGGAAGTTAACATCGATATCCAATCACTGAATGATGGCTCTATGCTTATTAAAGCAGAGGATATCCAGAACAGTATTGAACGGGGGTATGGTTTGCGGCCGGTAGGTATGGCAATAAAAAGCCTTGATGTAAAGCGCCTGGAAGATATTCTGGAAGGGGACCCACTGATCCTCGATGCCGACGTATTTATCGATGCCCGCAACCGACTGCGTATTTCCGTGGTTCAGCGGCAGCCGATCCTGCGCATCATTGATCAAAATGGGATGAATTACTACCTCGATGACAAGGGAATCAAGATGCCGCTTTCAAAGCATTTTGCTGCCCGAGTACTGGTGGCTTCGGGAAATATTCCGCCCCACGTTCCCGATTTTCTGGACCGCAAGTTCCACCTGCTTAAGGACCTGTTTAACCTGAGTAACGATATCCTGGGGGATGAGTTTTTAGCCCCTATGATTCAGCAGATATACGTAAGTAACCGGGGCGAATTCACGCTCATACCGGTAGTAGGTGATCAAAAGATCATCTTCGGCCGCTATGAAGAAGATGCCGCCGCAAAACTGCGCAAATTAAAGATTTTTTACCGCGAAGGACTACCTCGTGCAGGGTGGCGTAAGTATCGGACACTCGATCTGCGCTACCGCGGGCAAGTTGTTTGCGACTAATTGGTACAATAAAGGATAACCCTATTACAGTCACCCCAAGGTGGCTCCAAAATTGAAAATGATGGAAACAAATGCGCGAAAATCGGAATTGGTTTTAGCCCTGGACATTGGGACCACCAAGGTGTGTGCTATTGCCGGACGCAAAAACGAACACGGAAAAATGGAAATTCTTGGCGTTGGGAAGGTGAACTCGGAAGGAGTGCTCCGCGGCGTCGTTTCCAATATTGAAAAAACAGTCAAAGCCATCTCGGATGCTGTTGACATTGCCCGCCGCTCGGCAAAAACGAATTTCGATTGGGTGCATGTGGGTATTGCCGGACAACATATCAAGAGTCTGCAACACCGGGGCTTGGTTGTGCGCGATAATGATCACACAGAGATTAACCAGCGGGACATTGACCGGCTTATCTCAGATATGTATAAGCTGGTTTTGCCGCCGGGCGATAAAATTCTCCATGCCATTCCGCAGGAGTACACCATCGATAATGAACAGGGCATAACCGACCCGATCGGGATGTCCGGAGTGCGGCTGGAAGCTAATTTCCACATCATCACCGGACAGATAACGGCCTCTAATAATATTTATCGCTGTGTGGAACGTGCCGGGTTACGGGTAGCTAATATGACCCTGGAACCAATCGCTTCGGCGATGGCAGTCCTGAGTGATGAAGAAAAAGAGGCAGGCGTTGCCCTGGTTGATATAGGTGGCGGAACAACCGACATCACTATTTTCCAGGAAGGTATTATCCGGCATACTGCGGTGATTCCTTTCGGAGGCAACGTAATTACCCGTGACATCAAAGACGGGTGTACGGTAATGATGCCACAGGCCGAAAAACTAAAAGTCCGTTTTGGATCAGCATTGGCTGAGGAGGTTTACGATAACCGGATTATTACGATCCCCGGATTGCGGGGCCGTGATCACAAGGAGATCTCGGAGAAAAATCTGGCACGTATTATCCAGGCACGGGTTGAAGAAGTCATGGACTATGTGGTCTGGGAGATTCGCCGTTCGGGCTATGAGCGTAAGCTCATTGCCGGGATTGTCCTCACGGGCGGTGGTTCCCTGCTGAATCATATCGACAAGTTGTCGGAATTCCATACGGGGTATCCTACGCGCATTGGTATTCCGGTGGAACACCTGGCACACGGGTATCAGGAGCAGTTGAGTAGCCCAATTTTTGCTACTGCTATAGGCCTGCTGATGAAGGGTATTGAAGATCGGGAGGCCGGTCGTCTGCACCTGGAGGAAAAGCGCCTGGTCGAAACAGAAGAGGAATCATTGGCGGCGCATGATGCAGATGATTATGCAAGTAATGGTCAGGCAAATTGGTTTGATCATTTGTTCCGCAAAACGAAAGAATGGTTTGAAGCCGAACCAGATACCGATATCTAACAGCAAAAATCAGCTTGGTCGGCAATTTTCCCAAATGTAAGCCCGGCAGGCACCAAAACAACAGGAAGAATAAACATTCAATCTTCGGTAAAATCAAGCGGCTGGGGGGTCGCGCAGGAGAGCCGGAGTCACGCAAAAAATTACCACTATGCTTTTCGATCTGCCAAAAGATGAAAGCCCGATAATTAAGGTAATCGGCGTAGGCGGCGGCGGTAGCAATGCTGTCACGCACATGTACAAACAAGGGATTGTCGGGGTCGACTTCGCCGTTTGCAATACCGATTCTCAGGCTATGGAAATTAGCCCGGTACCTACCCGGATTCAATTGGGGCCCGCCCTCACCGAAGGCCGGGGTGCTGGTTCCAAGCCCAATGTAGGAAAACTCGCTTGCGAGGAATCCATTGAAGAGGTGAAAGCCTACCTGGAAAACAACTGTAAAATGTTGTTTATCACCGCCGGAATGGGTGGTGGTACCGGCACGGGGGCTGCTCCGATAATCGCTAAAACTGCGAAGGAGATGGATATCCTTACCGTGGGGATTGTAACCTTGCCCTTCAGCTTTGAAGGCCGCCGGCGAACATCCCAAGGCTCTGAAGGGCTTGCAGAGTTGAAGAAAAATGTGGATACCCTGATTATCGTCTCTAACGATAAGCTGCGGCAGATTCACGGAAATCTCTCCATCTCTGAAGCTTTTGCCAAGGCGGATAATATTCTGACCACTGCCGCGAAAGGCATTGCTGAAATCATAACGGTTCCCGGCTATGTCAACGTCGACTTTGAGGACGTGAATACGGTCATGCGCAGCAGTGGTGTAGCCATCATGGGTACGGCTTCTGCCGAAGGAGATGACCGCGCCCGTGTGGCGGTTGACCAGGCCCTGCATTCACCCCTCCTGGAAGACAATGACATTCGCGGTGCAAAGCATATCCTGCTGAATATTACCTCCGGAACCAAAGAGGTAACCATGGATGAAATCTTCGAAATAACGGAATTTGTCCAGGAGGAAGCTGGCTATGGTACTGACCTGATTTGGGGTAATTGCTATGATGAATCACTGGGAGATAAAATCAGTGTCACCATCATTGCAACGGGCTTTGAACAGCATTTGCAATTGGAACGTCGGCAGCAGGCCGGAAGCGAGAAAATCGTCGTTTCCCTGGATGATGAGGACAAACCGAAAGGACAGAAGAAACCACGTAATCCGCTTTCCGAAATTGGTTTTGATTCCTCCGAAGAGAAACAAGCTAAAACGTTTGAATTCGAGAACGTGCGTACGGTTTTCGATAAGTACAACCGTACCAACCGCCAACCTTATGACGAGCCCTACATCAAGGACGAGGATAAGGAAAAACTGGAACAGGAACGCCGCAAACACCAGGAACGCGAACAGCGCCGCCGGGAAATGCTGCGAAATAACGTAATGAAGCTAAATAATCCACAAGTCGTCGTCGAGCTCGAAAATGAGCCAGCGTACATGCGCAGAGGAGTGTCCCTCGAAGATGTACCGACTTCAGGTGAGCCTGTTTTATCCAAGTGGGTGATCAGCGATGACGATGATCCGGATTTTAGCGAAGGGAATTCTTTCCTCCACGATAACGTGGATTAAGCCATCATTTTGTGGAAATATAGTTTCGCCGCCGGGAGCATCCTCCCGGCGGCTT